>JBGTGO010000008.1:0-10704 GCA_041746675.1 Pyrinomonadaceae bacterium | reverse complement strand
CTTCCAATTCACGTTCAAAGCATTTGCGGAACGGTCTGTAAATTTTCAAAACAAAAGAATCGGCGACCAAAAATACTATATGATCGCTGCTCGCCGCACGTTTGAGATCCGAAAAGGGTAAATTATGACGCTGACAAATTGTAACAGCCGGATCATTCCAAACTTCGCTTTGAAAGTATTCGGCAAAATCTTCTTTGGATTTAATTTGTGAAATATTGAAATTTACTTTTTGCATAAACAATCTTTCAGAATTTCAACAAATTTCCAAACATCCATAAACGAGTTATAAAGCGGAACGGGAGCAACGCGGATGACATCCGGTTCACGCCAATCGGCGATGACACCTTTGGCGGAGATCGTTTTGAACAAACTTTTGTCCGCATCTTTAACCCGAATCGAAAGCTGACAACCGCGTTCATCTGCGTTTGAAGGCGTGATGATCGAAATGCGTTCGTCGTGGATTTCGTTTAAGAGAAACTCCAAATAACCCGTCAATTGATGGGATTTTTTCAATAAATTCTTTATTCCCGCGTCTTCAAAAATGTCGAGCGAAGCCCGCAAGGAAGCAAGCAATAAGATCGGCTGATTCGACAATTGCCAGCCTTCCGCTCCTTTCATCGGAACAAATTCATCGTCCATCAAAACTCGTGTTTCGGCATCGTGTCCCCACCAACCGGCAAAACGCGGCAATGTCGAATCTTCAGCATGGCGTTCGTTGATAAAAATTCCTGCGATTCCGCCCGGTCCCGAATTTAAATATTTATAGGAACACCAACAGGCAAAATCGACGTTCCATTCATGCAGTTTCAGTTCGACATTTCCGACCGCGTGAGCGAGATCGAAACCGACGACCGCTCCGATCTTGTGTCCGGCTGCGGTAATTCGCTTCATATCAAATACTTGCCCGGTGTAATAATTCAAACCGCCGAGCATTACGAGAGCAACCGAATCACCGTGTTCCTCAATAGTTTTAATAATATCTTCCGTCCGCAACGTTGTTTCGCCGTCGCGTGGTTTGATTTCAATGAGTGCATCGGACTTTAAATCTTGAATTTGGGAGTGAAATGCGATCTGCGATTTGACCGCGTATTTATCGGATGGAAACGCATCGGCTTCGACAATTATTTTGTATCTTTCCGCCGTCGGACGATAAAATGAAACCAACAAAAGATGTAAATTCACGGTCAGCGAATTCATCACAACCGTTTCTATCGGCTTTGCACCGACGATTTTTGCCATCGAATCGGTTAGTTTTTCGTGATACGACATCCACGAATTTTCACCGTCGAAATGTCCTTCAACGCCGTAAATTTCCCAATCCTTCAATGTCTGCTCGACATATCTGCGGGCATTTTCCGGCTGCAATCCGAGCGAATTGCCCGTAAAATATAGCGTATCTTCACCATTCGTCTGTTTCGGGATATAAAATTTATCACGAAAACCCGCGAGCGAATCTTCGCCGTCCATTTTGTTTGCAAAATTTTGCGTTGATTCAAAAAGTTTTTCTTGTATTTTCACGTTTTAGTTTGTTATCTCCTCAATTTCAAAACCCAAGTTTATTGCGTGAGCAATGTTAAGGCTCTAAGTTTATTTTGCCCCATTGGTTAGAAACTGCATAAATTGTAGTATCAGCAAATATCAAGATTTCATCTTCTCCTAAAAAAAGTTTAAGTAGAAACCATTGAAGCATATCGGACTGCTTGCAATTCCATATGATCTCCTGTTTCATTACGTTTTAATTCAATAACTGCTAAATTTGCATCTTTATCAATTGCTAACAAATCAATACGTTTTAAACTTTCCTTTCAGACAGATACTTCTTCATTAATAACAAGACAATCAGAAGCAATAATATTTATCTGCTCTTCTAAAGCAAATTGCAAATGTTGTCGTTCTAGTATGTTTTCATTTGAAAAATTGGTTCTTTCTAACTTTTCTAAATTATTTTCCGTAAAAAGATATATTGCCATATCTTAAACCTTATCAATCAGTAAATAATGTTTTATCCAAATTCAACCAATCAAGTGCCGCACCGTGAAGCAATGCTGCTTTTATTTTATCATCATAAGGCATAGATTCGATCAATTTTCCGGGTTCGAGTTCGCCGAGCGGAAATGGATAATCCGTGCCGAGTGCGACTCGTTCCGCACCGACTAAATTTACCAGATAATCCAGCATTTCGGGTGAATGAACGAGGGAATCGAAATACATTTTATCGAGATATTCACGCGGATTAACCGAATTATCAACTGCACACAGATCGGGGCGAACATTGAAACCGTGTTCGATTCTGCCGATTGTCGCCGGGAATTCGCCGCCGCCGTGAGCGAATGCGACCCGAAGTTTTGGAAGTTTTTCCAGAACGCCGGAAAATATCAAACTGCAAATTGCCCGCGAAGTTTCCGCCGGCATTCCGACCAACCACGGCAACCAGTATTTTTGCATTTCCGCCTGTCCCATCATTTCCCACGGATGCACAAAAACTGCTAAATCTAATTCTTCGCACGCTTTAAAAATATCAAAAAACTGCGGTTCGCCTAAGTTTAATTGATTGACATTTGAACCGATCTCAACGCCGACTAAACCGATACTTTTGAAGCGTTCCAATTCCTTTATCGCCAAATCTGCGTCTTGCATCGGAATTGTGCCAAGACCGACAAATCGCTTCGGATATTTCGCCACTATCTCGGCAATTCCATCGTTCAAAACCCGCGAAACTTCCGCACAATCTTTCGCTTCCGCCCAATACGCAAACATCACGGGAACGGTTGAAAGCACCTGAACATCAACATTATATTCATTGCAATCGGTAATTCGTCTTTCCGCCGACCAGCAATTATCTTCAATTTCGCGGAAAAAATGTCCGTCATCCTTGAACATTTTCGCACAACCCGCTTTGTGGTGTTCGAGTTGAATAAAGCCGCCGTAGCCGAATTTGTCCTTCCAATTCGGAATATTCTTCGGCAAAATATGTGTGTGAATATCAATTTTCAGCATTGTTTAATGTGTGTCTGTAAATTTTCGTTGTCAAACTAAATAATTTTATCATCCGTCTGAATCGAATCTTTTTCTATAATGGATATTTCATTATTTTCCCGATTTGATTCATCAATATCTTCCTCATCGTGTTTTTCCTGACCGGCAAGCACGTTTTCGGCGGCTTCGGCGATGCGGTCTTCGACGTTCTCGCCCGGAGCTTTCGAGGGATGAAAATTTCCGCCGTGATAAAAATAGGAGTCTTCATAAAGTTCACGCAGGAATTTCAGAAAGACCTTACTGATAGCGATTGTTGGAATTGCCAACACGAAACCCAGTAATCCGAAAAGTTTTCCGCCGATCAAAAGACCCAAAAAAACCGCCATCGGGTGCAAATTTAATCTGCCGCCCAAAATTTTCGGTGTTAAAACATAGCCTTCCAAGCTTTGAACGGCGAGAAAAACTCCTAAAACGGCAATGATATTCCAAGCACTGCCGCCGTGAGCGACAGTAAATCCGCAGGCGAGAACGACTCCGATAAGTGTGCCGACATACGGAATTGCATTGAGCAGTCCGGCAAGCAGGGCGATTCCAATCCATGCCGGAACGTCCAGAAACCAAAATCCGACACCATAGCAAGCCGCCATTATCAGCCCGATTAGAATCTGAGACCGCACGTAAGATTCCAGAATCCGCCCGGACTCATCAAACAGACGCTGAAACGCCAGACGAAAACGCGGCGGTATTAAACCTTCAATAGATTTTCGCCACGTTTGAAAATCAATCAGAATATAAAAGACAAAGAACGGCACCAACATCAGATCGAGCGATGAATTCAGCAGAGACATAATCATTGAGCCGCCGCCGCCGGTATTTTCTACCTTAACTTCACCGTTTTCGCCGATAATCGTCGTTTTAGTTGAAAGATTTTCGTTATAAAATTCAAGCGGACTTTTCAGCAATTGTTCGATCTTATCTCCTGAAACACTTTCCAAAGCAGGCGAATAGCGTTTCAGCCAAGCTCTCTGCCGGGCGGCATTTTCCGGCGTAAATTGTTTCGATACTTTTGAAACGGCTTTTGAGCCTTCTTCCCACATATCCGGCAGCACGTAAGCCAGAAACAGACCAATCACAACGGTTACGATAAAAATGGCGACGACTGAGGAAATACTCCGCGAAAGTCCTCGTTTTTCACCTTGAATAACTATCGGATTGAGCAGATATGCCAACGCAAAAGATGCGAGCAGCGGCACAAGTGCCAAACTTCCGACAACATATAATAAATAAATAATTAAGACCGATACAACAATTGTCGGAATCCAACGCAGCCACCAAAACGGTGAGCGTTCGGTCGGCGGATTAACTTGGTTCCACTGATTTTCCATATTTCAATTCCCTTTGTTCGCAAATTTTAGCGTTTCAAATAAGCTCATTTATCTTACAACGAAACTCCTTCAGACTTATAATTATTCTTGCTTGTTTATCTTTTCAGCATCGCAAATTTTGTGTCGGTTCTCTCGCCGCATCGCAAAGCTGTTTGGAAGAAAACTTTTTCCGATAAAATTTTGTTTAGGTTATAATTGGATTGAAATTTATATTTGAAATGAAAATTCCAATATCAAAAAATTTAACCGAATATTTGCTTCTTCCCTGCATCGCAATTGTCGTTGTGATACTGCTTATTATTTATTCAGACGGTCAGAAAGATTTTGAGTTAAGCATTTTAATTATTCTGTTATTCGGCGTTCCGGCGGTTTTATTCAGTTGGTTCTTGCTTGATCGAAGGTTTGAATTCAAAGAGATTGAAAAAGTTCGAAAAGCCGACAAATTTTTTCAACTTCCTTTTTCAAAATACTCGGCGAATTATATATTTATGTATTCTCCCGTAGTAGTTTTCACCGGGATTTTACTGACTTTGGGCGATAATAATTTGGTGTATGGAATTCCAATCCTGGCGGGCGGTTTGATAATCATTATTTTGACTGCGATTGCCGTCGAACATCCGGGAATCTGGTTTTCCGACACGATAAATATGATTGACCTGACCAAAGAGATTGCCGAAACTCCGAAGGAAGATTCGCCCGCGTATCAGGACGGAATTTTTACTTATTATGATGAACTTT
This sequence comes from Pyrinomonadaceae bacterium, assembly GCA_041746675.1. GTDB lineage: Bacteria > Acidobacteriota > Blastocatellia > Pyrinomonadales > Pyrinomonadaceae > Aridibacter. The sequence continues at coordinate 5,605 of JBGTGO010000008.1, read as the reverse complement.
TCGATGTCCGAATTGACGGCGAAACGAAGACATTTTACTGGGATAAAATAACTTCGATCATCGCGTATAAAGTTGATTTACTGACAGTTGACAGTGTTGTCATAGAAGTTTACGCGGACAGTTTAGCAATTAAAATGAACGATCAGATGGCGGGAAGTATGAAGTTTATGGAAACCGCCGCCGATAAATTGGAAAATTTTAGAGAAGATTGGTATATGGTCGTGGCTTTTCCTGCGTTTGAAACGAATTTAACGATAATTTACGAAAAAGTAGATTAAAAAGGAATACAGCACGACTAAAGATGACAAAAGGTAAGTTTAACCATTTCTTTTGAACGGTTAAACTTACCTTTTTAAAAGGAAACATTATAACTGAAACCTGCTTTTTTGCCCCGTGCGAGCATAAAGCCGAATTGATGCCGTTCGTAATTGTAATTTAGAAGCGGATGAACTTTTACGCCGTCGAACAAAATCGTTGTCGAAAAGTTTTTTGGTAACGCAATGTTTAAGCCGCCGATTGGTCGCAGACGGTTTTCAAAAGTTCCGTAAGTTACACCGAAATACGGCGAGATCGGCAAACCCGTTTCGCGTTCTAAATTTTTACTGAAAGTTGCATAAAAAGATTGTCCCGAAGGCGTTCCGATCCGGTCGCTGCTTGTGCCGAGAATCAACGCCGGACGTTTTTCCGTTTCCCTAACGGCAACGAAATTTGCCAAAGGTGAAACTTTTCCCGCCAAAGGGTTATATTCGATGCCGACCGAAAGACGCGAATTTACCTGATAGGTCAAAGTATTTCGCCACTTCGCACGGTTGATTATGTCCGGTATAAACCGCGTTCCATAAGTCCATCTATATTCATTTGCTCCTGTCCCGCTCACGGCACGACCTTCTCCCGGTCAGAGCGGTCAGGAGGGAACGGTCGAGGCTTTTGACTTTTCCGTTTTGATTTTTTTTTGTGCAATCGGTTCTTCCGTCTTTTCGACGTTGCTTTCCGCCAATTCGAGCATCGAATCAATCTGTTTTCGCATATCTTCGACATTGACGATGCCGGAAATTACCTGAACGATCTTGCCCGATTTATCAATAATAACCGTTCCCGGCAATGCTTCACCGAGTCCGAAACGTGTCATATCGGCGGCGGTCGCTCCCATCCAAATCGGGAAGTTTACCTTTGTTTCTTTGATGAATTTTAAAACTTTCGGACGGCTCGATGCTTCGTCGGTTGATGCTCCGATAACTTGAAGCCCAAGTGCGGCATATTCGTTTTGAATCTTCGCCAGATCGGGCATTTCCTCGCGGCACGGAATACAAAATGTCGCCCAAAAGTTGAGAACAACGATGCGACCTTTGTATTGATTCAAATTCTGTTCGATGCCGAATAGATCATTGAGTTTTAATTCGACATTCTGCCCAATTGCCGCTTTTGCTTCGCGTGCGGCAAGACTTTCGGCGGTAATTTCAAGAGTGTTGACGACAAAGATTTTCTTATTTTTTATCGTTCCCGTTACCGAAACTTTTTTGCCGATGTAGCTTAGCCAGTTTTTTTCCTGTAATTTAAATTCGCCTTGTTCGAGTTGGTATAGCTTGAATTTGTTGCCTTCACGAACTGCGATAAGCGTCGGATCGCCGTTTTCAACGCACGATTTTGATTTTAATAAATCTTCCGCCGTGCCGTATTCGACCTTTGTTCGGTCGGCTTCCGCCCAACAATCGGCACAACAAACGATCTGACCTGCAACCTTTATATCGGCAGTTTTTTGTGCATAAAAACTCGCCGGAAAGATCAGCAATAAACTTAAAGTTATAGATAAAAATAGATATTTCACTAACAATCTCCTTATGAAATCTGACAATAAAACACAACCGCAGTTTCAATCGGAAACCGCAGAAAATAAATTGCAATAGATTCAAATTTGATTATTTAAATTCGGAGTATGAACGGGCGTTTATTCGGCGAAATGATTTTCGGTGGTGGATAAAGTTTCGGTTGATCTTTGAATGTAAATGGCGAAATTGCCGTTGATAAAAACTTTGGAATATCGGTAGAATTAACCGCCGCAGATTCTAATTTCAAGACAATTCTTTCCGGCGTAATCATTTGAGCCGAACTTTTTATCGGACAAGAATCTTCGTGGGGAGATTCATCGAAACTTGCGAAATTATTTAACGAAATTTCGACTTCATCGGTGCAAAAATCATTTTCGGCACAAAGAAAAGCACAGCCGACAAAAACCCATACGAGGTTTAGTGTCAGCAGAACAGATAAAAATTGTTTCGTATTAAATTTCATCAAAGCCGCTTTTATTTATACTAACAAAGGCAATTTTTATCAATTCGGCAATTCATAAGTGAGAATTATCGTTTTGCCGTCGTCGTCTGATTTAAATTCAATCGTTCCCGAAATGTCTTCGAGTTCGTCAGTTCCCGAACCCGGAACGATCTTGCCATTTGCTTTTAAATCGTCCGTCATTCCGCCGTGAATGACGACGAACGAACCAGTTCGACCTTCGATTTCGACAAAAAATCTGTCCATAATCGTGTAACCCGCCGAATCGTCCAATGACGAACACATCAGCAATTTGCCGACACTTTCGCCTTTCATTTCGCCGTCAAAAGTCTTTTTAACCGTTACTTCAGAAAGTGTCGGACTCAATGTTGAATCGTCGTAAGTTTCGGCTTCCCAAGCCGTTACAACAAATGGCATCGTGATATTTTTCATATATTTCTCTGCAATCGGCGAAAATGTGATTGCGTTGGAGCGTCTTCTAACCTAACTTTCAGCACGCTTTTTTACGGTCGCGTTTCCGTCTTCGATTTATTATTTTTAATCTCTGCTTTTTTCTCGTCCGAGATTTTCTTTGCTTTCATTAACGACAAAGAAAGTTCACGAAGTTGATCGGTTTGTCGTAAACGTCTGGTAATCGCTTCGCCGGACATATCAATTTTCTTCACTTTTTAACCTCCCAATATCAATTAAATCTTTATCTCTGCCCGCTAACTCTTTCATCTTTATCAAGCCGTTTTTAGAAACTATCCACAGAGATTTTTCTTCCCATTCGAGTTCTTCTTTCGTTTCCCAAACATCTTCAACAAAAGGAGTTACGAGTAATAGATCAAGCGATAAAACTTCGCCGTCATCGTCAATTTTGGAAACCCGCCGAATCTCGACGGCTCTTTCTTTAAACGAAATATCGAGTCCTCGAATATCATAACCCTTTTCCGCCACAATTTTGTATGTTTTATCAAGCGAATCGGGTTGAATCAAAATATCAATATCGAAAGTTGCACGCGGAAAACCGTGAATCGTCAAGGCTAATCCACCACAAACCGCATATTCGATTTCACTTTTTTCCAAAGTAGAAATCAATTCCAATAATTCATTAAGAAGTGTTGCCATTTTCTATTTCCTTCCACTCGCCAAATACATTATCGCCGTGCTGACATCGTAATAATTTTCGTTTTCAATCTCACTTTTTAATTCTGCTTTGTATTTTTTAACTTTCTGCTCGACTCTTTCCCGAATTTTATCGTATTTGTCGCCGAAAGTTTCAAATTGTTCCTTTGTCTCCGCCTTCATAAATTCTTCAAACTCATTTTCGAGCCGGAATTTCAACATAGATTGAATTTCGTACGATTGATACGGCGGAATGATGACATTTGTCTTGTCCGAAAGATGTGCTTTGATGTCGTGTAATTCTAATTCGCTGAACATTTGCGGCAACAGATCACCAACTGAATTATCGCCTTTGCCGAGATTTATTTTGCCCTTTTCTTTGATGAGTCCGAACACAAACCATTCGATCAATTCATCAACATCGAACTTTGAAATTATTGAATCTTTCAAAGCCGAATGCGTCAAATTATTCGGCTCGGCACAAAACAAAATCCCGTTCGGTTTCAAAACTCTTTTCATTTCCGTTAATGCTTCGAACGGCTCCTCGATATGAATCAAAACCGTCTGACAAGTCACCGCATCAAAGGAATCATCCGCAAAGGGAAGTTCCAAAACATCGGCTTTTCTTATCTCAAAACCGATCCCGCATTCATCAAAAAACTCGTGCAATTTCGCATCATCTTTCGCCCATTTCGGATCAGCATCAACCGCCGTAACCGAAACACCTTTCCCCAAAAACTGAGAAACCGTCCGCGTCCAATGGCATTGCCCGCAACCAACATCCAAAAGGTTGCGAACATTCCCAAGTTCCCAACGCTTTGCCATCAATTCAAGAAAATCTTGGTTATACCAATAATCCCGAAAATCTCCAAAATACTCTTCCGAATGACCTTTTGTTTTCGGTTTATTCATTAATTTCACCTTGTATTTCTTTAAAAGTTTTTCCGTTTTCAGTTATCCATTCTATAAATCCATTTGAGTTTCTTCCTAAAACCATGTTTGCTGCGGCACTTGGACTGCTAAAGATCGTATCTTCCGCAAATTCAAGTTTATCTCCCTTTTCAATTAGTATGCGAGTTTCAAGCAACTTTCTTCTTAAATTTCTATATGTTTCGGTGCAGGATGCAGATAAATCCTTTTTTGCTTCACTTCCTTTTTCTACAATATAACCTTGATCGGATTCATACATTCTTGCTTTGAAACTGCTGGTTTTCATTTCAAATTTTGGTATATCTTGGTGGGATTGCTCTGCTTCGATTTTTTGAGCATATTTAATTGTTGAAGAGATTAAAAATCTAAATCCCATTACAGGAAGAATCAATTTTATTTGCTCCAGAAAAAATTCCATATCTGATATATCGGCTTCGTGCAATGTCGGCAAAGCGGGAGAGTTGGCATTTTCAATTTCGGCAGTTTTAGCATCTATTGCCAATTGCACTAATCTTGATTCAAGATATTTTATTTGAGTTTTTGTTAAAAGTTCGTCTTTGCTTATGAAGAATATAATTTCTTTAAAATCCTTTGACGCATCGCTAAGATGTTGTTTTAGTCTTGTCCTAATATTTTCGGCTTCCCCGATATAAATTTTTTCATCAAAAGCCTCATCTGTCGGATCGTCTTTTAAGCAATATATTCCGGGGTTATCAAATTCAGGTCTGGCAATAATATTATTAATGGTTGATCTTGGACTATAAATTGCTTTACCAACCCAATTGCCTATTTCACTAAGTCTAGGTCCATATTCAGTTCCGTCTATCATATACACCGTGAGTTTTTTACCCATTTTTTGTTTATCCTAATTCCTGATTTTGTCTAACTAATCAACTTACAACTAACAATGATTGCACCATTATTCTGGAATTATCACAAATGAATTTTCATAAATTAAACAGTTTTCAATTCGGCTTTTAATTTACTCAAAGCGTCTTTGTTTTGCAGAAGTCTTTCGATAACTTCGTCGGCTTTTTGGTCGGTGTTTGAGCCGTCAATTTGTTTGCGTAAGGTTTGATTTATTAAGGTTTGATAGCCTATATTGAAATTTTCTGCTTGCGTTTTGAAATATTCGATAATATCCGCGTCGAGATAGATCGTAATGCGGTTTTTACTTTCTTTATTTTTTACTAATTTATCCAGAAAAGCGGGGCGTTCTATTCGCTTGAAACGCTTTTTGAATTCTTCTTCATTATCTAATATTGATTCATCAAAATCATCC
>JBGTGO010000007.1:0-73545 GCA_041746675.1 Pyrinomonadaceae bacterium | reverse complement strand
CGGAACTTCCTTATTATCAACAGTTTTCAAAGCCGTTTCACCGAGCCAGGTTCCTTTCCGATATGCCGTCGGTAATCCTTCGGTTTGCAGTAATTCATTCGTCCAATGCGGATGACAACTGTGAATTCTCAATTTTGTAATGTCTTCATCTTTACCGATTCCCAGCATACCTCTGCCGGTCGGATTGAGAAATCTAATGTGTCCCTGAACATCCCAGATACTGATAAAATCCGTTGAATTCTCCAGTATTTCAATCATAAGTTTACGGTCTTTTTCGACCTTTCTTCGTTCGGTGATGTCAATTCCCGTAGCGACCAGAAACTCGTTTGTATCATTTTCATCTTTAATCGCGGAAATATTCCAGCAAATGTTGTGTATCGTTTCATCTTTGCTGATACATTTTGTGAAATATTCATTCTTCGGCTGACTGTTATCGAATTCTCTAAATGAACTTTGAACGATTTTGATCTGCTCGGTCGGAATCAAAATGTTCCAGAAAATTCTACCTTTGACATCAGCTTCCGTATAACCGGAGATCTGTTCGCAGGCTCTATTAAAGCGGATGATTCTTCCTTCCCGATCCAATACGACAATGAGTGAACTGTTAGCCTCGAATATCGCTGACACGAAATCGCGTTCAGCTTTTACCTTTTCGGCATTTAATTTTCGCTCGGTAACATCACGGCATATCTGAGTTGCACCGATCAAATCATCGCTCTTGTTTTTTATCGGAGTAAAGGTTAGTTCGTAGAAAAGTGGATTGTTTGATGAATCTGCATAAATCTGTTCGGCTGTAAACCTGTTGCCGGCGAGTGCATTTTCCCAGTTCATTTTAACTTTTATGAGTTCGTCGGGAAAATCAGCCAACACTTCATCCAAAGTCATACCCAGTTCGATATCAACATCGAAAAGACTTCTAATATTGTTTTTATATGATTTGTTAAATGATATATATCTAAAATTTTTATCTAGTGCCGCAATGAAATCGGTCGTTCCTTCAATCAAACCGTCAAGATGTCCGTTCGCGGTAGAAAGTTGCTGATGAGTCAAGTGAAGTTGATCGGTCGCATCTTCTCTTTTCGATATTTCTTCTTCTAACGACCGTTTTGTCAGCTTAATACTTTTCCTAAACTTCTTTGACCTAGCTATCAATATCAAAGACCAAACCAGCAAAATAGACGTATATAATCCGGCGACAATCGTAAAAACGGTAAAGAACGATATATCCGTCCAGAGGTCTAACTTATAAAATATGCAAAAAAATGTATGTGAAGCAATCATTTGTGTTGTTATTTAAAAATTAGCTACGGCATCAATTTGTGGGAAATATCGGCGGTCTTGTGCAAAAAGAAGTTTCGGATAGTTGTCAGAAAATTTATTGCCACGGGTCAGTAGCGAAAAACGAGAATAGCGGATTAGTATCAATCACTGATTTTTTATTGTTGTATGAATTCCTACCGATTATATTTACAACATTCATCAAAGCAAATAAAAATTTCAATCAAAAAGATAATCATTTTGAGTCAGCCTATCACCTGACGAATGCGATGATTCATAATAATGTGGACTTCCAATATCATCAACGTCTGTCGGCAGTGACAACCCGATTTATTTTTGATGCGGTGCTTATAATATATGATTGATATTTAACATCAATCATATACTTAGCTTCAGGGCATTGATTCCAATTATTATTCAGAGTTAATTTATTTCAATTAAAGGATTCTAGGCATCACATTGTAAGGATATAAACAACCCAATCGAAACCGATACCTGTTAATTATTGTAAAATAATGTTTAACAAAATGCAAGAATTATTTTCTCACAGGAATCAGGATTTCGAAGCTGGAAGTCTTTAAAGAAAATGGTAAATTTTAGTTGAATTGTTCAAGGAATCTAATATCATTTTCGAACATCAACCTTATATCATCAAGTGAATACATTAGTGAACACATTCGCTCAAGTCCGAAACCGAAGGCGAAACCGGAGTAAATCTTGTGGTCAACACCGACGTTCTGCAGAACATTCGGATGAACCATTCCGCATCCGCCAAGTTCAATCCAACCCGAACCGCGACAGGTCGGACATTGATTTCCGTCAAAATCGCCCGTTCCTTCACACTTAAAACAAGAAAAATCAAACTCTGCCGAGGGTTCTGTGAAAGGGAAGTAACTCGGACGAAAACGGGTTTTCGTTTCCTTTCCGTACATTCTTTTAAGCCATTCCGTGACTGTTCCTTTCAAATGTGCCATCGTAATTCCTTTATCAACGCATAATCCTTCAATCTGATGAAACATCGGTGTATGTGTCTGATCGGGCGTATCACGCCGGAAAACTCTGCCCGGTGCAATTACCCGCAACGGCACGCCGCGACGCTCCATTGCCCGGATTTGAACCGTCGAAGTTTGCGAACGAAGTGCAAAACCACCCGTCGTGTAAAATGTATCCTGCGATTCTCTCGCCGGATGATTTGCCGGAATATTTAACGCATCGAAATTGTAGTAATCCGTTTCAATCTCGCGGTCGTCTTCAATCGCGTAACCCATCGAAACAAATATATCTTCGATTCGTTGACGCAAAAGCGTCAGCGGATGTAAATGACCAACCCGCGGACGATTTCCCGGCAGTGTTACATCGATTCTTTCACGTTCAGTTTTGGCAGATTCGATGAATTTGTCAATATTCTCTTCCGTTTCCGCAATCGCCGATTCGATTGTTTTGCCGACCGATTGCACGAACTTTCCAAATTCGCCGCGTTCTGCCGGAGCAACTTTTCCGATCAACTTTTTCGCACCCGAAAGTTCGCTTTTCTTGCCCGTGTGCTTGATGCGTTGCTCTGCAATCTCCTTTTGCAACTTCTCAGCAGCAGCTAAGGTTAAACCTTCAAATCTGGCTTTGACGATATTTGAAAAGCGTCCGAAATCTTTCTCGAACGCTTCTTTAATCTTCTCGATTTTTTCTTTTTGTTCAAGCATTTTTATTTGTCCGTTGACGAACTTTTTTATCCACTTTGAATAATTTATTCCAAAACTGCCTTGTAGAAAGTCAGTCGCAAGTTCTGAACTGAAAATGATGTATTAACGGAAAATGGTTCTAATCAAATAATAATTTCCAAAAAAATAACAGCGTCCGATTGCTCGATAACGCTATTATTTATTGATTATCCAGCTTAAAATTAAGCGTTCGCTTCGCTGTTACTATTGGCAATTGCATCTTTTGCTCTGCCGGCAATCGTTTCGAATGCTTCAGGCTGTTTGACCGCTAAATCAGCAAGAATCTTGCGGTCTAACTCGATTTCGGCTAGTTTCAAACCATGCATAAACTGCGAGTAACTCATATCGTGCAGACGTGCCGCAGCGTTGATTCTGGTAATCCACAATCGCCGGAAATCACGTTTTTTCCGCTTTCTTCCGACATAAGCATACTGCAGAGCCTTTTCAACCGATTCTTTTGCCGAACGATACAATTTCGATTTCGTTCCGCGAAAACCTTTCGCTAATTTAAGAATCTTCTTTCGTTTATATAATCTCTTATTACCCCGTTTTACTCTTGGCATATTATCACTCCTTTCAATCTTTCCAAGGCAAAAGTAAAAAGCAAAAAAGAAAAAATTCAAACAATTATAATTGATCTGGAGTTTTACCTTTTACCTTTTGCCTATTTACTTTAATAATTATTTTCTTCCGTACGGCAACATTTCTGAAACCAATTTTTCGTCAGCTTTTGCAACGTATGTATCAATATCTAAATTTCTTTTACGCTTAGTGCTTTTCTTCGTTAAAATGTGTCTGGCACCTGATTTTCCGCGTTTGAATTTGCCCGAAGCAGTTGTTCGAAAACGCTTTTGAGCACCTTTGTGTGTTTTTAATTTTGGCATAGTTTTTGTTTATCCTTGACTTTAATAATTTATAAAATCTTTTATTCTTTTGCTTTCTTCGGCGAAAAAATCGTGAACATCTGATAACCTTCCATTTTCGGACGAACTTCGATGTCAGCAACTTCCGCCAGTTCTTTAGCTAATTTTTCTAAAATGTCGCGTCCGAGTTCGCGGTGCGACATTTCGCGTCCGCGAAAGGCGATGGTCGCCCGAACTTTGTCGCCGCCGTCAAGCCATTCATAAGCTCTTTTTGCCCGATAACCATAATCGTGATCATCCGTGCCGGGACGGAATTTAATTTCTTTGACGGAAACCGTTGTTTGCTTTTTCTTAGCTTCGGCTTTCTTTTTCTTTTCTTCGTAAAGAAATTTTCCGTAATCAATAATTTTGCAAACCGGCGGTCGTGCCGTCGGTGCGATTTCGACCAGATCAAGCCCGATTTCGCGTGCTCTCGCAACTGCATCCCGCGTGTCCATCACGCCGAGTTGTTCGCCGTCTTCGTCAACAACGCGAACCGACGGAATACGAATCCTCTCATTTGTGCGGTGCAACGGTCCTCTAAATCTTTTATTTCGATTGCCTTTATATCTTTTAGCTATTGTTCTACCTCCGGTTTTTTGTAAAGTTGCGGAATTCCGCAACTCTCAAAACTCCCAAAACTCTATAAATTATTTTCCAACGCACGAGAGTCCCTTAAACTTCGTGCCTTCTCGATAAATTCTTCCAACGAAAATGTTCCCTGATCGCCTTTCGTCCGATCACGAACGGCAACCTTATCTTCTTCCAATTCCTGATCCCCTAAAATGAGCATAAACGGAACTTTCTGAACAGTTGCTTCACGAATCTTTGCACCGATTTTATCACTTCTTTCATTTAATTCAACACGAAAACCCGCTTGTTTTAATTCTTCGGCGATGCTTGCGGCGTAATCATTGATTCGATCAGTTATCGGCAGAACCGCGATTTGCACAGGCGACAGCCAGAAGGGAAATGCTCCGGCAAAATGTTCGATGAGGACACCGAAAAACCTTTCGACGGAACCGAACAATGCCCGATGAACCATCACCGGACGATGCAGTTCATTGTCTTCGCCTTTAAATTCGAGTTCAAATCTCTCCGGCAAATTGAAATCAATTTGAATCGTGCCGAGTTGCCACGTTCTGCCAATTACGTCCTCGATTTTGATGTCAATCTTCGGACCGTAAAACGCGGCTTCGTCCTCAATGCGTTCATATTCGATACTGCGGTTTTTCAAAGCGGTCGCTAAGGAATTTTCCGCATTTTCCCAATCTTCGTCCGCACCCAGATATTTTTCCTTGTTATCACCGCGAACCGAAAGTTCAAAATTTATCTTCTCAAAACCGTAAGTGTTAAACACTTCAATGGCAAAATCAAGACAATCACCCATTTCCTTTTGCACTTGATCGGGACGGACGAATAAATGTGCATCGTCAACCGTGAATCCGCGAACCCGCATTAATCCGTGCAAAGTTCCCGAAAGTTCGGCACGATAGACCGTTCCGAGTTCCGAGTATCTCTGCGGTAAATCTCTGTATGAACGCGGACGCGACTTATATATTCCGATGTGAAACGGACAATTCATCGGTTTCAGACGAAATTCCGTGTCTTCGATCATCGTCGGTGCAAACATCGAATCAGCGTAATTTTGCTCGTGTCCACTGATGTTCCACAATTCGCGTTTCGCAATGTGCGGCGTATAAACAAAGCTGTAATCGTGTTCTTTGAGCTTTTCCTTAAGGAAATTTTCCATTTCCATACGAATGATTCCGCCCTTCGGATGCCACAATATCAAGCCTTGCCCGTAATCATCGTGAATTGAAAACAGATCAAGTTCCTGCCCGAGTTTGCGATGGTCGCGTAACGCCGCTTCCTCGCGTTGTTTAACCCATTTATCAAGTTCGTCCTGCGAGAAAAACGCCGTTCCGTAAATGCGTTGCATCTGCTCGCGTTCCGCATCCCCCTTCCAATATGCACCGGAAATCGCCAATAACTTAAAGGCTTTCAATTTTCCCGTGTGCGGAACGTGCGGACCTAAACAAAAATCTATAAACGGCGAATTGTCTATGTGATAGATACTCGCATCACCTTCGACTTTTTCATCTATCAACTCACACTTAAGCGGTTCGCTGCGTTCTTTAAAAATGTCTAAAATCTCTTTTTTTGAAACTACGTCGCGGCGATATTTCAAATTCTGTTTCGTCATCTGCGACATCCGTTTCTCAATTTTCGGCAAATCATCTTCTGAAATAGGTGCCGGAGCAATTATATCGTAATAAAATCCATATCGTGGATCTTCCATTAACGCCGGACCAACGCCCAGTTGAGTTCCCGGATAAAGATCAAGAATCGCCGCCGCTAATAAATGGGCGGTCGAATGACGCAGTAATTCTAAACCGTCGCGTGTGTCCGGCATTATCGGTTCAACCGAAATAACCTCATCGGTCAATGCAGGAAGTTCACGGTCAAGATCGTATTCCTCGCCATTAACTTTTCCCGCCAGAGCCTTTTTAGAAGCGTTTCGGTCGAAAGATTTAATGACATCGAACACGGAAACAGAACCTTCAAACTGCTTTGAATTTTCGCCGTATTTTACGTTTATCTCACTCATTGTTTTGTTAATTGTTAGCTTTATAATTGTCCAATGTATTTTAAAACATTGGAAATTTACCTGATTTCCGCAAAGGTCACTTATATCAGGCACAAAACAATTAATTGTTTACAATTAACTACCAACTACTTTCATTGATCTGATCTGATAAGAGCGACTTTGCATTGTGTTGCGAATAATAACGCAACACTGTGTTTACGTGCTTAGAAGCACGTCGTAGTTGTTTTTGTAATAACTGCAAAGTTCTTTTTTAGCATCTTATCAAAAGTATGAAAAAAATTTGGTAGTCAGTATCAGACTCGAACTGATGACCCCTACCCTGTCAAGGTAATGCTCTACCAACTGAGCTAACTGACTACACAATTCGCTAAATTAAAAAGCGAACAATTAAGATAGCGAAGTTGTATATTATTTGTCAAGTTTTGTTTGGAACAATTAGCTTTGCAAAGCGAGATTATAGAGTGAAACATACTTTTGAGCAGCGTTTTGCCACGAATTGTCCTCAGTCATTCCGTTTATCTGCAACCGCCGCCAAATTTCGGGTTCGGCATATATAAACAACGCTTCGTAAATTTTCTCAAGAAATTTTTCGCTGCTGAATTCGTCGAATTTAAAACCGTTTCCCGTTAAATTTACACGGTCGAAATTTTGAATTGTATCGTCCAGACCGCCGACCGCACGAACTATCGGAATTGTGCCGTAACGTATTGAATACATTTGATTTAACCCACACGGCTCAAACCGCGAAGGCATTAAGAAAATGTCCGCACCAGCTTCGATCTGGTGAGCTAAACTTTCATTGTAGCCGGTAAAAACTCCGACTTGCCGGGGAGCGTAATTTCGCAATTGCTGAAAGAAATTTTCGTAAGATTTATCGCCCGAACCGAGAGCGACAAAATATGCTCCGGTGTTGAGGATTTCGCCAGCGACTTGCTGAATCAGTTCGATTCCTTTCTGCGAAGTCAACCGTGTTACGATTGCAAAAATCGGGCGTTCGAGATCAACCGGCAAGCCGAAATTTTCCAGCAAAGCCTTTTTACATTCGGCTTTTCCACTTAAATTCCGGTAATCAAAATGTGCCGGAAGTTCGGCATCGGTCGCCGGATTCCAAACTTCATAATCAACTCCGTTCGTAATTCCGATCAGTCTGTTTTGACGCATCCTCAGAAGCCAATCCAAACCGTAACCGTTTTCGGTTTGCTGAATTTCCTGTCCGTATTTCGCCGAAACTGTCGAAAGCATATCCGCCGCACTCAAACCTGCTTTTAATGCCGAAGCGTAACCGTTAAAGGCAAAATGGTTCTGCTCGAAGTCACTACCGAAACCCATTTCCCATAATTCACCCTTGCCGAATCCGCCCTGATACGCCAGATTATGAATCGAAAAAATCGTTTTCGTCTTTCGCCAAAATGGTTCCCAAAAACGCAGGTGAGCGATTTCCGCCGCCGCAAAACCGCAGTGCCAATCATTTAGATGAACAATATCAACGGGTTTTCCAAGTCGCTTGATGAGAGCCAACGCTGCGTGATTAAAAAACGCAAACCGCTCGTAGTCTTCCGTGTAACCGTAAATCGAATCGCGGTGAAAAAACTCCGGTGCATCAATCAAAAACGTCGGCGAACCGTTCGCTTCCGAATAAAAAGCTTTTGCCCGAATCGCCCGTCCACGCCAATTCACCCACAGATCATCAATCGCCGTCTGCCACAAATATTTGCTCTTCGTCTGTAAATAACAAGGCGTAATCAAAAGCGAATCCACGCCGATCTGCCGCAGAGCTTTCGGTAAAGCTCCCGCCACATCCGCTAGTCCGCCCGTTTTCGAATATGGAACTGCTTCCGCTGATAAAACTGCTACACGCAAAATTTTTGTTTCCTTTTGATTTATAGATTTTTACTGCACGAACGCTTGAATTTTAGCAATCTTTTTGAAAACCCGCTAGGAAGTGCGGATTTATTTGCGGCTTTTCGTCATCAGCGAATCGAAAATAAGTTTAAAAGCCTGCATATCACCGGAAAATTTGAAAAACCGGTCATTGCCGCGATCACTTTCGATCAGCAACCCGTTCTTATAGAAAGTGCCGCCGCTTAAGTTTTTATATAAAAAACTACCGACTCCTTTTGTTCCGACAAAATGCAGCTTAAGACTGGTAAAATAAAGTGTGCCGCTGTCGTCGAGGCTAATGGTTTTTTCAAACAAATTATCGTTTCTCAAAACTCCCGAATGAAAACCGAAACCATTTTGCAACTTTAATTGCTGATAGCCGCTGAACTTAACCGGTTTGCGGGAATTCTGCACCTGAAACAGAGTTGCCTTCACACTTGCCGCACAATTTTCACCCTTATTAAATCCGGTCGGTGTCCGCATTTTCGGAATGTCGCCTTTGTAAAGCCGCCACAAATAGCGAAAGCGTTCGAGATTTTTTTCGGCAGTTTCGGAAAATTTCAGCTCGACCTGCAAGTTTTTAGCGATTCGATATAATTCGCGTTCTTCATCATCGGAAAGCATTCCATCAGCCAGCGATTTTTTCAAAACCGAATGCAAAAACGCACTCGCTTCATCGCTGTATATTTGTTTCGCGTAATCCTTCGGAATATAAAGCCGCTCGGCAAAATCGTGGAGTTTTGCCTTTTCATCTTCGGTCAGTTGTCCGTCGGCAATCAGACGGCGAACCTGCATTCGATAGATCGGTTGAACGCAGTTGCGATGAATCGAACTTATTTCATTGTCGTTGAGCGTAAAAATATATTTCAGGTGATGAAGTCGTTCGACTTGCGATTTATCTAAATCTTCATTTCCCAAAAAATGCTTTAAAACTATTGAATAGAAATTCAGCAGACGCGAACGCGATTCGTCCTGACTGATCCCGTATTTTTCCAGACTGCGATTGATCGTTTCGCGGTCAAGCCCGAAAATCGGCACACACGCCAACAAATTATTGATTTCGACGAAAGCATTCTCACGCGGTTCACGCCGCAGAACTTTGTCCATAAAAGTCGCGTCGGTCAAGTCAATTAGTTGCAGTCCGTTCATAGTTTTTCGTGAATTTCAGTCGTAAAACTTACCGGCGATAAATTTAATTTTTACTTTGTGGTAAATCATTTTTAATTTCAAGTCAAAATAGATACAATTTTATTTTCATCAACAGAGCAATTATGATGAATGGGCATTCATTGCAACTGCATTCGTGCAAACTAAGTCTCTGCGTCCGAAGGGTTTACCTGCGTTCCTCGGCAATGATTTTTTCCTGATCGGTTATCGCGTTTTTGTCCGCTACAAAAACAACGCCGGCAGAAGTATGCGTGGTTTATACATTCTCAAATCCGAAACCGGCAAACTGAAAATGGAATTGCCCGGCAATATTTTCACGCATTACAAATACGCCCGAACCGACATCAGCAGCACGCTCAAAGATGATTTAATTACGGTCGAATCGGAAAAATCTGCATTCAAAATCGCTGTTGAAAAAATGCCGACAACGCCGATTGCAGCGGTGCAAATATCTTTTCCAAAATCATCCAAAGTTTACCTCGAACTTTCAACGTTTTTTGACCTTGTTTAATTCGATTCGACAAGCTAATATTCAATGACTTTTTGTAAATTAAATAATATCCGAGATATTTCTTCTTAGATTTTAATATTAAAAATATGGCATCAGGAATTTTTGCAATTTTGGACGACATTGCGATGTTGATGGACGATGTTGTTTTAGCCAGCAAAATAGCGACTAAAAAAACAGCCGGAATATTAGGCGATGATCTGGCGGTCAATGCGGAAAAAGCGACGGGGTTTGTTTCTTCCCGTGAACTACCTGTTTTGTGGGCAATTACAAAAGGCTCATTTATCAACAAACTCATCATCGTCCCGTTAGCTTTCATATTAAACGTGATCTATCCGCCGGCGATAATCGTAGTATTGATTTTCGGAGGAATTTATTTGGCGTATGAAGGCGTTGAAAAAATTCTTCATTGGATATTTCATCGAAATGACGAACATCAAACCGATTCGGAACCACAAATTAAAAATACTGAGGAAGCCGTTTCAGAACCACTTATTGATGACAGCGAGGAAGCCGAAAAAGCTAAAATAAGATCAGCCGTTTCAACGGATTTCATTTTGTCGATTGAGATCGTCATCATCGCGTTAGGAGCTGTTTTAGATAAGTCACTCGTTACTCAAATACTGACGGTTTCTGTTGTATCTCTGATCGCCACAGTCGGCGTTTACGGGTTGGTCGCGATGATCGTCAGAATGGATGACATCGGATATAAACTCGTTGCTAGGTCGAAGGGCAAAGGATTTGTCGCCAAATTCGGACAATTTTTGGTCAATTTACTGCCCAAAGTTATCCGTCTATTAAGCGTCGTCGGCACGATCGCTCTGATTCTCGTCGCCGGAGGAATTTTTGCTCACAACATAGAGTTTTTCCATCATTTTCTACCTCAGGTTCCTTCGATTATTAAAGAAGCCGTCTATGGAATTATCTTCGGTCTGATCGCGGTCGGGGCGGTAACGATCATCAAAAAAATTATGTCATCATTTCGCAAAACCGAGAGCTGACTTTATCACGACTATAACCACACGTTTGTTTCACCAAATTATTTTAATATTGGTTAATGCTTGAATTTTATGGTCTTTGGTAATAAGCGGAAGATTCAAATGCAAAGCAGTCGCAGAAATTATTCGGTCAGGCATATCTGGAACAGTCAGGCGTGGGATATTTGCCAATGTTTGTGCGATTTCAGATGTTAAGTCTTGAGTGAGGAAACTACTATTTGGCAAGTTCAGAAATTTAATTAAACTCTTAAGTGTTTGAGGAACAAGCCGATTCTTTTCAACTAAATAGACAATTTCAACAATCGAAATTGTCGGCAGAATAATAAAATTGCCATTTGCTACCGCATTGTTTATTTCGGTTTTGGCGTTTGAGGATAAAGAGGGCGATTTAGCAAAATACCAAATAGCGGCGTGAGTATCAATCACCAAATCACTCATTTATTTTCACCGTTCTCAAAAAACTGTTCCCGCGGAAAATTGCCAAACATTTCTTTTCTTGCTTCCGAAATATCTTCGTCAGAGATATTCACCTCCATATCCGCCCAAATCCCTTCAAGACTCACACGCGAATTTTCTTTCTGAACCTTAGTCTGCAAAAACTCGACAAAATGACTTACTTCCTTCTTCAAATCCGGCGGCAAAACTTTGATTTGTTCTAACAATGCTTCTTCCGATGTCATAAACTTTCACCTCACAACCGATATTTTAACACAAATCGCAACCACAATTTCAATCAAAATCTTCCATCTAACCATGCCCCATTTCGTTGCGTGCTTCCCGAATATCTTCTTCGCTGATGTTTATATCCAATCCCACCAACGCCCCTTTCAAAGAACGACGTGGTTTCAGTTTTGGCTTCGCTTCCTTCTGTTCAAAAAACTCAGCAAAATCAAGTAATTCCTATTTACGTTCCTTTGGCAAAACTTTATATTTTACCAATAAAACTTTTTCCAATGTCATAATTCCACCTCGTTTGCGATTTTAGCATAACTTTTATTCTCATCTCATAAACTTCCGCCGAATCGCCAACGCCGTCAACACCTCTTGGAGAGGTGCGAAAATCTTTTTCAGAATCATCCAAACACTTCCCCAGGGCGTTTATCGGAACTCTGTATTCGACCGTTTGCAAAGTCGGGGTTGCCAGACTATGCGTAATGGCTTCGCTCCAGAAATACAAACTGCGATTTTCGATCTTATAGATGGATTTTAATTCTATTGTAACTTAATTTTCATTGTGACAATTCTCTTAATGCTTTATTTAATCTATTCGATAATCGTTGACCAACATAATCACGAAGTTTAGGAAATTCTTGCCGATAATACGCATCCCAATAACTCACTATTCGACTCTGTGTTTGTTTCCAATAGAAAAGATTTTCATTCAAAAATTCTGCATATCTGGAGATACTTTGATCTGTGATTTCTTGTTCCAAGATAGAAATAAGTTCGACAACATATTCGCCAAGAATTTGAATTACAAATGGAGAAACAAAATAATCATCGGTTTCAAGGACATGAACAAGATGCTTTTCTCGAACAAAACCATTGTGATGCCGCAGGTAAATACAGTTTAGTATAGATTGTTGTTGGTTTGTGAGATTTTCTATTCTGTCCGATTCCGGTTGTTCAAAATAGACGCGGTAAGGAATTTTCACAATTTCTCCTCTCAAATTAAATTCTTGTGGTTTGTATCCGCTAACAAATTTGTCAACAAAATGCTCGTTTCCGTCAGCAAGTTTTATCGGATTTCGTGAGAATGGAATTACTTTCGTAGCTTGTTTGACATCTTCGTTTAATTTAGTTGGAAAAGCGGCAACAAGCCGATTAATGTCATCGCTGTGATTCTCTATGAATAAATTTTTGATTTTACTAAACAACACTTTTACTCTATTTAACCTTCATTGCCAGCGTGCAAGCAATAGCCGATGCCGAACTCCAAATAATTTAAGAATCAATATAACCTTCTTTGAGTGGTGCTTTTTTTCCGTCTGCTAATTCATACCAGCGTTCTAAACCTGATTTGAAAGCTGCCCAGGTTATGTTTCCGCCGACTTCTTTGATCATTTTTTCAATTTTTTTGCGGTCAACCAAATCTTTTTGTTTTAAGAGAAAAACACCATCTTCCTGATCTTTGAACCGACCTGCGATGTATTTAAGAATAACTAACCATTCTGGAGTTAGTATCGGAGTTTCTTTAATCAATACGGCATCTGTAAGTGCTTTTTCGTAAAACTTTTTTGCCTCATCGTTTCTTGTGATCCAATCAACTGCCACTTCCTTTTTAGAAGTTTTGACTGTATATCTTTCACCGCCCTGAACCAAATTCCCGCGATTTTCCAACGGAAGTTTTTTTGAAGCAATAATATCGACATCTTTTGTTAATCTATCGCTCCCGTAAAGGATAACTGCTAAACCTCCAGCCAAAGCCCAATCAATATCATTTTCCTTGGCTAATTTTGCAACAGTTTCAATCGTTTCCATTGCTGATTCATCATCAAGTAATCCAAACTGTAATTTTGTCATATTAATTATTTCCTCATTGGAATTTTAACATCATTCTTTTCAGCAAATTCAATCGCTTCTTCATAACAAGCATCAACGTGGCGGACAACGCCAATTCCGGGATCGGTGGTTAAAACTCGTTCGATTCGAGCGGCGGCTTCGGGTGTGCCGTCGGCGACGATTACTTGTCCGGCGTGGAGGGAATAGCCGATGCCGACTCCGCCGCCGCCGTGAAGTGAAACCCACGTTGCACCGCCGACGGCGTTTATCAAAGCGTTAAGATAAACCCAATCGGCGATTGCGTCCGAGCCGTCTTTCATACTTTCGGTTTCTCTGTTTGGTGATGCGACCGAACCGCAATCGAGGTGATCTCTGCCGATGACAATTGGGGCTTTGAGTTCTCCAGAGGCGACCATTTCGTTTAATTTGAGTCCGGCTTTGGCACGTTCGCCGTAGCCAAGCCAGCAGATTCTGGCGGGCAAACCTTGGAATTCGACCTGTTCCTGAGCCATTGTCAGCCAACGCGTAAGATGGTCGTTTTCGGGGAAGAGATTCATTATCGCTTCATCGGTTTTGTAAATGTCTTCTTTTTCACCGCTCAATGCAACCCAGCGGAAAGGTCCTTTGCCTTCGCAGAACAGCGGGCGAATGTAGGCGGGAACAAAGCCGGGATAATCGAAAGCGTTTTCTACGCCATTATCCAAAGCTCTTTGGCGGAGATTGTTGCCGTAATCGAAGACGATTGCCCCCCGACGTTGGAATTCAAGCATTGCTTCAACGTGCGTTGCCATCGAATCCATCGCACGCTTTTCGTATTCGGCTTGGTTTGTTTTGCGAAGTTCGTCTGCTTCCTCAAGAGATAAGCCAATGGGAATATAACCATATAAAACATCGTGGGCGGAAGTCTGATCGGTGACGACATCGGGAAAAATTCCACGTTTCAATAGTTCGGGAAGAACTTCCGCTGCGTTTCCCAAAAGTGCGATTGATTTTGCTTCTTTTTTGTCGGTAAATTCCTTGACCATTTCCAATGCTTCATCCAAACTTTCGGTTGATAAATCAACTTGCTTCAATTGCAAACGACGCTCAATCCGCCATTTATCAACTTCGACAAGCAAACCGACTCCGCCGTTAAAAGTGATCGCCTGAGCCTGAGCCGCACCCATTTCCCCCAAACCCGCCGTTAAAACAAATTTCCCTGCAAGATTTCCCCAACCTTCCATTCGTGCCAGCGAACCGAAAGTTTCGTAAGTGCCTTGCAAAATTCCCTGTGTGCCGATATAAATCCAGCTTCCAGCCGTCATCTGTCCATACATCATCAAACCTTCTTTCTCAAAGTGGTCAAACTGCTCTTGCGTCGCCCAATGCGGAACGATGTTTGAATTGGCAATAAGCACTTTCGGTGCGTCGGTGTGAGATTTGAAAACGGCAACGGGTTTGCCCGATTGCACAAGCAAAGTCTCATCAGCTTCTAAATTCTTTAAACTTTCAAGAATCGCATCAAAAGATTTCCAATCTCTCGCCGCTTTCCCGCGTCCGCCATAGACGATCAAATTATCGGGATCAAACGCGACTTCCGCGTCCAGATTATTTTGGATCATTCGATAAGCGGCTTCAGAGAGCCAGTTTTTACAGGTTAATTTTGTGCCAGTCGGTGCTTTTATATTTCGTTTCATAATGTTTATTGAATGTTTTTGAATAGGATAAATACAGTTCGTTCAATAAACAAGTTTGGGAAGAATTTAAGAATATTTGCCTGCGAAATACGCGAAATGACGCGAAAAAATTAAGAAATTTAACCACAGATAAAGAGGATTAACATAAATAAAGAAAATAAAGAAAATAGAATAAATTTATTCTTGATTTCTAATTCGCGTAAGTTCGCGGGCAAAAAAAAATTATATAAGTTTTTTGATTTCGTCGTATCGGTCAATAATCCCGGCAACATCCTGATAAACTTTGAAGCAACCTTCGGAAGATAATTTTTCCGCCGACCAACCGCCGCTGGTTACGCCGATTATTTTTAAGCCGCATTTTACAGCAGATTTTGCATCGTAAATCGTATCGCCGATAATTAAAACTTCATTTTTTGAAACGTCTTTCAGTTTAGCAAACGCCGCTTCAAAAATATCGGGATCAGGTTTGGAATTTTCTACATCGTCGGATGAAGTTTCCTTATTGATTAAATCTTTTATGTCGGCGATTTCCTTGTATTTCTCGATGTCTTCTTCTTCGGCGGAAGTTGCGAGAGCGATTTGTTTATCATCTTTTAGAATTTTCTCGAACAATTCGCGGACTTTCGGGAAAGGTTTTATATTCGGTAAATATTCTTTACGAAATAATTTACCGCGAAAATCTTCCAAATCTTTGCCGAAATCTTTGTTTTCTTCTTCGGTCAGATATTTTTCCAGAATTTTATCGCCGCCCATTCCGATAAGTTTTTTCATTTCGTCGAAAGTTACGTTTTTGCCGTATTTTTCTAAGGCGATCTTCCACGTTTCGGCGTGGGCGGCGTTTGAATCAATTAGTGTGCCGTCTATATCGAAAATAAATGCTTTAATCATAAGGATTGTCGTGGTTTATAACATTTTGCGAATTGCTTTGCGGACGAACTCGGAAACTGTTCCGAAAACCCAGTGCGAAGTTAAGGCGTAAGCGTGGGTTGAAAACTTGATGTCCGTCGGTGATTTTGAAAGTCCGAGGGCGGGAATAACCACATCGTCGGCAACCGCCCAGATTGCTGTTCCCGAAAGAAGTCCGCCGCCTGCTTTGGCTAGGTTTGAGTATTCCGCTGTTGCTCCCATAATTGCACCGGAAACGCCGCCCATTAGATAATGCATTGCTTGTCCGGCTGACTCTTTTTCGGTTGCTTTCAATTTATGATCAAAAACTTCCCGAGAAACTAAATCAGCCGCCTCAACCGTCGCCGGATCCTTATCAGCATTCGCACCGACGGTTTCATCACCTAACAAATTCTGCGAAATTTCCTGATATTTAGACATTACGAAAGCCGCTGCTAAACCGGCGATTGCACCGGCGATAATGCCTTTTGCCAGATTTCTTTCTTCATTCTTCATTGAATATTCTCCTCTCCTCTGTACGATTAAATTTTTATTCAGCATTCAAAATGCAATTTTTATACCGCTGAATTAGGCTGAAAATATATGCTCTGCTTTATGAAATAACAAGTTTGTGTAACGGAAACATACATATTTTTTGGGAAACAAACAAATAACCGCATCGAATCAATTTTCCGCATACAAGTAAACGTAAAAGTAAATCGAAAGATTTGACAGTAAAAGTGCAGCCGCAATGAATATATGAATTTCAGGTGCAATATCCTGATAAATTAGCGAGGTTACGAAATGATCTATAAATCCGTTTTCGTAACCCGCTTCGCCACCCAATGAACGAAGGCGGTTTTCAATATTCGTCAGCGGACAAATCCATACGAAATACTGAACCGAAAATCCCCAAATCACCGCCGGAAGATGCAGTTTCCAAAGCCAACGCCGCTTGAACAACAGCAACCCGCCGAATACTACAAACAGAATATAGCAGAGGTGCGTAATTAAAATAATATCGGCGAAAAATCGGTAAACCATAAATTTGTTCAGAATACGAACTTTTATCTTATCATATCGGCAGTAAATGTCGGTGTTTATTAGCAAAATAAATTTTTCTAAGTTAGGATAAATTTAATTTTGAGCGTTTCAGAAAATTATGTCCGAATTCGATGAAAAACTGTCTGAGTTACAAACAAGATTGGAACATCTTGAAAATTACGAAACGGCATTCAGGCGTGAGATTCTCGATCTGCGGCAAAATATTAACCTGCTAAAATCGAGTCCGGCAAACCTGACCGAAACGGAAACAAAACAAACTTCCCACGCTGCTCCGACCGCACCGAAAACATCACCGCAAAAAGAATTCGAACGCACCGGCGTTCCTCCGAAAAGGGAATACCGGGAACCGATTTATACAGAAACGGCAGACCGAAATAAGAATTATCAACCACGGGAATCTCTAACAAGCTCTGTTGCGAAACAGCGGAAAACCTCGATTTCCGCTCAGGCACAGATGAATCTCGAAAAATTCATCGGCGAAAACTTAATCAGTAAAATCGGCATCGTCGTCTTGATAATCGGAGTCGGCATCGGGGCGAAATATGCGATTGATAATAATTATATTACGCCGCTGATGCGAATCGTTTTCGGCTACGTCGTCGGATTTGCGTTGATCGGTCTGGCGATAAAGTTAAAGACAAAATATCACGAATACAGTGCGGTTCTGATGAGCGGCGGAATCGCGGTGATGTATTTTATAACCTATTTTGCTTACAGTTATTACGCTCTTTTGTCGCAACTCTCGGCGTTCAGTCTGATGGTGATCTTCACCGTTTTTACGGTGCTTGCGTCGCTCATTTACAATCGTCAGATAATTGCCCACATCGGTCTGGTCGGAGCGTATGCCGTCCCGTTTTTACTGAGCGAAAATTCCGGCAGAGTCGGCGTATTCTTCACATATATTACGATTGTCAACATCGGAATTCTGGCGGTTTCGATCAAAAAATACTGGAAACCCCTCTTTTACAGTTCATTTACTGTAACGTGGCTGATGTATGCTGGTTGGCTGATAACCGGCTACAATTCCAATACGCATTTTTCGCTCGCAATGGCGTTTTTGCTGGTTTTTTTCCTGACCTTTTACCTGACGTTTATTGCATATAAGGTCATCAACGAAGAACCTTTCAAGATCGAGAATGTACTGCTCATTTCGCTCAACGCATTCAACTTCTATTTTCTCGGATGCGTCAATTTAGACTACACAAGCGGAGCAAATCTGATCGCCCTGTTTACGGTTTTCAATGCCGTCATTCACTTTGCTTTCGGCTTTCTGCTTTACAAACTGAAAACAACCGACAAAGCGGCTTTTTATCTGATCGTAATTTTCGTGCTGACATTTTTGACGATTTCGATTCCGCTTTATTTTGAAGGTCATTGGCTGACTTTGATCTGGATGGGACAAGCCGTGTTTTTGTTCGTCATCGGCAGGACGAAACGGATTTCGCTCTTTGAATACGCGTCATATCCGCTGATGATTCTCGCTTCAATCGGGTTGCTGATGATTTGGGAAAATGCAGTAAATACTTATGCAGTTACGATTCAGGAAGCCGTCTATCCGATTTTGAACGGCAATTTTGCAACCTCTCTGGCAATGGCGTGCGGTTTTGCGGTGATATATTACGTTGACCGCGATGAACGCTTTGGAACTTACCTTGAAAAATCAATTTATCAGTTTGTAAAATACGCGATTCCGACCTTTCTGCTCGTCGTTTTGTATAATACTTTCCGCACCGAAATCAGCAACTATTTCCAATATGTTCAAATTTCAACGGCAATTCAGTCCGATTATGTCGAAGTTTTGGGATCGGAAAAATACACGAATGAATCGCTCGAATTATTCGATGCGATCTGGCAGATAAATTATACGATGCTGTTTCTGACGATTCTTTCGTTCGTTAATCTCAAACAGTTTAGAACTTTCGCCCTCGGAATCGTCAATCTCCTGCTGAACTCCGCTATTCTTACCTTTTTTATTACGGTCGGTTTATTTATTTTGAGTGTTTTGAGTTTCAATTATCTCAACCCGGTCGTGTCACAGGCATTTCAGCCCGGAATTCATTATATTTTAATGCGTTACGTTTCTTATTTATTTGTGGCGGCTCTCGTTTTTGCCTGCTATAAATACATCGAACAGGATTTTATCACCGACAGAATTCCGCCGAAATATCTGCAAATCGCTTTCGATTCGGGATTATATTTTATTTTGTTAGTAATAATCAGCAGCGAACTCGTAAACTGGTCGGGAATTATCGGCGTAAAGGAAATTTACCGGCTCGGCTTGAGCATCTTGTTCGGTATCTATGCGGTATTTTTGATCGTTCTCGGAATTATTCAGAAAAAACAGCACTTACGCATCTTTGCTATTGCCTTGTTCGCCGTAACTCTGGTCAAATTATTTATATACGACATCGCCGAACTCGGCACGATCTCGAAAACCGTCGTCTTTGTATCAGTCGGAATTTTACTGCTAATTGCTTCATTTTTGTACACGAAATATAAAGGCTTGATGTTCGATGACGAAATTATTTGATGGTTATTCAAAAGCGGCAATTTTAAGATTTTCATTCAATAGCCAATATTTTCAGATAAGTTGCTGAAATACTGAGAAATTCAAGCTGAAGTTACTGTAGATTCAACAGAATGTTGATGAACCGGAAATTTTTTGTTCTTTTATCAGAAAAAAAACTCAGCGTTTCAGGGGTTAATTTCTAAAGCGTTTTCGGACGCTTTTTTTATTGTCTGAATTTGTTATAATTCCGGTTAATTTATGCCAAAAAGAACAGATATACACAAAATATTAATCATCGGTTCAGGTCCGATTTTAATTGGACAGGCTTGCGAGTTCGATTATTCGGGAACGCAGGCGTGTCGGGCGTTGCGGGAAGAAGGTTTTGAGGTCGTGCTGGTTAACTCAAATCCGGCGACGATTATGACCGATCCTGAAATTGCCGACAAAACTTACATTGAGCCGCTGACCGTTGAAACGGTTTCCGCAATTATTGCCCGTGAAAAACCTGACGCACTACTCCCGACGGTCGGCGGACAGACCGGATTGAATCTATCCATCGAACTATACGAGCAGGGAATTCTGGAAAAATACGGCGTGCAATTGATCGGTGCTAATGTCGATTCTATAAAAGTTGGCGAAGACCGCGAATTGTTTCAGAAAGCGATGAACGAGATCGGCATCGAATCGGCAAAAGGTGATTTTGCCCACACCTGGGAAGAAGCAAAAAAAATCGTCGAGGAAACGGGTTATCCGGCAATTATTCGCCCCGCCTATACTTTGGGCGGAACGGGCGGCGGAATCGCTTATAACCCCGAAGAATTTGAGGAAATCGTCGAACGCGGCTTGGATGCTTCGCCGGTCAACCAAGTTTTGATCGAAGAATCAATTCTCGGTTGGAAGGAATACGAACTCGAAGTGATGCGTGATCTGAACGATAACGTCGTCATCATCTGTTCGATTGAAAACTTTGATCCGATGGGCGTTCACACCGGCGATTCGATTACGGTTGCACCCGCTCAGACTCTGACCGATGTTGAATATCAAAAGCTGAGGGATATGTCCATCGCCTGTATTCGTAAGGTTGGCGTTGAAACAGGTGGTTCGAATATTCAATTCGCGGTCAATCCGGAAAACGGAGATATCAGAATTATCGAAATGAATCCGCGTGTGTCGCGTTCATCGGCGTTGGCAAGTAAAGCGACCGGATTTCCGATAGCAAAAATCGCCGCGAAACTTGCCGTCGGTTATACTCTGGACGAAATTCCGAACGATATTACGCAAAAAACTCCCGCTTCATTTGAGCCGACGATTGATTATGTCGTTACGAAAATCCCGAAATGGGCGTTCGAGAAATTTCCCGGCACGGAAGACGTTCTCGGAACGCAAATGAAATCCGTCGGCGAAGTGATGGCAATCGGGCGAACATTTAAAGAATCACTTTTTAAAGGTTTACGTTCACTCGAAGCCGTTAAACCTCTGCGGCTTGTGGATGTTCCCGACCATGTTCTGCAACAGAAACTCTCGCGTCCGAATTCACAGCGTTTTTCATACATAACTTATGCCTTGCAACACGGTTATTCGGTCAAAGAAGTTCATCGTCTGACCAAAATTGATCCGTGGTTTCTTGAGCAATTGGTCGAAGTGATGCGTTTGCAAGACCGCATCGAGAACCGCAAACTGAATGATGTGCCGACGGAAACTCTGCGTACCGCCAAACAATTTGCATTAAGCGACAGACGCATTGCTTTTTTAACCGGCACTAATGAAGATCAGGTTCGTCAACGCCGTAAGGATTTGGGAATCGTTCCGGTTTATAAACGGGTTGATACGTGCGGAGCGGAATTTGAATCGTTTACTCCTTATTTGTATTCAACTTATGAAGAAGAAAACGAAGCCAACCCGACGAATCGCCGTAAAATTATGATTTTAGGTTCGGGACCGAATCGCATCGGGCAGGGAATCGAGTTCGATTACTGCTGTTGTCACGCTTCATTTGCTCTGTCGGAGGCGGATTTTGAAACGATTATGATCAACTGCAATCCTGAAACGGTTTCGACCGATTACGATACTTCCGACCGTTTATATTTCGAGCCGCTGACTTTCGAAGATGTAATGAACATTGTTGACACAGAAAAACCGGAAGGCGTAATCGTCCAATTCGGTGGTCAGACACCTTTAAATTTAGCAGATCGTCTGCATGAAGCCGGCGTGCCGATTATCGGAACTTCGCCGGATTCAATAGATTTGGCAGAAGACAGACAAAGATTTTCGGCATTACTAAAAGATTTGAACATTCCGCAACCCGCCAACGGAACAGCTGTTTCGCCGGAAGAAGCAAAAATTATTGCTGAAGAGATCGGTTATCCGGTCATCGTGCGTCCGAGTTTCGTTCTCGGCGGTCGGGCAATGGCAATCGTTTATGATGAAGAAACGCTTGACGAATATATGCGGACGGCGGTTGACGCTTCGCCCGAAAAGCCAATTTTGATTGACAAGTTTCTCGAACGGGCGGTTGAAATTGATGTTGACGCACTAGCTGACGAAACTGCTTGCGTCATCGCCGGCATCCAGGAACATATCGAAGAAGCCGGAATTCATTCGGGCGATTCATCAAGTGTTTTACCGACGCAAAAAGTCGCCGCTGAACATCTCGAAACAATCAAACACTACACCAAAAATCTCGCCGAAGCGTTGAAAGTAAAAGGTTTAATGAATCTGCAAATGGCGATCAAGGACGACCGGGTTTATATCATTGAAGTCAACCCGCGGGCATCGAGAACCGTTCCGTTTGTTGCTAAAGCGACCGGTGTTCCGCTTGCAAAAATCGCATCTATAGTAATGGCAAATGTTAAAACTCTCGCCGATTTCAACTTGCCTGAACATCTCGAAGTTCCGCATATTTTCGTTAAATCACCAGTTTTCCCGTTTAAGAAATTCATCGGAGTCGATCCGATTCTCGGACCGGAAATGCACTCGACCGGCGAAGTTATGGGCATTGGGGAAACATTCGGCGAAGCATACGGCAAAGCGATGGAAGGTGCAGGAATCACTCTGCCGTTGAATGGCAAAGCATTCGTTTCGATCAACGATGCGGACAAGGGGCAAGCCGTTGTTCTCGCCCGCCGTTTGTCGAAAATGGGTTTTTCACTAATCGCAACCTACGGCACAGCCAACCGTTTCAAGGAAGTCGGCTTGGAATGCGAAACCGTTTTTAAAGTCAACGAAGGTCGCCCGAACATCGCCGATTACATCAAACGTGGCGACATTGCCCTCATTATCAACACACCACTCGGCAAAACTTCCCACTACGACGAAAAAGCCATCCGCAAATCAGCGTTGCAATATAACGTCCCGACCGTTACGACAATGACCGGAGCGGAAGCTCTGATCGAAGCAATTACAACAAAAATGAATGAACACAAGGTCAACGTCAGAAGTTTGCAGGAGATTCATAAATAAATAATCGGGATGCAAACTTCAGTTCGCAAACCGAAAACTGAAAGAAGGTAAACTGAAAAAAAACAAAGAGATAAATAAACAAAAATAATATAGGCGAAATGAAGTTTGCGTTCCGAAAATGGGATTAACAGGACTTGAATGATAATCTATCTGTAAATTTTCCATAAATTTGACTTACAGTAATAACTTTGAATCAATCAAATACAACATTTTTCAGTTCGGGCGTAACGCAGATGTTTTTTTCGACTTTTGCATTTGCGATGGCGAACGTTTTTGTCAAACAATTGTCGGCGATGCCCGTGATGGAGATCGTTTTTTTTCGGTGTCTGGTGGCGGGAATGTTCTGCTGGTTCGGAATCAGACAGGCGAAGGTTTCGTGGCACGGGAACAATAAACCGTTTTTGGTATTACGCGGGATTGCGGGAACGACGGCTTTGGTTTTGTTTTTTATAACGGTGCAGAAGATTCCGCTCGCTTCGGCGACGACGATTCAGTATCTATCGCCGATCTTTACGGCGACAATCGCAGTTTTTTTCTTGAAAGAAAGTGTTAAATATCTGCAGTGGTTTTTTTATGCGATTGCTTTCAGCGGCGTTTTGATGATAAAAAGTTTCGATCCGCGGGTTTCGGTCTTCTATTTAGTAATCGGTGTCATCGCGGCGTTCGGTTCGGGCGTGGCGTATAATATCGTCCGTAAATTAAAGGACTCCGAGCATCCGCTTGTGATAATCTTATATTTTCAGATGGTCGGTTTGGTCGTCAGTATTCCGGCATTATATTTCGTTTGGAAAACTCCGTTCGGCTGGGATTGGTTATATCTGATTCTGGTTGGTGTTTTCTCGCAGATGGGACAGGTTTTCCTAACAAACGCATTCAGCCGCGAAAAAGCGGCAAGCGTTGCCATCGTCGTTTATTCGGGCTTGATCTACGCCATTTCAATCGGCTGGATCGTCTATGGCGAACAGCAAACCTTGTGGACATTCGCGGGAATGGGCTTAGTCGTCGCGGGCGTTGCGGCGAGTCTTATTTACGGAAAACGACAGAATAATCTCAAACAGGAAATCGAATCAACCGTCGCACCTTGAAAAATATCCGCTAACAATTTGGGAATAGTTTTTGTAAAGTCGAATAAATGGAAAATTCACGTTTAATTAAATCTTACGTTGTAACGATCAGTGATTCACGCGATGAAACGAACGATATTTCGGGCGACACTCTAGTTGGATTACTTGAAGATTCTAACGTGGAAGTTCTTGACAGAATTATAATCCCGGATGATTTTGAGGTGATTCGGCAGACGCTTTTTTCATTGACCGAAAATGCGGCGAATCTGATTTTAACCACCGGCGGCACGGGTTTTGCGGAACGTGATAATACGCCCGAAGCAACGCTTGCCGTGATCGAACGCGAAACGCCCGGAATTTCGGAAGCGATGCGGTTTGAAACTTTAAAAAAAACCAAATTCGCAATGCTCTCACGCGGCGTTTCCGGTATTCGCAACGCAACTCTGATTATTAATCTGCCCGGTTCACCGAAGGGTGTGCAGGAATGTTTTGCCGTCATCAAAGATATTTTGCCGCACGCTGTCAAACTCATTGCGGGCGACACCGCACATAATTAAAGGAATTTACACAATGAAATTGTCAAAAATTTTGCTCATCATAATTCTGCTGCTTTTGGTCATCCCGGTTGTATCTCAGGAAACCGGCAAAGCTAAAATGGTTACGGAAGATTCGATCAAAGCCGATGTTGAAAAGGTCAAATGTTCAAATAAGGAACGCCTCAACGCCGTCAAAGAATTATTCATTGAACACGGAGCATCAGAAAACGAGATTAAAATTGACGACTTTAAAGATGTCAAAAATCTGGTCGTTACAAAAAAGGGAAGTACCGCCGAAATCGTTGTCGTCGGGGCACATTACGATTTTATAAGTGCCGGATGCGGAGCAATAGATAACTGGACGGGAATAAGCATTATTGCCAATCTGTTTGAAACGATAAGTAAATTTTCGACCGAGAAAACATTTAAGTTCGTCGCCTTTGGCAGGGAAGAGGAAGGCTTGATCGGTTCAAAAGCGATGGTTAAGCAAATCTCTAAAGAAGATAGAATCAACTACTGTGCGATGATAAATCTTGATAGTTTCGGATTTACAGTTCCGCAGGCATTGGGAAATATTTCAAACGACTCGTTGATTTACATCGCCGAAGAATCCGCTAAAGAGTTTGATTTTCCTTTTTCAAAAGTCAGCATCGGCAATGCTTCGAGCGATTCCGAATCGTTTAAAACAAAAAAAATTCCTGCGATCACGTTGCACGGATTGAGCAACAATCACGAGAAATTTCTTCATACTTCAAAAGATTCCGTAAAAAACATAAACTTTTTGAGTGTCTTTTTAGGTTATAAATTCACCTTGCTGATGCTTGCAAAAATTGATGCCAAAGGTTGTCAGGAATTTAGAAAATAATTTACAAACCCGCACCAAATTTATCTTTGACAGCAAAGATCATCTCTTGCGAAATCCGTCTGCGGTAATCGTATAATCCGACAATTTTCGCGGTGTAATTATATTATTGTCGATCAGAGTCAACGCTCTTGATTTGATAATCTTTGCCAGATAGTTATAATTGCCAATCAAACTATCCCTTAGCGGTCCGCTTTCTCCTTCGGTTTTGGCACGTCTGAGATCATTTACGTTATTTTGATAATCTTGAAAAATATCCATCGCACTCAGTGCAATTGAATCGTACATCTCCTGTTTGGCTTCATCATCTAATCTCTGAATATTCGCATCACCGATCACGTCGATTCTCATATCTTTTCGCACTCCGTTAATCTGCTCTTCGCTCAACGGTTTGCCGTCGTTCAAAATAACATATAATACAGCGAGAGAAGCAGTTGCTCCGTCGGCAATATCATTGTTGTTTAATTTTAATTTACCGACAGTTTTGTTGAAGTCTTTAAGCAAATCCGCCCAGTATTCTTCTCCTTTTTGGTTAATCATACTGGAAGTAGAATTGCCGTAATTTCTAACCGAACGGCTATCACGGGAGCGTTTGAAGGTCGTGCCGCCGCTGCCGCTCTCAACGGTTGCCTGACCGCGATCAGCAAATCCACCGGGCGTTAACATAATCGCGTTACTTGGTTCAACCCATAAACTACTGAGAATCTCGCCGCCGAGTTTTTCAGCTAATCGAACATAAATCGTCTTTCGGTCATTGTTCAATCCGGCTTCTTCGCTTTTATTTCTGGCACCGACGGCGGTCATCGCCGTAACCGCTAATTTTTCATATTCTCTTTGCCGCCAAAAATCCGGCGAACCTTGGAAGAACAGATTTTTGAGCATCTCCCGTTTGAATTCGTTTCTAATCCACAACAGACGCTTTTGTCCGGGGTCTTCGTTATTTAAAGCAAAATAAGCCATCGAAAAAGCCGCCGCCTTCGCATCTGCTAAATCGTTCGGAGCAAATCCGATCTTTTTCAGAACGTTATTGAAATTAGTCAAACTGATTCGATTAGCAGCAGTAATCTGGGATTTTTCCGCAGTATTAGCGTTATCGGGAACTATTGTGTTCAAGACCGAATCTTTATTCGAGTAAACAAATTTCGTGTTGGCAATTCCCGCCTTTATCTTTCGCCTTCCTTCTTTCTGCAGCATATCGTCCATCACCATCTGCATAAAACTCTGATTCATTTGGTAATTGTTTATAAAACGTTCGGTATAAACAGAATTCTGATTGTTGAAGATGTGTCCCGTGTCAGGATTTGTATATAAACTGCGGTCATTTTGTCCGAAAACATTTCCGATTAAAATCGAAAACACGGCAAATAAAAATAATATAGCTTTGGCGTGACCCTTTAACCATCCGAAATTCATTGTCTTAGCTCCTCAAAAGTTTTTTGTGGTGTTTTATATTATCGTAATCGAAGAAAGCTTCGGTAAAATTTCCAGCAAAAATTATTTATTTTCTTTGTGTATTTCTATCCGATCTGCCTTAAGTATTTTAAATTGAATCCGAAAACCTTTTTGTTTTCAACCGTTTGCTCCCTTACAGATTTGCCGGCTGTCGGATTGTTGACCGGCAAAATCCGGTTCAGTGCGAAACTCTTTAATTATTTTGGAAATCCGACCAAAAGTTTTATCAAAGGTTTTTACTTTGAAATAGTATTTAAAAACGGTCAACGATTTCTTTTGAAAACCGTTGACCATCGACTGAAAAGTAAATTGTTTATTAACCACGTTTGGTGTTTCTGATAACTTCCATATTACCTTCGTGAGCAGATTTCAGCTGGTTACTTAATCGTGTCGAAGTTTCAGTAATATGTTGACTTTTAATTTGATCCTGACGATTTTGCGAATCAAATTTTTGACGTTGCTGATCCGTCATTGCTTGCTGGGCACGGCTTTGTGCCTGCATTGTTTCCATTTGTTGCATTTGTTGTGCAAAAGAAATTCCTTCTACTGATGGCATTGTGTTTGTCTCCTTTTCTTGTTTTTTATTTTATTACTAAGTTTAATTGCCGGCACTAGTTATTTTTTAAGCTGACAATCTGAAAAATTTTGTGCACCATAATTCTGGCACGTCTTGCTGCAAAATGATTTTCGTTCGGGTCAAGTTCGATTGCAGTTTTCAAGTTGGCAATTCCTTCTTCAAGGTTGCCACGCCGCAAGTTTATCTCGCCGAGATTCACGTATGGAGCAATTTGTTCCGAGTCGAGCAAAATCGCCTGTTGTAAATGCTTTATCGCTTTTACATCCACTTTTTTGAGCGTGTAAATTGCTCCTAAAGCTGAGTGAGCCGCCGCATTACGTGGATCTAATTCAATCAATCCTTCAAATATCGTTTGGGCTTTATCAATCTGTCCCTGTTGAAACATCATTACTCCGACTCTGCCCATTTCAAAAAATTCGTTCGGTGTAATTTCTAAATCTTCTAAATAAGTTATCTGCATTGCTGTTGAAAAGTTTCCTAATATTTTCAATTTTTTTTACTTTTTTTGAAAATTAAGTTTTTAAATTGGTAAAAATTGAGTTTGAAGCCCTATTGTAAAACTTTTTCGTGTCGCTATATACAATGTAAACAGTACTGACGCAATCATATATTTTACGCATTTGCTGTTTCCCGAGATTTTCCAAATCCTTACTTTTTGAATAATCAACCAAATTATTTGAAATATCTTCTAAACGTTTAGCCGAAAGAGAACTTTCATCTACACCCGAACCCTCAAAATTTCCGAGTGGCGGTGTTCTAGACGCTCCGTATTGAAAATCCTTCTGAAAGGAATCATATATTTTGATAATCTCTTCTCTAATCTCAGATTGTTGCTCGGGAATCTGATCAAAACCCTTCTTGATGGCACGAGCTAGATCGTTTATTCCATATTTATCAAAATCCTCTTTGCTGAAATTATCAATCATCTTTTATTCCCCGCAACTCTTTCTGCCATGATAACTACTGAATTTTTAAGTTCTGCTTAAGTTATCGTTTCATCCTCAAAAATGTTTCCTGTTTTTTTAGTTTTTGTTGATTATTTTGTTTTCTCAGGTGTTAAGTTAGTCTAAATCATAGGCTTAACATACAAATAAAAAACAGTTCTCATATTTCAACAGCCTCAGATGACTTTAGATAAACTTTAGGTTAAATTATTTCAATATGCAATCTCTCGAACAGCAATGGATCAACGGCAAAGTTACACTTGGGGCGGCGGCAAATTGGTCGGCGGATGAGATCAGGTTGGTTTCCGAGTTGGGTTATGCTCTGGCGGAACAGGGCAGAAATACTGAAGCGATTGCCATTTTTGAAGGGTTGGTCGCACTTGCTCCGGCGACGGTTTACTTTGAATCGGCATTAGGTTCGCTCTGGCTGAGAGAAAAGAGTTATCAGCGGGCAATTCAATACTTGGATAAGGCGGTTGCCTCCGATCCTAATAATATACCGACTCGCGTCAATCGTGGTGAAGCCTTTTTACAATTAGGTGAATTCGCCAAAGCCAAAAAAGATTTGGTTTTCGTTCTCCGGCAGAAGATAGAACCCGAAGAAAAGAGTCTGATGTATCAGTGTCAGATTCGTGCTAAAGGCTTGTTACTCGCGGTGAAAAGAAAAAACGAACTTCAAAAAAGTTAATGTGAAACCAAAAATTACTGGATAGCAGAGAAAAAATAAAATAATAATGAGATTTGTAGGAAACTTTTTTACGCTTTTGCCGATAACCTATCTATTGAAGTATTAATATTTAAGTTATTTGGTTTAAAAATACGGAGAAAAACATTATGAGTGCAGCATTGTCGAGTTTAGTTCAGCAAACACTAAAACAAACGGTCGAAAATCAGTCTGTCAAACAACAGGCTCAGACTCAAAATAAAACATCCTTTGAAAATCATATGCAAAAGGATCAAAACACCCAAAATCCAAACCAAACAAGCAGTTCAGGAGTTCAATTGCAGGGGAAAATGGATCAACTGCAAAGTGATCTAACGCAGAGGTTACAGCAAGCTAACCCGATTGGAAATAATTTTAGCGATATACCGAAAGAGTTATTGGATAGTAAATCACGTTTGTCACTGCTTAGAGAAGCAAATACAAAATTGGGAAGTTCAACTTTACCCGGAGGTTTCGAGGGTCGTCTGTCGCAGACTGAAAATGAGTATAAGCAGATTGATTCCTTAATGAAATCAGATAAAAATTTATCACCGGGCGAACTTCTCGCGTTGCAGGCAAAATTGTATCAGGTTTCGCAGCACATTGAAGTAATGAGCAAGGTCGTTGATCAGATGGCAGGCGGAATTAAAACCGTTCTCAACACGAACGTATAATTTTCAGGTGAAAAAAATGGCTACTAATAATCCAAAAGTCGGATACAACATCACGCCGGATTTGCGGCAGAATGGGCGAACGGAGAAAACCGGCGGCACACGTTCGGATAAACCTTTTAAGCTTCGCGGCAGTTCGGACGAACGGGTTGAACGGGGCGACAAGCAAAGTCTAGACAATTTTCAGAATGATTTTGAAAAAGACGCGTGGTTGCGGGAACGAACGGTCGAAGAACTGAAAACTTTAATTCAGGCGATTCAACTGGGCGTAACCGATGAGTGGCAACTGACGGATCTGATATTTTACGCCCGTCATCCCGAAGCCAAGGGAACACCGCTGACTTCTGAGAACCAGCATTTGCTCGATGAGTGGAATTCGATCAGTGCATTACTTGTTCACCCGACGATTAACGAGATCAAAGATGTCATCGGTGCGGAAGAATTAAACGGTTTGGTCAATGACCAAGTCGATTTGGAGAAAGCTTTTGCCAAAGCCAGCGACGTTCGCGTTGATGCTGGAAGTTTGCAGGGCTATACGACACAATATGATAACGTGATCGCTAATGCTGTCGAATGGTGTCCGGGGCTGTCACCTTCGATTTTGAAAAGCCTGATTGCTCAGGAATCAAGATTTCATCCGACGGTTATCAACAAATACGGTTATGCCGGGATTGCTCAGTTCGGGAGAGTCGCCGCCCGCGAAGTCGGATTGAACGTCGGTATTGCCGGTTCCGCTTCGGATGAAAGACTTCATCCTGAAAAAGCGATTCCGGGAGCTGCCCGGTTACTAAATATCAAAGCTAAAAGACTGGGCGAGATGGCTTTTTCGCGTTATGGACAACCGAACGGAATCGAATTTTGGAAGTTCGTGACCGCTGCCTATAACGGTGGTGAAGGAACTGTCGCCGTAGCAATGGGACACGCTTATCGAACGGGTTTGGCTCAAGCTAGAGACAGAGGTTTGGTCGGAACACAAGCCGTTTCTCACGCTCGTCAGTATGCTTCGACTTGGGAAAATTTGAAAGTTGGCGGAATGAACTCTCCGCTCGGACTTGCGGCAACCCGCTATTTCCCAAAAATCGCCGCTCAAAAATACCAGGAAATTGGCAACTATCCAACACACATTGTCGCTCGAGTCGCCGGAAAAATTAAATAGGTTTGTGGAGTTTTTGAAAATTCCGCAATAATAAAAACTGCAGAAACATTTTTGATCTCCTGTTTCTGCGGTTTTTATTTTAAAGATAGAAAGTAGTAACAGATTAATTTTTACTGCAATCTTTTGCCCCCAATAATTTTATTGATACATTCGGCTGAATAATTGAATCATAAACTCAAATGCGTCGTAGGCTTTGGTGAAATACTGCAAATACATCGCCACGATATACTGGAGCGAAATTGCTACAACAAACAATCCCATCGCCATTTTGACAGGCAAACTCAAGAAGAAAACATTCGCCTGCGGAGCGACGCGGTTGATTAAACCGAAGAATAGATCGGTCAGTAAAAGTGCTAACACGGCGGGAATCGCCAGTTGAACGCCGATGCTGATAACCTGTGCGGTAATAACGGCAATAAATTCCGCTGCCGGACTCCAACCGGGTTCGATATGCGGAAATTTCGTGGCTGGGATGAATTCAAAACTGCGGACGAGTGCCGAGATAAAAAATCTATGAGCTCCGATTCCGAGGAAAATTACGATTGCCAGTTGAAGTTTGAATTGCCCGATCTGCGAAACCTGTTGCTGCACCTGCGGAGCCATCAGTTCGCCCATCGTCGAACCGCGTTGAAAATCAATAATTCTACCCGCGACCGATATTGCCTGAAACACGAGCGAAGCAACGAATCCCAAGGTGAATCCGACAAAAACCTCTTTGGCAATTAAGCCGATAAATCCGACGGGACCGAATCCGTAAGTCGTTCCGTCCATCGGAATTTCAGACACGACCGATGGAAAAGTTATAAGAACTAGCGATGTCGCCGTAGCAACTTTAACCTGTGACGGCACAGTTTTTCCGCCGAAAAATGGAACTATGTTGATGAATGAAATAAATCTGGCAAAAAGTAAACCAAATAAAACGATAAATGCCTGCGGACTTCCGCTAACTTCAAAAGTTTTGAGAATAGTTTCAAATAAGTGTAGAAATTCCTGCATTTAAGTTGCCTAAGGGAGTGCTTGATGATTTTGCGAATTTATCGGCTGACGCTGACTTTCAATATTAGATTGAAAGATTGTTCGCCGAACGCAATCAGCCATTTCATCATCCACGGGGCGGAGATAATTATTACCAAAATCGTCGCGACGATCTTCGGCACGAATGTTAAAGTTTGTTCCTGAATCTGCGTTAATGCCTGAAAAAGACTAACTAATAACCCGACAATCAAACTTGCCAAAAGCGGGAATAACGATAGTAGTAAGATCAGCCAGAGTGCATCCTGAGCGAGTCGCGTGAAGATGTCGTTCATATTTTCTTCTCCTGTAAATTCATCAGATATAGCCTAGAACCAAATTTTTCACCAGTAAAACCCAACCGTCAATCATCACGAACAGCAGTAATTTAAATGGCAGGGAAATGATCGTCGGCGAGAGCATAAACATTCCCATTGCCTGCAAAATATTCGCCACAACCATATCTATTACAAGGAACGGTATAAACAGAAAAAAGCCGATTTTGAATGCTTCGGTCAGTTGACTTGTAACAAATCCCGGAATAATTACCCGAAAATCAATCGGCTTGATTTGATACGGATCAGTTCCGTTTCGCTGTGCCATTTTCTGGGCGAGTTGGAAGAACATTTTCTGGTTGCTTTCGTGTGTGTGGCGAAGCAAAAAATCACGCAAAGGTTCCTTGCCTCGCTGTGAAGATTCAAACAGAGTCTTGACGGAAACTTCGCTGAAAATCGCTTCAGAATTGTCAATATCACCGGCTTCGGCACGCATTTTTTCAGCCACGGGAGCCATAATGAAAATTGTCAAGATCAGGGCAACGCCCGTAATTACCTGATTCGGCGGCACTTGCTGGGTTCCGAGAGCATTCCGCAAAATTGATAGTACGACGGCGATTTTGACGAAAGATGTCAGCATTATCAAACCGAACGGAGCAAGTGCCAACGCACCGATCACGATAATCAGCACGACTGGATTCGCCGTTTCATTCGACGGCTGACTCGCAATTTGATCCTGAGCGTGTATAACCACGCCGGAACAAAAAATAATCGAAAATAAAGTCAAAATTTTAAGCAAAATTATCTTCATTATTTTCCTCCCTGATTTCTTTTAATCAATTTTGTAAGTTTTTCCGTAACATTATTTCCGAAAGCGTTCAGATTCTGTTCTTCCTTAGCTTTAATGATTTCCAATTCGGCAATTTTTGCGGAATCAGCATCGAGTTCGCAAATTTGCTCAACTCCGGTTTCGGTTACGGAAATCAACATCCATTTTCCGGCGACTTCGATCACACACAAACTTTTACGTCCGTCAACCGTAACGCGGTCAACAATTCGCACCATACTGTGAGATTTAAAGTCAAAGTTGAAACGCGGCAGTAAAACTCGAAAAATGAAATAAGCAAGCCCGCAGACGAACGTCAAAGCAAGGATCATTGTCATAAAATCTGCCATTTCCCGATACCTCGCTTAACTTTAAAATGCTAAATTCAAATGAAAATTTTGGTCAGACGAACGCCCAATTGTCCTTCTATTTCCATCAATTCGCCCGTCGCAATCGGTTTGCTGTCAGTTTCCGTAACGATTTCGACCGGATCGTTCGGACGGCAGCCGAGTTCGATTATTTGTCCGACGCGAATTTTTTGCAGTTCGCTCAAACTCAAACGTCTTCCGCCGAGATTGACGCGGAGATTTATCATTATATTTTCCAGAGATGCCAGAACTTCATCGTCGATTTCTTCATCAAACGCATCTTCAAACGATTCTTCATCGCCGCCGTCCCGAATCAATTCCACATTGTCGTCGTCGTTAAGTTCCGAAGTTTCTTCGGATTCCGCCACTTTCGCTTCAGTTTCATTTGTTATGTTTTTATCCATCTTTTCTCTTTTCAGAATTCTGCCCGCGTCTTTTTCGGAAACTATATCCTGAATTTCAAATAAAATCTCTTCGGATAAGTCATCATTATTGACAACATTCTGAACATTTCCCTTAAAACAATAGTTCATACTGTCGCCGATATAGACTGAATTTAATTCATTCGATAAATTCGGAGAATGCAGGTAGCTTTTTTCAATCAGGACGACATCACCGATTTCGAGAAACGGCAATTCATCGGCATTAATTTGTGTTTCAGCCAGTAATATACTCATCCGAAAGTTGTCGATAGTTTTACCAATTTCGTTAAAACGATTCTGTATCGTGCCGAAAGTAAACAGTGAATTTTCCGAATCCTCAAATGTTTTCAAAAAGTCCAACGGACACAGCAACGTGATACTTCCACTGACTTCGGGAAATTGCAGGTCAATTTTTAGTTCGGCACCGCGTTCGATATTTTCAAAATCGGTTAGAATCGTATTGCTGATATTTTGCAAACTGAAATTTAAGTTACCCGGCAGAGTATTCAGTTCACTGAATACACTTATCGATAAAAACTCAAGAATTGTTTTTTCGATCATTGAGATAGACTCAAGCGTATTCGCACCTTTTCCGTTTTCACCCAAAACTATATCAATCAGCGAAGACGCAAAAACAGTTTTGATGGCGGCAATCGCGGATATCGAATGCGGTTCGTTTTGAAATGTCAGATAAATATGCGGATTCTTTTCCAATCCGTCGGCTGATTTGCTCAAATTTACTTCCTTCGCGTCCATAATTTCACAATTGATCTTTTCAGCATCAATTTTTGTGAAACGCGAAAAAACACTTATCAAACCTTCAATAGTCGTGCGACTGACGGCGAGCGGAATGCCGGAAATTCTTTCGGAGAACAATACTTCCTGAGCCGTGATCCGTGGTAGATTTTTAAACCAGATGTTCGGAGCTTTTCTGACTTTTTGTAATTTATCTTGAGCCGGTTCAAGATCGGGAAGAGCAAGTTTTTTAGTTTCCGCCTCCGAAGTGTTCGGCACGCCGAAGAAATCCACCGCATATGGGTCTAATGTATCTTCAGAAGATTCATACAAATTATTATCCTCGATTTTCTGCTTGGAAGTTTTCATTTGTTTACAGACAATTTTGCAACAGTTTGGCAAGATTGGCAATTGATTTTACAAAAATAAATCACAAGTCCGTCTCCAAAACATCTAACCCTGTGAAAAAGTTCCGATCTGACTAATCGTATAATCCTGCAGGGCGAGCAATTCATCCAGCACATCGAGCATTCGGGCAGTTTTTCCGAGTTCGTCAACCGCTCTGACGACCTGTGTTTCCTCAAGCATTAACGGCTCTGAAATTGCTTCCAAAAAACTTTCCTGCTCGTTTTCGCGGCGTTCATCTTCCGAATCCTGATTATCCTTTTCCTCACGCAAAAATCTCGCCAGCCGCCGCATTCGTTGGCGTTGACGGGAAAGCATATTACGCATAATCGTTCGCCGCATCGTCGGGGACAGATGACGTAGAAAATCGCTGTTTCCGGGAGGTGCGATCAATGCTCCGAGCATCGTCGGGCGTTGATCCAAACCGAGCAGCTTATCAACCGCCGAACTACCGCCGAGCGAACTTAGCCGTTCGCCGGCATCGAGTTGCGAAGCATCTTTTCCGGCGAGTGCATCGAGCAGAACATTCTGTCCGGTTTTTACTTCGGCTCGCTGTGCATCACCCGTTTGACCGACGGGAATTTTTGCACCGCCCGCCTTGTCAGCGACTTTTCCATCGGACAGGTTTTTCAGTTCCGCACCGCTACCCATTACATTTTTAATTTCAGCCATATTTATAAAACTCCAGCATTATTGGATATTTCACCGTTTTCTTCCGCCAATTTGTAAACCCATCGCAGAATGATTGCGACGGCTTCGAACATTTCTTCGGGAATCTCGTCATCAATTTCCAGTTCATATAAAGCTCTCGCTAAAGGAATGTCCCGCGTGATTGGAACGCTTGCTTCCTTTGCGACCTGACGAATTTGTGCTGCCATTAAATCTGCTCCCTTCGCCACGATAATCGGAGCCTCGCCCTCATTTTTGTCATATTTAATCGCTACCGCAACGTGTGTCGGATTTGCCACGACGACATCCGCCTGTTTAACCGCCGCCGCCAATCCCTGTGACAAAATTTCCCTGTGAATCATTCTTCTCTGCGATTTGATAAGCGGATTTCCTTCGGTTTCCTTATATTCTTGTTTGACCTCGTGTTTAGTCATTTTCATATCGCGTTTGTGTAAATATCTTTGCAAAAAGAAATCACCGATGCCTAAAATTAAAAAAACCAAACCGATTTTGAAACCAATTTCGATTATCAAATTAAACGCATATACGATTGAAACATCAAGCTGCTGTTGTCCGAGAAGTACGACATCACCGCGTGCACTCCATAAGACGGAACCCGCGACAACCGCTGTAATAATCATTTTAATGAGAGTTTTTAGTAGTTCGACATACGGACGAAGTTTCAGAAATTTATTTTGGAAGCCTTCGACGGGATTTAATTTGGAGAATTTCGGAGCGATTGATTCGGGAGCAAAAATTGAACCGACCTGCAAAAAATTGACCGCAAGAGCAAAAATCCAAACAACTATAAAGAGCGGAGCAAGAACCATTACAAAGGTAACTAAACCCTGTGATAGTGAATCAAAAACGACTTCATTCGTCATATCTCCACTAAATGCCGCCGCCGAAGCAAACTGATCTTTGATCGAACCGAGAACATAGTTCCCGATGTAATTACCGCCCAACCACAATACACCGACTGCTACAATAAGCAACACAGCCGATGATAAATCCTGACTTTTTGCAACCTGCCCCTTTTTCTTAGCATCTTCCAGCTTCTTATGGGTTGGTTGTTCGGTTTTTTCTCCTGAACTTTCAGACATTATTTCGAGTTAAATTTTGTCTAAATTAGAATTTGATAAATATCTCTGAAAACAAAGATACAGCACTGACAAAAACTGAAAATCCGGCAGTGTTAGTCGAAAACAGATGTTCAAAATAACTACTTCAATCTTTGCAGAATTCCTAATAATTTCCGGTGCATAAATGGATCACGGGCGATATAATCGCTCAGGTCCTGAGTTATTTTCCTGCCTTGATCCGATTCACCGAACTGCTCATCAATTCGGGATTTTACCAGAAAATCGGCTGATTCTTTAACTGCACAGAAGGCACCTTCGGGTGTATCTAATTGAGCATTCGATGCAATGTTACTCAAAGCCGAACGTTCGGGACTCAAAGATTGTCCGGATTGACCGGCTTGCTCTAATTGTCCTTCAATGTCGGACAGTGCCGCTTCAAAACTGGCTTCGGATTTACCAGTTTTTCTGAGATCCTTATGGCTGACCGGTTCGATTGATTCCGCTCCGCTGCTAAAGGGTGAACTTGTTTTTTTTACAGACATCTGTCTTTATTCGGTCCTTTGAAATTATTTTCTATAAACTTAACATTTTTCCGCCTTAAAATGCTAACATTTATTGTTCATTTTCATAAATAAATAAAAAAACGAACGGATTCGGAACGTCACAGTTTCTTGCTCTCCTTTTCAACTATAAATCCGCCGTGACAGACCAAATCCATTCGTCATTAATGCTTAAAAACTCTTTGCACTACTATTTATGCCGATAAGCAATTCAAAACAAGATTTGAACAGGTTTTAAAATAACAGCAGTGCGTACATTTTCAACACTTTCTTAGTTATCGGCGGTTGCGGCAAATAGTTTCCTGTTTTATTTAAATTAAATTTTTATTGTTCAACATTTGGAAAAATTTCGATAAACAGACAGAATGAAAAACAGATGAGAGAATGTGGAAAATGTGGATTGTGTTTTGAAGATACGGTCGAATTCTGTTCTGCCGATCAATCAAAGACTCGTCAGAGTTTGCCGGGCGGGAAATTGCTCGCAAAAAGATACTACCTGAATAAGCGTATCGGACGCGGAGCGATGGGACAGGTTTATCTTGCCACCGATAAAAAGTTGGGAACGCGGGAGGTCGCCGTTAAAACCGTCCGGCAGGATATTTTAAACAGCGAGGATTTGCAGGAAGGTGAAGCCATTGCTCGATTTGAACGCGAAGCACTTTCCGCCGCTTCGATTCGCCATCCGCATATCGTTGACGTAACCGATTTCGGCGAAACTGATGAAGGTGTGTTTTATCTCGTGATGGAATACGTCGAGGGCGAATCGCTCCATAAACTGCTCCGCCGCGAGGGAACTTTGCCAATCAAACGGGCGGTCAAAATTCTCAGACAAATTGCCGACGGAGTTGACGCTGCTCACGCTCAGGGAATTCTGCACCGCGATTTGAAACCGGCGAATATCTTC
The DNA here is from genome assembly GCA_041746675.1 of Pyrinomonadaceae bacterium. Lineage (GTDB taxonomy): Bacteria > Acidobacteriota > Blastocatellia > Pyrinomonadales > Pyrinomonadaceae > Aridibacter. The sequence continues at coordinate 35,167 of JBGTGO010000007.1, read as the reverse complement.
ATAATGCAGAGCAAGACCAACGCCGACGGCTTTATTAAAGTCGGCGATTTCGGTTTGGCAAAAATGGTCAATCAAACCGTCACCGATGCCAATTCCGATGCGACACCGTCATCCCGCGGAATTATCGGCACACCGGAATTTATGTCGCCGGAACAGATGCAGCCCGAACTCGGCGTTGATGTCCGGGCGGATATTTATGCACTCGGCACGATTGCTTACTTAATGCTCGGCGGACGCACACCGTTTACGGGCGATTTGATGGAACTCGTGATGCAGAAAGTCGTCAGAGATACGCCGCCGCTGTCCGATCTGCGGAGTGACATTCCGAAAGATGTCGAAAAAGTAATTATGAGTGCGTTGGAACGCGAACCTTCAAAACGGGTTGCGACCGTCGCCGAATGGATCAACAATTTAGAGAAAGCAGCAGTAGATGTCGGCGAAAAAACGGGTGGAACGGCTAAATTAACGGTGATGGCTCCGGTCGGTGCGGAAGTTTATATCAATGATGAACGCAAGGGAAGCATCGGCAGTTCGGGGCGTTTGATTCTGACGACAGTTCCTGCCGGACAGCATATTCTGCGGGTTGCCAAGGTCGGCGAAAATGATGATGAACGAGTCATCGAACTACGTGAAGGCGGCGAAGAACAGGTTATTCAAGCACATCTGAAACCTCTCGGCGGCACGCCAAGTCAACCATCGCCGTCAAATTCGCACGGGAGCAGTAACAGCGGTGCAGCAGGTTCGGTGATGCCCGGAATCGTCGCTTGCCGCAACTGCAAAGCCCGTTTCGCCGAGGGAGCAAGATTCTGCGGACGATGCGGGAACAGAGATTTCGTGCCGGTTTCGAGCGGTGATGCAAGCAGTCGGCAAGCCTGTCCGCAGTGCGGCAATCAACTTCCATATAATTCAAAATACTGCGGTCGGTGCGGATTCAAAACCGAAAACATCGAAGCGGGAAATCTTCCCGGACAAAATAATTTATATCAAACGAATCCGCCGAGCAATAAGAGCATCTGCGGAAATTGTAAGGCTGTTTTTCCGGCAAACGTAAAATATTGCGGACGTTGCGGAAATACGATTGGTAAATAGTTTGAAAATAAGTTCGGAGTTCGGAATTTTGAGTCCAAATTTTAGTTTGCATTTCCGCCGGCGGAACTATGTGGAATTCTTTTGATCCAATGAACAGAGTTAAATTCCGGTAAAATGTTTTGTCGGCAACCGTTTTGTTGTACGGACGTTTGCTGACAAACTGAGATTCAAAACTCTGAACAATCAACCCCGCATAATCAACATCGCACACTGACGAATCTATAACTGAATACTCAAGCTAAATGACGTACAATGAATTTTTGCCAATCTTCCGAAATGTAACTTATAATTGCGAAAAGAAATTTTAATAATAAAATTAAACAAATTTAATCGAGGAAAAAGCGTTCGTTATGAAAATATGTCCAAGATGTAATCAGACTTATGATGACGATAATTTGAATTTCTGTTTGAACGACGGCGAACTGTTGATGGAAACTGAAAGCATTGATGCACCGCCGACGATTATGATGGACGCACCGCGTCAAACAAATGATGACTGGAATAATTACGACACCGGTTTTGCTAATCAAAGTCAAGTAAATCCACAAAATCGAGAGATATACCGACAACCGTTCGCAAATCCGCAAGTTAGTCCAAATACCGATTCAAAAGACCAAATCTTGCCGATTATTTCATTATCAAGCGGTGTTTTGAGTATAGTTTTGTCATTTTGCTGTTATCTCGGCATTCTAATCGGTCCGATTGCTCTAATTACGGGATTTATCGGAATGAGCAACGCCAACAAAACTCCCGGTATTTATCAAGGCAAAAATCTTGCCGTGATCGGAATGATTCTCGGTGGAGTCGGGTTGGTTATGTCAATAATAATGTTGATATTGGGCGTTGCTCTGAGTTTTTTTTAGCTGACAAATTTTGCAGGAAATTAACGAATGCGAGTTACACTTCGCGTGATTGCAGGTCCGCATACGGGACGGGTTTTTACGTTTGACCAACACGAAACTTTTTTAATCGGCAGAAGCGAATCTGCCCATTTCTGTTTGCCCGAAGACAGGTTTTTCTCGCGTCATCACTGCCTTCTCGAAATCGCTCCGCCGCAGATATTTATCCGCGATCTCGGTTCGACCAACGGAACTTACGTCAACGGTTTACAGGTCGAAGCAACGCATCTCAAACCCGGCGACAGAATTCAGGGTGGCGAAACGGTTCTCGAAGTTGAAACGAGTGTCGAAACGCAGTTTGCCGGACAATCGGACGAAGTAAATTTCAACGCGACGATTCCTTCGATCATTACGGTTGAATGTCTGAACTGCGGAGTTTTAGCGGAAGCGGAAGCCTCGAGACCGAATTCGAGATTGTCTTATGTGTGCGTTGAATGCCGCAGTAAATTAAAGGAAAATCCGCAGCCGATACCGAATTATCAGATGATCCGCATTCTCGGACAAGGTGGAATGGGAAGCGTAATGCTCGCCCGTTCGGTTCTGAACGGGCAGGTCGTAGCGATCAAAACGCTGTTGCCGGAAGTCGCCGTCAGCGAACAATCGCTCAAGCGTTTTATGCGTGAGATTGAGGTTGCGGCAAGCCTTCGCCATCCGCACATCGTCAGCTACATCGAACACGGAACGCATAACGGAGTCGTTTATCTCGTTTCCGAATTCGTCGGCGGAATGGACGCATCAAAACTAGCCAAACACCGCGGCGGAAAACTGCATTATCAGGAAGTCGTTAAAATCGTCGAACAGACGCTTGCCGCTTTAGAATTTGCTCATAATCTCGGTTTCGTCCATCGTGATATAAAAGAACAAAATATTTTGGTGGATGGAAATTATCCGAATTATGAATCGAAACTGACCGATTTCGGACTTGCTAAAAGTTATAAACAAACCGGAATGAGCGGTGTTACAATGATCGGCGATGTTGCCGGAACAATTGCTTATATGCCGCCCGAACAGATTCGTGATTTCAAGGAAGTTCGTCCGCCGTCCGATATTTACGCGATGGGAATGACCGCTTACAGTCTTTTGACGGGAACGCACCCGCTGAATATCTCACCGAAAGCCGGAATTTCCGAAACGATCAAAGCTATTTTCGAAAAACCGTTCGTCCCGATCAACGCAAGAATTCAGGAAATTCCGCCGCAATTTGCCGCTGTTATCGAAAAATCACTGGCTAAAGAACCCGAACAACGTTGGCGATCCGCCCGCGAAATGCGTGAAGCATTAATTCACTCGGTTGGACTCTAAGTGCAATTCAAAAAAAAATCCCGATGCGTGAAAGCACCGGGATTTTTCAACTGCACAAATACACCAGATTTATTGAGCAACATAAGTCCCTGGAACAGGAAAATCGGTGCTGAATCCGAATCTGACAGCGTCAAAACCGTTTTTAGTTTGCTGTTTATACCAGATACTTGTTGACGGACGAAAAACGACCGCGTCCATTTTGCCGTCACCGTCATAATCGCCGGGAGTCGGAATATCGCCCGCCGCTCCGAATGGGAAGGCGTAATACAAAGTATCTTCGGAACGCAGAATCAGCCAATTTCCGGTTGATTCACGCCACAGAGCGAGATCGGCTTTGCCGTCGCCGGTGTAATCTCCCTGAACTGTTTTGTCGCCGCTCGCACCGAATTGATAAACGGCTAATCCATCACGACTGCGATTGATCCACCACTGCGAAACGGATGGACGGTAAATCGCAATATCGGCTTTACCGTCGCCGTCATAATCCGCCACGACGGGTTTATCTTCAGCAATTCCGAAAGTTACAAAAGCGGTTTGTCCGTCGGATGAACGATTGATGAACCACGTCGAAGTTGAAGGTCGGAAAAGCGTTACGTCGTCTTTGCCGTCACCGTCGAAATCTCCGGGAGCGGAAATATCGCCCGCCGCTCCGAACGGAAACGCATAAAAGAGCGAGTCTTCGGAACGCAAAATATAAAATAAACCGTTCGATTCACGCCGGAAGGCAATGTCTGTTTTTCCATCGCCGGTATAATCGGCAGGCGTTAAAATGTCGGTTGACGAACCGAATTGAACGGCATTGTAACCGTTGTCGGAACTTCTCGAATACCACCATTCACCGGCATTCGGTCTGAAAATTGAAACATCGGTGCGTCCGTCACCGTCAAAATCGAAACGGGCTTTAGATTTCGCAACAATCGGCAAAATATCTCCCTTTGCCAATTCGCCGACAAATGTCAGGGCAAGTTTAGCGAATTTCTCGGCGTGAACCGCCATATTGCTGCTTAGAGCAATCGTGTCATCAACGGTGTGAATCTTTTTATTGTGATCCTGAAACGGTGCTTCGAACGGGAATGACGCGGCGTAACCCTGATTTCTCCACGAGGCGTGGTCGGAACAACCGTAACCGCACTGCAAATCCCCGGCGACCAAATTCGGCAGATATTCGGCGACTAAATTCCGCATAAACTGAGTTTGAGCGGTATTGATAAATCTCTCATCGGTTTCAAACGCAAAATCCACATTCGGATTTCCCTGGAAATTGGTCATATCAAACTGCACGACACCGATGACGTTTTTATTATCAGCTTTGAACGCTTTAGCAATATCCGCCGAACCGCGTAAGCCGACTTCTTCCGCCGCATACGCCATAAATTTGACGGTTCTCGCGGGGCGAAAATTCTTTTCAACGAGAATACGAATCGTTTCCGTCAAAACGGCGATGCCCGAAGCATTATCGTCCGCACCGGGAGCAATTCCGGTTTGCGAACCGATCACGATGGAATCCTGATGACCGCCGACAATAACGATTTCATCGGGTTTTTCCGTTCCCTGAATCGTCAGAATAACCGACGGCTGCGGCGAAACGGTTGACGGGTGCTGATAAAAAGCGACATCAATGTCACCGCGTCCGACAGCTAACTGCGTCCATTTGTCTTTGATCAGATTCGCTCCGGTCAAACCGCCCGGCTGGTCGTGCCGCCGCGTTTGGATGGCGGATAAATCCAAAATCGTCTGCCGGATTTTAACTTCTTCGGTCGCGGGAAGCATCTGTTTGACATCTGCTTGGTTATCAATCGAATATTCAACAACATTCTCGGTGTTCTTCGCCGAAAAATTATCCGCCGCGATGTTTAATGCTTCATCTTTCGATTCGTGTGCCGTAAAACCGGAACATTTATGAAACTGATCGTGCATTTTAACCGAAAGTTGTTCCAAACTGCCGTTGCTCATATTGACGACGGCGATTCCGTCGTTGACGCTTTCGACATTGAACTTAAATTCCGGCAATTCTTTGCGGACAATTGCTAACTCATTCTGATCAATCGTGATCCAAAACTCGTGGCGGTTAGCTTCCGTTCTGTTTGTTTCAGCAGTCAGAAAATACACTGAACCAACCGCAACGAATAGAGTTAGCATTAGAAAAATATACTTTGATTGACGCATCGAGCCTCCCGGAAATGTGTTTAAAATTTTTGATAATCAGAGGGGGTTTTTAGATTTCGACTGCAACATTCAAGGGTTTGCAGAAAATATCAAATTTAACTGTATCAGAACTTAGAAAATATTTCTAGAAATTGAGCTGTAAAAATTGCTGAAACCTCGGTTTTCAAATATTAGAACCCGTCGCACCATCGTATTCCGAATTTCTTATATCTTCCAATGTTTTGACTTCACCGACTTCTGGCATTACGGCGTTTTTATCAAGATTTCCATCGTGAATTTTTTTGAGAACAGCATTGATCGAAGCACCAATTAAAATTGCTGATGCGGTTAAATAAAGCCACAGCATTAAGATTATGACCGCACCGATAGAGCCGTAAAATTTATCATAGGTATTAAAATACGATAAATAAAGAGCAAAACTTTTTGAAACAAGAAGCCACAGCAAAATACTGACGACAGCACCGGGCGTGATCCAATACCATTTTTTCGGCACCCGATTAGGCAGAATCGAAAATAAAATTTCAAAGACGAGCATCAGTACGGTCAGCAAAGTTGCCCATTGCAGAAGAATTAAAAAGAACGGCGACGGAACAGGAAGTCCAATGTATAAAAATAGATACGAAATCAATTGCCAACCGTAAAAAATTATTCCGAGAGCAATGAAAATTAAAACTGTCAGCAAAAACGTGAGAGTCAGCGAAAGCAGTTTTGTTTTCCACCACGCCCGCGTTTCCTTACAGTTGTAAACTGAATTAAGAGCGATTCGCAGACTGTCAATACCCGCCGATGCCGACCACAAAGCGACCAGAATTCCCATCGTCAATTTGCCGCCGGTGCTGTTTTTCGTGATTTCTTCAATCGTATTCCGCACTAATTCGTACGCGGAATACGGCATAATCTGCAATAAATAATAATAAAGTTCGGTGCGGAAAGTGTCGGCAGAATCAAGAAAAAAGCCGAATAGAGTAACCAAAAAAAGTAGTAACGGAAAAATAGCAAACGAAAAATAAAATGCAACTTGAGCCGCACTGCTGAAAATGTCTTCATCAAAGGCTTTTTCATACAATTCGAGGAAAAATTTCTTGAATTCAAGTTTCATAAAAATATTTTGACACGGAATCGGCAACTCCGTCGAAATAAAAAAATAGTGAATGTTGAATTCACTATTTTATCAGATTTTCAGTTGAAAAAAAATTTAATTTTTCTGTTCGTAATCAAAAACTCTGATCTCGCTTGCCAGTTCATTCCGCAGGCGATCTCTTTCGGCTTCAATGTTTCGCCGTTCCTTCGTGATTTCCTCTAAACGCGTTTCCTGCGAATCGGCTTTTTGAACATATCGGGCAATCAACTGTTTAGCTTCGCCGGTTTTCGCCAAGGCTTCGATATTGTCCCGCAGGCGTTCCTGATCTTCAGAAATCGCTTCTTTTTCCGTTTCAAAAGATGCAAGTTTGACATCAATCAAACCGATCTTTTCGCGGATGTCAATCAATTTTTCCAATCTTTTGCGGGTTGAATCGTCAATGTAACGGCGTGTCAAAAATAAATTAAGCGTCGTCTGCGATAAAGATGTCAATTCGTAGCCGTCCATTAGCGGTTGTTTTTCGGAGATCACCAAAACTTTTTCTTCGAGCGGTTTGAGTTCAACGCGAAATCTGTAATATTTCTGCGTCGTGTAATCCGGCTTGGCGATATTATCCGATAATTGCCAACCCTGCCGAATCGGATATTCGATGTATAAAACTTTCGCCCGGTCGGTTTGATTCGATATTTCATACTGCTTTTCTTCCGCCAGAAAATAATGAACCTGAAAAACACCGTTGACGACTTTGATCAGTTTTGCCGGTTCGTTATCGCGTTGCAGTCTGACGCGAACGTGCGTTCCGAGGTCAAGTGCGTAGGAAATTAAACGCTGTTCCTTCGGTTTCAAACGCTCCATCAGAGCTTCGCCCGCGTAAGCGTTCTGGTCTAACACCGTCAAACTTCCGCTTTCCAAGGTTAAACCGCTCGTATTCGTCAGACGCATTCCGCTTAACGGGCGGCTTTGCTGCACCGCTTCGTTATAAACCGAAACTTTTTCACCCTCCATTTTCGTCTGCACAATCGGAATCAACGCCGAACGGTTTCGCAAAACCGTCATCGGTTGAGCGATTTTATACTCAAATAAATCACCAATTTCGCCGCCCGTCGCCGCCGTCTGCACGCCCGATCTATCATTCGTCAAAGCATCGCTGATATTCGTTTCTTTATAAGCGGGAATCGAATTATTTGAATTCAAATCTCCCGTTCTGAAATTAGATACTTCCTTTCCATCAATTAAAAAAGTATTTTCCCTACCACTTGCTCCGTCAACTTGAAATCCGGCAGGATTTCGACCATTTATCGGAAGTTCGTTGATTTGTTTGGTAGTTATTGTATTGTCCTGTCTATCAATCGGCGTGCCGGTTTCGTAGATTTGCGGCGTAACCTGCAAATCGTTCGGAATCGGAACGACCGGACGATAACGGTAGAAAGGTTTTTGAATATTCTGGATAAACGAGATCGGCGAACCGGAAACGAGCGACAATTGCACGCCTTCCCAGTCTTCTTCGCTGACGTTATCAACAATCGCCCAACCTTGAAAAAATGGTTTTCCGGCTTCATCCAGGACGACGCGATACGTCGTTTTCCAGATCGGTGCGGCGATAATATAACTGACTAACAATTCCCGCTGTCCCGTTCCCTGACTCGTCACCGTGATCGTTTTCGCGTCGCGTCGCCGCGTCAATGCCGAAGCATTTGCAAATTCCTTGACATCATTTCGCGTGTCTTCATCAAGCAGTTTGACACTCCGCACATCCGCCAGATCGAAACTCGAAATCTCGCCCGTTTCCGATGCGATCACGAGAAATGTCTTTACCAAAGTTTCTTTTTCGGTTTTAACCTCGCGTTTTTCAACCGTCAAAATCGCACCGCTCGCAGTTCCTTTCGCGGAAGTTACGAGAACTTTTGCACCTTGCAATTGCGATAAAACTCCCGCAATTCCGCCGTTATTCTCATTCTCATTCGTTTTCGCATCAACGCCGAACGGAATTTCCGCCATCCGTGCCGACGGCGGAGCGGACGAATTATAAGAAACCGCCCCAATTCTGCCCTGTCCCAAATCAAGCACCGTCATAGATTTCAAAACATCGTCAACCTGCGATTGCTTGAACGATAAATTAACTTCCGCATCACCCGAAACCACGCCGCGGCGTTCGATATAAGCAACGCCGTTTGAATATAAAATAACCCGCCGAATCGGTAGATTCTGCGAGTTATCTTTACTGACGGATTTGCTTGAAGATTTGGTTTTGACAAGTTTATTTTGTTCTAACGGTTTTGCATTGACCGTCGGCAGACAAAGCAGAACTGTCAGGAGCAGAATTTTTATTTTCATTGAAACTTCCTGTTACTTAATAAATTATTTACTAACAGCTAAAGATGAGGTGAGAGTTTGAAACAGTTGCTTTGCGTTCAAAAAATTACCTGGAACTGCTCAATTTGTTTCCGGCAAAATCATAAGTTACGTATAAAATTAAGTTTTTATCCTTAACTTCTGCCCGAACATCAGCAATGTTTGCCTGAAGATTGCTGTTCGTGGCGGTAATCGGTAAATTTACGGAGAGTTGTTTGGCGTTCAGAATTTCGATGGGATTTACATTCTGATTTAAAGCATTCTGAATCAACGGTGTGATTAACCCGCTGGCAAACACCGGAATTCCGTCAAGATTGACTGTGTTAACCGTTATTACGCCATAGACGATTTGTTTTTCTTTATCAAAACGCAGTTCGAGATTAGCTTTCGCCCAACCGCTGAATGGATAACAACTGCCGAGAACATTGGCGTTTCCGGTAAATGCAAGCGGTGCATTGATGTTGCCATTCTCAAATAAGACGCTCGTTTGGACATCGCTTCCTTTCTGCAAAAGTTTGATCTTGCTCTCGCACTTACTTTCCTGCAAAAGTCCGTAACGGATCGCGTTCGGATCAGTATTTATCTGATTAGAACCGAGTTGCAGCGGGAACGAAGGTTCGCTCATATCGGTAAAGATCGTTTGCAGAATTTCGTTGAAAAAATCCTCCTTTAAAACGATCTGAGCCGTTCCCGCCGGAGTTCCGTTCGCGTTCGGAGCTTGAATCGGAACGCCCGGTTTAACGACCGCCGCCGGAGTGCCGACGAATAAATAATACGTCAACGCTCCGCCAAGCAGTATTCCGACAACCGCCCCGATTATAAAAGTTATGGTTTTACTCATTTTATTTTATCCAACTCCGAAACTCTGCAACTCTGTAACTTCCTGCAATTAACTGGCGTTCTGCATCAATTGTGCCAAAAATTGTCCGACGACTTTGAAAACAAGAGTCAATTGATCCTTAATTTGTTTCTCGTCAATTTTCTCGTAGCCTTCGGGAATTTTGAACGTATCGGCGGCAACTTCGGTTTTAATGTCGGACATTGTCGTCACGACTTTGATGCCGTTCATTCCATTGACTTCTTTTTCCTTCGATGCCGAAGCAAATTCGGTTCTGAGCGGCAAACCCGTTTCTTTGTCCACGTATAAAAACGATTCGGTCGCAACTTCGCCCGCTTTCGTATTCGTTTCGGTAGTCGCGTTATATTTATATTTTATTGCATCTCGACCTTCATATTTTTCGTCGCCGACCTTTTCCAAACCTTTGACGGTTTTTGCCCGTTCAACAATTTGCTCCGGTGTCATCAAACTGCGGACTTCCATTCCGACCGATTTATCATTCAATTCCGCATACTGTTTTTTAGCCGGCAGAATCACGTAATTTTTTCCTTCCATCTCCAGGTAAACAACTTTCTGTCCGCCCGGCAAATTTACTTCCATCCGTTTATTTGCACCGTCGCGGGCAACCATCGCTTGAATTCCCGGTAAAGCCGCTTTGTTATCTTTACCGATTCCTTCCGCTTTCAAATCAACTTTCGCCGAATATGTTTCCGGCTCTTTCGTATCAACCGCCGATGTTTCCGAATTTTCGGTCGCGTTCATATTTGAATCCATATTCGCTTCGTTCGTGTTCGATGCGTTGGTATTCAGAACATTCGTCCCGTTTCCGCTATCGGTATTTTCCGTCGTTCCCGCCGGACAGCCAATCAGAAAAAGGCTGATCGTCAAAACTGCCGTAAACAGTAATCCTTGTGTAAATAATTTATTTTTCATATTTTTTCCCCTATTAATTTTGAATTTGTAAATTTATTATAATACAAAAAAGTCAGATTTGTTATGCCACATCCAGTTTTGCAAACTTTTCGATAAGTTTTTTCTGCCCGAAGCCGGGAAAACTGACCGTCAGTTTGACATTATCGCCCGAACCTTCACGCCGCAAAACCAAGCCTTTGCCGTATTTAGCGTGGCGAACGTGTGTTCCGGGAGTGAATTTACCGTTTGGCACATCATCGCCGGCAGGTTTGTTCTGCGAGCCGTAGGCTTTTAATTTATCAAAACCCGTTGGTGCTTCGGGTGCGTTGGAATCTTCATCAGCCGATTCAGTATTTCCGCCTTTTTTATTTTTGAAAAATGCCGCAATCGCTTCAGTGTTGTTATAAGTTTTTCCGGCGTAGGTCGAACGCTTTTTCTCTTCACGGTTCTCGCCTCTGAGGGCATTCATTGCGTGATTATTACTTTTAACGGCGGAACTTCTCGCATAAGACAACCACGATTTACCGCGTGTTTTGTCAATAATCAGATCAAGCGGCATTTCATTCAAAAACTGCGACGGTTCGGAAGTCATCTCCTGCCCGTAAACTCTGCGTCGGGTTGAATGCGTGATATACAAAATGTTTTCCGCCCGCGTAATTGCTACATACGCCAAACGCCGTTCCTCTTCGAGTTCGAGCGGATCGTTAATGCTTCTCGAATGCGGGAAAATTCCGTCTTCCAAGCCGACGAGAAAAACGACGGGAAACTCCAAACCTTTCGCCGCGTGAACGGTCATCAGAGTTACCGACGCATCGCGGTCGTATTTGTCGGTGTCCGACGAAAGTGCGGCGTGGTCTATAAAATCACGCAAGCCGTGTTCGTCCTGTTTGTCGTAATCCACCGCCGCGTTGACGAGTTCTTCAAGGTTGCCGAGTCTGCCTTCCGCTTCCTCCGAATTTTCGGTTTGCAGCATCAATTGATAACCCGATTTTTCAATCGCGTGAATAACGACATCCGTCACGGGGCGTTCGAGTTCGGAACTGTGTTTGACCTTTTCCATCAAACTTTCGACGATTCCTTTAAATAACCGAAACGCTTTTTTCGCCCGCGGAGTCATATTCAGCGGCTGATTATAATCATCCGCCGTAACGATTTCCAGAGTTTCCCATAATGAAACTTCAAAATCCTTCGCTTTTTCCTGCAATGTGTCGAGCGAAGATTTTCCCAAACCCCGCGTCGGCGTATTAACAACCCGCAAAAAAGCCATATCGTCGGACGGATTTAACGCAAGCTTCAAATAGGAAACAATGTCACGGATTTCCGCCCGTTCATAGAACGAAAATCCGCCAACGATATTATATGTGATGTGCATTTTGCGAAGCGATTCTTCAAATACACGCGATTGAGCATTCGTCCGGTAAAGAATTGCCAGTTTCGTTTGACCATCCATCCGCAGATGATCATAAATCTGCGAAGCGACGTATTTTGCTTCCTGATCGGCATCGAACGCCTGAAAATACATAATCTTTTCACCGCCCGCTTTATCCGTCCAGAGTTTTTTCTCCTTACGCGAAATATTGTTGGCAATGACCGCATCGGCAACGTCTAAAATCGTCTGCGTCGAACGATAATTCTGTTCCAGCAGAACCGTTTCGGCATCGGAAAAATGTTCTTCAAACAAGAATATATTTTCAATATCCGCACCGCGAAATTTGTATATACTCTGCGAATCATCGCCAACAACGCACAAATTCTGCTGTTTTTCCGTCAGATACTTTATCAGCGAAAATTGCAGCGGGTTCGTGTCCTGATATTCATCAACCAAAATGTATTTGAATTTATTGTTATATTTCTCCCGAACCTCAGGAACTTTCCGCAAAAGTTTGACGGTTTTGATCAATAAATCATCGAAATCCAGAGCGTTTGCGGTATTGAGCCGTTGTTCATACATTTTATAAACTCTCGCAATCGCCGCCTTTTTCTCATCGGCATATTCAACCTGCGACGCATATAATTCGTAATCTTCGCCCTTATTTTTGGAACCGCTGATCGAAAATAAAACCTGTCGCGGCGAGAGTTGTTTCGGATCAAGTCCTAAATCTTTGATACACGCCCGAATCACTTTTGACGAATCATCCGTGTCGTAAATCGTAAACGAACGGTTATAACCTTCGCTCAGATGCTCGATGTCCTGCCGCAGAATCCGCACGCACAAACTGTGAAACGTCGAAATCAACGGAGCGGACGCAAGTTTTTGCCCTTTCAAAAGCTGCGTCACCCGATCCCGCATCTCGCCCGCCGCTTTATTCGTAAAAGTAACCGCCAGGATATTATACGGCGGCACTTTTTTCTCCGAAATTAAATAAGCGATGCGAATCGTAATCACACGGGTTTTCCCCGAACCGGCACCCGCTAAAACAAGCAGCGGTCCTTCGGTATTATTTACAGCCTCAAGTTGTTTCGGATTGAGTGTGTCTAAAATTTCCATAGATTATATTGGTCGAAAAATATTGAATTACAATGTTAAATCTTTGTAGTTTAAGCGTCAAAGATAGAAACAATTTGATGGAATTATGCTAAATTTTATGGAAATTATAATGATTATCAAAAATGAACAAGAACTTTTTGCGATGAAAAATGTTATCAGCCGGCTTTTATCCAAAGATGGGGAGATTTTGCCCGAAGAAGAGAAGCTGTTAATTTTCCAGGTTCAAACTTAGTTGATGACTATGAGGATAAAAACTATCCGATGGAGGAAAATAACTTTGATCAAAATAAGTTACAATCTTGCAAAAATATTTCTAAAAAAAATTATTGATGAGTGATGAATTTACGGAAGAACGTAATGTTACGGAAAAAATGATGATTATCAGGACTGATAAAGTAGCAAAACTTAACTTTATCTTGGGTTGAACTATCAAATATAAAATAATTTGTCGCTTTTTCACGATAAATTGCACAGATAAGAATGACGGTTAAAAATTTGCATAAAATTGAAGTTTTAACGAAGTAAGTTTTTTTCGTTTCAACTAATCGGAGGATTTATTACTTATGAGTGTAAAAAATTGGCATCAGATCAGCGAAATTCTTATGGATTGTCTGGAAGTAGAATCTGCTGAACGGGATAAATATCTTGCAAATTTGGACATAAGTCAGGAAATACTAACCGAAATCGAATCTTATCTTGCTACTGAAAACGAAGTTGATAATTTGTTGAACTTGTCAGCGGTTGATTTTTCCAACGGATTTTTCAACGAAGACGATCTGGAAAGTGCCGTTGCCGGACAGCAGTTCGGTGCATACAAAGTCATCGGCGAACTCGGTCACGGCGGAATGGGAGCAGTTTATCTGGCGACCCGCACCGACGGGAAATTTGAACAACAAGTCGCTCTGAAATTACTCAAACGCGAGATGAACACCGCCGCCATTCGCCGCCGCTTTGAACAGGAACGCAATATTCTCGCTTCACTTGAACATCCGAATATTGCACGATTATTAAACGCCGGAACGACCGACGATAGGATTCCATATATTGCAATGGAATATGTCGAGGGTTTGGCAATTGACGATTATTGCAATCAGCATAAATTGAATTTGAATGAACGGCTTGATCTATTCCGGGAAGTTTGTTCGGCGGTAGATTTTGCCCATCGAAATTTGATCGTTCACAGAGATTTGAAGCCTTCAAATATTCTCGTAACGAAAGATGGAAGTACAAAATTACTGGACTTCGGCATCTCGAAAATTCTATCGGAAGAAATTGAAATTGCGGATTCGGCAACAATTACAAAACTCGGTGTGATGACTCCGAGTTACGCTTCGCCCGAACAAATTCAGAGTAAAAGTGTGACGACGGCGACCGATATTTACAGTTTGGGTGTAATTCTTTATGAACTCTTATGCGGTCATCGCCCGTTTGAAACAAAAGAGCAGGACTTAAAGGAAATTTACAAAGCGATTATCGAAGATAATCCTCCGTTGCCGTCTTCGATGGTTAGGGAAGTTACGAAACAATTCAAAGAAATTACGGAAGCAAAAACCGCAATACAACCAAATGAAGAACCAAAATCATTTTTGGAAAATCCATCGGCTGAAAATAAAAAGTCTGATACAAAGGCAAACAGAACACTTCTGACAAAATCGCAGACGATAAATTTAAGTTCAAGCAGTATTCGCGGGGATTTGGATAATATCGTTTTAAAAGCACTCCGCAAAGAACCCGAACGACGCTATTCATCGGCTGAGAATTTTGCGGAAGACATCAAACGACACTTAAAAGGTTTGCCCGTAAATGCACGACCGAACACATTTTCATATCGGGCGGAAAAATTTGTAAGCAGAAATAAAGCGAGTGTATTTGCGGGTGGTTTAATTATTTTGGCGATCTTTGGCGGAATCATTGCTACGCTTTGGCAAGCAAGAGTTGCACAAGCTGAACGTGCTAAAGCGGAAAGACGTTTCAACGATGTGCGGACTTTGGCGAATTCGTTCCTGATTGATCTGGCACCGAAGATCGAAAAATTGCCCGGTTCGACTCCGGCACGCGAAGAGTTAATTTCGCTTGCTCTTAAATATCTCGATAGTTTATCAAAGGAAGCCGGCGACGATTTGCAGCTTCAGAGAGAACTCGCGGCAGCTTACGAAAAGGTTGGCGATCTGCAGGGAAATCAGATGAGTTCAAATCTCGGCGATTCAAAAAGTACGGCAAAAAGTTATGAAAAGGCTTTTAGTATCCGGCAGAAATTATACGATCAAAACCCGAATGATCTGACGGCGATGGGCGATATGGCAAGCAGTTTTGCCAAAATGAGCGAAATCAGAATGCAGGTCGGCACAACCGAAGAGGTTAAGGATTATTTTGAGAAATCCCTCGAACTACGCAAGAAAATTGCCGAAAGAAATCCGAACGATTTTGAAGCCCGCAAAAATCTGGCAATTGCTCTAAGAGGAAAAGGACTAATGCTTTATACGGATGCAAAATATAAAGAAGCCGTCAAACAATACGATATTGCAAAAAGTGCTTATGAAAAACTTTTGCAGGAACAGCCGGAGAATTCGCAAATTGCCGAAAATCTTGCATATATGTATGTTGATTACGGCGAAGCATACGGTTGGGATAATAATCTGGAAGAGGCGGAAATTGCTTTGAAAAAAGGCGTTGATATGCTGACACCGCTTGTCGAAAAAGAACCTAACAATCAAAATCTAAAGCGTTCGCTGATGCTCGCCTATTCAAAAAAAGCCGCAAGCACGATTGAAACCGAAGATTACGAAAAAGCTATCAATGAATACGGCAAAGCAGTTGAAATTGCCGAAAATAATCTAAAAGTTGATCCGCAGAATTATCGTGCAAAGTGGGATGTCGTCGTAATGAAGAAAAGTCTGGCTGACGCACTCGGCTATGCGGGAAAAAACGCGGAATCATTGTATATTCTCAAAACGATACTCAAAAAAGCACAAGAAATCTCGAAAGGAGATCCTAATAATCCTAAAAATTTATATGAAATTGCTGTTATTCAATTAAAAATCGGCGAGGCTTACGCCGGATTGAAAGATTATCAAGATGCTTTGGATATTCTCAAACAATCAAAAGAAAATTTTCAAACCGTTATTGAAATTGATCCTAAATACAGATTTGCGATCAGAACGATTCATATGACCACGCTTACTATTGCCGATTCATATTCGGGGTTTGCCGAAAAAAGAAAAGATAAGGAACTTTACCGCAAAGCACTCGAAAGTTATCAAAGTGCCTTAAAAGGTTTCACCGAAATGAAAAGCAGAGGCGAGATCGGCGAATACGATAATAAATTGTTTATTGAAATGGAAACTAAAATTAAACAGATCGAAAGCAAGTTATAGAGCAGATATTCATTTGAATTTATTTTTATAATTAAAATTGTTTAATTTTTTTATGTATAAAATCACTTGATTAAGTTCTGAATTTCCTTAAATTGATCGTCTTTTGAATCACGCAATAATTCAAAAAGTGCCATTTCGACGCACGATGGAACAACACCGTTCATATTCATTTTGTTGAGTGCGGTGGCTTTGTCTTCGGCGTGGCGTGAGCCGACGGCATCATTTAGGATGTGAACTTCAAAGGCTTCGGTGAGCAGATCGTGAGCGGTTTGATTGACGCAGATGTGTGTTTCTAAACCGCACAAGACGACTTGCGAAACGTCGGTTGCACGAAGTTGTTCGAGAAACGGCGTTGCTCCGCACGAACTGAATGCGGTTTTTTCGACATAATCAAAATCTTCGGGAATTATTTCCAGCAATTCATTGGTCGTCCTGCCGAGACCTTGCGGATATTGTTCGGTAATAATAATCGGCAAATCTAAAATTTGAAAACCACGCAGAGCGATTTTGGCACGGGCAACAATTCTTTCGTAATTCGGCACGACTTTGCGAAAAGCCTCTTGAATATCAACAATGACAAGGGCGGTTCTCTTTCTGTCTAAAATTCTCGGATGTGACATAATTCTATTTTTCGGTAACTTTTTCCGCTTCGGCTTTTTGTTTTTCCAGTTCTTTCTTCTGCTTTATTCTCTCATCCCGCAAAGCCATTTCAGCGTAGTAAGTCTTAAAGAAAAAATAGGTTGCGACACCGCTGATAATCAAGATCAGCACGAACATGATGGCGATAAAATATATTTCGGCAAGTTCGGAATTCGGCATAAATAAATTTTAACTTAATCCGAACATTTTATAAAGAAGACATAATTTCGTTTAAATTAATAAATACAAAATTTAACAGGGATGAAGAGGATGGACAAGGATATTCAACAGCAGTTAATTTGTAATTTAATCCCTGAATATCCTCTTCATCCCTGTTAAATATCTCTTCCAGCTGTCTAAATGCAATAATTCACAAGCCCAAAAATAATGTTGCCAAAATTGATTTCAAAATCAAATACGTTTACTTTTTAAGATAACAAAAACCATTTGGGAGAAATATACACAAAATGTCCGAAACCAAGGAAGGCTCAATCGAATCAATTTTGCAGGAAGACAGAATTTTCAAACCGAACCCGAAATTTTCGGCGAATGCGGATATAAAAAGTTTCGAGGAATACGAGCAAATTTATAACGAAGCCGAAAAAAATCCGGTCGGTTTTTGGGAATCGGTGGCGGAAAATCTGCATTGGTTTAAGAAATGGGAAACGGCTCTGGAATGGAATGAACCGCACGCGAAATGGTTTGTCGGCGGAAAAATTAATGTTTCATATAATTGCTTGGACAGACATATTGAAACGTGGCGGCGGAATAAAGCGGCGATAATTTGGGAAGGCGAACCGGAAGGCGAAACGCGGACGATAACTTACGGACAACTGCACACATTAGTTTGTAAATTTGCCAATTCATTAAAAAAACTCGGTATCGAAAAGGGCGATAGAGTCGCAATTTATATGCCGATGGTGCCGGAAGCGGCGGTGGCAATGCTGGCTTGTGCGAGAATCGGGGCGGTTCATTCGGTAATTTTTGCAGGGTTTTCAGCGGATTCGATCAAGGATCGCGTCAACGACAGCGAATGCAAAGCGGTCATTACGGCGGACGGCGGTTATCGTCGCGGGAAAGTTTTGAAATTAAAAGATACGGTTGACGAAGGAATCGAAAATTGTCCGAGTATCGAAACCGTTATCGTTCTTGAACGCACGAAAAACGACGTGCAAATGAAAGAAGGACGCGATTATTGGTGGCACGATTTGATGAATGAAGCCGATGATTCCTGTCCGGCGGAAGAACTTGACTCGGAACATCCGCTGTTTATTCTCTACACTTCGGGAACGACCGGAAAACCGAAGGGAATTCTGCACACAACGGGCGGATATTTGACCGGAGCATACATCACGAGCAAATGGGTTTTTGATCTAAAAGATGAAGATATTTACTGGTGTACCGCCGATGTCGGTTGGATCACCGGACATTCCTATATCGTTTATGGTCCGCTGGCAAACGGGGCAACCGTTTTGATGTATGAAGGAGCTCCGAATTATCCTGATTTCGACAGGTTTTGGGACATCATCGAACGCCACAAAGTCAACATTTTATATACCGCACCGACCGCAATTCGGGCGTTTATCAAATGGGGCGATAAATATCCGAACTCACACGATTTGTCTTCATTACGTTTGCTGGGAACGGTCGGTGAACCGATAAATCCCGAAGCGTGGATGTGGTATCACAAAGTTATCGGCGGCGAAAAATGTCCGATTGTTGATACGTGGTGGCAGACGGAAACGGGTTCGATAATGATTACGCCGCTTCCCGGTGCAACGCCAACTGTTCCCGGCACGGCAACGCGACCTTTTCCCGGAATTCTGGTTGATATTCAAGACCGGCAAGGGAATTCGCAAGGCACGAATGAAGGCGGATTTCTTGTTATAACGCATCCGTTCCCGTCAATGCTCCGAACGATTTACGGCGATGATGAACGCTTCAAAAAACAATATTTCTCGGAAATTCCCAACGTCTATTTCGCCGGCGACGGTGCCAAACGCGATGAACGCGGATATTTTTGGATTATGGGCAGAGTTGACGACGTAATAAATGTTTCGGGACACCGCTTGGGAACTGCCGAAATCGAATCCGCACTCGTCTCGCACGAAGCTGTTGCCGAAGCCGCCGTCGTCGGTCGTCCCGACGAAATCAAAGGACAGGCAATTTCCGCTTTCGTAACATTAGAAGGCGGTTCAAAGGAGCATCCCGAATTAAAGGACGAATTGCGAAATCACGTTGCTAAAGAGATCGGTGCGTTGGCAAAACCCGACGATATAAAATTCACCGATTCGCTGCCGAAAACCCGTTCCGGCAAAATTATGCGGCGGCTCTTGCGTGAAATCGCGGCGGGCGGCGAAGTTTCCGGCGATGTTACGACGCTTGAAGATATGTCCGTTCTCGAAAAACTGCGGGATGAATAGCAAAAATCTTTTTTGCAAAGTTTTGATAAAATAAATAGTTTTTCATCTGAAATAGTTTCCGTATGAAAACAAAAAAATCATTTTTACTTTTGATATGCGTCATTTTTTTTCTTGCCGCAACGCAGGGTTTCGCCGCCGATCAAAAACCTTGGCTGAAATTACAGACGAAAAATTTTACGATCATCGGAAATGCAAACGAGAACGAATTAAAAAATATCGGATTGAAAATCGAGCAATTTCGGGAAGCGATAAAAATTCTCGTTCCCGAACTGTCGGGCGTATCGCCATTTGAAACAACAATTATCGTTTTTGACGATAAAAATTCTTTTCAGCAATTTAAACCGCTTAGCTCGGACGGAAAAGTTACAAATTGGGTGGCGGGATATTTTCAAGCCGGTTTTGATAAAAATTACATAGTTTTTCCGAACGGCGGCGACACTGAAAATGTCTATCGAACAATTTTTCATGAATACACGCATTATCTGATAGACCACAATCTCGGACGCAACAGCGTTCCGGTTTGGTTTAATGAGGGTTCAGCCGAATATTACGGACAATTCAAAATCAGCGGCGGGCGAAACGTCAGTTTCGGAAGCCGCACCGAAGCGAATATTTCGACTCTCAAAAAAAACAAAATTATTCCCTTGAATGATTTTTTTCGGGTTGATTATAACGAATTAAAAAACCGGAACAACGAATTTGCAAGTTTGTTTTATGCACAATCTTGGATTTTAATGCACTATTTTCTGCATTTCGAAAACGGCGGACGAAGGAAAAATTTGAATGATTTTATCCGGCTTCTGCAAAAAAAAGGAGATTTGCACGAAGCATTTAAAAATGTTTTCGGAATCAATTTCGGCGAGATGGAATTTATCTTGACCAATTACATCGGCATCGGAAATTTTGCCGACACGAATGCGAGTCTCCCGAAAAAAATTATCGCCGAACCGCTTGCGTCTGCCGAAATACTGCCGCCGAACGAAGTTGAAGCAAATCTCGGTGATTTGCTTTATCAACGCGAAAGATTCGACGAGGCGGAGAAATATCTGCAAAAATCTCTACTTGCAAATCCCGATTCGCGGTTGGCAAATTCGACATACGGGCTAATAAAAATGCGGCAGAATAAAGTTGCCGAAGCCAGAAAACATCTGAAAATAGCGGTTAAATCTAATCGTCCGAATTATCTGGATTTTTTCCGTTACGCTTATGTACTAAGTCGCGGAAATGATTTTTCAAACACATACATTACAAAATATTCCGACGCGGACACGGATGAAATGCGGCTGAATCTGCAAAAATCAATTGCAATAAATCCCGATTTTGCTGAAAGTTTTTATCTGTTGAGTTTTATCAGTCTGGTTAGAAACGAATTTTTGGATGAAGCTATCTCAAATATTAGAAAAGCACTCGAACTTTCGCCGAAGAATCTTATATATCAGTTAAATTTAGCTGAATTATTGCTGCGAAACAAAAAGTTCGATGCCGCCAAAAATGTTGCTGAAAATTTGACCGAAAACACCGACCAACCGTTAATAACTCAGAGGGCAAAAGGAATTCTGGAAACTTTAGCCCAAATCGAAACCAGTCTCGAATCGGCTCGAAAATTGAATCTGCCGAATATTTATTCGGAAGAAAAAAGACCTGAAAACTTGCGAAACATAACCGAAGAAGAACTGGAAATTAATCGCAGAAAAAACGAAAATGACAAAATAAACGAAGTCCTGCGGCATCCGAAACCCGATCAGGTAAGAATCGTCGGTGAAATATCGGACACGACTTGCCAAAATAATAAGGTAATTTTTACGGTGAAATCCGCAGGTCAAACAAGTAAATTCCAAAATTCGGGTTTTGATGAAATTAGTCTTTTGAGTTACACAACCGAAATGGGCGGCGAGTTTTTAAGCTGTGATTTGAAAGATAAACAAATACCTGCGGTTTTAATTTATAAGCCCTTGGAAACTACCAACGGAAACATTCTCGGCAATTTAATCTCAATCGAATTTGTCCCGAACAACTTTGTTCTGACGACTAATAAATAACTCACCTTACACGATTTTTCTTTTAGCTGATGTGAAGCGGCTTTTCCCTCCTTCGCGGTTTTTAGCTACGCCCAATCAAATGATAAATCTAAATGTTTTAATAAACTCAAGTCTGAAAATCAACAGATTATCGCTAAAGAAGTCGTCGAAGCATACGGCAAAGATACAGGCGAATATCTCAATAAATTATCTCAATCGGATGTCAAGGAAATATCGGATGTCGCAAATGATTTAATTACACTTCGCAATAAAGTTTTAGATAATAGAAACACTGATTTGGTAGAACAAGCGTCCGATGCACTTGATATATTCGTTAAGGCTAACTAACTCGCAACGAAAGTTTCCGAAGTTCTCAAACAAGACCGCACCGATGGCGTGACATTTTCAAAACAATCCATTCAATTTGCAAAAGATATGGAAAGCGGGAAGTTCGATAAAACTTTTCGTGATAACTTGAACCAATCCAGCACTCAAGCAATAGACTCCGAACCGATGATGGCGGTGGCGGATATTTCCGATTGGGATTCAGACGCATACATTGAACGCCGTGATGCGATTAAATTAGAGAAAAACGATAAGGGCGAATTGCTTACGCCGGGCGGCGGAGTTTCTAATATCCAAAACCCGACTTTGTGGCGGACTATTCGCACAAAAGAGTTTTTGAATTGGTTTGGTGATTGGATAAACACATTACGCAAACGCAAGTTGTTAAATTCTCCGAAAGTTCAAATCACCACATCGGAAACCGGCAGAACAAAATTATATGAGCAAGCTAGAAAATTATATCAAGGGCAAGTTGTATTTAATCCCGATTTTGGGAAAGATATTACAATAACCAAAAAATCTTTAAAACATATAAAAAGCGTCAGCACCGATATAAGAAAAGCTCAAAGTTTAGAAAAAGTTGCGGACATAATTAAAAATGGGGTTTATTTAGGTGCTGAACCAAACAGGAAACCCAATCAGTCAATTTTGCAATATCACAGGCTGGCAACGCAGGTTGATTTAAATGGCGATAAAGTTGTGGTTGAAAGTGTTATCAGGGAAACAAGCAGCGGGGAATTGTTGTATGACTTTAACTTAACCGAAATAAAAGACCTCGTTGGTATCTCCGGTGCTGCTTCTCAAAAGAGAAGTGCTGTCCAGCCTTCAACGAAGCCCTTCATTAACAGTTTACTTCAAAAATTATTAGATTTCAATCAAAACAATGTGTCAAAAGTTGTTGATTCCAACGGTGAACCTTTGATTGTCTACCACGGAACGAATGCGGATTTTGATATTTTCAAAGATAAATCGGACACTTTTTACAAAGATGAATTAGGGTGGGGAATTCAGCGTGAAGCCGGATATTATTTTACAAAAGACAGTAGCTATGCAAGCGGATACGCAACGCAGTTTTCAGACACTGTAAATAACAGTAGTTTAATTCCGGCATTTCTTAATATCCGAAATCCAAATACCTATAAACCATCTGTTGCGGTGAAAGGGCAGTTAAGATCAGCCGATATAGCAAGAGAGAAATTGCTCAATAATGTTGACGGTATAATTGAGCGGAGTGAGATAATCGCCTTCAACCCCAACCAAATAAAATCCATCTTCAATCGCAGCAGTTACTCAAGTGAGCAGGATTCGATGATGATGTCGGTGGCTAATAATTGGCAATTTGATGAAAATAATTTAAACTTAATTGACGAACAAGGAAAGATAAATTATGAGCAACTCGAAAAAATTAGCGACGGAATCGAGCGAGGTAGTATCCAAATTACACGCCTTGATGGAAAAGAGGAACGAGGAAGGATTGAAGGTGGTCGAAGAAATGTCGAAGCGTCAATTCTCTTGGGAGGAAGTGAAAGAGCAAGAACAAAGAAGACAGAAACTAGCAGCCGACTCGGATGGGACGACCATAAGAAAGCCGTAAAACATCAGGAAGACATTCTTGAACAATACGCTAAGGACAAAGATATTTGGTTTGAATATAACGAGTTGGCAAGTAATTTTCCTTTACTTGGTCGGGGGAGTGAATCGGAAGTTTTTTTTGACAAGTCTAACAACACAGTTATAAAAGCCAATGGTTACGATTTTGTAGAACGCCAACCGCCGTTTGATTTTATTGATAATCGAATTGCCGTCCACAACTCTTTATTTCCCGACACAAAGTACGAGCTGATTGGTTTTACAAGGGATGATTCCAATTATTTTAGGTTTGTTTTACGCCAACCTTATATCAAAGAATCAGAACTCACTACACAAACCGAAAGAGAAACCCATCTCAAAGACAACTATAATCTTGTTCCATCAGAAAAGATCAAAACCAAATTCCTGAACGAACGCTATATCGTCGATGACGTTCGTGAATTAAATGTTATAAAAAGCGAAAACGGGTTTCTTCACTTTATTGATCCGATTGTTTCGATAAATAAGAGAACTGCGGAAGTGCAACCTTTTAGTTTGAAAAAGGTTGATAATGAACCTTTACCAAAAATCGCATCCGACGAATCACTCCAACAGCTAGCCGATTTGCGTAAATACACATTTGACGAGATTCTGCCGTTTGTTGAATCCAGAGTGATTGACGGCGAAGTTGAACTCTCGGAAGGCTCAAGCGAGTTTATCCGCCGGTTGCTTGTTCAGAGCAACGCGATGTTCGAGAGTTCGTTCAAGGGTTTGTTCATTCCGAAGACTGCTTTTAACAACCTTATCGCCGAAGTCAACAAAGGACTTCGGACAGATGTGCTGCTTAACGTTTTTGATAATTATTTAGGGCAGAAGGTCTTTGGTTGGTTATTCCTTTTTCTTTTTTGCCATAAAATCTGTTTATACTTTTAGACTCGTCTTAACCTGTTTTTACACATTTTCAAAGCAAAAAAAATAAGTATACAGCTATAGAAATTATGCAAAAGGATGTGATTGATGCTTGTAAATTAAGCTTAGAGAGGAAATACACCCGGCAAGATTCGAACTTGCGACCCTCTGATTCGAAGTCAGATACTCTATCCAGCTGAGCTACGGGTGCGTGAACCGTTTATGATTTTAGTTATCAAACTGAAAATTTGCAAACGCAAATTGGTGTAAATTACTTTTGAATTTCCTGACGGATATATTTAACGACCTCTTTCATTTCATCATCGCTCAAAACATCCTTAAACGAAGGCATTCCTTCGTCAGGAATTCCGTTGACCATATATTTTATATATTTTTCATCCGGCATCTTCTTCATTTTATCAGTCGTCAAATTATCAGCATTGAGCGTTTTGCCTTCGATGACAACTTCGCCGCCCGTGCCGTTTTCTTTGTGGCAACTGGCACATTGCTCTTTATAATGTCCTCTTCCCGAAGCCAATTCGTCGGGTGACGGTGTCGCTTCTGCAACCATATTTTCGGCTTTATTTGTGTTGTTGGAAATTTTGCCCGTGTCAGATCCGGTTTGTGTGCAGGCAATTATGAAAAGTGAAATCGTTGCCAAAATCAGAAAAGTTTTTATGTATTTTATCATTGAGTTCTCCCCTCTTTTAGTTGCTTCAAATGTTATGACAGTTTAACTTATAAATTACAGCGAATGCAAAAAGTGTTTTAAACGAGTGAGATAATATGGAAAAGAAAAAATGTCTGATCGGCGGCGAATGGAAAAATGCGGGCGAAAGTTTTAACGTGAAATCGCCTTTTACGAATGAGGTTATTGCGGAAGTTTGCTCGATAAATAAAGAGGAAATTGAGGAAGTTATCGTGCGGGCGGCGGAAGCAGCGGCGGAAATGAAAAACTTGCCGCGGTTTCGGATTGCTAAAGGATTGCGAAAAATTTCGGAAGGAATTGAACTACGCAAAAAGGAATTTGCCGAAACGATTGCGATGGAAGCGGCTAAACCTGTAAATGTTGCCCGCGGCGAAGTTGAACGAGGAATTGCAACATTCGCGTGGGCGGCTTCGGAAGCGGAACGCTGGACGGGCGATGTCGTCCCGATTGACACGCAAGCCGGCGGAAAAGGTAAAACGGGTTGGACGATGCGGATTCCGCGGGGTGTGATTTATGGAATTACGCCGTTTAATTTTCCGCTGAATTTAGTCGGTCATAAAGTTGCTCCGGCGTTGGCTTCGGGAAATTCGATCATAATTAAACCGAGTAAAAAGACACCTCTGACGGCGTTGCTTCTGGGCGAAGTTTTTTGCAAAAGCGGTTTGCCGAAATCCGCTCTGCAAGTTGCTCCGATGAATGTTGAATATATGGACGCAATTTTGAATGACGAGCGAATCAAAATGATCTCGTTTACAGGCAGTGATAAAGTCGGTTGGATGCTCAAGGAAAAATGCGGCAAAAAGCAAATTTCGCTCGAACTCGGTGGAAATGCTCCCGTGATTATTGATGAATCCGCCGATATTGACAAAGCCGTTGAACGAACGACGATGGGAGCGTTCATCTATTCGGGACAAGTTTGCATTTCGATTCAAAGAGTCTTATTACACGACAAAATTGCCGATGAATTTACCGAAAAATTTGTAAGAAACGCAAAAAAATTGAAAAAGGGAAATCCGCTCGATGATTCAACTCAATTATCTTCGATGATTGACGAAGACGCGGCGAAAAAGGCGAAAAAGCGAATTGATGAAGCATTTGCAAACGGTGCGAAATTACTGTGCGGAAACGAAATTGACGGATCAATGCTCGATGCGACGATTTTGACCGATGTAAACTTAGAAATGCCCGTCGTATCGGAAGAAATCTTCGCTCCGGTTGCCGTTATCGAGACATTTTCCGATTTCAAACAAGCCGTCGAAATGGCAAATCATTCAAGATTCGGCTTGCAGGCGGGCGTTTTTACACAAAGTTTGGATAACTCGCAATTTGCTGCAAAAAATCTCGAATACGGCGGCGTGATGATAAATGACGTGCCGACTTTTCGGGTTGACAATATGCCTTACGGCGGTGCAAAAGATTCGGGTTTCGGACGCGAAGGAGTCAGATACGCGATGGAGGAAATGTCGGAAATTCGCTTGATTGTGTTAAACTCATAGTAAATTTAAGGTAAAAATTATTCGCCAACTAACTTTATGAAAAAATATTCAGCACTTATCATTTTATTTTCCATTTTAACTTTTTCATTGACCGCTTGTTACGCTCAAACCGCACCAAAATTCGATAAAAAATTGTCGGTTGCGGGTTTGAAAGAAGATGTCATCGTGCGGCGGGATGAGCGTTCGATTCCGTATATCGAAGCGAATAATGATGCCGATTTGTATTTCGCACAGGGTTTTGTAACGGCGAGCGACCGTTTATGGCAGATGGATTTGTATCGGCGGGTTGCCCGCGGAAGATTGGCGGAACTTTTCGGGAAACAGGTTTTAAACGAAGATAAGCGTTGGCGTAGATTCGGATTTGCGGAGATCGCGGAAGAAAATTTGAAACGGATGAATCCGGGTTTGAAAAATGCTTTGGAAAATTACGCTCGCGGCGTAAATGCTTATATTTCAACACTTGACAAAAAAACTCTGCCGATAGAATTTCAGATTTTGCAGTTTCAGCCCGAAGAATGGAAAGCGACCGACACGATTGTTATCGGCAAGATTCTGACCGACGGTTTATCAACGACGTGGTATCAGGATGTCAGTCGGGCGAGTTTGAAGCAGAAACTTTCAAAGGAAAAATTCGATCAATTATATCGTAAAGAAACCGAATATGATGTCGTTTTGTTCGGTAAAGACAAGCAAAAAGCAAAAGCGAAAACGGCTTCGGTCGCAATAAATGCGGAACTGGAAAAATTTATCGCCGATGAAATTCAAACTCGCAAAAACTCTCTGCAGCGAATCGGATTTTTTGCGGAGGAATTGGCGGCGAGTAATAATTGGGTGATTTCGGGAAAACGAACCGCCGACGGCAACGCGATTTTGGCGAACGATCCGCATTTGCAGGCGACCGCTCCGGGAATCTGGTATCTGTCGCATTTGTCTTCGCCGGGAATGCGTGTTTCGGGCGTAACATTTCCGGGCGTTCCGGGTGTGGTTTTGGGACACAATGAATTTATCGCGTGGGGAGCAACGAATGTCGGACCGGACGTGCAGGACGTATACATCGAGGAATTTAATGACAAAGGCGAATACAAATCGCCCGCCGGTTTTAAGCAGCCGACAATTCGCAAAGAAATTATAAAAGTCAGGGGAAATTTGCTGAAACCCGACACAATTGATGAAGTTTTAAAAGTCGTCGAAACGGGAAACGGTGTGATTTTCAATGAAACCGCCGACCAAAAACTTGCTCTAAAATGGACGGCGAGAAATCCGGCGAACGGGGAATTTGAAGCATTTTTGCTGTTGAATAAAGCTAAGAATTGGAAAGAATTTAACGACTCATTGAAAACTTACGGCGGAGCATCGCAAAATTTTGTTTACGCGGATGTCAAGGGAAATATCGGTTGGCACGTTGCCGGACAAATTCCGATTCGACGGACGGGCGAAGGCGAAATGCCTTACGACGGAACGAAGAAAGACGGTGATTGGACGGGTTCGATTGCTTACGATGAATTGCCGAATTTATACAATCCGGCAAGCGGTTTGATCGTTACGGCGAATCAGCGAATCGTCGGCACGGACTATAAATATCAGCAGATGACACGGCAATTTGCCGCACCGTGGCGGGCAAAGCGAATCACCGATCTGATAATGTCGAATAAGAAAATTTCGATGAACGATGTCAGCGATATTCAGCATGATGTTTTTAGTTTTCCGTTGTCAGAATTTGCGAGGGAAATTATCAAACGTAAAGCCGTATCAGCGGAAACATTGAAGATTCTGGAAGGTTGGGACGGAAAAATGGATGCCGATTCGGTCGGTGCAACGATTGCGAACGGCATCAATGAATGCGTCGTTAATATAGTTGCGAATGAGAATACACCGGCGAGTACTTATTTAATAGGTCAAAATATTCTGCCGTATGCGATTCCGAAAAATGATAATTTATGGTTGCCGAATCAGTATAAAGATTGGGACGAAGTATTAAAATCGTGCGATTCGCAAACCACCGCAACTTTATCGAAACGAAACGGCTTCGGCGAAAATTCTGCAAACTGGAAATGGGGAATTTACAATCCGGCGGATTTTAATCACCCGCTTGCCGCCGTTCCGCTAATCGGTGGACAATTTAAACTCAGTTTTACGAACGTCGGCGGCAGTGGGCAAGCTCCAAACGTCGGTGAAAACGTTTCGATGCGGTTTATTGCTAAACCCGCAAATTGGGACGAAACCCGCCACGTTATTCCGCTCGGACAAAGCGGAGATCCAAAGTCGAAACACTGGAAAGATCAGTTCGATTATTGGAACACGGGAAAACCCGCAATTTTTCCGTTTACGAAAGAAGCCGTGATAAAGGCTGCGAAAGAAACCGTTTTGATGACGAAATAAAGTCGGCGGGCGGGCATCCCTGCCCGCCAATATGTTTTCTTACAACATCCATAAATGAACTACCCAACATTTAAGTTTATGATACCGGCGGGCGGGGATGCCCGTCGTCCAATTATTTTAGATTGTTCCTTGTTTCAATAAAATCTTCGAGGATTATCGCGGCGGCTTCGCTGTCTATTCGTTCGCGGACTTTTTTATTACTTAAGCCGAGTTTCCATAAGTTTCCGCGAGCTTCATAAGTTGTTACCCGTTCATCGTGCAAATATACGGGGATTTCCAAGGAAAGCGAAAAATTGCGGGCTAGTTTTCTGGCTTCATAAGACATCTCGCTTTCCGTTCCGTCAAAATTGTATGGCAAACCTAAAACCAATGCTTTCGCATCATATTTTTCCAGATACCCGATGACTTCTTTGAGAAATGTTTTCCAGCCTTTGCGTTTAATCGTGCAAACGCCGCGAACGGTAAATTGGAGTTCGTCGCTGACGGCAATGCCGACTTTTTTCGTGCCGAGATCGAGCGACAATAATCTGCCCTTTCTCGGAGCATCGAAAATATCTGTAAAATCGATTTTATTAGGTGTATGTTTATCTTGCATGCAAAAGAATGATATTAGATAATAGGGAAGTTTTGAAACAGCAAAGTTTTCTTTTTCCAAGTTTTTACAAAATTTAAGAGGTTTATTTTAATGAAATTTCGCGGAAAGTTCGTAATCGCATTTTTTTCAGCCGCTCTCGCCTTTTTCGGGTTCTTGGGAGTGATGATGAATTCCGGTTTGTTTCGTAGTCAGGCTCAACAGCCGATCAATAATCCGGGTGCTCAAATTCGCATTTTTGAAAGTGTTTTGCAGCATATACAAAATGATTATGTTGACGAACCGGATTTGGAAAAAGTCCGTGGCGGAGCATTACGGGGTTTAGCTGACGGACTTGATCCGTATTCATCTTATTTAACCGCCGAACAGGTCGCCAATTTTCAAAACGGCGAGATGAAGAAAAGCAATGTCGGAATCGGTGCGGAGTTTTCGCAGGTTTCGGCTTATCTGTATATTATTTCGGTCATCAAAGATTCTCCTGCCGACAAAGCTGGTTTGCTGGCGGGCGACATTATTGAATATGTAGATACGAAAGCGACTCGTGATATTTCGTTGTTCGATGCAAAGGAATTAATGAAAGGTGCGGCGGGAACAAAAGTTAAACTGCGTGTTCTGAGAGCCGGAGAAAAAGCTCAAACGATTGAAGTTGCCCGCGGTCGTTACGAAATTCCGAAGGTTTCAGCAGAAGTTAAAGACGGTGTCGGTGTCATCAAAGTTTATACTCTGGAAAAAGGTGAAGCGAACGATATTCGCAGTCAGGTCAAGAATTTGCAGGCTAAGGGAACTTCAAAAATCCTGCTTGATTTGAGAAATGTCTCAACCGGAAATTTGGATGAAGCGGTCGAAGTTGCGAATCTTTTTATTAAAGACGGCGAAATTGCAAAGGTCATCGGACGCGAAAATAAAGTTGTCAAAACATACACGGCGGATGCTTCAAAACATCTTTTCAGCGGTGAAGTCGCAGCGTTGATTGATCTCGGAACGGCGGGAGCGGGCGAAGTCGTCGCATCGGCTTTTCTCGAACGCAAACGCGGCGAAGTCATCGGCGAACAAAGTTTCGGTGCGGGAGCAAGTCAGGAATTGTTCAAACTCCGCGGCGGCGATGGTCTTTTACTGACAACGCAAAAATGGGCTTCGATCAGCGGAACGCCTTTTCTTTCGGCAAAACGCACCGAAGCGGGTGTTAAACCTTCGGTCGAAGTCAAACGTCCCGACACGCCCGAACCGATTGAAGTTGAGGCATTAGTTGATCAAAAAGAAGAGGAAGATCAGCAAAATCCGCAACCCGCACCGACCGCAGAACCTGAAAAAATGGTTAAGAAGCCGACAAAAGTTCTGGAAGATATTCAATTAAATAAAGCAATTGAAGTTTTGCAAGGTAAAAAATAAGTCGCAATAACGGCAGCAGTAAATAAAAAAAATCGGGTGTGTTTTATAAATGCCCGATTTTTTTTGTGCAAATATTTGATTATCTAATCCGTAAAATTAAGTTATAATAAGATTTTTATATCAAACAAGGAACGAGATAATGGCATTCAAATTTTTTTCAACGGTTTACAGCAAAAATTCGGCTAATTTTTTGAGGTTTTTGTTACTGATTTGCGGTCTTTTATCCGCAAATGTCTTTTCTTATGCCCAATCTACTAACCAGAATTTTCCGACACCCTTGCTTGAAAATCAAATTAGCGGACAGATTAAAGCAAGGGACATCGGCGATTCGCGGCTGACGACTTATTTTTATATTTTTAACGGCGAACGCGGCGATGTTTTTATCAATGTTCTGACGACGAATTTGAACGGTGATATTGATATTTATTCAGCGGAAGGACTTGAACCGAAAACGAAAATAACTCTTTTTGCCGACGATACACAGACCGAAACCGGACGCGTGATTTACCTTAGAAAACCGGAAAAATTGATACTCAGAATCAAAGGACGAACACCGAACGATGACGATGCGGCGTTTCAGATCAAGTTTGCGGGAAGTTTCCTGCCGCTCCGTAACGTCGCCGAAAACAGCGTCCCCGAAGAACCAAAGGTAAATTCAACAACGCAGGGAAAAATAAAGGTAAATTCCGTCGGAACAATCATCGAAACACCGAAAGCGAAACCGGAAACCACGCAGACGGCAGCCAACGATGAATCAAAAAACGCCGAAGAAAAAGTTGTTATTGCCACAGCGGACGACGAAGAAATCATCGCTGAAACTAAATCCGAAGTTGCCGATAAACCGAAAAAACAAGTTTCTGCGAAGGAATTCAGAGTGATTTCACCGAATTTCGATCCGACAAAAAGTGTCGAAGACAGGATGAGAGAAAACAAAACGCCGGAAAAACTGCGGGTTAAAGTAACTGATTCAGTAGCGGACAAAGTTAAAAACAACGAGGCGACCGAAGATATTGCCGATACTTCGGTCAAAGAAATTACGGTTGATATTATTGAAAAAGCCAAAGATACTTCGGCTGTTGTAAGCATTGAAATGATTGAAGATGACGAAGTTTCTGCGGAAGTAAAACCTGCCACTGAAACGAACGCTCTAGCCGGAATCTTTTTGAATCTTCAACTCAAAAACGGTGAAAATTTCAAACGTTCGATGAGCGAAGTTTTGAGTATGAACGTGATTAAAGGTATTCTGACGATTGTTACCAATGACGGAAAAATTCAGGAATACTCGATATTGGATGTAGCAAAAATGACGATTGAGTAAATATTTTTATTTGACCGCATATTTTTCCAGACATTTCCGGCACAGACAATCATTGAAGTTTGTCTTTAGTTTTGCTCTTGCTTCGTCATCAAGTTTCGTATCTAAACACCAACAGTTTTTTAATTCTGCTCCGCACAGAAATTCATTTCCACACGATTCGCAGACGGACGGTTTTTTGTATTTTTCGGAAATAAAACCGGTCAATTCGTTAGATTTCATTTTTTACCTTTGATAGACGATTTTTCCGCCGACAATCGTTGCGACAACTCCGCCATAAAATTTCCATCCATCGAACGGCGAATTCTTCGATTTCGATTTTGATTCACCGGCGTTGTAAGTCCATTCCAAATCGGGATCAATAATCGTAACATCCGCAAACGAACCTTTTGATAAAGTTCCGCGATCTTTCAAATTGAAAATCTTGGCGGGATTTGACGAACACAATTTCACAAGTTGTTCCAAATTGATGATTCCTTTGTGAACCAATTCGTTAAACGCCAAGCCGACGGCGGTTTCTAAACCGATAATTCCGAATGGTGCAGCATCGTATTCGAGAGCTTTTTCGTCCTGATGATGTGGTGCGTGATCGGTCGCAATCGCGTCAATCGTGCCGTCTTTGATGCCTTCGATGATTGCTTCGAGATGTTCCTCAGAACGCAGCGGCGGAGCCATTTTTGTATTTGTGTCGTAACCTTCGACGGCTTTATCCGTCAATGTAAAATGATGCGGCGTAACTTCACAGGTTACGTTTATTCCTTCGCTTTTCGCCCGTCGAACCGCTTCAATCGCACCTTTTGTTGAAACGTGAGCGATGTGTATGTGCGAACCGGTTTCTTTCGCCAGCAAAATATCACGCACCGCATCAATGTCTTCGGCAAGTGCCGGCATTCCTTTCAAACCGAGCAGAAGCGACATTTTTCCCTCGTGCATCACGCCGCCGCTCGACAGAGATTTATCTTCGCAATGGTCAATCACGGGCAGATCAAAATCCTTCGCGTATTCCATCGCCCGCCGCATCATTCCCGCGGTCGGCACAGGTCGCCCGTCATCCGAAACCGCAACCGCTCCCGCCGCTTTCATCTCGCCCATTTCCGCTAATTGTTCGCCGTGTGAAGATTTTGTAATCGCTCCAATCGGGAACACATTTGCAAGTCCCGCCGTCTTACCTTGCTCGATCATATACCGCGTAATCGCCGCATTATCATTGATCGGCTTCGTATTCGGCATCGGACAAACGCTCGTCCAACCGCCCGCCACCGCCGCCGCACAACCCGAAGCAATATTTTCCTTATGCTCCTGCCCCGGTTCACGCAAATGAACGTGCAAGTCAATAAATCCGGGAGCAACAAGTAACCCGCTCGCATCAAAAACTTCCGCATCTTCCGGGAAATCTTCATTCTGTTTCAACCAACCGGAAACTTTCCCGTCCTCGATCAAAACATTCATTCCCGTATTTTCTTTTCTTGTCGGGTCAATCAAATGACCGTTTTTTATTAATAGTTTCATTTATTCGGTTCGATAATTTTCGGTTATGACAATATTGCCTTGCCAGTCTAATAATTCAAGTTTGATTTCAGGAAGATTAAAAATGTGATAGCCGCAATGTTCTGTAAAAACAGCAAATTCTTTAAAATCTTCATCTATAATATATAAAGCATCAAGAAAGTAAGCATTTGAACCATCAGCAAAATCAATTCTCAAATTATGGTGGAAATCGCTTGCAGAAAGATTATTATATTTTGATCCGATGTCTGCTAAATAAGATCGTAAGTTTTCTTGCCATCGTTGAGGCAAATCAATTTGTTTCATTTGCTATTTGATAGGTATTTGCATCAATAAGTTTTACCGTATATTTATCAAAAACACTATCAGCAGACAAAAGCGAAAAATTCTCAATATTTGCTTGTGCGATTAATAAACGGTCAAACGGGTCTTTGTGAATTTGCGGTAAATCTGCGACAGCTAACGCGTGTTCTTTTGTGATTTTGAGCGGTTTAAGGTTTGCTTTTTTCATTCTGTCGGGAACAAAAATTTCGGGTTTGTCAGGAAGTTGGAGTTTGCCATTTCCGTATTTTATGGCGATTTCCCACGAACTTACTACAGAAAGATAAACGGAATTATTTTGATTTCTTAAAAGATTGAGTATGTTGGTTGAAATTTTGCTTGGTTGACCGAACAGCCAAAGAAAAATATGCGTGTCAATCAAAATATTCACTATTCTTTAGCTCCATTTATATATTCGGCAAATTCTTTCGGCGTTTCATCAAAATCATCAGACATAAAGATTTTTCCTTCATCCATTCCAAACCAATCTTCTTCATCTTTAACGGGTGAAACTTTTGCAATTGGTTTTCCGTCTTGCTCAATAATTGTTTCCTCGCCGTTTAGAACTTTACGCAGAATTTCCGCCCAACTTTTTTCGGCATTTTGTATTGTTATTTGCGACATATTTTTATTAAAGCTCCTTAATTTACATTTTACCCGAAAAATCAATTTCCAACCAGAGGTAATTGCAACATCATTCCGCAATTACCACAAGTGAATTTTCATAAATTAACAGTTTCCAATTCGGCTTTTAATTTGCTCAAAGCGGTTTTGTCTTGCAGAAGTTTTTCGATAATTTCATCGGCTTTTTGGTCGGTGTTTGAGCCGTCAATTTGTTCGCGTAAGGTTTGATTTATTAAGGTTTGATAACCGATGCTGGAGTTTTTTGCTTGGGTTTTGAAATATTCGATAATGTCCGCGTCGAGATAGATCGTAATGCGGTTTTTACTTTCTTTATTTTTTACTAATTTATCCAGAAAAGCGGGGCGTTCTATTCGCTTGAAACGCTTTTTGAATTCTTCTTCATTATCTAATATTGATTCATCAAAATCATCC
>JBGTGO010000006.1:0-118490 GCA_041746675.1 Pyrinomonadaceae bacterium | reverse complement strand
TCTGATTTTACTGTCGGTTTTTCTTGCTCCGTTCGCATTTTCAAAATTAAATATCGCCGTCCTCGCTGTTTTTACGCTCGGAGTTTTATCGAACGAAACTTTTCTGAACTATCAGCAAAATACTCTCAAGTTTTATGATTTCGACACGGAATATTCCCGTATCCAAGTTTTCGACACGACGCACCAAGCAACCGGAAGACCGATTCGGGCAATGGCGATTGATCCTTTTATCTATCAATCTTCGATGTTTTTAGACGACGGTAAACCGGCTTCCGAATATCACAAATTTTATCATTTGTTAAGATTTTTCAAACCTGACTTTCAAAAAACTCTAATGATTGGCGGTGCGGGTTATTCTTTTCCGAAAGAATATTTGAAAACATATCGAAAAGCCGAAATTGACGTGGTTGAAATTGATCCGCAGATGACTGAAATTGCCAGAAGATTTTTTCGTTTGAAGGAAAATCCGCGATTAAAAATCATTCACGAAGACGGTCGCGTGTTTCTTAATCAAGCTGAAAAGAATAAATATGACGTAATTTTAATGGACGCTTTTACATCGCTTTTCAGTGTTCCGTTTCAACTGACGACGCTTGAAGCCGCTCAGCAAATCAAACGCGTTTTGAAAGATGAAGGTGTTGTCATCTTTAACATCGGCGGAGCAATCGAAGGTGATTCTGCGAAGTTTTTGCGAGCGGAAGTTGCAACTTACAAACAAGTTTTTCCGCAGGTTTTATTGTTTAAAGTTGATAACGAGAAACAAGATTCGGAAGTTCAGAATATAATTTTGGTCGCCTTGAAAAACAAAACTGAATCGGGGCTGCAAACGAACGATGCGGAAATTTCCGAATTATTCGCTAATTTTTACGACAGAAACTTACCGGAAAATAAAACTATTTTGACTGATGATCTCGCTCCGGTCGAATACTATAATTCGTTTGCTCAGAGTTCGCGGTGAAGAAATTTATCTGTAAATTAAAAACTCTGCCCGAATTGTTCTGTTCCGAATGCTCCGATTCCATTTAAACGAAAGCTGAAAACGAACCGATTTTCGCGTCTGGCTCCGACGTTGAATGTATAAAATTGCGTCGCCACGGCACAGCAATCGAACGCATAACCTAAAGTATATAAAGAGCTTATCAAAGGTCTTCCGCCGGTTGCACGCCGGTTTTGAAAATCGAAAAAGAGCGATGTTCCACCATAGAAACCGTCGTTTTTATTGCCGATAAAAATCGCCGGACTCCACTGCGAACCACGCAGAGTTCCCGCTTCTTTACCGAATTTATTACTGAATTGCCGCAAAGACGGAATCAGATCAACGGCTCGCGTGTAATAGATAGTTTGAAATAATTTGAAGAAATCCGTGTTGTAGCCGACCGTTGCCGAAATGTTTCGCAAACCGCCGCCCTGCACGCCTAAATCCATCCGCGTGCTGACGAAAACCGTTTTGTTCGGGCGATATATCGCATCAATATTCAGCGGCGAAAATCTGCGTGGAACGCCGCCGAATGTGTAGAATGTCAGATCGGTAATCGGTTTGATTTGATTTCGCTGTCCGGGAACCAACGCCCCGCCGAAATACGGATCGAAAAAGTATTTACCGCGAACGGTCAAGGTGAAAATTTCGTGCGGCTGAATTGACAAATTTTCTTCGCCGGACGTGTTTTCGGCGAGTTGTTCGCGGGCTTCTTTCGTTACCGCTTCGGTGTATTTTCTCGTGAAAATGCGGTTGATGATGCCGTATTCGACTTCATTCGTGTCGGTTTGCGTATCGGCATAATCGAAGCGGATGATGCGGTTGAAATTGTTGATTCCTTTGACGTAACGATACGTTAAATAAGGTTCGATGACGTGGCGGAATTTGAACTTATCACTGCTGCCGTAAAAGTTTCGGGCAAGTGCAACGGGACGCAAATCAAGTTCGAGTTCACCGTATTTCCGCAGCACATCACGCCCGACAACCTGCCGGAAATCGTTGATCGAATTTGAGTAATAAGTTACGCGGGTTCCCGCCGTCGCCGTCAGTGAAAAGTATTTCGAATTGAACGGAATCGTGATTTGCGGATGAACGTCGAATCTCTGTCCGACCGCCGGTGTAACAAGCGGTTCGCTGTTGTTTGCCTGTCGAAATGCTTCGATACTGTCAACTTCCTCGCGGCGGCTGACTCCTTCAAGGCTCGTTTTGAATGAAAAATATGCCTTGTCGAAAAAGCTCAAAGGTGACGGACGTTTTTCAAAGTGAATGCTCGGCAGATTCCGTGTTTTGATGCGGACGTTCGGAATCGAAATAACCTGCGAACGTGCCAAAACATTGAGCGTATAATTATCCCAACTCTTGTTGATAAATGCTTCGGAATTTTCAATCGGCGAGATGATCTGCTGAATTCCGTCGGAGAAAACCTGTCTGAAATCGAGGTTTGAAGTAATTTTAACATCTGCCACGCCGGTGAAACCGTTCGGAAAATAATGAATTCCCTGAGCATAAAAACTCGTTCCGCCTTGATCCGGGTTTTCGGGACTTTCGCCCGCTCCGATAATTCGGTCAACTACGCCGTAAAGTCCAAAATCGAAATATGAACGCGAATTCGCACGGGTTCTCACGTCCAAGCCGTAACCGACTCCGCGTGATGAAAATAGATCGGCACGAAGCGTAACGTCCGCCGAACGTCCGAGAGTTTGATAATATGCACCCGAAAGCCGAACGCCTTTGTTCGCCGAAAAACCGAAGGTCGGAGTTAAGAAACCCGATTGCCTTGCCCGTTCCGCGATCGGCAGCGAAACATACGGCAGCGGAATAATCGGAACACCTTTGATGCGAAATCGCGGACGCTTCAATTTAACGCGGTCATTCTGAATAATCGTCGCCTTGTCCGCCGTGAAACTCCATTTCGGAACGGCATCTTCACACGCCGTAAATTCCGCGTTTTCGATCTCAACTTCCTTTAAACCAGTTCGTTCAACGCGGTCGGCGGTAAAATATAAGACTGTTCCGTCCTCGGTTTGAT
The DNA here is from genome assembly GCA_041746675.1 of Pyrinomonadaceae bacterium. Lineage (GTDB taxonomy): Bacteria > Acidobacteriota > Blastocatellia > Pyrinomonadales > Pyrinomonadaceae > Aridibacter. The sequence continues at coordinate 115,485 of JBGTGO010000006.1, read as the reverse complement.
TTGTGTAACCCGTTGAATTCTCGAACTTTCCAAGCTTCGTTTTATAATTCCAAACACCGGTCGTTCCCGTAATTCGCTGATCTCTGCCCTGATCGAAAACGACACTTCCCGAAGCCGTAAAATCGCCCGAAGTTTCATTGAAAATTATCGTATCGGCTTGCAGACGGTAAATTCCGTAACGCACGTCAACATTTCCCTCGTGCGTCACGATGCGATTGCCTTCTTCGCCGGAAGCAGTTTGTTTGTTGGAGTAAACGACGATTCTATCGCCGCCGCCTTCGGGTTCGAAACCTAAATCTTCCTTTTGATTGGCAATTTTTACTTCCTGCTGCGGTGCGACCGGATTGACATTCGGTTCGTCCGTAATCGGATTGGCGACTTCGCGTTCGACCGGATTCGTGTTCTGTGCCGGCACGAAATGCACGAAACCGATCGTAAGTAGAAGTATAAAAATGAAGCTGAATTTGTAATACATATCAGGGCAAATGTCGAGAACTTTTTGATGTTACCACGCCGCACCAAAAATGATAAACTAACAATTATAACTGATAACTGATAACTGATAACTGATAACTGATAATAAACAGCGAATAATTATTCAGTAGATTAACACTTATATCATCAGTTATCAGTTATCACTTTTCACTTTTCACACTTATGGATGCTAAACAAACTGTTCTCGTTGTCGAAGATGAAGAATTGATGCGTTCGATTCTGCGGCAGCTGCTGGAAGATGTCGGCTATAATGTGCTGACCGCCGACAGTGCCGAAACCGCTCTCGAAATTTTTCCGTCGAATAATGTTGATGTAACGATCACCGATATAAAAATGTCCGGGATGGATGGCTTACATTTGCTCGATCATCTCAAATCCATTGATGAAAACGCGATTGTCATCATTATCACCGCATATTCATCGGTTGATTCGGCAATCGCCGCCCTTCGCAAAGGTGCTTACGATTACGTGACAAAACCGTTTGTCAACGACGATTTACTGCAAACGGTCAAGAATGCGATTCAGACCAAACAGCTTTTTAATGAGAACCGCATTTTAAAACGCGAACTGAACAAGCGATATAGTTTTTCCGAGATTATCGGCAACAGCGAAGCCTTGCAGAGCGTTTTCCGTATCGTCGAAAAAGTTGCGGACACGACGATCAATGTTCTAATTCAGGGCGAAAGCGGAACGGGCAAGGAATTAATTGCGAAAGCTCTGCATTTTCAGAGTTCGCGGGCAAATAAGCCTTTTCTCGCGGTAAACTGCGGTGCATTACCGGAAAACTTGCTTGAATCGGAGTTGTTCGGACATCAAAAGGGATCTTTCACGGGTGCGACTTCGGATAAGAAAGGCTTGTTTCGTTCAGCCGACGGCGGAACGCTTTTGCTCGACGAGATCGGCGAGATGCCGCAACCGTTACAGGTTAAACTTCTGCGGGCGATTCAGGAACAGGAAGTTACGCCGCTCGGTTCGGCTCAACCCGTCCAGTTTGATACGCGGATTATCGCCGCGACAAATAAGGATCTGGAACACGAAGTTGCGGAAAATAATTTTCGTGAAGATTTATTTTACCGTCTGAACGTCATCGAAATAAATCTGCCGCCGCTTCGGGACAGACGCGAAGATATTCCGTTGCTGGTCAAATATTTTATCAATAAATCCGCTCAAAATCAGAATTCGCCGGAAAAACCGATTTCCAGAGAAGCCTTGTCAATTCTGGTCAATCATCGTTGGCAGGGAAACATCCGTGAACTGCAAAACGCAATTGAACGGGCGTTTGCGTTGAGCGGAGATGAAATTGATGTCGAAAGTCTGCCGCCGCGAATTCGTGACAAATCCGACAACATCTACGAAATCCGCGATCCCGAAGGTTTGCGGCTGACGCTTGAAGAAATGGAACGGCGTTATATTTTGGAAACTATGAATTCCGTTATGAAAGATAAGACCGCCGCCGCCGATATTTTGGGAATTGACCTTTCGACACTTTACCGAAAGTTGAAAAAGTTTAATGAATTTTAACTATTTAGCTTGCAGATTCAGTATAAAATAATCCGTATCATTTATTCTCGTCAGTGAACCCGAATTAAACGGCGGCTTGAAAAAAGATTCGGCATTATATCCGACACCTTTGATTGATTCGTCGCCGGAAGTCTGACTTTTAGCAATCAATTCCGCCGGAAACCAAGGCTCGGCTTCGATTTTCGTCGCAAATGGATTCGATTTCGGTTCAAGTTGTTCGAGCAGAGATTTCGTGTCATCCTCGGAAAATTTCAAAACAGCCGTTATTTTTCTTTTATCTTTTGTATCCTTTACCAAATCTTCCCGATAGACATTTTCGGACGGTTCGAACGGCAAATTTATCAAACTGTTTAACTCAGTTTCATTGTCTTCAGCAATACTTGCATTCGGATCAGCATTCGCATTTTCATTAATATCGGGACGCAGTTTATTTACTTCACCCTGATCTACGTTTGATCTGCTGCAGGAAATACCGAATATTGCGATAAGAAAAATTAAGACAAAAATTTGTCGGTTAGGATTCATAGTGCAACCATTGTAAATTTAATGTTAATTCTTTGCAAAGACAGTTTTTCCACTCTGGATTCTGTTATTTTCCCCGTTAAAGTTGTAAATTTAATCTTTCGGACAATCCGAATCTTACAAAAAATGAATCTATTACGCCGCATCAAAGCCTTTATCATCCGCGACTTTCAACTTGCCGTTTCATATCGGCTCGAATTTTTTATCAAAATAATGTGGATTCTCGGCGTAACGACGACATTTTATTTTATCTCGCGGCTTGCCAACACCGGATTTATTGATTTTCGTTACCCGAATTGGCAGAATCTTTTAGCGGCGTGGCTGATCGGTTTAGCGGTTCTGAATTATTTCCTCGTCGGTTTTTCATCGCTTGCCAACGCGATTCGGCAAGAACAAATGCAAGGCACGCTCGAAAGTGTTCTGCTGACTCCGATCAATGTTCCGACCGTGATTATGTCGAGTTCGGCGTGGGCTTATGTCGAAGCAACTTTTTATTCGTTCCTTTATTTATTTTTCGGCTGGGCGTTTTTCAACATTCAATATAAAGGCAGTTTTTTACTGGCTTCGGCGTTTATCATTCTAACGACTTTGTGTTTAGCGTGCTTAGGAATTCTGTCGGCAAGTTTCGTAATGTCCTTCAAACGCGGCGATCCGTTCGCAATATTTATCGGTGTTGGAACAGCTTTGTTTTCCGGTGTGTTTTTCCCGAAAGAAATGCTGCAGGAAGAACTCGGAAGTGCCGGAAATATCTTGTCGGCAATAAATCCTTCAACTCACGGATTAGACGGAATTCGGGCGATTTTGATTCAGGGGAAAACCTTTACCGAAGTCAGTCCGCAAATGTTTGTTTTATTGGGTTTTCTTGCCGTCCTACTTCCCTTTTCGTTGTGGATTTTTTCAAATTCCGTCAAACGTGCGAAGCGTGAAGGAAGTTTAATCCAATACTAAAAAATTAAAACAGGATGAACAGGATGTTCGGGATTTATGTTTTTTAATCCTAAATATCCTGTTGATCCTGTTAAATTTCTTTTAGTTGTCATTTTATCGGTCATAACTTAAAATAAAGCTGTATCTATCTACCAAATAAAGGAATTAACAAAATAATTATGCCGGAAATCAAAGAACAATTAACGAGAAGCAAAGAAAATGTCGAGCGTTGGGAAGAAGAAACATTAAAACCGACCGTGACCAAACGCGGCGAACGCAAAGAATCGTTTGAAGGAATCTCGCTTGAACCTGTCGAAAGGCTTTACACACAAAGCGATGTCGAAGATATTATTTCCGATGGTGATGTCGGATTTCCGGGCGAATTTCCATATAAACGCGGGATTCATCCGACAGGTTATCGCGGGAAACTCTGGACGATGCGGCAGTTTGCAGGATTTTCTTCGCCTGAGAAAACGAATGCTCGATTTAAGTATTTGATGAAACAAGGTCAGACGGGTTTGTCGGTTGCTTATGATTTGCCCGCGTTGATGGGACTTGATGCAGACTCACCGCTTTCTGAGGGCGAAGTTGGAAAATGCGGCGTGGCGGTGACGACATTTGCGGATTTTGAAGCGTTATTTGACGGAATAAATTTAGAAGATGTAACCGTTTCGCAAACAATTAATGCTCCGGCGTGGATTTTTCTTGCTTACTATGTCGCCCTTGCCGAAAAACAAGGTGCGGATTTTAACAAGATTTCGGGAACTTTGCAGAACGATATTTTAAAGGAATACATCGCTCAGAAAGAATGGGTTTACCCGATCAAACCGGCGATGAAATTGGTCATTGATACATTTGAATTCTCGACCACACATTTGCCGAAATATAATCCGATCTCGGTTTCCGGTTATCATATTAGAGAAGCCGGTTCGACGGCGTTGCAGGAATTAGCATTTACACTTCGCGACGGCATAGAATATGTTCAATATGGAATTGATCGCGGAATGGATGTTGACGAATTTGTTCCAAGAATTTCATTCTTTTTTAATGCACACAACGATTTCTTTGAAGAAATTGCAAAATTCCGTGCTGCTCGTGTAATTTGGGCGGAATCAATGAAAAAACGCTTCGGTGCAAAAAATCCACGCACGATGAAAATGCGTTTTCACACACAAACGGCGGGCGTTTCGTTAACCGTTCAACAACCTCTCAACAACATCGCCCGCGTCGCCATTCAAGCCGTCGCCGGAGTTCTCGGCGGAACGCAATCTTTGCACACAGATTCATACGATGAAGCACTCGCACTACCAACCGATGAAGCCGCTCTGATCGCACTTCGCACACAGCAAATAATCGCCGAAGAAACCGGAATCGCCAACACGGTCGATCCGCTCGGCGGTTCGTTCTACGTCGAATCCTTAACGCAAAAAATGATTGACGGTTGCTACGAATACTTTGATAAAATAGACGGTTTCGGCGGAATGGTCGAAGCGGTCGAAGCCGGTTTCCCGCAGAGAGAAATTCAGGAATCCGCCTACCAATACCAAAAAGCCGTCGAACGCAAAGAGCAAACAATCGTCGGTGTCAACAAATACCGAATGGAAGACGAAGTGCAGACAATCAAAACCCTGCAAATTGACGAAACCGTCCGCGATCACCAACTTGAACGCCTTGAACGAGTAAAATCCGCCAGAGACAACGGTGCAGTTGCAAACAGTTTAGAAAAACTAAAAAAAGCATCAATCGCTAACGAAAACCTTATGCCCGCAACAATCGAAGCCGTCAAAGCATACGCAACGATCGAAGAAATTTGCACGGCTTTAACGGATGTTTACGGTATTTATGAAGAACCTGCTTTTTAATGAAATGAAAAAACAAACACAACTAAAAATTCTTTTACTTTTTTTAGTAGTCGCAATTAATTTTAATTGCAGCACTTTTTCAAGTTCAAGCAAAGCGGACACTATGAAAAATGTTTCACAACTAACTAAAGCAAATCTCTTTGTATTTGTTGGAGAAAAAATTTCTGTTGAGGAATTTGAACAAAAACTTGAGGAAGGCGAAGTTGCTATGGATGCCGGCTTCAAAGCAAAATACAAAATTGTAGAAAGAGTTTACGGTGATTATTCTGGAAAAACTATCGAATTTGAAGCATACGATCATTACGGCTATCCGTCATTTGCGGAATATAAACACGCTTTGCTATTTGTTTCAAAACACAAAGGAGAATACTTTCATCAGAAATATCAGTATTACGATGTTTACAAAACAAAGTCCGGCAAATGGGCAAGTTGCGGCGATCCATACAGATTTGATGAATATCATAGAAAAAATGTCGAAATTATAAATCTTAACTTTGAAGAGCCTTTGTATATTGATCTAAAAAAATACGGTGATGAATCTAGATACAGCGAAGAATTTATAAAAGAAGTGTTCGTAGAACCATATTTTAAAGTGCAAGAAAACAAGGCTGAATGCTTAAAAGGGTCATATGTTGATACATTATTTGAAGTAAAGAAAAATGGTGTATTAAAAGCACGAGAGGTTTTTAAGTAAATCTTAATGTTAGGAGGAAATATGAAAACTTTAAGTAATTTACAACTCGAACTTTTGAGGCTTTACGGTAACGATGTTTCTGATGAAACTTTACGCGAAATCAAAAGCATTTTGGCGAAATACTTTGCCGATAAAGCTACATCAGAAATGGACAAAGTCTGGGAAGAAAAGAATCTAACCGAACAAGATTTGATTAATTGGACAAATGAACACAACCGCTCTGAAAATCGTCCTTGATACAAATATCTTGATTGCCATAATCAGCAAAAAATCTCCGTTTAGGTGGATTTTCGATTGTTCGATAGATGGAAAAATTATTCTTTGCGTATCGAATGAAATTCTTTTTGAATATCAGGAAGTTTTAGCAAGAAAAACGAGTGTGGAAGTTGCTGAAAATGTCGCCAATTTCATTACTGTAAATCCCTATACCGAAAAAACCGACATATTTTTCAACTTTGGTTTGATTACTGAAGACGCAGACGATAATAAATTCGTAGATTGTGCAATTGCTACGAATGCAATCTGCTTAGTTTCAAATGATAAACACTTCCAAGTATTGAAGACTGTTGATTTTCCTAAAGTTGCAATTTATAAATTAATTGAGTTTGAAGAAAATTTTAAAAAGTTGTTAATGGAAGATAGTTGATTTCAAAGTTGAAGAAATTTGCACAGCATTAACAGATGTTTATGGTATTTATGAGGAACCTGCTTTTTAGGAGCAAAATATGGCATTATTAAGCAATCTACAACTTAAATTCTGTATTGATTAGTGACATTTATAAGTTAGGTGACGACTGGGTGTATGTGTCCCCCGAGTCGCACAACTGTTGCGACTCGTCGTGATGGAGAGATATTATGGAGAAGGTTGTCAGATTATTGTCGGCGATGGTGGTTAGCGGTATAGCAACATTTTTGGTGATGATATACATCATGATGGATTTGGGATCGAGATACCATGGCAACTATACACATTACGACAAGCAGTTTGGAGGATTGACTTGGATTCCCGTTGTCATCGGTTTCTTGGCACCGGGAGTGCTCGCAGGGTTACTTTGGCTGTGGAGGCACAGAAACAAGCGAGGTCTATAGAAAACCTGATTTTTAGATTCTGTTGTAATTTTGATAATTTCCTTTAACCACGTCATTTATGGCGTGGTGGAGAAAAATGAACATCGTAGGGCGTTTTAACGTCCTTGAAAATTGATTATATAATTTTTAGCTAAAGCCAAAACATTAAGGACGTTAAAACGCCCTTGCTTTTTAATATTCCAAATAACCACGCCATAAATAACGTGGTTAAAGGAACGTTTTTGAATTTCAACACATTCTATTTAATTCATATTAAGATATATGGAATCACAAATTACACTTCAAGAAGGAATAGACGAGTATAATTGAAATAATAAGAAATACTTCTCAGATAGAGATGTTTCTGATGAAGCTGAAGAATTTTTTCGATGCCATGATATTGCCCACGTAGTATTTGGTTCTGATACGAGTTTTCTCGGAGAAGAAGTTGTAAAAACTTGGACAGTCTTTGGAGCTACTTTAGGACTCTGGAAACATAACGGGTTTTGGAGAATTGCAATTCGTTTTTTAAATCAAGAACAATTACCTTTTCCGCCAAATATATTTAACATCGCATTACAACAATTCAAAACTTCTTTAGATCAATCAGCGAATGCCACACTTAGTTCACGCAGTTTCATCGAATCACTTTTATCTACATTTTCGGTATTTTCGCGGTCAATGTATTTATATAAAATATCACGCTGCTGCGGCTTGAAACCGGCTTCGCGGATCTGGTAACGCAACTCTTTTTCGTTGGCGTGAGTGTTTGCTCCGGCGGCGGAAACGACGTTTTCTTCAATCATAATCGAACCCATATCGTCCGCACCGAACCGCAGGGCGGCTTGTCCCAAACGCAAACCCTGCGTCAGCCATGAAGATTGAATATGTTGGACATTATCAAGGAACAAACGCGATACGGAGAGCATTTTCAAGTAATCAATTCCGGTCGGTTCTTCGGTTATTTTACGTCCGAGAGCAGTGTTTTCGCGTTGGAAAGTCCACGGAATAAATGCTGTAAAACCGCACGTTTCGTCCTGCACATCGCGGATTTTCTGGAGATGATTTACGCGGTGTTTCACTTTATCGCCGATGCCGAACATCATTGTCGCGGTCGAAATCAGACCGACTTTGTGGACGGCACGCATTACGTCGAGCCATTCCTGTGAGTTGCATTTGGTCGAAACACGCTTACGAACTTCGTCGTCAAGAATCTCGCCGCCACCGCCGGGCATCGAATTCAATCCTGCATTTTTCAACCGCTGCAGAATCGTTTCGTAATCCAAACCTGAAATTAAATGGATATTGTGAATTTCCGGCGGTGAAAAACAATGCAGTTGAAAATTCGGATATTTTGCGTGCAGCGTCGAAAGCAGATTTTCATACCATACGAGATTAAAATCGGGATGCAAACCGCCCTGCATCAGAACGCCTGTGCCGCCGAGTTCGATGGTTTCGTCGATTCGTTTTTCGATCTCTTCGATTGAATGGACGTATGTATCGGGTTTTCCCTGCCGCCGATAAAAGGCACAAAAAGTGCAGACGACATTACAGACGTTTGTATAATTTATGTTGCGGTCGATAATATATGTAACGACATCCGGCGGATTTTTTCGTCGCCGAATTTCATCCGCCGCTAAACCGATGCGTACAAAATCATTCGATTCTAATAAAGTCGTGCAATCCTCAACAGTTAACCGTTCGCCATCTAAAACTCCGTCTAAAATTGGTTGAATACTCATAATTCGTAATTCTTCTAACGAGCGTTCAATTTATCACGCTCCAAAATCCTCAAAATGCAAATGAATTTGGCATCATACAAAAAACAATTTCGGCAAAGACTCGATATATATTGTCCTTCCAACCGTTAAGCTGGAATAATGCAAAACCTATACCAAACTATATATATTTTATACAAATTTCGACAAAGATTACAGGACATCGAAAAAACAAGATAGATAAATAATCGCAAGCGAATCAATATCACCGGAATTCACCGCATCCGCAAATTAGTTCCGACTTTTCGATTCAGGAATATTTTAAGTTTGTTCCAAGCGAAAGAACTCTCATTCATTTAGGTTCTGTGCCAGATTCGATAAGATGCTTATTTATTAATCAATAAAAGTTTGATAAGATAACGATATTATATTCTTGGTGAAAGGATTTACCAACTATCTATCAAAAACAACCCCTAATTTATTTCGAAGCCGACAAATTCTTTTATCGCTTTGAGGGCATTTTATATGTCTGAATATGCCGTGTTTCAAATACATTAAATCAACACAAACGAGGAATCTACAAAAAAAGTGGCAGAAAATAAACATATTGAAATTGAAACAGAATTAAGTCGGGATCTCGGTTTGATCTCGGCACTGGCAATCGGTGTCGGCACAATGATCGCGGCGGGAATTTTTTCGCTGTCGGGATTGGCGATACAAAATGTCGGTTCGGCGGCGATACTTTCTTTCGTATTGGCGGCGGTTGTCGCACTTTTTACGGCGTTGACATACTGCGAATTCGTTTCGATTTATCCCGATTCGGGTGAAGGTTATTTATACGCCCGCAAAACATTTTCAGCACCGCTCGCGTTTCTCGTCGGATGGGCGTTGTTTCTCGGTTATGCCGCTTCGTGCGGTTTTTATCTCGCCACATTTTCCAGTTATTTTAAGGAATTTGTCTATCATCTGTCGTATGAAGCAATCGCCGGAATCATCGCCTTAATTTTGCTGACTTTGCTCAATGTCAAAGGAACGAAGGAAAGTGGGACGTTTCAAGTGATTGTCACGGCTGTGAAGGTTGTTTTATTGATTTGGCTGGTTATCGGCGGAATCGGAAGTGTTGATACGCAAATGGTTATTGATAAATTCAGCACCGATTTCGGCAAAATCGCCAGTACTTCGGCACTTGTTTTTGTGACGTTTTTCGGCTTTTCGGCAATCGCGGCTTCGGCAGGTGAAGTTATGAATCCAGTCAAGACGATTCCGCGTGCAATATTTATTTCGATGGGAGTCGTAACCGTTCTTTACACGCTCATTATTCTGGTAATCTTGGCAGCAAATTTAACTGAATACAATGAAGCGGCGATGGGACGTGCGGCGGAACTTTTTCTCGGCGGAATCGGTGGAATGGTAATTGTCGGCGGCGGTTTATTCTCGATGGTTTCGGCAACGAACGCTTCGATTATGGCTGGTTCGCGGGTTTCATTTGCGATGAGCCAACTCGGACACTTACCCAAAATTTTCAGCCGTGTTAATCAACGAACAAAAACACCGATTATCTCGCTCGGACTGATCAGCGGGGCGATTCTGACATTTTTAATTATTTTGACATTAAAGGGAACGGCGAATTTTGCCAACGCGGTTTTGCTGATTGCTCTGATTCTTGTCAATGCGGCGTTGATTGTTCACCGCCGGAAATTTCCGAATATTGCCCGTCCGTTCCGTGTTCCGCTTGTTCCGCTTCTACCGATCCTGGGAATTTTATCCAACCTGTATCTGTTGGTTCAAAGTACTTGGGAACTGTGGACGCTCGGCGGATTCTTCGGCAGTAAACAAATGGAAAACGGACACATAGTCGAAACTACCGGAATTTATCCGGTTGCTCTAGCCGTCGGAATGCTGGCGTTCGGGTTTATCGGATTCATCGCACTCAAGGGAACGAAACACGAGGAAACAGCGGAAGATGAAGCGGATATTAACACCGATGTCGGATTCGAGCCGATCTCGATCCATTCGTCGCAACTACCGGATGAGATTAAATATCGGATTTTGGTGACGCTTTCAAATCCAGCAAGTGTTCCGCAACTGCTGGAAATGGCACATTCGATTGCTAAAGAACGCGATGGCGAAATTATCGCCACACGAATCGCTCTTGTTCCCGAACAACTTTCGCCGAATCCGCAGGATTTTAGTGAAGCATTTTACGTAACTAAGGAGCGTCCGATTCTGGAAATGGCGAATCGCTACGCCGAACAGCACAATATTCCGATAAAATCACAGATCGAAGTCGGACACGATCCCGCCCGCGTCATCATTGATTCGGCTCAAAATCTTAATTGTGATCTGATAATTATGGGTTGGAAAGGATTTACGACAACGGCGGAGAAAATTCTCGGCGAAGTTGCCGATAATGTTGTTAGCAATGCGAAAACCGATCTGATGCTCGTCAAAATTGTAGCCGGAAGTCGCCTTGAAAATTGGCTGATGCCGACGGCGGGCGGACAACACGCGATTCAAGCCGAACAATATGCTGCTTCGCTGATTCGTGCAAATAACGGTTCGATGACATTTTGCAGCGTCGTCCCGCCGAACGCGGATGAATCGACCGTCAGTGGAACACAAGCAATGCTTGATCAAGCAGTTGAAAGGGTTGCGGGCGAAAAAGGTTTGGAAACGGCAACTTCTATAATCAGGAATAATTCCGTAACTGAAGGAATTCTGGATGAATCTATAAAGTATGATGCGATTATGCTCGGTGCGACCGAACACCGTTTCAAACAGATTCTCTTCGGAAGTATTCCCGAAGTGATTGCAAAAGAATCTTTGAAAACGGTTGTATTAGTTAAAAAAAGAAGTTAATCACTTGGCGGAATGCGGACTTTAGTTCGCATTCCGCTGATCGTGCATTTCCAGATTATTATTTGAGATAGAGAGCGGCGACCACTAATCCGGCGGCTAATAAGCTGATTATCAGGGCAAAAAAGACAAACCAGCCATTAGGTGAATCGTCACGTTCTTCCCAGACGATTTCGACTTTTTGTGAGCGGGTAGGTTTTTTCCTTTTCCGCAAAGCCTCCGCCGATTTCAACTTCACCGATTCTTTTGTATCGGTTTCGTTTACTTTTTTTTCATCGAATGATTTCAATTCGATGTTAGCTTGAGAATTCTCTTTCAAATCCACGGGAGTTTTCTCAATATCTTCATTCTCATCAGATATTGCGTTGATTTCGCTACTCCAATCCTCAACATTTTCTGTTTCAATGTTTTCAGCATCAACAACAACTTCCGTATCTTCATTATCTTCGATTTCTATATCTTCAATCTCTTCGGCGACATCCGATTCGACTTTAGCAGATTCGGCTTCAACAGATTCAAGTTCCGAAACTTCAGCCGATTCTTTATCATTCAAAGCATCGTTATCATTCAAAGCATCGTTTTCGATATCTTTAGCTTTGTTTCCATCAGTTGTAGTTATTTCATCCCGAAACCAAACATCGCTCGGTGCTTCGATGTTTTCTATATCGGTTGTTTCCAGGATTTCCAACGCTTCGCCGCAATGATAACAAAATTGTGTGTGCGGGCGGACTTCCGCACCGCATTCGTTACAAACTGGAATTTTTACAAGAGTTTCTGCCATTTATATTTAACGGTTAAGTGAATTTCGGTCGTTGCGTGTGCGAAGGTACTTCGACTTCGCACCTAAACTCAAACAGTCACAAAAATTTCCTTTTCCTGCCCTAAATCTTTAGCAGAAGGAGTTATAATCGTATTTTTACCGACATAGATTTTTTTATCATTATTAACGGCAGTTCGGACATCATCTTCGCTGACAAATTCGACTGCGGACGGCTTAGCTTCGTTTGAATTGCTTTCTTTCGCAATTTTATGAATGATAGTTTTCGGTTTTTCAACAACGGTTTTCTGCAAAGCATTTTCCGACGGCGGAGTTTTTAGAATTTTTTTGCTCAGGAATTCATCAACTATCGAAGAAATTTCCGATCTTTTTACATCCCGCTTGACACGGTTAGAAAGCGGAATTGAGGTTTCCAAATCCTGATTGGTAAATTTTGAGTCTTGAATCTTAGTTCGTAATTTGTGATTTCCGACCGGCTTTGTTTCAAATGCCACCCGCTTGATGTCCATCAGATGATGCGGCGAAACATTATCACTCGTCACATTTCCGCCCCACGAACCGCAGCCGAGCGTCATCGAAGGCGAAAGTTCGGTCGAAAAACCGATTGCTCCGTGAGTTGTCGGTGAATTTATAATTACCCGCGATGCCGGCATTTGTTGACCGTAACGAACAGCGGCGGCACGATCCTGCGTGTGCATTCCGGCGGTGTGTCCCATTCCGCCGAATTGCAGAATTTCCTCACAGCGATTTGCTCCCTGCTCAATTCCATCAACCACGAAAAACGCCAAAAGCGGTGAAAGTTTTTCAACCGACCACGGAAAATCACGTCCGACTCCGCTACAATCAGCCAATAAACATCGGGTTCCATTCGGAATCGAAACTCCGGCGAGATTAGCGATAACTGCGGCGGATTTGCCGACAATGTTCGGATTTAGTGTTCGCTGCGGAGTCAAAATTATTTCGCCGACTTTTTTTGCATCGGTTTCATTCAAGAAATGTCCGCCTTGTTTAGTGAACTGTTGGCGGACGTTTGCGGCGATATTTGTATCAACGACGACAGCTTGCTCGGACGCACAGATCGTGCCGTTGTCGAAGCAGGTTCCGGTCAGAATGTCGGCGACGGCTTTTTCCACATTCGCGGTTTGTTCAATAAATACGGGAACATTACCCGGTCCGACACCGAACGCCGGTTTGCCGGAAGAATATGCCGCACGAACTAAACCGGTTCCGCCCGTCGCTAAAATTACGGCGGTGCGTTTGTGTTTCATCAAAGTTTCCGTGCCTTCGATGGTCGAATTTGATAAACATTGAATCGCATCTTTCGGCAAACCTTCCCGAACGCCGGCTTCCGCCATAATGCGGGCGGTTTCGGCGATACAGCGGCGAGCCGACGGATGCGGCGATAAGACAATTGAGTTGCGGGATTTGATGGCGATAATAATTTTAAAAATCGTCGTCGAGGTCGGATTAGTCGAGGGAATTATTGCCGCAACTACTCCGCGGGGCGAAGCGATTTCAACGATATTTCCATCATCTCTGACGACACCGACGGTTTTCAGATCACGAAAATAATTCCAGACATCTTCCGCCGCGAAACGGTTTTTTTCCTGCTTATCAGCAGCAATTCCGTAACCTGTTTCCTCATTCGCCATCGCACCGAGCCGAGCCGCTTCCTGCAAAGCGGCGTTTGCCATCGCTTTGCAGATTCGGTCAATTTTAACTTGGTCGAACTTTGCAACAGTTTTGTATGCCAGATGAGCAGCTTCAACCGCATCTCTCGCCTGTTGTTGTGAAATCAGGTCTTTATCGTTCATAGCCGGAATTGATGTTAGATGTTAGTTTTTAGTGTTTAGAAACATACTGACATCTAATACTTAATATCTGAAAAAACTATTTCTTTGCGTCCAATTGTTTTTTACCGCCGGCTTTAATGGATTTTCCGCTTTCAATCCCTTTTCCGGGCAGAACGTCCTCAACTTCGCTGTGCGGTCGCGGAATGACGTGGACGGAAATCAGTTCACCGACACGGCGAGCCGCCGCTGCACCTGCATCCGTCGCGGCTTTAACGGCACCGACATCGCCGCGGATAAATATCGTCACATAACCCGCACCGATATATTCCTTACCGACCAATTCGACGTTTGCGGCTTTGACCATTGCATCGGCGGCTTCGACCGCACCGATAAACCCTTTTGTTTCAACCATTCCAAGTGCTTCAAGAGACATTTGATGAAATCCTCACTTATTATTAGTAATTTAATTTATTGATTTTAGTACACGAAAAGAATAAAGCCTAAAGCTAACACGCCGTTTATAAAATAATCAAGCGTCAAGCCGATAATAATTCGTCAGTAAAACACTTATAAAGAATTGACACGGTTGCCTTTTGAACGATATATTTCAACCTTACAAAGTTACCGGTCAATTATCAACGAAGAGGTAAAATCTAAATAAAAATGGCAGAATCTTTAGGAGAAAAACTTAAACAGGCTCGTGAAGAACGGGATATTACCATCAGCGAAGTTGCTGAACAAACCCGTATTTCGCCGCTTTATCTCGATTCGATTGATAAGGATGATTACCGACCTCTGCCCGGCGGCATATTTAATAAAGGATTTATTAAGTCTTATGCGAAATATGTCGGAGTTGACGAAAACGAAGCAATGCAGGACTACGCCCGCCTGATGGCGACACAGGGACCGGGTGAGGATGAAGAGGAAACGAAAAGTTATCGTTCGCAGGTAATGGTTGATGATTCCGGCGGTCGTTCGATGATTCCGACCGTGATCGGTGCGGTCATAATTCTCGGTTTGATGACGTGGGGACTTTTATCTCTGGTCAGTTATATGCAAAACAGAGAAACTCCGGTCGTCGAAAGTAATGTTGCCGAAAGTAACAGCAACGTCAATGCGAATAATAATGTCAACGCCAATGTTAATACTGCCGAAACGGAGAACGCAACGAAATATCCGACCGACAAGATCAAGGTCGAGATAAAGACATCCGGCGAACCTGTTGCGATTGAGACATTTACCGACGGAAAACGCGAAACCACAACGATTACCGGCGATTCTGCTCTGACAGTCGAAGGACAGGAAAGCGTTAAAATCAGTTACTACAAAGGTTTGGCAGGTTTGATCAAGTTAAATTTAAACGGAAAAGATTTGGAAACACCAATTCCTTCAGCGGATTATAAACGAAACGCATTTGTTTATGAAATCAACAAAAACAACATTGAAGAAGTTTTGCAAAGCGGCAAAATTCCCGGTGATTCTCCGGTTGACGCAAATGCGAACACGAATGCAAATGCTGCGAACTAGATAAGATAAATTGAAAAATAATGAATTTTTCAAACACGCTACAACTAAATTTTTTTACAAGATAAAAACATTGTGCGAAACTTACGCCCGCTAAATCTTTGCGGGTTTTTTAATATTTAGAGTTATGAAAATTGAAGAAACAAAAGAAGGTCTGACATTTGACGATGTTCTGCTAATTCCGGCATATTCGGAAATTCTACCGGGTGAAACCGACACGCGAACTAAGTTTTCACGCAACATTGACTTGAATATTCCGCTGTGTTCGTCGGCGATGGACACGGTTACAGAAGCGAATCTTGCCATCGCTCTGGCTCAACAGGGCGGAATCGGTGTGATTCACAAAAATTTGTCCATTGCCGAACAAGCCGAGGAAGTTGATAAGGTCAAACGGAGCGAATCGGGAATGATCGTTGATCCGGTTACAATCAGCGACAAGGCACTTGTTTCGGATGCGTTGAATATTATGAAACGCTACAAAATTAGCGGTGTTCCGGTGGTCAACGAAAATAATTTGCTCGTTGGAATCATCACTAACCGCGATCTGCGTTTTGAAACCCGCACCGATATTCCCGTCGCCGATGTGATGACCGCTCAACCGCTCGTAACCGTTCCCATCGGAACAACCTTAGACCAAGCAAAAATCAAGCTGCAAAAACACAAAATCGAAAAATTGCTGGTGGTTGATGATGAAGGTTTGCTCAAAGGTTTGATTACGGTCAAAGATATTCAAAAAGCGATAAAATATCCGCACGCGGCGAAAGATACGCTCGGACGGCTTCGCTGTGCCGCCGCCATCGGTGCGACCGGAGATTTTCTCGAACGTGCCGCCGCATTGATAAAATCCCGCGTTGATGCCATCGTCATCGACACCGCTCACGGACATTCTTCGAGGGTTATCGAAGCGGTCAAGAAAGTTAAATCGCAGTTTCCCGAAATTGAAGTCATCGCCGGAAATGTCGCCACCGCCGAAGCTGCTAAAGCATTGTTAAGTGTTGACATAGATGCAGTTAAGGTTGGAATCGGTCCCGGAAGTATTTGCACAACTCGCGTCGTTACAGGTGCGGGAGTTCCGCAGATCAAGGCGATTATGGATTGTGTCGCGGCGGCAAAAGGAAGCGGCGTTCCCGTAATTGCTGACGGCGGCGTTAAATTTTCGGGCGATATTTCAAAAGCGATTGCCGCCGGTGCGGATTCGGTGATGATCGGTTCGCTCTTTGCCGGAACGGAAGAAGCACCCGGCGAAGTCATTTTGTACCAAGGACGTTCGTTCAAATCCTATCGCGGAATGGGTTCGATCGGAGCAATGAAAAAAGGCTCAAGCGACCGTTACGCTCAAGAAGCAACAGTATCGGATTCAAAATTCGTCCCCGAAGGAATCGAAGCGAGAATCGCCTACAAGGGAACGCTCGAAGAAATGGTAACGCAACTCGTCGGCGGCTTGCGGGCGGGAATGGGTTACACCGGATGTTCAGATATTAAGGAAATGCAAACCAACGCAAAATTTGTCCGTATAACTTCGGCGGGTTTACGCGAATCGCACGTTCACGATGTCATTATCACGAAGGAAGCCCCGAATTATCGAATTGAGAGTTAAAATATTTAGCCGCGAATGAACACGAATGAACACGAAATAACTTTAAAGATTTTCTTGTATCATTTTTCGTGTCTTTTCGTGTTTGTTCGCGGCTACATTCTTCAAACTCTCAGATGATCGCTTCGCCAGTTTTTCACCGCCATTTTTATATCTTTCGGTTTATCGAATTCATTGTTTAAGGTTCGTTGGATCAAATCCGGCAATTCATTATTTTCGGCGAACCGCAGAGCGATCATTTGCGAAGTTCTCAGATTTGCGGCTTGTTCAGCGAGATCGTTCGGTAAAACTTCCCTGTAACGCAACCTTTCTTCTAAACGAATGAGTCGATCCTGCACTCGCAACGCACCTAATCGGGAAACCAAAGATTGAATCAGCAAGGCGACTGCCAGAAACAAAAGCATTACTCTGTCAACGTCGGGAAATCTAACCGTCTGCACGATTGCATATATCGTGAACGCAAATAACATCGGTGTTAAGACAAAATGCTGTAACGGAAACCAGCGGGTGTGATTCTTATAATTTTGTGCTTCTTTTATCAAATTGTTCTCCTGTTTATTTTGTTTTAGATTGTTTCAAACGCTTAATTTATAATTTCCGCCGCCGTAAAATCTTCGCCGGGATTGATAAATTGATTCTTCTCGAACTGATATTGCTTGTCGTAAAGTTGTTTGTAGCGTCCGTCCATTGCCAATAATTCAGTGTGCGTGCCGCGTTCAAAGATTTTTCCATCTTCGATAACGAGAATTTTATCGGCACTGCGAATCGTCGAAAGTCGGTGAGCGATAACGAAAGTCGTTCGCCCTTGCCGTAGAGTTTTTAAGCCTTCCTGAATCATCATTTCGCTTTCTGAATCAAGACTTGAAGTCGCTTCATCTAAAATCAAAATCTTCGGATCAGCCAGCAAAGCCCGTGCAATCGCAATCCGCTGCCGCTGTCCGCCCGAAAGTTTTACGCCGCGTTCACCGACAATTGTTTCGTAACCTTTTTCAAATTTTTCGATAAATTCATCGCAGTAAGCAATGCGGCTTGCTTCTTTGACCTGTTCGATGGTCGCTCCGGTGTTTGAAAATCTGATGTTGTCCAAAATCGTTCCGTCAAAAAGGAAATTTTCCTGCAAAACAACGCCTAAATGTCCGCGATAATCCCGCAGTTTGATTGACTGAATATCTTTGCCGTCAACCAAAACTTTGCCCTTGTCCGGTTGAATAAAGTTCAAGACCAGATTCAAAATCGTAGATTTTCCCGAACCGCTCGAACCGACGAGAGCGGTTGTCGTTCCCGCATCCGAATGAAATGAAATTCCCTGCAAAACCGGCGTGTTTTCCTCATACTCAAAATAAACATCTTCAAAACTGATTGAGCCTTCGATGTTTTTCAGAGGAATCTTCGACGCATCCTGTTCGTCTTCCGTTACCGTGTCCATCACTTCCCGAATCCGGTCAAGTCCTGCAAATGCCTCAGTCACCTGCGTTCCGATAGCGGTAAGTTGAACAATCGGGAGAGCCATCAAACTCGTGAAGAAAATATACATAAACAAATCGCCGAGCGTCATCGTTCCGGCGATAACATCGTTGCCGCCGACCAGAATCATCACGACTCCGATGGCTCCGATGACGACCGATGAAAATCCGCTCATCGCCGAAACTCCGGTCAGAGATTTAGCAACATTGCGAAAAAGTCTGTGAGCTCCGCGGGCAAAAACGAGTTCTTCACGCTTTTCCGCCGTGTAACTTTTAACGATGCGGATTCCGCTCAGAGATTCGCTCAAACGCCCCGTAACTTCGGCGTTGATCTGCTGTCGTTCGCGGAAAATCGGACGCAGTTTTTTGAAAGCATAATATAATACTCCGCCGAATACAGCCAAAACGACAATCGTCACCGAAGTCAACCGCCAGTTGAGCCAAAATAAAACAATGATGGAAATTATCGCCGTCATGATGCTTCCGATAAGCTGTATC
The DNA here is from genome assembly GCA_041746675.1 of Pyrinomonadaceae bacterium. Lineage (GTDB taxonomy): Bacteria > Acidobacteriota > Blastocatellia > Pyrinomonadales > Pyrinomonadaceae > Aridibacter. Next base: position 96,172 of record JBGTGO010000006.1, on the reverse strand, counting down.
AGACCCGTTCCAACCAAATTTCTGATGCCTTCCGCGTCCGACATAATCCGTGAAATAAGTTGCCCCGATTGCGTTGAATCAAAATAGGAAACCGGCAGACGTGCGATTTTTGCCTGCACCTGCTTCCGCATTTCGGTAATTGCAAACTGTGCCGCAACACCGAGAATTTGCGAGAGTGCAAACGAAGTAATCGCCGAAACGACCGTCGCCAAACCGATTGCCAGAGCGATCCATTTGAGCATATCGAACCGCTGTTTACCGATCACATCATCAATCAAATATTTCGACGAAGCCGGCAAAACAAGTCCCGCCAGACGACTGACGATCATCAGCAAACCACCAAGAGCCAACCGCCAACGATGCAGCCAGAGAAGTTCTCTCGCATCCCGCCACGCCGTCGAAAATTTTATTTTCTTTTTCTCTTTAATTTCACTCATTATTTTGTATAAGAAATTTTATCACGTTCAGAATCAAAAGTTCACAATCGGAACTTCAGTTTGTCCGCACAGCCAAGCAGTGCGTGAAAATGATGACTGATTAAAGTGATAAAATAAAAGAGAACGCCACGCTATCGCGGACGTTCTGCAAACTAAAGTTTGAACTCAAAATCCTGAACTCTAAACTCTTTTCAGCCTATTTTTTCTGAGAGTTCTTCCCATTCAGAGTATAAATTTTGAATTGATTTTTCGGTGTGTTGATATTCGTTGGTTAAATTTTGAAATTCTTTCTGTTCTGCGATAATTTTTGAATCGCTCATTTGTAAAGTCAGCGTTTTCAGATTCTCCTCCAATGTTCCGATTTTGCCCTCGATTACTGCGATATTTTTTTCAATTTTCTGTCGTTCATTTTTGCTTAAACCGTCAGGGTTGGAATCTTGAATCTCAACTTTTGAATTTTGAACTTTTTCGCCGCCCGCCACTCGCCACTCGCCGCTCGCGACTTGCTTTTCCTTCCATTCGTGAAATTGTGAGTAATTTCCGTTATAGATTTCGATATGATTATTTGGTTCAAACGAAAAAATCTGCGTCGCCACCTGGTCGAGAAAATAGCGGTCGTGGCTGACGGTGATAATCGTGCCGTCATATTCGCTCAGAGCCGATTCGAGGGCTTCGCGTGAGGGAATGTCGAGATGGTTGGTTGGTTCGTCTAAAATTAAAACATTTGCTTTTGAATAGATTAGTTTAGCGAGCGAAAGTCTTCCCTTTTCGCCGCCCGATAAATCGCCGACACGTTTGAAAACATCTTCACCGAAGAACAAAAAACCCGCCAAAAAAGAACGCAAATCGCCGCTTTCGGCAAGCGGATTGACCTTTCGCATTTCATCCAAAAGGTCTAATTGTTTATCTAATTCTTCCAATTGCTGCGAATAATAACCGATATTTATCTTCGTTCCCCAAGTGATTTTTCCCGAAATCTCACGCAAATCGCCTAAGATCGTTTTCAAAAATGTAGTTTTCCCCGTTCCATTGCCGCCGATTACGCCGAGACATTCGCCGCGATGAAGCAAAAAATCTATTTTGTTCGCCAGGACTTTTTCGGGATAACCGACGCTCAAATCTTCGACCGATAATACATTCGCTCCGGTTCGTTCGACTTTGGCAAGATTGAAATTGCCGCCTTTTTCATCAGTTTTGACGGCATCAAGCCGATCAATTCGCTGTAACAGAGTGCGGCGGGATTTTGCCTGTTTTGTCTTTTGTCCGGCGAGATTTTTTCTGATAAACGCTTCGGTTTTTTTGATATACGCTTGCTGGTTTTCAAATTCACGCTGACGTTGTTCCTTTTGCAGTTCGGAATTAACTACATAATTTGAATAATTGCCGTGATATAAATATGATTTTCCGTTCTCGATCTCGATTATTTTGGTGCAGGTTTTATCGAGAAAATAGCGATCGTGGCTGATGATAACGTAGGCTTTATCATAGTTGGTCATATAATCTTCAAGCCATTCGACCGTTTCGACATCCAAGTGATTGGTCGGTTCATCAAGCAGCAGAATATCCGCATCCGACAGAAGCATCCTGACCATTCCAAGCCGATTTTTTTGTCCGCCCGAAAGTTTATCGGTTTCAAGATCCCACGATTCTTTGGCGAAATTCAATCCCAACAAAATCGCTTCCGCCCGTGCCGTGTAATCGAAACCGCCTTCGCGTTCAAATTTCGTCTGCAATTCGGCATATTCATTCAAAACTTCTTCGGACGCATCTTCCGCCATTGTTATTTCAAGTTGCCGCATTCGGGCTTCAATGTCGTGCAACTCCTTAAACGCAGAAAGTGCGGCGGTGTGGACACTTTCGTTTTCACTAAAATTGATGTGCTGTTCGAGCAAACCGATTTTTAGGTTTTTGGCTTTGGAAACTTCACCCGAATCCGGTGATTCTTTGCCGGTGATGATTCTAAAAGCAGTTGTTTTTCCGGCACCGTTGCGTCCGACGAGTCCGACTTTTTCAAACGGATTGATTTGAAACGAAACTCCTTCGAGAATCACGTTGCCGCTGTAAGATTTGTTGATGTCTGTTAAACTGAAAAGCATTTTTATAAAAATTTTACCGCATTAAAAAAAAGGCGAGCAAGCCCGCCTTTCATTACTATTCATCTAAGAAAAGTTATTTCTTTTCTTCTTTTTTATCGTCGGGTTTTACGTCATCAGCTTTCTTAGATTCTGCCTTTTTATCATCCGTATTTGCGGATTTATTAGCTTCGTCTTTATCTGCCTCGGTGTTTGCTGCCGAATTCGTATTTGAATTTGTTACAGCTTTATCATCCGATTTGACATCATCCGAACCGGCAGGTCTCGCCCCGCTCAATTCATTTGGATTATTGACGACTTTCTGAGCCAAATAATTAATAATATCCGCTTCGTTCATTGCCACGGCGGCATAAGACGCTTGTAAAATCTGCTTGCGGGAGTTAACCAAATTATCCGTAATTTGCTGACGCACACCCGGACTTTCCAAAGTTACAGATTCCTCTTTTTCAATTCTTTCCTGAATCTTGAAAATGTAGAATTTACCAGAAATGTTAAATGGTCCGATTGGCTGTCCGATTGGGAATTTATCCTTGTTCATAAATGCTTCGGCAAGCTGCGGCGAAAACGTCTGCTTCATTTGTTCTTCGGTAATATAGCCCAATTCACCTTTTCGCAAACGGCTCGGGTCTTCGCTCAATTCGCTTGCAATAGCTGAAAAATCGTTTTTTTCTTGAAGTTTTTTCGATATTTCTTCCATTCGCAATTTGGTCGAAGCCTCGTCCGTCGTCGTGTCGCCTTCGCCGCTATTGGTCGGGTCAACCACGATTGCCGCCAAGTTGACACCGCGTTTTTTAACGAATGCGGCTTTATTTCCGTTGTAAAATGCTTCAATCTCGTTATCACTCGGCGGTTCGACCTTACCTGTGATTTTGTCCAGTAATTTAGTTACTGCAAGTTGTTTTTTCAACTGCTCACGAGCATCAGCCTCGGTCATTCCGGCATCTTTCAGGTTTTTCTCAAATTGCTCCCTTGATTGTCCTGATTCGGTTTTGGCTTTGTTAAGTGCCGCCGTAACTTCATCGTCAGTCGGAATCGTTTCCTCTTTCTGAGCCTTCTGATACATTACTTCGCTTTGAATAAGTTGTTCTAAAACCTGCAGACGAGCCTGAGCAAGTTCGAGTTGGGACAATTTACTTTCCTGTCCCTGTGCCTGTTGTTTGACGGCACGTTCGACCTCTTGTAATTTGATCGCCGTACCGTTGACGGTGGCGGCGGTTTCATTCGAATCGGCAGTTGCCCCGACATCGCCGTTCGGGGCTGCCGTTTTCGGACATCCCGTTAGAATTAGTAAAGAAGTTGCTAGAATTGCAACAATTAAAAACTTGAAATTGGTATTTCGCACTATGGCTTTTACTCCTATAAATTTAACTATTTGTATCATTGCTTGATTATGTTCGAAAATTTTGTTATAAATTTAGTTTTTGAGTTTAACATAACTCGTTTTCATATCTACCTCGTTATTATATTTTTTGGAGGCAATTATTATGGCAAAAAGATGCGATATCTGCGGTAAAAAACCGCTATTCGGAAACAATGTTTCACACGCTAACAACAAAACCCGGCGGCGGTTCAATCCCAACTTGCAAAAAGTTCGCGTGCAACGACCGCAGGGCGGCGTGATGCGACAAAAAGTTTGCACGAGATGCATCAAATCCGGCAAAGTTATCAAAGCTGTCCGAGCTGCGTAGAAATTTTGATAGACATTAAATGTATTTTGTTGCCAAACGTCTTTATTTATATCGGCGTTTGGTTTTTCTTGTTTTCAAACTGAATTTTAATGCCGGAATCTGTTTCGTTTAGCTGACAGCAATGCAGTCAATTTCAACTTTGGCATCTCTCGGAAGTCCCGCCGCCTGAACCGTTGCTCTGGCAGGTTTATTTTTATTGAAATATTTTCCGTAAACTTCGTTCATCGCACTAAAATCGGACATATCTGCTAAAAAAACCGTTGTTTTGACAACACTTTCCAAATCACTTCCCGCCGCTTCCAAAACCGCTTTAAGATTACGCAAAACCTGTTCGGTTTGTTCGGATATATCTTCAGAAATAAATTCGCCGGTTTCGACATCAATCGGAATTTGTCCCGAACAAAATATCATATTACCGGCTTTGATCGCCTGCGAATATGGTCCGATTGCTCCGGGGGCATTGTCTGTTGAAATTATTTCTTTCACACTTTTTCCTCAAATAAAATAAAACTTAATTTAGCTAAACAAAAGGCGAATATTAACAGATATATCTCAAAAAGAAAAGTTTGGAAGCGATTTGAAAATTTGTTCAATCGACCGTTTATCGTTTATTGGAGTTGTAAATTCTCTCGACTTCGATGACACCGGGAACTATTTTAACCGAGCCGACAACTTTATCAAGATGTTTTTTATCGAACACTTCAACACTGACTTCGATCAATCCCTCATCAAAGTTGGAAACTCTCGCCCTAGCGTCGCGGATATTGGTTTTTATATCTGAAATAGCGTTAGTAATTCCCGCTAACATTCCCGTGCGATCTTCGGTCGTAACCAGTAGTTTGACGGATTGAATTTCTTTTTTCTCGTTCTTTGCCCATTCGACATCAACGATGCGATCTTTATTGACCATTAATTGCTTGACGTTGACGCAGGTTTTATTATGCACGACGATTCCTTTTCCCAATGAAATGTAACCGATTATATTTTCACCGAGCAACGGATTACAGCAACCCGCCCGCGTCGTCAGTAAATTGTCAACGCCCTTGACGACAATCGCATCTTCGCCGTAACCGATGAATTTCTTAACGGCATCAACTCCCGTTTCGATGCGTGTTTTCTTTTTGCCTTCGGGATCGAGTTCGGCAAATTTTTCGGGACCGAGATATTTTGATAGAACATTCCGCGGCAAAGTTTTTCCGTAACCGATCTGAGCCAGCAAATCGTCAGCTCTGCCCAAACCGTATTCATTTGCGACTCTCTTGAGTTCGTCGTCCTTCTTAAACATTTTCTTGGTCGAAATGCCGAATTTTTTCGTTTCCTTTTCGAGCAATTTCCGTCCCATTTCAATCGAATCCGTTCGCTGTCGCTGAGCGATCCAATGACGAATTCTGGTGCGTGCCTTTGATGTTACAACGAAATTAAGCCAATCTCTCGATGGTGTCGAATTCGGCGAAGTTTGAATTTCGATTACATTCCCGTTTTGCAGTTTTGTCCGCAGAGGTACGATTCGCCCGTTAATTTTCGCCCCGGTGCAGGTGTCGCCAACCTCCGAATGAATCGCATACGCAAAATCAATCGGCGTTGCTCCGCGTGGCAAATCTATCACTTTGCCACGCGGAGTAAACGTATAAACATCGGTCGGATATAAATCCAGCTTGAGCGATTCGATAAATTCTTCGGAGTCCTGATTTTCCTCCGTTGTTTCAACTAATGGCAGAAGTAGTTTCTCAACCGTTTTGCGTAACTCATCAATACTCGTTTCATCCTGAACGCCGAGTTTATTATCTTTGTAACGCCAGTGTGCCGCCACGCCTTCCTCGGCGATATACTGCATTTCCTCGGTTCTAATCTGTACTTCGAACGCCTGTCCGCCATCGCCGATCACCGAAGTATGCAATGATTGATACAGATTCCCGCGGGGACTTCCGATCCAATCCTTAAATCGTTCCGGCACGGGTGTCCATACGTCGTGAATCACGCTTAAAACTAAATAACAATACTTTTTCTGATTCGGTGTAACTACGCGGGCGGCAATTAAGTCATAAACTTCCTCGATCTGTAATTTCCGCTTTTTCAGTTTTTTCCAAAGTGAATACAGACGCTTAACGCGGCTTTGAATCTCGATAAACGGAACTTCGTTTTCGTCCAACTTTTCCGCGATAGTGGCGGTTATCTTTACGAGTGCCTCTTCAAGTTCCGCTCGACGCGACTCTACTTCTTCCGATAATTTTTTATATTCGAGCGGATGCAGATTTTGAAATGATAAATCTTCCAGTTCGCTCCGAATTTTCCCCATTCCGAGCCGATGAGCAATCGGTGCGTATATATCGAGCGTTTCCTGCGAGATTCTGGCACGTTTTTCCGGTTTCAGAAACTCCATCGTACGCATATTATGAAGTCTGTCCGCCAACTTTATCAGCACGACTCGGACATCCGTAATCATTGCCAAAACCATTTTGCGGACATTTTCGGCTTGCTGTTTATCTTTCGGTAAATTACTGATGTGAGCAATTTTGGTTAATCCGTCAACTAGCCTCGTTACGTCTTCACCGAAATAATCCCTGATCGTGTCTAAATCAACTAAGGTATCTTCGACAACATCGTGCAGAAGTCCGGTGGAAATACTTATATCATCGAGCCGCATATCGGCTAAAATGTCTGCAACTGCCAACGGATGAACAAGATACGGCTCACCGGATGCACGTTTTTGTCCGCGGTGATGCAGTGCTGAAAACAAATATGCACGTCGAATCATCTCAACATCGGCTTGCGGGTGATTATTTTTGACCTTATCAATTACGTCTTCGATGCGAATCATTTATTTTATTTGCAATCCGGCGTTTTTGCCAATTCGATAGATTTACTATCAGTCTTTTAAATGTAAAAAGGCAACACTCAATTCTATTACAAAATTAGTGTTGCCGTCAGACTTGAGAAGATATTTGTCAATATTTACTTGCCATCGGTTGTAGGAGCATTTTCAGCTTTCGATTTCTTACCTGCTTTTTTTGCTTTTTCCTCTTCTTCCTTACGGGCTTTTTCCATTTCTTCCTTCTCACGTTTTTCAGCTAAGACCTTAAACTGCTCTTTAGCTTTATCGAATTCTGCTTTCAGAGAAGTTCGCTTGTCATCTTCACCTTCCATGTCCGCAACTCTACGATTTTGCTCAATTAAACTTGCTTTATATGACCAGGCTGAATCACTTTCAGGATTGAGTTCAACAGCCTTGCTGATATATTCAGTCCCTTTTTGAACGCACTCTTTAAGTTTATCAAAATCACCTTCGCTTTCAGGTTTGACGAATTTGAAAACATCTTTGCCATCTTCCTTAACAGTTTTTTTGATCGCTTCGACATCGGTTATATCATTAGCACAAGAATACTTTTTAGCTGCTAATGATACATAAGCGGTTGCTCTTGTTTCATTAGGTAACGCTTCATTTGCCGCCTGTGTCGTTTGCCATTCCAGCCACTTGTCTTCTTGATTCAGATTCGTATATAAACTTCCGACAGCCGCGATGATCGAGCCGATCTGCTCTTCAGTTTGTTCCAACTCTTTCTGAACTTTCGGGTCTTGCGGTTTCGATTTGACGGCTTCACGTTTTTCCTTCAAATCAATCAAAAATCCTTTGAGAGCCTTTTGATATTCATCGATAGCCTGACCTGCTTTTTCCTGTTTGTCACGGTTAATAGCAAATTCGGAGTGAATCGTTCGGGCTAAAAACAGTTGGGCAGTCTTACTTTCAAATGAACCAAGTTCAGGATCAAAAGCAATCGAGGAACGAAATTTTTCTTCGGCATCAGCAAACTGTTTATCGTTATATGCCTTAGCACCGTCAACCAAATTTTTTCTCGCCATAATACGGCTGTAGTAGTTACAACTCGTTGCCGAAAAAATTGTTATTAAAACTAATATAAGTATCCCAATCCGAGAGATCTTCATTATTTTGACTCCATTTAAACAATGAGTCTAAGACAAAATTATTAAAAACTATATAACTTCTGTCTTAAACTCAGGTTATTTTTATTCAGACAAATCATCAATCTGCAAACCAACCGGTTGAGCATCAGAGAATTTGACAGCATCTATTACTTTAACAACTTCTCCATAAGAAACACCTTTCGGAGCTTTGATAAACACCGTTCTTTCAATTTCATTAGTGCCTTCCTTATAGACTCCGTTACTCGCACGATCTTTAAAGATAGTTGAAAGTTTGGTTTCTAAATCCGCTGTATCCGAAGTGTTTCCGGCTGCTTCATTATTTAGTTTTACTTCCAGATCATCTTTGTCTATCGACACCACTAATGTTAAAGGGTTCGGCTCAATATCGACATTTTGTTCATCTTTCGGTTCTGCCGGTACTTTAGCCTCAAATTGATGAGGCTTCAGTGGGGCAATAACCATAAAGATAATCAACAATACAAGCAAAACATCAATTAATGGTGTTACATTAATATTTGGGGTTGCTCCGCCATCAGAGCCTCCACCGGTTGACATTCCCATAATCTCTTACTCCTAGAATCTAAAGTGAAACTATTTTTCTTTGGTGTCCTTTGCTTTGTCAGCAACCAATCCAATCTTATCTATATCTTGTTTACGAATTGTGTCAATTGCTTCAACAACTGTTCCGTAACTGACTTCCGTTCCGCTTTTGACATAAACGATTCTTTCCTCCGGTTTCTTATTTTCCATTTCCGCCCGAATCTTTTCACCCAAAACATCCAAAGAATATGGTTCTTTAAGTGTTCCTAGATAAAATTGTCCATTCTGGGGTATAGAAACGACAACCGCTGTATCGGATGCAACATCAGGTTCTTCTACTGCGGCTCTGGTATTTTTCGGAATATTAACCTGTACGCCGTCTTGTAGAAGCGGGGTTATGATCATAAAAATAATCAATAGAACCAACATCACATCAACCATCGGGGTTACATTAATTTCTGAATTATACTCATCACTGCCGCCAATTTTAGCTGCCATAAAACTTTTCTCCTATGATAATGATAATCAAACTAATTCGATTAAACTATCTTTCAAGACGTTTGCCGCGGTGTTTGATAAAATAATCTACCAACTCAGAAGCAGAGTTTTCCATTTCAACACTAAAACTTGTTACTTTATTCGTAAAATAGTTGAACATCCACACCGCCGGAACAGCAACTGCGATACCGAATGCGGTAGCGATCAGAGCTTCAGCGATAGCACCACCGACCACATCGATACCCGCACCTTTCTGCGACGCAAGACGAACGAACGCCCCGATGATACCGACAACAGTTCCGAACAAACCGACGAACGGTGCAGTCGAACCAACAGTAGCCAAGCCTGAAAGACCACGTTTCAATTCTGCAGTTTTGACTGCAATCGCTCGCTGTAAGGCACGTTTCGATGCTTCCATTTCATCACCGGAAATATCGTCATTGCCCTGATGAGCGGAAAACTCTTTCAAACCAGATGAAACAACCATTGCTAAGTGCGAATCTTTATGCTTATCGCTGATCGTGATCGCTTCGTCAATATTGCTGTTTTTCAATGCTTGGGCAACTTTCGGTGCATATTGACGCGATTGTGCTTTAGCTTTGTTGTATGTTAACCATCTTTCAATTCCGACGGCAATCAGATAGATCGACATCAAAAGTAAAAGAATAATAACAACCCACCCCGGAATTGTTAATTCCTGAGCGATTCCGTAAACTGTAAACTTAGTTCCGCCTTCCTCGGCGAATATCATTAAAAAGCCTAAAAGGCTACCAAAAAATGTCATTGTTTTTCCTCCAAAAAATCAAAAAATTATTATTGCAGACACAGATATTTAAAGCTACTGAAAAGATTTAAGCTATCGGTGGGGTTGATAATACACCAATCCCACCGACAGTACTTAATACGTCAAAGTTTATTGAAAATTATAAACAATGACACCCGAAACTTCGACGGCTTGACCTGATAATAAGGTCGGTCCAAATTTAGCACGCCTGGCAGCTCCTTCGGCGGCACTTCTCAATAACGGATGTCCGCTGACTGCACTTGCCGAAATCACACTGCCGGATTTGCTAATAACGATAGAAACATTGACCGAACCTTTGATGTTAGCGGCTCTGGCTGCCGGCGGGTATGCCGGTTTTGGTAAACTCGTTGCGTTACCATTGACCACACCTTTAGAGATCCGTTTAGGAACAGGCGGGTCTGCTGGCGGTGGCGGTGGTGGTGGTGGTGGTGGTGGTGGCGGCGGCGGTTTAGATCCTCCTCCATTGTCACTGGTTCCTCCTCCTCCTCCTGAACCTCCAACTTGAGAACCAAAATCACTTGCGTTTTTTAATGAATCATTAGTAGGACGATTTTTTGTATCATCAAACGCGTCAATGTTTCTATCCCCTTTGATGGCGGGTGTATTCTCTCTGACGGTCTTCTTGTTCATTACCTCCGAACTCGTCTTCGGCGGAACCTTCGTCGGCGTAGTTTCAATGTTAGCGATAAGCTCTTTACGCATATCAGCATTGATTTTCTTCTCAGCCGGTTTTTCTTCCTCAGGCTGCTCTTCTTCGACTGGTGGCGGTGCTTCGTCTGGAATCGGTGGTGCAACGAGAGTTGATAATTCAAGTCCGTCGCCTCCTACTCCGAGGTTTTGTGTGAATAAGCTGTAGCCTAACGCACTAATAAAACCGAAAGCAACTACAGCAAGTGTTCCTAACAAAAGTCCTGCCTTTGTCTTGTTCACATTACCGCCGCTTCTTGATTCGACTAATTGATCTAACATATTATTTTTCCTCCCTTATCCGGTGCCAAATGGGTCAAGGATTTACAAACTAAAATTATGATTGCATTTATAAATAACGAGTTTACTTTAAAAACCGGTTTACTGAAAAATACGGTTTTAACAACTAAATATCGAGATGTAAATTTAGAACTCATCAAACATAAGTGCGGGTTTAGATAGAACTATGCGAGCCTTTTTAATTACAAAAAGTGCCGTTCAAATCCGCACTAATTTGTAAAACGGATAAAAAGCATCTCTAAAATATTTAATTGACCAGCAACGATTTGAAGTCTAAAGTCTTATGTTCCGAAAGTCAAGAAATTTTCGTAATATTATGAATTAATTGACATTATTTGTTTAATGTTTACGGTAAATTGCAGTTTGAATAACATTTTAAACTAAAAGGATGTAAATAAACCCGTTGTATTCAACGTAATATATGAACAGAAGTTATCTCGACACAGGTCGTCGCCTGACTGAACGCCGTGAAGCCGAAGCGAGTTGGTCATCTTTATTGTCAATAATTGCTTCCTTCATTTTTGCATTGCCGAGTTTGCTCTGCCACCAAATCGCGATCGGACTCGCAATCGCAACCGTTGAATACGTTCCCGTTATCGCCCCAACAAACAGTGCCAGCGAAAATCCTTTAAGAACTTCTCCACCAAACAAAACCAACGCCAGAACCGCCAAAAAAACCAATCCGTTGGTAACAATCGTACGGGACATTGTTTGGTTAATTGAATCATTTGTTAATTCATACAGTGATTGATTGCGACGCTTCGAGAGATTTTCACGGATACGGTCGAAGATCACGATAGAGTCGTTGACCGAAAACCCGACCAGTGTCAACAAAGCTGCCAGCACGGTCAGACTGATTTCCCATTGAAACATCGTAAAGAATGCGAGCGTTATCAAAACATCGTGAAATACGGCGATCACCGCACCAGCCGCGTAAGTCCAATCGTATCGAAAGGCTATAAACAGCAAAATTCCGACCATTCCGAGAAGAGTGGCGACGATTGCATCGGTTCTCAGCTTTTCTCCCGCTATGGGTCCAACCGAATCAGTTCCGATAATTTGATATTTTGCGTTTTTGTCTGCCGCCAAGGAAATTCCAACTTCTGCTTCCTGACCGAATGTTCCAAGAGCCCGATTTACCAAATCGCGTCCGGCACTTACCTGATTTTTAGCATCTTCTTCAACCTTAGCTGTGGATGCAGTATTTGCGTTTGATTCGGAATTTGAATTTGCAGATGAATTTTTATTTTCGGTTGCAGTTTGATTAACTTCCGGTGCAGTTGAAGTTCCCGACTTCGTTGCATCCATTTCACCTTCAAGCAAAGGAATTTTGATTAAAACTTCATCGCCCTTGTCTATCGAAGATTGAATTACCGCTTCATTCAGTCCGACTTTCGACAAAGCATTTCGAATTGCATCCTCGGAAGGCTTACCATTGTTAAATTTAGCAGTGATGACGGAGCCGCCCTGAAAATCAACTCCGAGGTTAAATGCTTCGGTTCCGCCCGGAACAGCTTGCCGGGCGATTGCGGAAACCAGTCCTGCCAACAGAACAACTATGGAAATTGCAATCAAAGGTTTGCGGATTCCCATCCAATCTACGTTTATTTTACTAAATGGATCAAACATTATTTCTTTTTCCGTAATTTCAAAACGGCTTATGATTAGAGCCGCTTCTCACATTTTTGTTTATTAAATACTAAGTTTTGTTTTATTCGGGTTGCGTTCCAAAAGCCACAGAAAAATCGTGCGTGAAACGAAAATAGCCGTGAATAAATTGATAAGCAATCCTAGGATCAGCGTTACGGCAAATCCGCGAATTGGTCCCGAACCGTATAAATATAGGATAACACCCGCAATAATTGTCGTTAAGTTCGAGTCGATAATCGTGATAAACGCCCGGTCAAAACCGAGTTCAATTGCTTTGGCGATAGATTTCCCTTCCCGTAATTCTTCTCGCGTCCGTTCAAAAACCAGCACGTTTGCGTCAACCGCCATCCCGATTCCGAGAATCAATCCGGCAATTCCGGGCAGAGTCAGTGTTGCGTTTAGTGCGATCAGAGCTGCTAACGTAAAGATCATATTCATCGTCAGAGCGATCACCGCATTGATGCCCGCACCGCGATAATAAATCAGCATAAAGATAATTATAAAGATCAAACCGCCAAGTGCCGCTGTCAAACCGGCTCGGATCGAATCTGCCCCCAAACTCGGACCAACCGTTCTTTCTTCAAGGTATTCAATCGAAGTCGGTAACGCACCGGATTTCAGCGTAATCGCTAAATCTTCCGCGTCCCGCTGAGCATACTGCCCGCTAATCTGTCCTGAATCAAAAATCTGCGACTGAATAAACGCCACCGATTTTGCTTCATCGGTCAGTACGACCGCCATATAATTACCAATGTTTTTCCCCGTCCATTCACCGAATTTTTTAGCACCGTTCGGTTTCAGCGAGAATGAAATTTGATAATCGCCGGAGTTACCCGAACGGCTGACCGCTTGTGCATCACGCAGTTCGTCACCGGTGATGATTGACGGGTTTTCGACGACGATCCACTTTTCAGGAAGTTTTACATCCTTATTTTCATCCCCCGTCAAATTCGGATCGCGTTCGCTGTATTTAAAGACTTTTTTGGAAGCAGTTTCCTTTCCGCCGATAGTTTGCAGTGCCGCTTCTTTTGTCGGATAGGTCGCCAGATTCGGATTTGGCGGACTGACGACGGCAAAGAGCGAAAGCTCCGCCTGCACATTGAGAATTTTTTTAACCCGTTCAGGATCATCAAGACCCGGCATTTGTAATAAAATTTCGCCCGAAGTCGCTGTTCCTCGTGGTTGTAGAGTCGGTTCGGCAACACCGAATTTATCAATTCTACCCTTGATAATCTGAATCGCCTGATCGCGTGCTTCCTCTTTCAGACGAGTTTGAACGAGCGAAGATAAAGCCCACGTAATCGTGTCGCCGCTGACGCTTTCCGTCCAATCCGCAAAATCAACTTTCTGCTTGACCGCTTCGATCACTTCCTTTGATTTCGCCGCGTCGGAAATTTTCAGTTTGACTTCAAAAGTATTTCCATCGGCAACCGACGTTCCTTCGACAACCGGCAGATTCGCCGCTTTGACTGCATTGACTGCTGCATCCGTGTTGCTGATTGTTTTCTTTTTGAGATATTCTTCCGTTTTGACACGCATCACAAGATGCGAACCACCCTTCAGATCGAGTCCCAAATTAACATTCTTAGTCAGATTATTTTTAATTCCCGTCCAAGTGAAATCCTTCGTCGTCATCCGTCCGCGAGGACCGATGACGACGTAAATTCCCAGGATCAAAACTGCCAAGATAATTGCTGTTCTTATTAAAAGATTGGTGTTTTTCATCGCTTTATTCTACCGAAATATTATTTTTTCAATTCCGCCGCTATTTCTTCATTACGCCTTCCGACTACCGCTGCCTTGCCGATCTCCAAAAGCGATTTATCACCGCTTCTGATAATAAAGCTCGTTTCCCGAACTTCGACAATCGTTCCGATAATTCCGCCATTTGTAACAATTTCATCTTTTAATTTCAAAGCGGCGATCATATCTTTCAAATTCTGTTGCTGCTTTTTCTGCGGCAAAATCACGAGAAAATAAAAAATCCCGACCATCAGTATTAAAGGTATCAAAAGAGAACCCATAATTCCGCCGCCAAATTGAAAAAACAATATAAAAATGCTCATTAATTTATTTCCAGATATGCAAAACGGTAATTATTACAAAGTCCTTTAAATTCTGCAAAGCAAACTTATCTATTTAATCAACTCTTTTGCAAATTTCTTATAATCATCGCTTTCAATTCCGCGTTGTGAATCTTTCAAAAATCGTCTTTAAATCGTCCGCCAGTAATGCCTTTGATATTTATTTTAAGCCCATTAAAGACTGTGCTTTCAACAATTCCCTTTTCATCTATTGTTTTTTCATACCTATCATTTTCCAATGAAAATCAACCTATCTTGTTATCCAAAACCCGCCGGACGACATATTCCTGCACACTTTTTTGTCGTCCATTTCAAGTTTATCGTGTAGATCAAAAGATACGCTGCTTGCTGCAATTTCAATCACCAACTCCGATGAACCTTCAGGATAATCATCTTCATTCACCCACGATTTGCCGCTAAACCCTTCCTCAATTCGCAAAGTTATATCAGGTTGTGATTCATAATTTTCACAAGCAATATAACCCCCGTCAGTTGATAAACGATAAAGTCCCAAGCAACTCATCAAATTACTGTGCGGTTTTCCGTGATTTTTCACTCTGACAGGTAAAGCCATATAAACTATTCCTTTGCTGAGTTCTGCTTTGACATTTTTCGGCATTGCTTTACAACGACGGTGAAATTCTTTCTGATCCAACCGATCACCATTTTCCAAACGCGGGATAAATATTTGATTATTTGATTCTGTCTTCTGTAAATTCACTGACATAATTTTTTAATTATTACTCATTTTGCCCAAAAACTCACGCCGAAACTGCTCGAACTCGCTTTGTTTAATTGCCTCCCGACATTTTCGCATCGTATCGAGAAAAAACGCCAGATTGTGATGCGAGATCATCATCGCCGCGAGCATTTCCTTTGCTTGATACAGGTGCCGCAGATAAGCCCGCGAATATCGTTTGCAGACCGAACATTTACATTCCGAATCAAGCGGATTTTCGTCCGTCGCAAATTTCGCGTTACGAATATTCAATTTTCCGTTCGACGTGAAAACGCCGCCCGTGCGTCCGTTTCGCGTCGGCATTACGCAGTCGAACATATCAATGCCGTGATAAACTGCTTCGACCAAATCTTCCGGTGTCCCGACTCCCATCAAATATCGCGGTGCATCTTGCGGCATCTGCTTTGCAATATAATTCAGCACTTCATACATCACCGATTTTTCTTCGCCGACGCTCAAACCACCAATAGCATAACCGTCAAACCCGATTTCAACCGTTCTGTCCAAACTCTCCTTCCGCAAATCGAGGTGTCCCGCACCCTGAATTATCCCGAACAACGCCTGCCGACCGCTGAGCGATTTTGGATTTGTTTCATTTTCCATTTTCCTTTTTTCGTTTTTCGTTAGATCAATAAATCCCGTATCAAGTCCACGTTCCTGCAATTGATTAAATTTATTTTTAGAACGCAACGCCCAGCGTGCCGTCAGTTCAAGACTTTCCTTCGTCAGTTTATGTCCGGCATCACCCGGCGGACATTCATCAAAAACCATCACGATCTCCGACCCAAGTGCCGCCTGAACTTCCATCGAAACTTCCGGCGACATAAACATTTTCGATCCGTCCAGATGCGAACGAAACTCGACACCTTCTTCATTCAATTTCCGCAGATCGGACAGAGAAAAAACCTGAAATCCGCCCGAATCTGTCAGAAGCGAACGATTCCACGTCGAAAATTTATGCAAACCGCCGAGTTTCCGAATCACATCCGTCCCCGGACGCAGCCATAAATGATATGTATTTCCAAGAATTATGCGGACATCGAGTTCGTCTTCAAGCCATTCAAACCGCACACCTTTCACCGTCGCTTGCGTTCCGACCGGCATAAACACAGGCGTTTCGATCTCCGAACGCCGCGTCATTATTTTCCCCGCTCTTGCTTCGCCGTCGCGTGCGGTTATTTCCCAATCAATTGATTTCATATAACAAAGATATTTATCGCAAAGCGGCTAAGTCGCAAAGTTTTAATAATATTTATTTTGGAAATGAAATTTAAAAAAACCTTTTGCGTCTTTGCTTATCCGCGTCTGAGCGTTAAAAGCTCTTATTCCTCTTACCAATCAATGCCCAAATCTGCCCTGCACCGATAGCCGTTTCCGAAATTATTTTCCCGTCTTCATTGACCAAAACCGCCGAAGGTGTTCCGAGCATTCCAAACTTTGCGGCGGTTTCATATTGTTTATCGAGAATAATCGGTGAATGTAAATCAAGTTTTTTATGATTTTCCTTGTCGCCGTCCGAAAAGACAATCAGATTCGGTTCATCTTTTCCCTTGATTTTATCCCATCTGCTCAATTCATCGCTCATCGCTACGCAGTGCGGACAGGTCATACTCCAGAATGTTACGAGTGTTTTCTTTCCGTGCAAATCTTCGGCGGAAATCTGCTTTCCCGTTAAATCTTCTAAGTTGAATTCAGGCACATTCTCACCGATTTTCGGTTTTTCTCCGATTTGGTTTTCCTGTGCGATGTAAACAAATTCTTCGTCAAATTCGGATGATTTTATGTTACCGACCAGTTCACGAATCGCTTTATCTCCGGCGGCGGGATGACTTGCGATCATTCCGTCAGTATTGACGAAAACTGCCGTCGGTGTCCATTTTAAATCAAGAATTTCGGCAATTTCTTTATTTTTTTGCAACAGAACGTCACCCAGAATATCCGCACCGAATTTCGCCGAATTTTCCTTGATGCTTCCGTTACTGATGAAAACAAAATTTATTTTATCTTCCAACTCTCTTTCCCAAATTTTGATTTCCGGCAAAAGTGCTTCGCAAGGCGTGCAGGTCGGACTGACATAAAAGAAAAGCATCGGTTTTTGCTTCATCAAAAGATGCTCGAATGAAACATTTCGACCGCGTAAATTCGGCAACTCAAAATCCGTCACGGGCGAACCAATCGGCAGACCTTCCTTCGGATTTCCGATATTTTCGCGTTCCTGCACGTTTCCTTCGTTTCCGATAATTTCCAGAACTTCCAAACGCCGCAGAATTTGCGTCTGTTGCTCCAAAATATTCTTTAAATAAAACATCAGAACGCACAGAAAACCAATAATTATCAAACCAAAAATAATCTGCATAATTTCAAACGATCCGCTGCTAAATTCCGACATCGAAAAACCCTGATGTTCCTGCCCGCTGACAACTAGAATCAAAGCGAAAATTGCAAAAGCCATATTTCGCAACAAACTTTTTTTACCGACCGGCTCGGAATGAATCTGCCCGAAACAATGACAATCGGGAGCATTACCGAGTTTCATCTGCCACAACATTCCGCCGATAAATGCTGTCAATAAAAGACTTGTACCAATCGCTCCGAACCAAGAAACCTGCACGAACAATAACAGAACCGCCAGAAAAACCTCAAAAACCGGCAATAGAATACCAAACGGTTTCGCCAAACTCTCCGGCACACCGAAATCTTTGACCGCCTTTTCTGCACCTTTCAAATCAAGCAATTTCCCGATTCCGGCAAGGAAAAATACGCCCGCCAAGAAAATTCTTAGAGTAAATAAGAAATATTCCATATTCCAAACTCAATAAATTACTTTTTACTCTTCTTCCCTCTGTGAATTTCCTTCAAACGAAGCGGTGTTGCAAAAAAGTCGAACGTATCACGCAGTTGATTTTCGATGTAACGTAAGTATGAAAAGTGCAAACCGCCGCTGCCGTGTCCGCCGGATGTGAACAAAATAAATTTCGGCGGACGCGTGCCGCCCTGCGTCAGATATTTTATGTTCAGACGAACTCTGCCGCCTTTGCCCGGTGCAACGCCGCCGCCGCCTTTCGGTTTCAAGACGTTTCGCTCGAAAAAATCGTTTAACTGCGAAGTTTTGATTCGCAGATTTCTCGCTTGATTCGCTTTGTCAACCAACGGCAAAAGCCTCGTGATTCGCTGTCCCGTTACCGCCGAAGTCGTTACAATCGGAGCCCAATCCAGAAACTTCATTTTATCACGAAAATTCCGCTCGAATTCACTGACCGAACCCGTGTCTTTTTCTTCTACCAAATCCCATTTATTGATGGCAACAATGACGCTGCAGCCCGAATCAATCGCATATCCGGCAATGCTTGCATCTAAATTTGTAACTCCTTCGACCGCATCAATTACAAGAATCGCTACATCCGCCCGTTCGAGTGCCTTGCGAGCCATTATGACCGATAATTTCTCCGCCATTTCGGTCGTTTTGCCCTTCCGCCGAATGCCCGCCGTGTCAATAATGATGTAGTCCTGTTCCTCGTAACTAAATTCCGTATCAATCGCATCCCGCGTCGTTCCCGCAATCGGCGACACGATAACCCGTTCCTCCCCGAGAATTTTGTTCAGAATCGAAGACTTTCCGACATTCGGACGACCGATAATCGCCAGTTTTATCTCGTCTGTTTCAACTTCATCAACTTCTTCGGGAAATTCTAAAATATCAAATAATTCTTCAAGCAAATCGCCGACATTCGTGCCGTGTTCGGCTGAGATCGGCGTTAAAGTAAAGCCGAATTTATAAAATTCCGCCGCATCTTCTTCAACCGTAATTGATTCGGCTTTATTTGCCGCAATGAAAATCGGTTTACCCAAATTCCGCAGCAGAATTCCGATTTCTTCATCAAGCGGCGTAACTCCGTCGCGGGCATCAACCACCCAAATAATCGCCGACGATTGCGAAATTGCAAAATCCGCCTGTTTGAAAATGTTTACGGGAATAATCGCTTCGTCGTCGGGAACGATTCCGCCCGTATCTATTAGTTCAAAAGTTTTCGTACGCCACTCGACATCACCGTAAATTCGGTCGCGTGTAATTCCCGGTTCGTTGCCGACGATTGACTTCCGGCTTCCCGTCAAACGATTGAAAAGAGTTGACTTACCGACATTCGGGCGACCGATGATTGCGACCAGAGGTTGATTCATAATTTATTTTTCGTAATTTTTGTTGACCTTAAATTTTATTTGACCGGAGTTTAGATTACTTTTTCTCGAAAAGGAGTTCAAAGAAAGATGCCGTTTTCACCGGAACGCGGACTTCAATTTCCCATCGAAAATGAAACAGAAACAATTCACAGAGCTTTCAATCAAATCATCGTTTCGTCAGATCGAACCAGATCGCCAATCCGCGAAATTTTTCGAATTTATCATAAAAATTTCTGATAACTTTATCATCGCAGACGACTTCATCGTTATGTTTCTTATAAAATCTCGAACGCAAAAGTGAATCGAGGGCAAGACCGTCGTAACGCCCGACGAGTTTCAGCAGATTTTCCGCCGCATAATCGCCGACTCCTTTTATCTTCTTCATTTCCTTTTTCAGATCACTTGTCGGCAAATCGGATTCTAACCAACTTTCGGGATTCACTTCGCCGTCTGCCACCGCGTTTGCTAATTCGACAAAATAATTTGAACGATAACCCGCCCGAATTTTCTCGCGGTAAAATTTTTCATCAACCTGAGCCAACGCCGCCGGTGTCGGAAACGCTTTTTTTCCGTCGGATGCTTTTTCGCCCAGATTTTCAACCAGATTCCGCGTCATATTTTTCGTCAACGCCCAAGAACAATTCGTCGTGCAGATCGTTTTTACCAAATCTTCAAAAACCGTCGGCGAACGCAGCAGTCTGCCGATATTTTTTTCCGCCATCCATTGAAAATTTTCATCATTTTTGCAAAGTTTGTAAAATTCTGAAAAATCTTCATCCAATCTGAGAATATGCTCTACTTTTTTCCTTACGATTAGCTTGAGGTTTTTCGGAATGCTTTCGTTTTCAAACTCGATTCTGATGCTTTTTTCCGTTTCGGAAATCGCCGCTGTCAGCGGCTGCGGAAAAACATTATCGTTGAAAGTATAAGTTAAATGCCGACTTTCACCGTCTATTTCAAACGGTAAAAGTTCACTCCAACCGTGACTGTGAATCGTGTTATTAAAACTGAAGTGTTCCGGTTTGGCAAGATGCATAAATAATTCAGAAAAAATAAATTCCGAATCGTCATCTAAACGTATTCGGAATTTATTCATTTTATCAGTAATTTTCAACCGCTAATTCTTTGTCCGGCAACATCGCTTCTCTGTCTTTGTGTTGAAAACATCTGCCGCCGCCTTTCACCTTTCTCGAACACGGTGTCCCTTTTTTTGTTTCCGCACCGCAAAAATAGGTTTTTCCGCCGGACTTATTCTGCGGACTTTTGGCAACAAAAACTTCCTGCGTTTCACTAATACCAGCACTTCTCCGGTCAGTTACGGATTTTGCAGATTTTGTCTGAACGTCGGAAAAACGGTTTTCCAACCGATCGTTGCTGATTTCTAAATCAGCTTTATCCGCACTTTTCAACGTCCGCACATCGGCAGATTTTTCCTGTTCGAAGTCATTTTTTAAATCAGCGGATTTTCTGATTTCCGACAAACCGTCCGCAGAATTTCCACTCTGAAGATAACCATTGATTCCGAAAATTACCGAAACCAAAATTATCAAGGGAACCGTTATTGTTAGTATTTTATCAAGCGGATGCTCCGTTTCACAAACTTCGCAAAAACGGCGATTCGTCAACCAATTTCGTTCAATTCTTTCAATTTTTTCGCCGCAACTGCAGCAATAAACCGGATTATATGCCATACTTTTACCTTCCTGTATTCAAGTAATTTAGATTTTACAGATTCATATTTGAGTTGGTAAAATCAAACTTCTAAGTTACTTTTAGATACGAGGGCTTTCGTTTTCAGATCGAATTTTTCATTGTAGCGTAATTTTTTGTTATTGTTAAGAAATTTTTACATTCCCAAACGATATGCAACCAATTTTGACTACACGAGCGTCTGAATATGAGAATTTTATATTATGCGTTTTTATAAATTATTAGTTTTAATTTCGTTGTTAATATCCGGATCAATCTCTACTTTGGCACAGGTCGAAGATGATAATATTGTCGTGGATACTTCACTTGTGCGTTTGAATGTCGGAGTTGTAACGCCGAAAGGTCAGCCGATAACCAATCTCGGCAAAAATGATTTTACGCTTTACGAAGACGGCAAAAAACAGACGATTCTGAACTTTGAACCGACGGTAACGCCGTTTTCGCTCGTGATGATTCTCGATATGAGCGGTTCGACCATCGGTTTTCGACAGACGATTCGGATGTCCGCCCTCAGATTCGTTGATGCACTTGCTCCCGACGACCGTGTTGCCGTGATCGAATTCTACGATAAAGTCAACGTTCTTAATGAGTTTACCAATGATCGCCGCAAAATTCTCAACTCGATTAACGTTGCCAACGGACGCGGCAACACGAAACTTTTTGAGTCATTAGACAAGGCACTTTCCAGACTTTCAAAAGAAACCAACCGCCGTAAAGCAATTATTGTTTTGACCGACGGCAAAGATACTTCGTCGGAAAGAAAAGACCGAAGCATTCTGTCGAAGTTAGACGACAAAAACATTCCGAACGCCTTAAAGCCTGACGAAAATCCGGAATTAAACAAAATCCTCGAAAAGTCATCGGCGTTAGGAGTAACGATTTACCCTTTGGCACTGCCTTCGGGCGATCCGAAGAAACTCGCCGATCCGCAACCGATTCAGTTCGAAATATACTCTGCCGCCCGTTCGCGTTTGAATATTCTTGCACTGCAAACCGGAGGAATTCTGAATACAATCAATAGTTTAGAAGAAATGAGCCGACTATACGCCCAGGTCGCCGCCGATCTCCGCACGCTTTATACCATTGAATACGAACCGAGCAACACCACCCGCGACGGCAAATGGCGTGAAATAAAAATTCAGGTCAAAGACTCGGATTCAATTTCCCGCACCCGCCCCGGCTATTTCGCTAAATAGTTCAGCTGAAAAGTTTTTTTGAACGAAATATAATTTACTATTTACTATTTACAATCTATAAATTATTTTGTAGTCTATTCATTCGCTTTTTTAAGCACCCGTAGCTCAGTTGGATAGAGTACTTGACTACGAATCAAGGGGTCGCATGTTCGAATCATGCCGGGTGCATTTTCACCATCGCTTCCACACACTCACTAAGATTACTTTTTTCAAAAAAAATACTAAAGGAACGCAAAATTAAAATTTGTGTTCCTTTAGTATTTTTAACCGCTAATAAATTTCGTCAAATTTATTCTATTGACCGAGTTTTCTGTCTTTGAAAGCGTCGAAAAATTCCGTGTGGCGGCTGGTTAGAGGGATTTTACGTCCGTCAATAAAGACATACTTAATTGCTGTCCGGACTTCGAGCAGATCGCCGTCGGTAACGACGACATTTGCCATTTTGCCGACTTCTAACGAACCGTATCTATCGGCAATTCCGAGAATTTGTGCCGGATAGAGCGTTACGCTTTTAAGTGCGTCGGCTTTTGACAGACCATAAGCCGAAGCAATTCCTGCCTGATACGGCAAATCACGGACGTTCGCACCTTCATCGCCCGTGGTAATTGCGAATTGGATTCCAGCTTTTTGCAGTTTTGAAGGAACTTCAAAATACAGATCATACGGATCATCCTGACCGGGATTATTGAAAATACGGTTATAAATAACGGGTATTTTATTCTTTTTCAACCCATCTGCTACCTGCCACGCATCCGCCCCGCCGAAAATAATCGCTTTTAGTTTCATATCTTCGACGAACTTAACGACACCACGAATATCTCTCGCATTTTGAGCCGCAAATATGATCGGTTTTTCGCCGCGAACATACGGAATCATCGCTTCCATTTTCAAATCAGTTTCGGGAAACGGCAGCGTTTTATCTTTGGCGTAAGCATCTTTGACTTTCGCGTAAGTTAAAGCTTTTTCAAATTCGTCTTTTAATTCCTCAACTTTTTTATCGCGGTTCTTAATCGCCTGATCGAAATCAACGATATTTGGTCCGGTTAGTGGATTAAAACCTGCAAAGGTTGTCACTGGCGGAAAGTTTATAACCAAGCCAAACGTGCCGACGACTTCCATCGCGGACTGGGTTGCACCGTTTAGATTTATCACCGCCGATTGTCCCGAAATCAACCCGCCGCCGGGTAAACTCTGTGCCATCGTGATTCCGTTAACGCGGGTTACATTGATGTGCGATGTATGCGGATTGATTGCGAGAATCGCCTTCGCATTCGGATTGATATTTCCCGTTTCGGCAACGTCAACCGTTCCCGGAGCACCGCCGCTGATCTCCAGCAAACCCATATTCGTTCCCGCATCAATCATTCCCGGATAAACGCTCAAACCCGTTCCGTCAATTTTAGTCGCACCCGCCGGAATCGCCGCATTTGCTCCGAGTGCGGTAATTTTTCCACCGCTGATAACGATTGTTCCATTGCTAATTTCCGCTCCCGAAACCGTTATGATTCTTGCGTTCGTAATCGCGAAAGTTCCCGCTTCGCCCGTTAGATTCTGCTGTGAACCGCCGTTTTGTGCAGAAACATTCAGCAACAATCCGAGTGCCGCAAACATTAAGAATATAAATTTCTTCATTGTTGAACTTAGAATCTTAAATCTTGAATTCATTATTTAACACCTCCGCGAGTAAAAGTCGGCGGTTGATCGGTTTTATCCGTATCGGGATCGGTCGTACTGTCTTTATCTACGCCATCGGGTTTGGATACGGGTTCTTTATCTTTTTTTACATCGGTATTGCTTTTGTCTTTCCCACGTTTCGACGGCGGCAGATTCGGCTCCAGTGCTTCGAGGCGGTCGCGTTCGGCTTTGAGTTCCTTGCGTTTAGCAATGTCCATTTTGCGGTCGAAGAAAACTTCGCCATCAATCATCGTCATTTCGGTATGTGTATAAACGCTGAACGGATGTTCGCTCCAGATGGCGATGTCGGCATCTTTGCCGACTTCAATCGAACCCGTAATTTTATCTATACCCAATTGTTTTGCCGGATTCAAAGTAATCATTTTTAACGCTTCTTCTTCGGGAACACCGCCGTATTTCATAGCTTTTGCGGCATCCAGATTCAAACGTCGAATCCGCTCACCCGAATCCGAGTTGATCGAAACGACAACACCGTTTTTCCATAAAATATAAGCATTATACGGAATCGTGTCGTAAGCCTCTAGTTTATAACCCCAATAATCTACAAAAATCGAGACCCCGGCTTTATATTTAGCGATTTCAGGAGCGATTTTGAATGCTTCCAGACCGTGCTGCAGAGTCGCCACGGTGAAACCGAATTCATCGGCAAGTTTTAGCAAATTCAGGTGTTCATCCGAACGATAACCGTGAGCGTGAACCAGTCTTTTGCCTTCCAAAACTTCGACAATCGGTTCGAGTTCCAGACTTCTTTTCGGCATCACCAAAGTTTTTTTAGCACGATAATCATCCCACTCTTTTTTGTAATCTCTCGCCCGCACGAACGCATCACGCATTACTTCAAGCGTTCCCATACGAGTTGCCGGATAGCGTCTGCCGGTGTTTCCCGGCGGATTAAAATTCGAGCGTTTGACGTTTTCGCCCATCGCAAATTTTATTCCCGGCGGTGCGGACGGAATCAAAAAATCTTCAATCGGTCTTCCGTATTTAAATTTAACGACCGTATTCAAACCGCCAATCGGATTCGCCGAACCGTGAAGCAGATTCGCCGCCGTTACACCGCCGCCCAACGCCTGATAAATCGTGATGTCGGTCGGATCCAAAACGTCGCGGGTTCTTGCCATCGAAGTTACGGCATACGAAAATTCATTGACCGCATCGAGCATTGCGTGCGAGTGTGCATCAATGATTCCGGGCGTAACAAACATTCCCGTTGCTTCAATGACCTTCGCATTTCCCGCCGATATATTTTTGCCGATTTTCGAGATTTTCCCGTTTTTAATAAGGATGTCCGTATTCTCCAAAGTTCCCTTCGCCGCCGTCAACACAGTCGCATTGCGAATCAAAACATCCTGTTTGTTTTGTGCAAATGAACTGCCTGCAAAAACTGCACAAACTAAAATCGCTGTTAGAAAAATGATTTTACTCTTCATTAAATTTCACCAAATATAAAAACATTAAATCTTGAATTTTGAACCTTAAATCTTGAATTGGTTTTAAGGATTTTTTGTCCCCGAAAATGCGACCGGACCCTGAGCCGTATCAACCGTTCCATCCATTTCGCCACCGTTAACTTTTCCGCTGAACGATAAATTCAACGATTGTCCACCGAATTCGACCGTCGCCTCGAAACTGATTTTATCGCCGTTGATGGTGCCGTTCTTGACCGGAACTGTTCCGAACTGACTTGAGCCAAGCGTTCCTGAAAAAGTTTTTCCCTGTTGATTCAGCGTTAGTGCGACGACGACGGCTTGCCCCGGTGCTTCAACGGTTACATTCCAAACTCCGCCGATGTCCACGGACTGTGAACCGCCGCCGCCCTTTTTATTTTCGTCTTTTTTCTCGGATTTCTTCGGTTGTTCAAACAATTTCCCGTCAACAAAAACGTGCGTGATCGTTTTATCCTTTGAAAAAACATCGCCCTTCATCACGACGAGATTGGCGATTTTTCCTTTTTCAATCGAACCTAATTGCTGATCAACGCCCAGAATTCTCGCCGCATCAAGCGTCATCGCCCGCACCGCGTCGATCCGTGATAAGCCGTTTTCGGTTGCCGTTTTCACATTTTTGACAAAATCTTTAATATCTTTCAACTCGCCCGATTGAAACGCAAACGGAATTCCCGCCGCTTTCAATTTCGCCGCATTCTTCGGCACTTCAGCCCGCAGACGCAAGGTTTCCAACGGTTCGGGATCGGCTTCTTTATTTTCGCTCAAAGTCCGCAACGGAAAATTAACCGACAACAAAACCGGCACATTCTGACCTTTCAAACGGTCAATAACTTTATAGGATTCCTGTCCGCCCGCAATAATTCCGTTCAGATTAAATTCCTAAATCATAACCAACACACGAATAATTTCGCGTTCGGTATTGGCATTAAAAACGACCGGAGTTTTGTCTTTTAAAATCGGAATTAATGCTTCGAGTGAAGGATTTGCTTCGGGACGTTTCATTCCACGCGGATTTTTTTCGTATAACTTTTGGACTTCCTCGTGCCGTTTGGCATCAAGAAACATCTGCCGCAAAGCCGCGAAGGTTCCCATCAAAGATGTCGGAAAAACACCGCCGCGAGCCGTTCTAAAAGTAACGTGTTGAGCAAAAACAGGTTTGACAACCATTTCGGAAACGGTTTCGCCTGCCAGATTTATGACCGCCGATTGTCCCTGAAAAATTCCGTCATCGCTGACGGTCAGAATTGTCGTAAAACCATTATCACGCGGCGTTTTGAACTGTGCTTCGCCCGCTTTCAGTTTATCAAAAGCCTTTTCTTCCGGGCGAAGTTCGGGCGGATAGATCGTCTTCGACAAATCACTCTGAGCGTTATTCTGTCCGCCTGGCTGCGGTGGCGGTTTCGGAATTCCGAGATTCGTATTCGCATCGAAGAATCCCGGATAAACCGTTAAACCTTTGCCGTCAAGGACTTTCGCATCCGCCGGAATTTTTGCATCACGTCCGACTGCTTCGATTAAACCGTCGCGGATAATGACCGTCGCGTTTGAAACCGTCGGACCTGAAACGGTCACGACATCGGCGTTCGTAATCGCATAAGTTCCGGTCTGTGCCTGTCCGTAGACGGAAAAACATAGAAACGCAAAAATTGCGGAAGTTAGTCGCAAGAGATGTTTTTTCATAACTTTTAGTTAAATATTAAATTGTGAATTGGAACTGCAAAATTCGTGTTACGGCATTGTAAAACAATTTGTTTCAGAATGGAAAGTAAAAATTTAACATTGTGCATTATATGCGTATTGCTCCCGTTTTGATTGAGATTTTTTAAATAAGTGCTTTACGTTATTAAAAACGTCCGCGATTTGCGATAGAATTTAAATTGGATATGAACGAATCACAAAACGCAATCATTTTATTCGATGGAGTTTGCAATTTTTGCAACGGCTCGGTGAACTTTATTATTAAAAATGACACTTCAAATTATTTCAAGTTCGCTCCTTTACAATCGGAAGCCGCGAGTGAATTATTATCAAAATATAATATCAACAAAGATCAAATCGACTCTGTAATTTTGATCGAAGCTGACAAAGCCTACACGCATTCAACAGCGGTCTTAAAAGTCGCAAACAAATTGGGCGGTTTTTATCCAATTCTGTATAATATGATTATCGTGCCGGAATTTATCCGCGATTTTTTCTATAAAATTTTTGCGAAATATCGCTATCTATTTTTTGGGAAAAAAGATTCGTGTATGATTCCGACACCGGAAGTTCGGGAAAGATTCTTAATTCAACTGAAAACTAATAAGTGAAAATTGATAGACAAATCCTTAATTTATTAGTTTTCACCTAAAATACTATGAAAGCAATTTACAACGGAAAAACAATCGCCGAGAGCGATCAAACGGTCGTCGTCGAAGGAAATCATTATTTTCCTGCCGATTCGATCAAACGAGAATACTTTGAAGAGACCGACACAAACACGGTCTGCGGTTGGAAAGGAACGGCAAACTATTACACGATAAATGTTGACGGCGAAAAAAATGTTGATGCCGCCTGGTATTATCCCGACGCGAAAGCCGAAGCGAAAAACATCGAAAATTATGTAGCGTTTTGGAAAGGCGTTGAGGTTAAAGATGAATAATGAAATATGGATGCTGAAAATTTCACACTTTTAAGAATGTTTTCACTCGAAACTTTACAATTTAACAAACTTCTTTCGCTCATCGCCAAAAATGCACAAACGCCGATGGGCGAAGATTTTGTGTTGGAGATGAAACCGCACACGAGCCGTCTGCAGCTGGAAAAAGATTTGGCGGCGATTGCGGAAACTTTTGCTTTGAAGGAAGCGGATGTAACGTGGCGATTTTCGGAATTGTCTGATCCGTCGCAAGCGATTTCGATTTTGAAGATCCGCAATTCTTCGCTTGAGCCGACAATTTTACGAGAAGTTGCAAGGCTTTTATCGCAGGCGTTATTTGCCAAAGGTGCAATAAATTCGCATCGGGAAATCGCTCCGACATTATGGGAATTGGTTGAGAATTTGCCGCAAAGTTTAAATGCGATTGCCGATAAGATTAACAAAAAAATCCTGCCAAGCGGTGAACTTGATGATTCCGCTTCGCCGGAGTTGAATCGCATTCGACGCGAGATAAACGACCAACGCGGACGTTTGACAAAATCGCTGGAAGCGACGATGCGTTCAAAGGGAAATGCAATTCAGGACGAAGTTGTTTCGATCAGAAACGAACGCTTTGTAATTCCCGTCAAAGCAAATTTTACAGGCAAAATAAACGGTGTTGCTCACGGTGCCTCGTCTTCGGGGGCGACGGTTTTCATCGAACCGCTCGAAGCTATCGAAGCGAACAATGAACTGCAAAAGTTAAAGGCTAAAGAAGAAAGCGAAATTGCAAAAATTTTGTTTTCATTAGCGGAAGAACTGCGGCAAAATTTGCCGGCGATAGAAATTGCCGTCGAAGCTGTTGCCGAACTTGATTTTGTAAAAACCAAAGCGATATTTGCCGAAAAATTTGATGCAATCGTGCCGCAGATTTCCGAAAATGAAACGTTGGAATTAATTGATGCAAGACATCCTTTACTGGAAGAAGGCTTGAGAAATATTTCACCGCAGAGAAGCAGAAATGCAGAGAGTTTTAATAACAAAAACCAAAAACCGAAAGCCGAAGACCAAAAAATCGTTCCGATTTCTCTAAAATTAACAAAACGGAATTCGATAATGATAATTTCGGGTGCGAATGCGGGCGGTAAAACGGTTGTTTTGAAAACTGCCGGACTGCTTTCGCTGATGGCAGTTTCGGGTTTGCCCGTTCCGGCGAAGTCGGCGAAGATTCCGTTTTATGCGTCGGTGCTGGCGGATATTGGCGATAATCAATCTTTATCGGCAAATCTTTCGACATTTTCTTCGCACATTTCAAACATCGCTTCAATGATGAAAACTTTGCAAACTCCCGCACTCATTCTGCTTGATGAAGTTGGAACCGGAACCGATCCCGAAGAAGGTTCGGCGTTAGGCGTGGCGGTTGTAGATCATTTTCGGCAAAATTCTGCACAAGTTATCGCTTCGACGCACTACAAAGGGTTGAAAATTTACGCGACGAATGATGCCGATGTTATTAATGCTTCGGTGGAATTTGACGAAAAGACTTTGCAGCCGACTTATAAATTATTAACCGGAATCGCCGGAGCATCTTCGGGTTTGGAAATCGCACGCCGTTTCGGAATACGCGATGACGTGATCGAAAAAGCCCGCGAAAACTTGGACGTTGCCGCACAAGTTGCCGAAGATTATCTGCACAAACTTCAAAAAGAAACCAAACAAGCGAAAGATTTACGAATCGCACTCGAAGAAGAGCGTGCGGCAACAGCGGAAAAATATGCAAAACTCGATGTTGAATTTCACAAGAAAGAACAGACACGACGCGGCGAATTTCAAAATGAATTAAATCAGACGATTCGGGAATTTGAGAACTTATCAAAAGATTTTCTAAAAACTGTCAAAGACAAAAAGGAACGGAAAAAACTTGAAAACCAAATCGCATCGCAGAAATCTACGCTAAAACGTGAAGCGTCAAGAATTGAAACGAAAAAGTTATCTGCAAGTGCGTCTGTGAATGTGTCAGAAGTCGGCAGCAAAAAATCAAAGTCGAATAAAGTCCCGCAAGCAGCCGAAAACATTGAGCCGAAACCGACCAACAAACCAATTGAAGTCGGTTCACAAGTTTTGCTCAGAACATTTGGAACGGTTGGAAAAGTTGAGAAAATAAACGGTAAAAATGCCGAAGTTCTCGTCGGTTCGATGCGTATGAAGCAAAAACTCGACGACCTGCAAGCGGTTGAAGTTCCTGAAAAACCTAACAAAAACAAACTTGAAAGTCTGCAAAAAAAAGCCAAACAATCAAATATAGATATTGAACTCGGCGGCGTTCAATCAGAACTCAACCTGATCGGTCAAACAACGCTCGAAGCCGAAGATGAAATTGATAAATTCCTCGACGATTCTTACGTTTCCAAAATGCATCAAATCCGCATCGTCCACGGACACGGCACGGGCGTTCTAAAAAGTTTCGTCCACCAATTCTTAAAAGGTCATCCGCACGTTTCGGGTTTCGGCTTCGCCCCGCAAAACGAAGGCGGAAACGGTGCTACGATAGTTGAATTGAAGCAGTAGTAAAAAGACTATGAAAAATCAATTATTTAAATTTACGTTTATTATTTTAATCCTTAGTTTTTCTGTTTATTCGCAAAACACAAACGAAGTCAAATTAATTGACGAATTGGGAAAACCTTGCAGTGAAGATTTATCAGCTAGATATGATAGCTTTCTTACTGAATTGCAAAACACGCCTAATTCAAAAGGTTACATAATCTTCAACGGTGAGATTTCTCAAGAAGGGACAAATCTTAGATTTATTGAAATTCTGAAACGGCATTTGGAATTCCGTAAATTCGATGAAAATAGAATTGTATTAATTCGTGGTGAAAACCTTAAAGATATGAACATTCAATTTTGGCTTATGCCGAATGATTCAAATCCGCCGAAAGTTGAGAAACTATATTCAAACGAAAAAATAACTTCACCAAAAATGTTTCAAAGGATAGTTGCTGAATTCAATAAAAACTATGGCAATGAAAATGAATTCTTTGATAGCTTTTCAGGTAATTGGGGTTGTGATTTTGCTCCCAATTTAAAGGATTATGCAGAAGTTTTAAAAAGTTATAATAATTTAACAGGCTACATAATTATTTATGGATCTAAAACTCAATCAAAAAAAAGAATAAAAAACTTTGCTGTCAAACAATTGATTACAAAATATAAAATTGCAAAAAACCGTCTAAGAACTGTTTATGGAGAAAACCGTGAAGAATCGGAAATAGAATTATGGTTCGTTCCAAAGGGAGATATTGATCCTAAACCATCAAATTAAAACTGAAAAACGAATGCAGAAACGGTGCTGCAATAGTTGAATTGAAACAATAATTTCGGAGAATATAAATAATGACACAACAACAAATCGTTAAAGAATTTAAGAGATTTTCAAAAACTGAAAAATCTATCGTCATTCGTGAACTTTTGCAGATTTTTGAAGAAGATTTGTCGGATGATAAATTTGACAATGGAGATTCAAAGCCTTTTCAAATTCAGGCAATTTCGCTTGAGCCGAATCTGAAGTTTGATTTTGATAATATTGGAAAATTGATTTCCGAAACGGAAGGAGATTTTCATAAATGATCTTGCCCGACGCGAATCTGATTTTATACGCATTTATTAACGATTTTCCACAACATCAGAAAAGCAAAATTTGGCTTGCAGATACTCTTGCGACAGGTGAAAAAATTGGTTTGTCTTGGCAGATAATCACGGCTTATGTGAGAATCGGAACGAATCCGAAAATCTTTGCTAAACCGATGAACATTCAGCAAATCGAAAATACGCTTGGGAATTTATTAGCACAAAAGAATGTTAAAATAGTTTCGCCGACTTCAAAACATTGGCGGATTTTTACCAAACTTTTGAAGGAAACAAATGCAAGCGGCGATTTGGTGATGGATGCTCATCTTGCGTCTTTGGCAATCGAACACAACGCAAAAGTCGCTTCAACCGACAGCGATTTCAAACTCTTTTCAGATTTAGAATACTTTAATCCTTTAATCGAAAATTAGTGATTTATCCGCAACATTTTATAGATGAACTGAAAAACCGTGCCGACATTGTGCGGATTATCGGCGATTTTGTTGATTTAAAGAAAAAAGGCTCGAATTGGATGGGTTGCTGTCCGTTTCATTCGGAGAAAACGCCTTCTTTTTCGGTGAGTCAAAATAAGGGTTTTTATAAATGTTTTGGTTGCGGGAAGGGCGGAAATGTCTACACGTTTTTGATGGAAACGCAAGGGATGCCTTTTCCCGAAGCGGTTGAGGAAGTTGCACAAAAGTCGGGGATTCCGTTGCCTGAACCGGTTGATGATAAGACTTATCAGAAGCGAAAAGAGAAAAAGGAAGTTGAAAAGAAAGTTGCTGACAAAGTTATTGAACTGAATCAAATCGCTCTGGAATTTTGGGAAAAGCATTTGCACGATGATAATCCGCAGTCAAAAGCGGCGTTGGATTATTTAGAAAAACGTGAGTTGGATGACGAAACGATGAAAACTTTTCGCATCGGATTTGCTCCCGATTCGTGGGATACGATTTTGAATTTGTTGAAAGACAAAGGATTTGAAGAAAAGCTGATTCGTGAGAGCGGTTTAGTTTCGGTCAATGATGAGAAAGACCGTGTTTTCGATAGGTTTCGCGGGCGGATAATTTTTCCGATTCTGGATATTAACGGTCAGCCGGTTGCGTTCGGGGCGAGAACGATGGGTGATGACCAACCGAAATATCTCAATTCGCCGGAAACTCCGGCATACATTAAAGGCGAGCATTTATACGGTTTTTTTCAAAATAAAGACGAGATTCGGCGGCAGAAATACGGAATTTTGGTCGAAGGTTATATGGACATTATCGCCCTCTATCAGTTTGGCGTGCGGAATTGTGCGGCATCTTTGGGAACGGCTTTTACTTCAATGCAGGCAAAAGTTTTAGGGCGGGCGGCTCGTAAAGTCGTGGTTAATTATGACGGCGATTCAGCCGGAATAAAGGCGGCGAAACGGGCGATTGAAACTTTACTTTCGCAGGATTTCGAGATCAAAGTTCTGGTGCTTCCCGATGGCAATGACCCGGACGATTATATTCGGGCGGAAGGTTTCGAGGCATACAAAAAACAGCATAAAACTCAGGCGTTGCATTATCTGCAATTTGTTTTGGAAACAATCGGACGGGAGCGAAATATGGCTCTACCGAAGCAAAAAGCGGCGGCGGTCGAAGATGTTTTGCCGGTTGTCGCGGCGGTTCGCAATACGGTTGAAAAACGCGAAACTCTGAAACAGGCACTTCAATATTTTCAGATGAACGACCGTGTGATGGAAGATTATTTGTGGAAGGAACTGCAAACAAATCGGCGTTATGCGGCTTCGGATTATGAAAAAGATGACGACAATAAATCGCAGTTCGATGAGATCAAGCGGCTCGTCATCAAGCGAAATACGAAAAAAATCACGGTTGCCGAACAGCGTTTGCTGGAACTACTGATACACGACGAAGGTTTGCGGAAGGCGATTCTGCCGCAGATCGAGGAAACCGATTACGAAACTCTCGCCCTAGCGACGATCTTTGAAGCTTTATTTTATCTGAATGAAAATGATGATGAAGAAGTTACCAGTGCAAATTTGATCGAACTTTCAAAGGAAGACGAAATCGCGGCTGACACCGTTCCGATTTTGCTGATGAGCGAACCGCCGCGTGAGGAAGATGAAGCGATTGACGAAGTTTTGATCGAAGCGGAAAATTGTCTGGCGACTTTGCGTTCGATGGCGATTTCACGGCGAATTCTGGAGATTAGTCAAGAGTTAGCGTTTGCCGAACAAGTCGGTGATAAGGAATTACTAAACGGATTAGTTGTCGAACAAATCGAACTGGCGAGAATGCGGCGGGATTTGCAGGATAAATTAGTTGATTACTAGTTTATAAATCGGACTGTGGGCATCCTGCCCGCAAGTATTTTTTGTTTCATAGACCGGCTTGAATTCTGACTCGGCTGGTCTTAAATCCGATACTTGCGGGCAGAGATGCCCGCAGTCCGGTGATTGGCAAGTTTTAGATGTTAAAAAAATTCAGCTTGAAACTATTTAATTGATTTGTGCGTTTAAGGAAATTTTGCAAACAACGTATAATAGATAGTTTTGAATCTAATTGATTTATTTAGACTTATAATAACAATATGGCAGAAGAACTTAACGAGAAAGAGAAACTTATCAAACGCCTTTTGCGAATGGGCAAAAAGAAGCAGTTTTTGAGTTTTGATGAATTGAACCGAGAAATTCCCGACGATCTGATGTCGCCGGATGATATTGAGGAAGTTTTAGGCAGATTGGAAGCATCGGGAATCTCGGTGGCGGACGCGGATGCACATCTTTTATCGCAGGCGGCTCACGTCGCAATGGACAGTAAAGACGATGACGAAGAAGACGACGATCTAGATTTATCCGCCGGAAAACTAGATAAAACGAATGATCCCGTTCGCCTCTATTTACGCGAAATGGGAATCGTTCCGCTGTTGACGCGGGAAGGCGAAGTTTCAATCGCACAACGCATCGAACGCGGACAACAGAAAGCTGAAAAAGCTATTGCACGTTCACCGATTGCGGTTGAAGAATTGATAAAAATCGGGTTGGATTTGGAGAGTGGCGACACGGGAATCCGCGAAATTGTCCACTTTTCCGAGCAAGCCGAAGTTGCCGAAGGTGAAGATAAAGCCGAAGAATACTTACGTTGGACGATGGAAGGTATCGGCAATATTGACAAAAATTATAATGAAGCTCTGAAGGTCGTTACGAAATATATGGCTGAACGGGAGAAAACCGAACAGTCAAAAAACAACAAACCATCTAAGAAGCAACGGGCATTAAAACTGGAGCTTGCCAGACTTCGCATCGAAATTGCTCAGGATATTAAATTTCTCGATCTGACTCCGTATGCTCAGCAACGGATGGTTGGGGCGATTAGCAAGGTTGAGAGTGCGATTCGCCGGGCGGAACGGACGATCAAAAAAGCTGAAGACGAATCGGGCAAAAAGGCAACAAAACCGGCTCGCAAAAAAGAATTAGCGGAAAAAATCAGCGAGCAGAACGAGAAACTTGAAAAGCTCGAAGAAACTTATCATCTAAAACCGCACCGCATCAAGCGTTCGCTCGTCGTTATCAGAACGGGCGAATACAACGCCGGAATTGCGAAGCGTGAATTGGTCGAAGCCAACCTGAGACTGGTCGTTTCGATTGCCAAGAAATATACGAATCGCGGTTTGCAGTTTTTGGATTTGATTCAGGAAGGCAACATCGGTTTGATGAAAGCGGTTGATAAATTCGAGTGGCGACGTGGTTACAAATTTTCGACTTATGCAACGTGGTGGATTCGTCAGGCAATTACGCGGGCGATTGCCGACCAAGCGAGAACGATCCGAATCCCGGTGCATATGATCGAAACGATCAACAAATTGATCCGCACTTCGCGGGCGTTAGTGCAGGAATACGGACGCGAACCTTCGTCGGAAGAAATCGCCAAGAAAATGGATATTCCGGTTTCAAAGGTGAGAAAAGTTTTGAAAATCGCTCAAGAACCGATCTCTTTGGAAACGCCGATTGGTGAAGAAGAAGATTCGCATCTCGGTGATTTTATCGAAGACAAATCAATCTTGAATCCGGCGGAATCCGTAACATTTTCAAACTTACGCGAAATTACCGACGAAGTTCTGGCAACGTTAACGCCGCGTGAGGAAAAAGTTATTAAAATGCGTTTCGGACTCGGCAACACCGGCTCGGAACACACGCTCGAAGAAGTCGGACAGCATTTCACCGTAACGCGTGAACGTATCCGGCAAATCGAAGCAAAAGCATTGCGAAAACTTCGTCATCCGTCGCGTTCGAGACGCTTGAAGGCTTTCCTCGAAGGTAAACAGGAATAGAGGTTTGCTGACAAATATTAAAACTTAGAAAGATGCAGTTTATTCATATAAAACTGCATCTTTTTTTTGGTCTAAGAATTGTTCAAAGTCGAAATAAGAATTTTTACCACAGATTGACACAGATAAATACAAGATAAAATGAAGATAAGAAATGTGCATCTCTGTTTTGTCATCTCAAAATCCGATTTCATCCGTGTTTATCTGTGGTAAACATTCTTTCGTGGCGACTTTGAATAAAACCTGTTTTTTGGTCGAATTTATTTTTGAAGAATAAAACTTTTTCTGAAAATAATATATAATGTAATTTAATCTGTTTTCAAAAATTATTGGAGGTCAGCGAATGTTTGCAAATTTTATGTTATTTCAAATCGAAGGAATCGGCATCGGGTTGTTTATACTGATGTTTTTGACGTTAGCCGTGATTACGACGCTTTACAAAGCTGTGAAAATCGTGCCGCAATCTTCGGTTTTGCTGATCGAGCGTTTGGGGAGATTTTCGTTTGTCGCCAAGAGCGGTTTGAATTTAATCATTCCGTTTTTCGATGCACCGCGGACGGTTTATTGGACGAACTCGCGTCCCGGAATTGCTTCGATTGATCTTCGTGAACAATATATAGATCTGCCGCCGCAACCCGTGATTACACGCGATAACGTCACGATCAATGTTGATTCGGTGGTTTACTGGCAAATTACCGATCCGATCAAAGCGGTTTATGAAATTAACGATCTGGTCGGTGGAATCGTGCAGTTGACGATTACCGGAATGCGTTCGGTGATGGGCGAAATGGATTTGGATCATACGTTATCGAACCGCGATCAGATCAACAGCAAATTGCAAATGATTCTTGATGAAGCGACCGATAAATGGGGCGTAAAAGTAACCCGAGTTGACGTTAAAAATATCAATCCGCCGGAAGATGTGCGGATCACGATGGAAAAACAAATGACGGCGGAACGAAACAGACGGGCATTGGTTTTGCAGGCGGAAGGTGACAAACAAGCCGCGATTGCCCGTGCCGACGGTGAAAAACAAGCCGCAATTATGCGGGCGGAAGGTCAGAAACAATCGGCAATTCTCGAAGCCGAAGGTGCGGCAAATGCCAGATTAAAAGCCGCCGAAGCCGAAGCGTCCGCAATTACGCAGATCGCCCAATCAATCGGTGATCGCGGTCAAACGACCAATTATCTGATAACTTCGCGTTATATTGATTCGTTGCGTGATATGACGCGTTCGCAGAATTCCAAAGTTATTTTTATGCCGACCGAAACATCGAATGTCCTGTCGGCAGTCGGTTCGATCAAGGAAATTCTAGCGGCGACCGGCGAAGACGAAAAAGACAAACTGCCGAATTCGCCGAAAAGACGCGAGTTGGAATAAACAGACGGCGGGCATTGTTGCCCGCTGTCCGGCAAAACTTTTCGATTTGCCAACATACATATATTTGTATAGAGTGTTTGAATATTAGCAATCATTTAATCGGAGAAATTATTTATGCAGAGAACAACAAGTTTAATAGCAGTGGCAATCGTTGCGACGATAACTTTGAGTGCCGTTGCTTACAGTTTTATCGGAAACTCAAAAAAAGTCGAAACATCGAACGCCAAATCAGTTTATGACTTCAAAGTTACAAATATAGATGGCAAAAACGTTAAATTAAAAAAATACAAGGGTAAGGTAATAATGTTTGTAAATACTGCCAGCGAATGCGGTTATACTCCGCAATATAAAGGTTTGCAGACGATTTACGATACATACAAAGATCGCGGATTCGTTATTTTAGGTTTTCCTGCCAATAATTTCGGCGGACAAGAACCGGGAAGCAATGCGGAAATTAAGGAATTCTGCACTTTGAAATATAAAGTTACATTTCCGATGTTCGCCAAAATTTCCGTCAAGGGCGACGATCAGCATCCGCTTTATCAATACTTAACCGACAAAAAAACCGATCCCGAATTTGCGGGTGAGATCGATTGGAACTTCAACAAATTTTTGACCGACGAAAAAGGCAATATCATTGCCCGTTTTTCATCGAAGGAAACTCCCGAAAGCAACGAAGTTACCAAAGCTATCGAAAATGCTTTAGAAAAAATGGAGAAAACGGCGGAAAGTAAAAAGTAAGAAAGCAAAAATAGAAATATATAAAGGTAATCACTTTTGTTGATTACCTTTTTTATTGCCCGCAAATGAACGCAAAATGATGCGAAATAGATACCAAAGAAATTTAACCACAGATTTTCACGGATAGAACACAGATATTTTAAATCTTCTTCAGAACATATTTTTATCTGATTTTATCTGTATTTATCTGTGGTTAAATTTCTTTTTTCTTTTTTCCCTCGTAATTTCGTGTTTATTCGCGGGCAAAATCCTTTCATTCTTTGCGGCAAACTGCGGATTGTTGCTAAAATTCCAACGCAATGAAATATATCAAAATTTTAATAGTTTTATTTACCGTTTCGCTGATCGCTTTCGGCGGAGTTTCTTATTGGCTTTACAGCAGTTTGCACGAACCCGTCAAACACGACAAAGCCGAAACCTTAATCACCATCGAAAAAGGCACGTCGCCGAATCAGATTATCGGAAAACTCGCCGCCGAAGGAATTATCAAAAGTCCGGCGACGACGCAAATGTATCTGCGGACATTCGGCGACGCAAGCAAAATGCAGGCGGGAGTTTAT
Source organism: Pyrinomonadaceae bacterium (assembly GCA_041746675.1). GTDB lineage: Bacteria > Acidobacteriota > Blastocatellia > Pyrinomonadales > Pyrinomonadaceae > Aridibacter. The sequence continues at coordinate 57,235 of JBGTGO010000006.1, read as the reverse complement.
CAATTCCAGTCACCGATTACGCCTCTGCAAGTTTTGACCGAACTCGAAAAAGGCAAGGAACTGACGATAAAATTAACGATTCCCGAAGGCTGGACGAGATTTGAGATTTCTGAACGCATCGCCAAACTTTTTCCGACCGAACCCGCCACTGATAAAGCAGCGATTTTCGCAATGATGAACGATACGAGTTTGATAAAGGATTTCGATCCGAAGGCGGAAAATCTCGAAGGTTATCTGTATCCGACGACTTACGAATTCCCCATCGGAACCGAACCGAAAACCGTTATCAAGCGAATGGTTGACCAATTTAAAACGACTTGGAAATCCGAATGGACGCTCGAAGCTCAAAAACTCGGCAAATCAAATCACGACATCGTAACTATCGCCAGTCTGATTGAAAACGAATCAAAATTCGATGCCGAACGCCCGATTGTTTCATCCGTAATTTACAATCGTCTGGAAAACAGAATGGCACTCGGAATTGACGCAACAAACGTCTATATCGCCAAACTTCTCGGCAGATGGGACGGCGTAATCAACAAAAGCGACATCGAAATCGAACATCCTTATAACACAAGAAAAATCGCCGGAATCCCGCCCGGACCGATTTCCTCGGCAAGCGAATCCGCCTTAAAAGCCGCCTTAAATCCCGCTCAAACCGATTATTTATATTATGTTTTAAACGTAGATAACAACGACGGTTCACATAATTTTTTCGCAAGTGCGGCGGAGTTTGAGAAAGGTAAAGCGAAGTATCAAAGATGGCTGGCGGAGCAAAGAAAATAATTGACGTAACTACAAAATGTAACTACAATTAAGATGAAGTTTGAATGGGACGAAGATAAAAGAATCTCAAACATAAACAAACACGGCATTGATTTTGCTGATGTTTGGATAGTTTTTGATTACGATATTTTTACAATCATTGATGATAGATTTGATTACGGCAAAATTCGTTATTTTACGTTAGGCATAATCAATGATACTTTTGTCTCTATTTCTCACACCGAATCCAATGAAACTTTCAGAATTATATCTGTCAGGAAAGGTGAAAAATATGAGCAAGAAACCTACTTTAGATCAATCCAAAACTGATTGGGAAAGGCTGAAAAATATGAAAGATGAAGATATTGATTTTTCTGATATTCCACGTCTTACACCTGAAATGTTAGCCAATGGATTTGTACGTAAAGGTTTAAAATCCGTAAAAATCAAAAAGCAAATCACTCTGCGAATTGACCAAGATGTTTTGGATTTTTTCAAAAATCAAGGTAAAGGTTATCAAACCAAGATCAATCAACTCCTCAGAACTTATATGGAAGAAGTCCAGAAACAAAGCTGAACTACGGAACAAACTGTGAGAATTAGTGTCTAATTATTTATGAAAGCCAGTAAATACATTTCGAGAAAAGAACATAAGTTATTACTTTACTCATTTGTATTGGGCTTGTTACTGCGTATCATCGAACTTTTTCAATTTGTCTTTTTCAATGAAAATCCTTTACAACACGAATCCGGCGGTAACAAATTTGTAATGTATTCGATTTTCAATGAGCTGGAAATGATGAGTCCTATATATTCATTTTCAGTCTTTTTTATTTCTCTTGGTTTAATTTATAATCTCTCAAAGTTCTCAATAATCTTTAGCTTAATTCCAACAGTATTATTAGCTTATTTTTTCGATTCTTGGCTCATTTCCTCATTATCTCGTTTATATTTTCAGTATGACCTTATAATTGAATTAAAATTATCCTTCTTTGATGTATTTTTCGACAATATTTATAATTTAATTACTTTCCTTCTCATAAACACATTACTATTTTGGCAAATTTCGATTCTTTTTCGTATGCTATTTAACACGAAAGAAAATAACGAATTATTGCCATAAATGATAAAACTTTTAGCACTCGACCTAGACGGGACACTTCTTAATTCACAGGGAAAAATCAGTGACGAAAATAAGCTGGCGATTCAGCAAGCCGAGGAAAAAGGCGTGCTTGTAACAATTGCGACGGGGCGGCGTTTTCGGGATGCTCGTCCGGTTGCTTTGAAAGCTGAGTTTAACGCACCGATTTTGACGCATAACGGGGCGTTAATTAAATATGCGGAATCATTGGAAACGGTTGATTTTTCTCTAATCGAACAAAAAACAACGAAGGAAATTCTGCGAGTCGGACGCGAATTTGGCGGCGATGCTTTAGTTTCGGCTGATCCGGTCGGTAAAGGAACTTTGCTTTACGATACGATTTCCGCCGATAATTTGCCCTTGCAAAAATATATCGTTTGGGCAAAAACACTGCACGGCGACGAAGCGGAAAATGCGGTTCATCACGTTGAAGATTTAAGCGAAGTTCTGGATGAACACGAGATTATTCACATTTCATATTCAGGAAAATGCGAACCGATGGCTGCGTTACAGAAAGTTTTAGAATCTGAATTAAATGAAACCGTCAGCATTTTAGCGACGGTTTATCCAAACCTGGATTTCACGCTTTTGGATGTTTTACCGCCGTATACTTCAAAGGCGACGGGACTTGCTAAACTGGCGAGAATCAACAATTTAACTTCTGACGGAATAATGGTTTGCGGCGATAATTTTAACGATCTGCAAATGCTTGAATATGCGAAAATCGGCGTTGTCATGGGAAACGCCGATGCGAGTTTGCTTCAGAGAGAAGAATTTTATACAACATTAAGTAATAATGAAAACGGCGTTGCCGTGGCAATTAGAAAACATATATTAGGAGAATTAAATGGCTAACAGAACAGCAGTTATCGAAACGAACAAAGGGACAATCAAATTTGAATTGTTGGAAGAAGACGCACCGAAGACGACGGAAAATTTTCGGCTTCTGGCGGAAAAAGATTATTATAACGACATAATTTTTCACCGCGTCATCAAAAATTTTATGGTTCAGGGCGGCGATCCGCTCGGCGAAGGTTACGGCGGCGAATCGGCGTGGGGCGGAAAATTTAACGACGAAATTGATTCGGGTTCGGAGCTTTACGCGGGTTCTTACGAAAAAGGAACTCTGGCAATGGCGAATTCAGGACCGAACACGAACGGTTCGCAGTTTTTCATTATGCATAAAGATTATCCGTTGCCTCCAAGCTACACAAAATTCGGCAAAGTTACCGAGGGTCAGGATGTTGTGGATGCAATCGCTGAAGTTGACACGAATTCCAGCGACAAACCGCTCGATCCCGTCATAATGCAAAAGGTTTATATTGAGGAATAGAAAGTTTAATACTTTATGTTTGCAGGGACAATGAATTTGAAAAACCGGAAAATCTATTCATTTTAGTGGAATTTATTGACTTTAACAAAGGGATTTATTTCCGAGAAAAAACGACTGAAAACTAGTTTTAGTTTAACAAATCGAATATTTGATTCGGCAATAATTATTTCAACAAATATCGTCGTTATTCCGGACGTGAAAAATAACATCGTTAATTTACTCTTTCACCTTTAAGTTCTTCTATGAGAGCAGTTTTGCAGAAAGTTTCTTCCGCGAAAGTTTCGGTTGAGGGCGAAATTATCGGCGAAATTGAGAAAGGAATTTTGGTTCTACTCGGAGTTTCGCGGGCAGATTCGGAGAACGATGCGATTTATCTTTTGGAGAAAACCGTCAATCTGCGGATTTTTGAAGATTCGGAAGACAAGATGAATCTGTCCTTAACTGACATTGACGGTGAATTATTGGTCGTGTCGCAATTTACGCTTTACGGCGATGCGAGAAAAGGTCGGCGACCGTCATTTATCAAAGCAGGTTTGCCGGATGAAGCGAAATTGCTTTATGAATTTTTTGTCGCGGAAGCATTTAAGAAAGTTAAAAAAGTTGCGACGGGAAAATTTCAGGCGATGATGGATGTTGAACTTATCAATGATGGTCCGGTGACGATTTTATTGGACAGCGAAAGAAACTTTTAATTTATGAAAAATTTTACTTTAACCGTTATAATCGGAATTTTATTCGTTTTTGGAATCGCCTGCAGTAAAACCTCCGATGATTCCAACACGAGTATGTTTAAGATTCCTGAAATCGCAAAGGATGCAAAACCCGTGGCGGACAATGAAATTGCCGTGATCGAGTTGGAAAATGCGGCGGCTTACGGAACGATAAAAATTGAACTTTACTCCAATATCGCTCCGAAAGCAGTTGCCCGTTTTAAGGAATTAGCGAAGGAAGGATTTTATAACGGTGTAACTTTTCACCGAATTACACCCGCCGTGATACAGTCAGGCGATCCGAATTCAAAAGATAACGATCCGACCAACGACGGACAAGGAAGTTCCGACAAACCAAATGTCGAAGCAGAATTTACCGATATTCCATACGATGTCGGCATCGTCGGAGCGGCTCGCGGTCAGGAATTCAATTCGGCAAATTCGCAGTTTTTTATCACCCGCCAGCGAGTCGGCGATTTCGACGGGCGTTATACGGTTTTTGGTAAAGTCATCGAAGGCTTAAATAATGTTTCGATCATCGCAGGAGTGCCGAAACAAGATGAACGTCCAATCGAGAATGTCGTTATTAAATCAGTTACGATTCAGCCGAAATAATTAAAAATATATAAGGCGAACGGTAAAAACCGAGTGAAATTGAGGACAAACCAAAACTTTTTTCTTGATTATCTTTGCTCACCTGTTGAATAAACTCAATAAAATGAAGGAGATTACGAGCCGCGACAACAAGCATTTAAAAATTGTCAGAAAAATTCGGGACGGACAAATCGAAAATGCTATTTTTATCGAAGGTAAACGGCTAGCATCTGAAGTTCTGCGAAGCAATTTAAAACTCTCTGAAATCTATGTTTCGGAGAGTTTTGCCGTATCCGAACTAAATAAAGTTTTAACCGGGCAAATCGGATCGAAAACCAACGAAATCTTTCTGTTACCTGATAAAATTTTTAATTCAATCGCCGACACGAAAAATTCGCAGGGAATAATTGTTATCGGCGAGAAACCGGAAACCGGAAAATCAGAAATCGAATCGACTCTCGATAAAAATATTTCCGGTAAATCTATAACCGTTTTGCTTCACGAAATAAATAATCCGAGCAATCTCGGAGCAATTTTGCGAACGGCGGAAGCCGTCGGAGTTGCCGGAATTATCACGACCACAAAATCCGCAGATATTTATTCGGCTAAGGCTTTGCGAAGTTCGATGGGAGCAAGTTTAAGATTAGCAGTTTGGGAAAATGCCGATTTTGACTCAGTAATCAATTGGGCAAAGACAAAAAATCTGGCAACGATTTGTGCTGATGCAAATTTAACGAAAAAATATACAGATGTTGAATGGAAAAGAAATTGTCTGCTTATCTTCGGTTCGGAGGCTCACGGTTTAAGCCGTAACGAACTATGTTTAATTGACGAAATTATTTATATTCCGATGCAAAACGATGTCGAAAGTCTGAATTTAGCGGTCGCTTGCGGAATAATATTATTTGAAGCAACAAAAGATTAGCAAAAAGTTCAACAAAATAAATTTTGTTGAACTTAGACCTATGACAGCGGTTATTTAATTTGATGGTTCGACCAAAGGTTCGCCGGTTGCAGGCGGATTCACCGGAGAATCATTGCCGTTCGATGATGGAATCACAGTCGTATTATTTCCACTGTCTATTTTGTCCAATTCCAGATTTATGTCATTCTCAACAACGCGGCGATTGGCAATGTCTATGCTGTCAACGTCGGCTTTTGCCTTTTCCAATTCCTTTTTAGCACTGTCAAAATTTCCGGTAAGACGGAACGCTCTGCCGAGTAAGTAGTTGTCGGAAGCATCTTTTGAATTCGGATTGTTGGCAATATATGCTTCCGGGCTGGCATCAACTAAACGGCGTTTTTGCTCGAACGTCATCAATGCCGCACTTGCCATCGGTGTTTTTTGGGCATCGCCGTCAGCTGCATTCATACTTACGAAGAAATAGTAACCTAAAGCACCGATCGTTAACCCGACAGCAAACCATAATAAACTTGAGATAAGTTTTCCAAGACCGCCCGAATTGCTTTGATTAACAGTTTGGGACGCTCGAATATTTTCAGATTTCGTAGGTTCACCATCATTACTGCTCTGCAAAATTTCAACGGTATCATTTTCCGCAGCGTGATAATTCACGGATTCGTCTGCTGTGTTCTGTTGTTCAACTGTATCAGAATTGACATCATTTTCTTGAAATGTTGATTCAGAATCAGTTTCGTTCAGGAAATCGGATTCCTGAACGAACTCTTTTTTTGCCGGTGAGTTGCTGAAAACAGCACTGTTTACCAAAGGCGGACGTGGAGTGGCAATAGTATCTTCCTCAAAACTTTCACTTGATGCCGGAAAATTTTCAAATGCAAAATTCTCTTCCACGGCTTTCCCGATTGCAATGATGACTGCCGTTAAATTATCTTCTGCCCCGCGTTCGTAGCAAAGTTCTTTTATTTTTCGGCAGATCAGGGAAGAATCGTTTTCGCTGCTTAAAAGTGACCGCAGTTCGACATCGGGAATGTGCCGCGTTACGCCGTCCGAGCAGACAAGAAATTTCGTGTTCGGCTCGAACATAATCGTTTTCATATCAATCTCGACGTTTTGTTCCGCACCCAACGCCCGACTTATCACGTTTCGGCTAGGATGCGTCAGAGCTTGTTCCGGTGTCATCCGTCCGGCACGAACTTCTTCTTCGACGACTGAATGATCCTGTGTTTCGCGTAACAAATTCCCGTTTTCGTCAAGCCGGTAAAGTCTTGAATCGCCGACGTGTCCAATCGTGGCGACATTTCCGTTGATGTGAACGGCAACAATCGTCGTTGCCATCGTTGAAAGTTGGGCGAGTTCGTTCGAGGTTTGAAAAATCGCACTGTTCGCCTGCTCAATCGCCGATTGCATCCGCTGTTCGGCATCGCCGTTTTCCTGTAAATTAATAAACGCTTCGCCCAGGATTTCCATCGCCATCTGCGACGCGACATCGCCCGCCGCCGCTCCGCCGACTCCATCGGCAACCGCATAAAGTCCGCTGTCCCGCAATTCAAGATAAGAATCTTCATTTTGCGGTCGCTTTTCGCTCAAACCTTTGTCGCTGACCGCCGCCGAATCAATCTGCAATTTATCCTGCATCATCTTTTTTTTCTCCGAGTTTTGAGTTTCGCCTTCAAGCGATTTCAACATTTTGTCTGAGATTTACTTGTCTGTCCAAAGCGTTGCGATGTGAAAATGCCATCAACATTCCGAGCATTATAAAACTCGTAATTAAACTAAAACCGCCGTGGCTGACGAATGGAAGCGTGATTCCGGTCATCGGTAATGCCCGCGTGATTCCGCCGATATTGACGAGTGCCTGAAAACCGATGAATGCCGTTAAACCGACACAGCATAGTTTGCTGAACATATCGCGTGCATCAAGAGCCGTCCTAACTCCAGCAGACACAAAAATTATCAAGCCAAAGATTATCAATAAACCACCCAAAAGTCCAAGTTCTTCGGCAATAGCGGAGTAGATGTAATCGGAGTCGGCAACCGGAATAAGTTCAACAAAACCGAGTCCTAAACCGCGTCCGGTCGTTCCGCCGGAAGCTAAACCGTAAGTCGCCTGTGCAGGTTGGAACGCCAAAACATCAAACCACGCATCAACATTGATTGTCCGCTGCAAGTTCGGATCTTCTTCGAGCATCCGCGGAATGTCGGGATTATTTTTAACAAGTTTTTTGTAATACAAATCGTAACTGTCCTTCCACCAATCGGTTTCGGGAGTTGGCGGATTGAATCCGTCGAGCCATAAATGAAACCGCTGCTGAATTCGGTCGGGCAGAATCTTTTTAACGGGTTTTGCCAAAGTCGGCAACAGTGGAATATTTTCCTGCGATTTTTCCGGCAAGGCACTGACGACCAGAATACTGACCACCAGAACGACACTTCCGATCAAAACTATTCTCTGCGGCAAACGGCGGACGGCAATAAAATAAAGCGTTACGTAAACCGAACTGAAAACCATCATCTGCCCGAAATCCTTCAAAACGAAAAAAGGAAAGAACGGCAGAACCGCCATAAACACCAGCGGAACAACATCTTTCGCCCGCGGAATTCCCCAATAAGTTCGTGCCAGATTTTTATATAAAACGGCAAGAATCGCCGCAAAACCGATTAAAAACGGAATCTTCGACAGTTCCCACGGTGTCATATTGCCGATGGATTTCCCCGCCCGCGAAGTTATCGCCGCGAGCAGAAGCGGTCCGAGAGTAAGCAGAACGATGAGAAAACCATTTTTCTGTAACAATTCTAAAATCTTGTCTTCCCGAATCAGCAGAAAAGTCCCGATCATACATAGCATTCCGAACAGAGGGATCAGCGTTTTTCCGGAAAATAAAACATTATTCATCCCGATTTCCGAAGGTCGCGGTGTCAGTTTTGAAAGGTCAACGGGTGCCGGTTCGGTCGGCTCTAAACCCATTATCTGTTTCTTTTCGGCGGAATAATTTTCCTGAATGTAGTGCTCCTGCAAGGTTTTTATTTTTGCTTTGCGGGCTTCGGCTTTATTGCTGCTCGAAATATATTCGGGGTCGCTGAAAAGCCTGTATTGTACAGTTAAACCGATGGAAAAAAGCAGCACGACCGATGTGAAAATAGTCCAATTTCCCTTGTATTTAAAAATTATTGAAAAGACAATCGGCAGGGACGCAAGCACGCTCAGTAAAAACAAATCCCGTCCAGCCATCCACACCGACGCTTCATAGCCACGGATCAACGCCCCATAATAAATAGAGTAATGCGAGATCGCCGAAAGAATGACGACGATTGCCAGTATAAAAAAATGTGTTGATGGACGGCTTTTCATAATCTAAAACTTTTACTACGAAATATACTAAACAAGAAATACGAAAACTTACGAAAAAAAGAGAAAATCAAAAAATACTTTAAATAACTACAACAAAACAAAAGTTAAAATCGGAATAAAAATTAAAACGATATAAAATTAAAAAGGAAATATAATTCAGGTAAAATTTTTTTTCGTAAATTTTCGTATTTCTTCTTTCGTGCATTTCGTAGTTAGTTTCTTCGTTTCTATCTTTTACTACTTTTCTTACCATCAGTTTTCGTTTTAACTTTCGGCGTATATTTTTCGCCGAGCAACCCTAAATCTCTTGCTTTCAGAATCACATTCGCGGCAATCGGTGCAGCACTTTTCGCACCGTAGCCGCCGCCTTCGACGACGACGGCGATGGCGAGTTGCGGATTTTCCAGCGGGGCGATGGAAATATACCAACTGTCGGTGCGTTCATACATCACAGGCGTTTGATATTCTTCCATTTCGCCCTTCGCATTTTTGCGTTTTCTCGTCACGGTTTTCAGTTTGCCCGTTTTTTTATCGTAAACGGGAGCAAGTTTTTCCGCTGTTCCGGTTTTTCCGCCCGAACGAATTCCGGCACTGCGGATGTTGCCGAAAACTCTCGTCGCCGTGCCGCCGCTGCCTTCGGTGACAAGTCCCATAATCTGCCGGATTTCCGCCGCTTCTTTCGGTGAAATAACTTTGGCAAAAACCTCCGGTTTGCGGTCATATTCGATCTTCGGCTTCATCAAATTCCCGTTCATATTCGCTGGTGCGGCTGCAATCAGAGCCATCTGCATCGGTGTCATCTGTCCGGCATAACCTTGTCCCATTCCTTCCAAACCGAGATCGTAAGTCGAGATTTTACTGCCGGTAACGAGGGTTGATTGACGCGGAGCGATGGCGTTGGCGATTTTTTCATCGCTCGTGTTCCAGATTTTCGGGAAGAAACTGGCACGGACGGCATCAAGCGGAGTTTCGACTGGTTCGATCCCCAAAACTCTCGCCGTTTCGCCCATTCTTTCGCGTCCGAGCGTCACCGCCATCTGCGAAAAATATTGATTTGAAGATGCTTCGTAAGCCTGTGCAATATTCAGATTTCCGCAACCATACGGCGGTTCGCACGGCGGCACGGCATCAAAAATCGGACGCGAACCGCGAAACGGGACAAAACCTCCGGGACGACTTAGAAGCATCGTGTTTTGCCGATTGTTGCGGTAAGCCGAAAGCATCGTAAAAGTTTTGAAGGTCGAACCGGGAACATAATATTCGCGGGTTGCCCGATTTAACAAAGGCTTTTCGCGTAAATTTCCTTCGAGTTTGAGCCAATCGTCGAGACTTTGAGCGGCGGTAATATCGAACGAAGGGTTTGAATACATCGCCAAAACGTCGCCCGTCTGCGGATTCAAGACGACGACCGCACCTTCTTTATCATTTAACTGTTCGGCAACGAAAGTCTGCAAATCACGGTCAATCGTGATGCGGACATCGCGTTTTTCTTCGTCCGCTTGTTTGATCTTTGTCAGAACATCCCACGCTTCCGGCATCGGATCGGATTTTTTGCGATAGAGCGTTCGCTCCAAACCGGGCGTGCCGCGTTCCGTTCCGAGTAAGTGTGCCATTTCGGTTTTGAGTGAAAAATTTCGGACAATATCGCCGTCGGAATCAACTTTATAATAAGCAAGTGCGTTGCCTAATTTACCCGAACGGTCGAACATCCAACCACGCAAATTTGCGGCGGTCGTGCGGCGGTAACGCAAATCTTTGTAGCTTAAATTGCTGAACGCCTCGTTGTATTCTTCGGCGTAATATGTCCAGTAAACGTGGTAGCCGTAAACGCCGAAGGCGAGCAGGAAAAACACGGCTTGCCACAGACGCAGACTGCGGTTGGTTGCCGTCGAACTCAGTTTTTTCCTGACCTCATCCGGCAAATCCTGTTCAAAATTATACTTCGGACGATTGAAATTTCCGATAAATGAAACGAATAAAAAGCCGATCAAAATCGCGACACCGACGATATAAACAATCGTCAAACCCGCCGGTGTGCGTTCCAGAACCTGCACACCGAAAAGTTTTTCCGGTCGCCAGCTTTCCCAATCAATTTGCAGTAAAAATAAAAGCATTATTCGTTAAATTTCCCAGTCCTAAGTTTTATCTATATTTACCAATTCGCTTTTTCCTTCATTCGTTGCGGCTTCAGGCTTCTCAACGTTTGTTATGTTGTCGCTGATTTTTACATTGGCTTCCGTCGGCTTAATTTCGGGAACAACTATCTTTTCGTTAGCAGCTGCAATTGTCGGCGGCAGAATCACTTCGGTTTCGGCTGCGATTTCTTCCGCGTTTTCAAATACTTCTTCATCAATAAGCCGCGTTCCGCTGATTCGCTTGAATATCACTTCGACGGTGCCGAATTTTATTATCGCGTCGTCTTCAAATGCAACGGCTTTTCCGTAAGCAATACGTTGCCCGTTGATATATGTTCCGTTCGTCGAACCCGTGTCGGCGACCATCAGTTGTTTTTCTTTGCCCAATATTAACGCTGCGTGGATTTTTGAAACGCTTTGATCGTCAATCCCCAGAATATTTTCCGCCGATCTGCCGACGGAGATTCGTTTATTTGCCGTAAAATCAAGCTCAATTTCCTTGTGTTTTCCATACGTTTCAAATCTTGCCTTAAAAACGTCGTCTTCGATTTGAATTTTTTCTTCGGATAAATTGACAGTTATTTTATTATCGGTCACTAAGCCATCTGTTTTCATATTCGGAACGGTGACATTGACCGCCGCTTCGTCGGCTTCGCCATTTTCGGAAAATTTGCCGAAACTTGCCACCATTCTCACGCCGTCGGTGAAATAATCGGTTTTTATCTCAATATCGAGCGGGGCGTAAGTGTGATAGCGTTTGTCGTTGATATGATCAATCGCCGCCGCTTGCAGTTCATATTTCAGACCGTCCAAATCTTCTTCCGCATCGGTCGAGAATTTGTCCCATTGAATTTTCAGTTTGATTATGTGCGGCACAAACTTGCCGTCTTTGCCCAAGTCCTTCACTTCCGAATCAAGCAGAAACTTCAGTTTCTCCGTCAATTTACTCGTCGCCAAACTGCTTGACGGATTCCAACCTCTGCCCGTAAAGCGGTCAAAGGTATCGCCCAATTTCGTCAAAACTCCGCCGACCAGCCAATCTAATGAAAAACTTTTATCTACTTCCGTTTTATTTTCAGAATCCATTTTTGTCAAAAGTGTCGCAGCTAAACTCAAATATAAATTCATTTTATACGAATTCCATTATGTATCAAAGATAAAGTTAAATTTAATATTGAAACTTATTATGTTAAATCCAATTTGATTAATTAAAATATTTTATTCGATGAGTAGATTCCAGGCAAAAAGCCCGTTCATTTGCCGTTTTACACTAACGAACTTTGAAAAAATTATGTCGTATAAAGTTTAGCTATGAGATTTTGTTATAGTATAATCCATAAACCAGACATTTGATGAAAGATTTACAGCTAAAAAATTGCCGCCTTGATGGAAGATATGATGTCCGCGAAAGATTGGGACGCGGCAGTTATGCCGAAATTTATCTTGCCGAAGACTTCCTCGCTTCACCCGAATCGTCGCATAAAACCGTTGTCATTAAAGCACTTAACGTTTTTATGCAGAATGATTTAGATTTGGATTTAGAGCGAACTTTAGTCGAAAATTTTCAAAATGAAGCGATTGCTCTGGATCGGGTTCGCCATCCCAATATTATCAGCCGACTCGGACACGGAACGGCTCAGGATTTACGCGGAACGGTTTTTCACTACTTGGTTTTGGAATATCTTCCGGGCGGAGATTTAGCCCGTTTTTGTCAAAACAATGATTTGACGCTGTTGTCGGCACTTGATTATCTCGAACAAGTTTCCGCAGGTCTCGCCAAAGCTCATCAGAACGACATCATTCACCGCGATATTAAACCGCAAAATCTATTACTGACCACAGATCACAAAATCGTTAAAATCGCCGATTTCGGTGTCGCCCGCGTGACGATTTCCGACAATCCGATCACGCGGGTCGGCACGAATATCTATGCTCCGCCCGAACACAGTCCGATGCTGGCGGGCGAAACACAGAGCCTTGTTTTTTCCGAACTAACGCCCGCCGCCGACATATATTCGTTGGCGAAAACCGCGTTTGTTTTAATCACCGGCGAATCACCGCGGTATTTTGCAAATCAGCCGATCACCGAATTGCCGCACTCGATGCGTCGCAAGAACTGGGCGGGCGAACTGGTCAAAGTCCTTAACAAAGCGACGCAAAATGATTCACGCCGCCGACAGCAGACGGTCAATGAATTCTGGAAGGATTTGTCGCAAATAAGCAAACTGGCGGAATCGCCGGACGGCAGAGCGGCAACCCGCGTCACGACCGAACTTTCATCAATTCCGAAAGCTCACATCGCCGCAGGTTTTACGCCGAACGCTCCAATCAAACCGAAATTCAACACATCGAGCGAGATGAGAATAAATCCCGATCTGCTGAAAACTCCCAAACATCCGCTGGTTGTCAATGTTAAAAAAACTGATACTTTCGCTCAACCGATTCAGCAAAATCCGGTTATAAGCACACCTCCCATAAATGAATATATCAAATCGGAGGCTGAACGGACGATTAAACCACGCCGCAGTTTTTTGCGAAACGCGGCAACATTTATTATTATTTTGGGACTTTTTGCCGGAAGTCTTTTTGCCACATACAATTATTTAGTCGGTCGCGGATTTCCTTTACTCAGCGGTTTTGCGACCAAACAGAAAATGGGAACAGCGATCACGGATATAAATTTGCGTCCCGAACCGACGGCGAAAAATGAGCCGATTGGTCTGATTACGGTAAATTCGCGGGTGAAGATTTTGCAGAAAGACGACAATTGGTATGAAGTCGTCATCACCGAATACGGCGATCCGAAAACTGATTCGGCAGCGGCGGATCGCGGTTGGGCTTATGGAAAATATATAAAAATAGACGAATAGGAGAAATTTGTGAGCGTTTTAGATAAAGTCAGGCGTTGGATTGACGGCGAAAGTGCCGAGTTGGTTTTAGAGGAAGCCGCCCGTGATGCACAGGTCAAACCGCGAAGTGTGGCGGAAGAATTTATCGTCAAAATCGCCCGTGCGGTCGAGGAAGTGATGCAGCGTGAAATCGTCCCTCTGCCGCAGGGAACGACGATTATTCCGACCGAATATATAATTTTTCTGAGCGAAGAAGACGATAAGGAATGGAAAGGTGCGAAAAGACGCGGGTTGGAGCAGGGTTTATATCATATTCTGGCTGAACGGGCGAAAGAAATCGCGGGTAAAAAAAAGCTGGAAACGCAGTCATTCGCGGTTGAATTAAGAGTTGACGGCACTTTGGAAAAGGGTGATTTACGGGTTCAGCATAGTTGGGATGATAATTCTTCGTCAAACAAAACCGGAGTTCTGGCACGGCAGAAACCGAAACAACCGAAAACTCCCGTCCAATCTTCGACTCAGCCGCCACAACAACCGCCGCCGCCGCCGCCGACAGCTTATACTTCACCGCCGTCGCCGAACTTCAATCAGTCTTTTCACAGTCCCTCACAAGTTACTCCGACAAAAAACAGGCAGTTCAATGCGGGTGACGGCGAAGAAATCACTTCGGTCAGCCCACGCGATAAGTTGCTTTTTAATCTGGAAGTTTGGAGAAACGGAGTTCGCCAGAATATCCTGCCGATTTATCAAACCGAAGTCGTCATCGGACGCGGTTCAAAATCGAAACCCGTGGATATTTCGTTGACCGGTGATCTGGAAATCAGTCGGCGGCATCTCATTTTAATCTACGATGCAACGGGAACTTTCTCTATCATCAATGAGGGACGAAATGCGGCAGTTATCAACAATGCAGAACTGCCAATTGGACAGAGAGTAAATGTTTCACCCGGCACGCCGGTTGGGATTTGCAGTTATATGATTCGCATTCAGCCGGGTTGATTTAAGATTCAAAGTTCAAGATTGTTACTTCGTCAACAAACTTGCTCTATATCCGGCAAAGAGTTTTAAATCCTGCCTATGGGCGGAATCTGCCCACGATATAACGGCACAAAAGCCACCCACAGATGACTTAAAACTCCGATAAAGTTGATAAAAAAGAGGCTTGCAATCTATAAAAATTGCAAGCCTTTTCCAATAGTTGAAATCAATTAGATTATTTCACTTTCAGTGTCGGGTCACCGAGCAGAACCCACGAGAGTTTGACATCACGTCCGCCGGTAAGACTCGACTTTGCATCGCTGACGAAATCACCCATCCGATTGAATTCGGAGCTGCTGCCAAGTTTTCCAAAGAATCTTCTTGCCATAATTTCCTGAATGTCAGGTGTCGTTTCTCCGGATGAAGACCACGTTACGACTGCTCCGCCATTCGGATTTTTCAACAAAACCTCACTTAAACTGTCAAATTTGGTTCTAATAAAATATCCGTTCAAGCAGGTCAGCATCACATAAATCGAAAGTTTGTCCTGATTTGAAAGATTCGGAGCATCGTCTAAGCCGAAGAAACTCGTGCTTGCCCAAACTCCGGTTGTTCCGTGTCCTGAATAATTGACAATGTATTGACCTTTATTCATTGCAGCCAGTAATTTATTTTTTGAATCGGCTTCTTGCCGGTTTACTTCAGTCGTCGGAATCGACGATGGTAATTCTTTTTGAGTTCTCAGGCATAAACTCTGAAAATCATAACCCCGCGGTTCATCGCTCGC
The DNA here is from genome assembly GCA_041746675.1 of Pyrinomonadaceae bacterium. GTDB lineage: Bacteria > Acidobacteriota > Blastocatellia > Pyrinomonadales > Pyrinomonadaceae > Aridibacter. Next base: position 41,672 of record JBGTGO010000006.1, on the reverse strand, counting down.
ACAGAGTGAACCTCGTGCCTGAGCGGTTGAAAGTGTCGATTCAAAATTAACGACCTTATTATAAATAGAAGTTATATCCTGAGCGGATTTAGCAGGAATTCTTCCGATGGCGATTTCCGTCAAACCGTCGTTGTTAAAATCGGTTAAATAATCATCACTGATAGTTTCTTCATAAAGGGTATCCACGAATCTGACCGGCATAAAATTTATATCGGGAGCATTAGTGTAATTTCGCGGATCACTGGTCGAATCGCCAATCAGAAGGACATATTTCGGCGGAGTTTGCCAGTTGTTTTTGGCGTAATTAAACATTGCCTTCATTGCTCCGGGATCATTAACACCGTAACTGAATTCATCGAAAGTATCTTCGACATCAATAACTTCAACGACCATTCCGTCGTTACGTCGGTAATCCGCCCAGACATTTGCTTCCGTCAACCATATTCGCGGAGTGATGATTATCAAATCGGCATTATTACTCACGGATGATAAGGTTGAAGGGAAATTCTGAATTATCGAAGCGACTTGTTTGGTTGCGGCATTCGTGAACGCGAACATATTTGCCTGTCGGCTTGAAAGCAAATTAACGCCGAATTCGCTGTTTTGCGTGTTCAATGCCTTCGGTGAAGTGTTGGTAACGAGTTGCGGCGTGTCGGGAAATGTAATGTCCCAAACACGTATATCCGCAGACGTAAATCCGCCGACATCGGTATCGCGTAAATCTCTTGTATAGAACTCCAATTGATTTAATTCGGCTTTATAAAGCCGTCGGTAATCCAGTTTCAGATCGGAAAATAAACTGAAATCTCCGCTTCCGGCGAGCGAAATCATTTCCAAAGAGTTCTGACCTTCTTTCAGTATTTGAGTCTGAAAGGTCATTGTTTTCGAATAGAATTCACGGTTATTGCCATCAATCGTTTGTATTTCAACTCCGTTAAGTTTGATTTTAACGCTGTGTTGAGCAGACGTGAACCCCTGAAGTGCAATTGCTATTGTTGAGGAAGCGGATGAAAAATCAACTCCGCGGACATCGAAATTATAAATTAATGGACTGGTACTACTTACTAAAGGTCCAAAATAATTTTGCAGATCACCATTGAGAAGTTTTGGAAAATATGTCGTTCGGGATTTATTTTCAAGCGTATAATCGTAATAATTTCCATCTACGTTTCCTCCGATGGGGCGGCGGAATGTGTCGGCGATTCGCTTACCGTTTTCACTTCCGGCAGTCAGAAAATATATATTTTTGCCGGTATAAGTCGTGTCGATTCCTTTGCCGAAAAACTCGATGTAATTGGCGGTTACGCTAATTGCCTGCTCAACACCGTTAAGATACAACTGCCATTTTTCACGGGGTTGATTGAGATCGAAACCGGAGTTTTGCAGTTCAGCATTCGTAACGCGGTAAACGCCGCGACTCGTTATGCCGATTTTAACTCCCGGTTGAGCCGCGACCGCACGCTGCTTGACCGGATCAACTAATGAATCGCTCTCATCTGCGATACTTTTTAATTCACTCGGAAGATTCGGTGCGTCGTAACTTAATGCCTGCACTTTTTTACTCAAAACTGATCTCGGACGGTAAGTATATGCGGCACTGGTGACGTTTTGCAGATTGCTTTCAAATTTCGGAAAAACGCCCGGTGATCTGTGATTAGTTCTATTTACAGAGATATTTTCAATCTGATAGATTGAACTAAGTCCGCCGTCGTTGTCGAAAAATACATATTCTCCGGCTGACTGCGGACCGCTGCCGCCGATCAAACCGCTTCCTTCAACGATAGTTTGATTGACCTTAATTCTCTTGCCACCATCGATGCGGTAGATATCGAACCCGATATTGTCAACCTCGAACTCAGTCGTCCACTTTAGAACTACGCCGCCGCCGTCGGAAAAAGCTTCGACCGTGCGGTAACTCAAACTATCATTTTTCTGACGTTTCGATGCGACCGTTCTCTGATTTTCCGTCTTTTGGACTTCCCTTCTTTGAACATCTCTTTTTTGTCTAAAAATTTGTGCCGGAGCGGTCGAGAACGTCAAGCCGACCAACACTAAAAAGACCAACGGATTAAGAAATTTTTTCATACTTATATTTTCTCCAATAAACTATTTGAGCGAATTTTCTTTTTATACAAAGAGGGCTGAATAAAAAATTTAATGACAAATTTAGGGTATGTAGTTGAAACTACACTATATTATACATATTTTGCAAGAAATATGGTAATTTATTCTGGATAAACCCAAACTTCGGAAATAAAGAATGCTTCGTAACAATTGCAATTAAAATCATATTTATTCCCGTGATCGAAAAAGTTATTTCGGTCAGACTCAAATTCGGAATCGAAGAAAAAACTTTAATTATGAACATCACGAAAAAAATCACGAGTCTTTTATTCATCTTTGCAATATTTTCAGCAACTTTATTTTTGCCGCAAAATAATCGTGCGGCGTGGCGTGATCCGGTTCGCGGAAAAAATGCGATGGTTGCGTCGCAGCACGAACTTGCTTCGCAGATCGGCGTTGACGTAATGAAAAAAGGCGGAAATGCGGTTGATGCGGCGATTGCCGTCGGACTTGCTCTAGCGGTCGTCTATCCCGAAGCCGGAAATTTGGGCGGCGGCGGATTTATGGTGATTCGCACGAAGGACGGGAATTTTATGACGATTGATTACCGCGAAATGGCTCCTGAAAAAGCGGGACGCGATGTTTATTTGGATAATCAGGGCAAAGTGATTCGCGGCGAAGGCGGTTCGGTCATCGGTTATCGGGCGGCGGGCGTTCCGGGAACACCGGCGGGTTTTGAATACGCTTACAAAAAATACGGTTCGGGAAAAATAAAGTGGACTGATCTGATCGAACCCTCCCGCAGAATTGCCGCCGAAGGTTATACTTTAAGTTACAGACTCGCCGAACTTTTCAAATCCTATAAGGGGAATCTCGAAAAATTCGACGACAGCAAAAAGATTTTCCTAAATGACGGAAAATTTTATAACGAAGGCGATTTATTTAAGCAAGCCGATTTAGCTCGAACTCTGCAGAGACTTCAAAAATCGGGTGCAAAAGATTTTTACGAAGGTGAAACTGCCCGACTGATTGCCGACGATATGAAACGCAATGACGGTTTGATAACTTTGCAGGATTTGAAAAATTACGTCGTTAAGGAACGCGAACCGCTTCGCGGAAGTTATCGCGGACACGAAATCGTTTCAATGCCGCCGCCGTCTTCGGGCGGAATCGTGTTGTTACAAGTCTTGAATATGCTCGAACCTTTTGACATCGGAAAAATGGGACATAATTCCGCCGCGAAATATCATCTTTTAACCGAAGCAATGCGGCGGGCATTCGCCGACCGCTCGGTTTATATGGGCGATCCCGATTTTTCGTTCGTGCCGACCTCTGAATTGATTCAAAAAAATTACGCCGTCGAACGCGGAAAATCCATCAATTTAACAAAAGCCTCGACCAGCAAAGACATCAAGGAAGGTAAAATTAAAGGCAAAGAATCAATGGACACGACGCATTTTACGGTCGTTGACAAAGACGGAACGGTGGTAACAAATACTTACACGATCAATAATTTATACGGTTCGGCGGTGACGGCGAAAGGCACGGGAGTTTTGCTGAACGATGAAATGGACGATTTTGCGGCGGAACCGGGAAAACCGAATTTATACGGCTTGATTCAAGGCGAACGAAACGCCGTCGGTGCAAGAAAACGTCCGCTTTCTTCGATGACTCCGACGATTGTTATGAAAAAGGACGGCACTTTTTGGTTTGCCGTCGGTGCGAGAGGCGGACCGCGAATCATCACGGCGGTTCTGCAAACGACGATCAATATGATTGACCACAAAATGAATATTCAGGAAGCGGTTGACGCACCGCGAATCCATCATCAGTGGCTGCCCGACCAGATTTTTTTCGAGCCTTACGGTTTGTCGAACGACACGCGAACTATTTTGGAAAAATACGGACACAAATTTGACGAAAATCCGGGAAGTTTAGCATCCGCGACAGCGATTGCGGTTGACGAAAAAGGTGTCAGATTAGGGGCGATTGATTCCCGGAGCGACGGTGTAGCGGTTGGTTATTAAATACTGATATTTTTGCGGTCGGAACGCGAACGACTCGTCTGCCCGACGGCAAGCTTCCGCGTCTGCCGTCGGCTCAAGTTTAGTGTTCGTAATGTTTATCGAAAATTCGTAGTCGTGTTTTCAGGTAAATTGCAGGTTACAAATGATATTGTTGATCCGTATTTATTACTTTACTCAAAATGCAGACAGGCGGTTCGACGGCGTTCCGATGCGAACTTTTCATTGAATTATTTAGACATCGAAGCGATCATAATAAAGATTGTCAGAGCGATCAGGATCACAATCGTCAGACAGCCGATTTTGAGCCAACTGTAAGGTCGTTCGCCCTGCACTTCGCCGGTTCTGCCGTTAACGATGATTTGATAAACTTTGTTATTGAATTTATATGCTCCGGCATAGACCGGAACGAGAATGTGTTTGAAGGTAATGTCGGAAAAATCGGTTTCCATCGAACTGACAATTTGCCGGTCGCCACCGATGTCACGTTGGCAATCGCCGTGAATAACACCTTTGGCGATTCCCTGAAATTGTTCGTAACCTTGCTCAAGCGTTACCTGGTAAGTTTGGGCTTTATGTCCCGATAAATAAGCAGGATCGTAAGAAGCTAATTTATCGAAATCCCAGTTTAATTTATTAATATACTTTGGCAGAACAGAAGTTGTTGCCGGAATCGGAACATCATCAAAGTGCCTTGAAACATCGCCCGAAGCGTTATACCAATTGGTATTCGTTACGGTTCGCGTCTGTTGTCTGCCCTCCGCGTCGGTGTAATATTGGGTTTCCTGATAATCCTCGCCGCGTTGCCCCCGATAAAATGTTGCGGTAGAAGCGTCGAATGTCCAGTATGGAATATATATGCTGACGGCTTTGTCGGTTTGAGCCATTGTTTTCAAGGCGTTCGGGGCGAACCAACGTGAACTTGTCCACTGTTTCAACGAAACAATCGCCTCTTTATTCGGAACGCTGAACGGCAACACGCCTTCGGGAGCAACGAGTGGATCGGCGGCTTTTGGTTGAGCGACAATTTTCGCCGCACAAAAATCGCAGCTTGTTGCTGTTTCCGGCGGAATAAATGTCACGGTCGCTCCGCAACTGTTGCACGAAACCTGCATCGCATTTTTCGCCAGCGGCTGCAAACTCTCCGCCGCCGGACGCAAAAAACTCCGAAAATCATTCTCGACGATCTCAGCGGAATTCGACTCAATCGCTTTCTGCGAGCCGCAATACGGACAGAAAAGCGTGCCGTGTTTCGGATCGAAAACCATATTCGCACCGCAGTTGTCGCACGTATATCGGCTTATTTTTTCCGGTTCAAGTTGAGAGTTATTTTCCATTGCTGCTTAAATAAAATTATCTTATAAAATTCCATGATTATCAAAATGGTTCTTTAATCAAAATGCCGTCGGGACGGATGGCAATTCACGAATTTCAGGGCAAAAAAGGACTTTTACCGTTTCTGCCGATTCGCATATTTATCAGCCAATCAAACCAACGATATTTTAACGCTTTAGGTTTCAGATGTTCGGTGATTCCAGTAGTTTTACGGGGTTTTCCGTCCCGCAGTGTCAAAGTCATTTCGCTTAAAAATCTCAGGTAGAAAAACGACGAATCAATCACCTCGTTTTGCTTAACACGAAGTTTTACGCCGTCTTTTGTCGTAATTTTCATTCGTTTCGGATACTTTAATCCAAACTTATCTCTGCCCGTTTCCTGCACCTCGAATTCCGCGTCTTTTTCGCTGATGATAAAATCTCTGGTCAAAAATAATTTCGTCACTGAATCGCGGTTTCCCAACTCTTTGTAACGATAGAAAACAGCGGTCGTATCGGGAAAATGCGAACGTCCCCACTGCCAGTCCTGAACCGTGTCGGGCAGCCAGCGATTGTCGAAATTATGGTCGTGATAACCCGTTCCGCGAAAATTTATCTCGTCGCGTTTTCGTCCTTTTTGATTGATCACGGAAATTCTGCCGGTTACGTCCGAACGCGGCGAAACCAAGTTCCAAAAATGCGTATCGGATAAGTTTTGATCGGTCGCAGGCTGCAGGTCGGACTCTATCGAAAGCCATTCAAAACGGGCTTCAATTCTACTTTTTTTGTGAAGCGTGGCGTTTATTTCCAGAACATAACCCGAACCGTAAGGTGCGGTTTCGAGGTGAAACGAACTATCACCGATGCGGCACTGCGGAGTTTTCGTGTCGGCTTCAAAATCGGCGGCGGTAAATTCATTGATCGCCCGGTAGATCGGCTTTCCGTTGCGGTAATATGTAAAAGCGAGTGCCGGAATTTTGTGCTTTGGAGCAGTAGATTTTTTGCGGTTCGGCGAATTGTAGCTCGGTGAGAATACAAAATTATCGAGAAAAATTATAACGACGGCATCTTTTCCGTCATCGCTGAGAGCATCGAAATACCACCACTCGTAACCTTCCTCATTTTTTTCGGGATGCCAAACATCGCTTTCGATACAGGACGAAAAAGAAAAATATTCATCCGAAATTTTTCCGACGGGACTTGTCATTTTATTTATTAAGCGTTCGTTGGATTAGGTATAGCATTTGAAGCATCTCAAAATTTGATATTTATGGCAAACTTTGCCGGAAATTTTGAATCAGTTCTAATGAATGATGCTCTCTCCGATCAAATTTTACAAAATCACTAAGGAGAAAAAATGAATAGATTTACAAAGGTTACCTTTTTGTGTTTAATTCTGCTTGTCGGAATTTTTGCGGCGGCGTGTCCGAAAAGAACGAGTATTGCCGACATCGAGGACAATCCGGGAAAATTTCAAAATAAAGAAGTGGCGATTGCGGGAGTCGTCAAAGACAGTTACGGCGTTTCGATTCCTCTGATCAGAGAATCAGGCGGAATTTACAAGGTTGACGACGGAACGGGAGCGATCTGGGTTTTGACAAAAAGAAGCGTTCCATCCAAAAACGCTCAACTCGGCATCAAGGGCAAAATTCAAAACGGTGTCAATTATAACGGTAAAAACTATGGTCTTGTATTGGTGGAAGACGACCGACGTTTTAAAAAGGATTAGCAAATCTAAAAAAATTTAAATTTACAAAGATGGATTTATCCATCTTTTTTATTGGACGGCGGACATCTCCGCCCACAAGAATTATTTTCGCAAATTGGAGTAAATCTTTAACCTGACCTTTGTTATTATAAAATGAGAACTTGGCGGATTTATAAGGAAAAATACCGGCGGACAGAGATGTTTGCCGTCCGATTCTATGCAAGATTTTATAAATATACTTGAGAAGCAGTTTGATGAATTGCACAAAACATCCGGTGAAATAATCATAAAAACGCCGCACGAGAAATTATTCCGGAAGCCACTTGAAACTTATTCGGCGTTTTCCTGCGGCGAATTTATCCTGCGAAGTGCGGGACGGGTTGAGCAGACCTTCGGCGGAATTACGACGCGGCTGTGGGATGATCCGTTTGAATGGACTCTGCCGGAAGAACTTTCGACGCACGCGAAAATCTTGGAATACTTAGATGAAGTTGAGCAGACACGCTTGAAAGGTTTCGCATTTTTTGATGGTGATGATGATTTATCAAAAGAAATTCTGTCTCCCGACGGCACGAAAACACTATTTGAAATACTGCTCGAAACTCTGATAAAAGCCGAAAATCTGCGAGGTCGGGCAACGGCGATTTTGCAGTTTATCGAAAATGAGCAAGCATAAAACTTGAAATTATAAGAACTCTCGGCGATAGTTTAGCGTAAGTGTTTTATAACCAAAAGTTTTTGTTGGTCGAAAAAAATTCAATTGAAGGAAAAAGTATGTATTGTCCGCGTTGTGGAGAAGAACAGAGTTCGGGAAATTTAAGATTTTGCAACCGGTGCGGTTTACCGCTCGGTTTGGTTTCCGAAGTTTTATCGAACGGCGGAACTCTGCCGTATCTGGAAAAATTATCAGGCAACAAAAAACTTCTGACCCGCAAGAATGGCATCTTCTTTAGTATTTTCTGGTTTATACTGTTCGTTCCATTCGGTGCGGCAATTTGTGATCATTTAGGATTGAATAATCTTGGGGAGTTGTCAGCGATTTTCGGCGTTTTTAGTTCGATGCTGATTTTGCTGTTTTCGCTGTTCTTCCTGGATAAATCTCCGAAGAACATAAATTTTCCGATAAATGCCCAAACTCAAAAAGGAATTCACGGTCAGCAAAATAACCAAGGTTCTTTGTCGCCGCCGCCGCAGACACGAACTGCTCAGGAATATGTCAATCCAAACCAAGCGGAAAACTGGAAAGCACCCGACACGGGTGAACTCGTTTCGCCGGGAAGCGTCACCGAAGGGACGACGAAACTTTTAAGCCGCGATGAAGAATTAACGGACCGGCAATCAACAAAATATTTTAATGAGTAATAAATTACAGGAGTAAATAAATGTATTGTCCGAGATGCGGTGAAATGCGATTGAAGGAAAACACGAATTTTTGTTCGCGTTGCAGATTTTTGTTGATCGGATTGGATGAAGTCGTCGCGAACGGCGGTTTGCCGAAGGAAATGCTTGAAAAACGTGATCCGAACGCCGTTTCGCCGCGTCGAAGCGGTTTGAAGCAAGGTGCTTTATTGTTTCTGTCGGGAATTCTAATCGTGCCGATTTTGGGAATTTTAACGTCAATGGTTAACGGCGAAGGTTATTTGGTCGGAATCGCCGCGATTCTTACGTTCTTAGGCGGACTTCTCAGAATGATCTACGCCCTTTTTGAATCGGGCGTGCCGACGCTTGAAAATACCGGATTGATTCCCGGTCTTAAAAAAGAGTTTTTAGGAACAAAAAAATCCAACAAAGAACTTCCGCCGCAGCAAACCGAACCGATTGCCGATATGTTTGAACCGCCCGTCGCCGGAAATTGGCGAGAAACTGCCGATTTGCAGACCGCTAATGTCGATGCGAAAATGACCGAACCTTTTAACTAACCGACGGCGTGCAATTTTTTTTAAGTCCGGTTAGATGAATCAACAATTTGATCTATTAAATAGACACCTTCCAATTACTGCTTAATTTTTCCGCAAAATCCAAGTCGTCATACACCGCATATTTTGCACGTTCGTTGTTTTTATTGGCTCAATAAACATTCCGCCGATTTCTTCGCTCAGAGAAATCAGCATTTCTTCATCAACCAGAAACCATTCTACACCGTTCGGAAGTAAAAATTTACCGTTGCCGATTGGGCGGATTTTGTCTTCGATTCCGATGGTCGAAGCCAGCCTTGCGAAAAATAGTCCGCCGCTTTTTAAAACACGCCACATTTCGTAAATCATTGCCAAAAAATGCTCTTCATTTTCCGCAAAATGCAGAACCGAATTGCATAGAACCGTATCGAACTTTGCGTCTTCAAAGTGCATTTTTTCCGCTGATGATATTTGAAAATTACTCTGCGATGATCTCGACGATAGATTGTTCGCTAAATATCTGGCGTATTCAACCGCTTCCGGGTTTTGGTCAATCGCGTAAACTTCAAAATCATTTTGTAGAAAATATATTAAATTTCGCCCGCCGCCGCATCCGACATCGAGTATTTTCGAGTCTTTCTCAAATCGGTCTTTTAAAATCTGATCGAAAATATATATGTCTATATTTCCGAAAATTTGTTTCACATCAATCATAATTTTTACCGAAAGCTGGGATTATAACTATTTCAAATGATACTTATAACATTTTTTTATACTATTTTGCGTTCCGTATGCGGTCTAATCAATTATTCTGCAATAACTTAGAGAGATTCCAACTTATAAACATTGTTTATCTTCAAAATTTTCTTGCTTTTTTACCCTGTTTATATGGTAAAATGTATTCATTAACCGTAAAAATATGGAAATTCAAAGAGAGGTGAAAGATATGACTTGTTGGCATTGTACGAAAAAACTCGATATAAATTATGAAGCAGCGGATTATACATTTAAGTTTTATCATTGTTCGCATTGTGATAAATGGTACGAAATGAGAAAAGAAAAAGTAAAAAATAATGCGGCAGTTCCCGTGCGGTTTGATGAATTAAAGACAGCCCCTCAAATTCCGATGGCGGCTTAGAGTATTAAAATTTCAACAAAAAGAATGACCGACAATCCTGGCGATTGTCGGTCATTCTTTCATTTAAATGAATTACTTATTCTCGTTAATTATCTGCCGCAGAACATATTGCAAAATTCCGCCGTGGCGATAGTATTCAACTTCAATCGGCGTATCGATTCTAAGCTGCACCTGCGTTTCGACTTCGCTTCCGTCAGCACGTTTTATTTTCAGCATTACATTTTGAAGCGGTTTTACATCAACGCCTTCCAAACCTGTCAGATCAAAAGTTTCCGATCCGTCCAAACCTAAAGATTCAACCGAATCGCCGCCTTTGAACTGCAGCGGCAGAACGCCCATTCCGATAAGATTTGAACGATGAATTCTTTCAAATGAAGTTGCGACAACAGCTTTGACTCCCATCAAAAGTGTTCCTTTCGCTGCCCAATCCCGCGAACTTCCCGTTCCGTATTCCGCACCGGCGAGAACGATCAAAGGCGTATTTTCTTCCTTATATTTCATCGCCGCATCGTAAATCGTCATTTCTTCGCCCGTTGGCTGATGCAATGTATAACCGCCTTCTTTCGGCGTTACTAATAAATTTTTGATGCGAACATTGGCGAAACTTCCGCGAAGCATTACTTGATCGTTTCCGCGTCGTGAACCGTAACTGTTAAAATTTTTCGGCTCGACACCTTTTTCAATTAAATATCTTCCGGCGGGCGAATCGGCGGGAAATGCTCCGGCGGGCGAAATATGGTCGGTCGTGACCGAATCGCCGAATAATGCCAAAGGTCTTGCGTCGTGAATATCTTCATAATCGCCAACATCCATTGTGAAACCGTCAAAATACGGCGGTTCTTGAATGTATGTCGAACTTGAATCCCATTCATAAACTTTACCCGTTGAAGTCGGAATGTCGTTCCACAGCGGATTTTTCTCGGCGAAATCGCTGTAAAGTGATTTGTAAGTTTCAGGATCGAATGCCGCTCCCATAACTGCTTGAACTTCTTCCAAACTTGCCCAAATATCTTTGAGATAAACATCGTTTCCGGCTTTATCTTGTCCAAGCGGTTCGGTCGCCAAGTCTTTATTAACCGTTCCCGCAATCGCATAAGCGACCACAAGCGGCGGCGACATCAGGAAATTTGCCTTGATATTTTGGTGAATTCTCGCTTCAAAGTTTCGATTCCCCGAAAGCACCGAAGCGACAACCAAATCGTTTTCGACAACCGCATTTTCAATCGTCGGATTAAGCGGTCCTGAATTTCCGATGCAAGTTGTGCAACCGTAACCAACTAAGTCAAAACCGATTTTGTCGAGATATGGCTGCAAACCTGTTTTTTCTAAATATTCGGTGACGACACGCGAACCGGGAGCGAGTGAAGTTTTGACGTATTTCGGAATCGTCAAGCCTTTTTCAACCGCTTTCTTCGCCGTAATTCCTGCCGCGAGCATTACGCTTGGATTCGATGTATTTGTGCAGGATGTTATCGCCGCGATGATAACATCGCCGTTTCCGATTGATGTATGCGTCGGTTTTTCATCGCCGAGCGTCGGAAAATCAGCCGCTTCGACGCGATCCGGTGTCGGACGATTTTGAACCATTTCCGCTTCGGTCGTAACGCTTGTATTTTTTGGGCTTAGATCATTTTCAATTGCGATTGGAATCGTGCTTGCTTTTTGATCGCCGCCGCCTGAGATAGTTCCCGTTTGATGTCCGTTCAAAGTAATTCCGATCTGTCTTTCAAAATCTTCGGCATCTCTGCCAAAACCGCCGTCGGCAACGGAATCTGTAAATAATTGTTTGAACTTATTCTTGAAATTGCTGAGTTCGATGCGGTCTTGCGGTCTTTTCGGACCTGAAACGGCGGGCGTAATTGTCGAAAGATCGAGTTCGATAACTTTCGTATAATCGGCTTCGCCTTTCTGCGGAATACCGAACATTCCCTGTGCTTTGAAATAATTTCGCATTGTGTCAATTTTCTCGTCAGTCCGTCCCGTTGCCCGGAAATAGTCGAGAGTTTTTTCATCAACGCCGAAAAATCCCATTGTCGCACCGTATTCGGGAGCCATATTTGCAATTGTCGCTCTGTCGGTCGCGTGCAAGTTTGAAGCACCTTCGCCGAAGAATTCAACGAATTTGCCGACAACTTTTGCTTCACGCAAAATCTCTACAACCCGCAGAACCAAATCTGTCGCCGTCGCACCTTCGGGCAGTTTTCCGCTCATCTCCATTCCGACGACATCGGGTGTTAAAATATAGATCGGTTGCCCCAACATTCCCGCTTCCGCCTCAATTCCGCCGACTCCCCAACCGACGATTCCAAGTCCGTTTATCATCGTCGTATGCGAATCCGTTCCAACTAATGTATCGGGATAATAAACGCCGTTTTTCTCAAAAACTCCGCGTGCGAGATATTCCAAATTTACCTGATGAACAATCCCGATTCCCGGAGGCACGACTTTAAATCCATTAAACGCCTGAGTTCCCCATTTCAAAAATTTATATCGTTGTTCATTTCGCTCGAATTCTTTCGCCATATTGCGTTCATAAGCTGTTTCGCTTCCCGCATAATCTACCTGCACCGAGTGGTCAATCACCAAATCCACGGGAACCAGCGGTTCTAAAATCTCCGGGTTCGCTCCCAATCTTTCCGTCGCCGAACGCATTGCCGCCAAATCTACAAGTAATGGAACACCCGTAAAATCCTGCAAAATAACGCGGGCGATAACAAACGGAACTTCTTCATTTCGTTCAGCATTCGCCTGCCAATTCGCCATTGCTTTGACATCGGCTTCGTCAATCGTTTTGCCTTCGTCGAAGTTTCTCAAGACCGATTCAAGCACGATGCGAATCGAGATCGGCAGACGCGATGTGTTGGCAATTCCCTCTTTTTCCAATTGCGGCAGCGAATAAAAAGTTCCCTCTCGTCCATCACCCGTTTCAAATGTTTGTTTTGTATTAAATAGATTATGCGTCATATTTTTTGTTTTCCTCTTTCTTTCTAAATGAATGCTTTGTAAAACTTGCTTTAAGTCTAAGATTGAAAAGATAAAAACTCAAGCGGTTCGGCTTCTGATAATTATTTTTCACATTCAAATTTTATTTATTTGTGAAACTTATAATTTTATTATTTACATATCTTTGCATTTTTAACACCTTTCAAATTACAATCCATTCTTGCTTTTAATCCGCAAAATGAACGACGCAGACTTTTTAAATAATGAAACGAACAGGATTTTCCTTCCGAAAATTTATCAATCCGGTTCTACGCTTTCCGAAGCGTCTGCGGCGAAATCTGTCCGAATATAAATTATTTGCATATCTAGCGGTTTTGGGTCCCGGAATAATTGCCGCAAACGCCGGCAATGAAGCCAGCGGAATTGCGACCTATTCGGTTATCGGGGCGGGTTACGGCTACACGCTCTTGTGGGCGTTTATTCCGATGGTTATCAGTTTGATAATCGTTCAGGAAATGTGCCTCAGAATGGGTGCGGTAACGGGGCAGGGATTAGCGGATCTGATTCGTGAACACTTGGGCGTACGGCTGACGACTCTGATCGTTTTTGCCTTGCTAATCGCTAATACGGGCGTGGTCATCTCGCAGTTTATCGGCATCGCTCAAGCGTCGGAATTGTTGGGAATTTCGCGTTATATAACTATTCCGATCACGTCGGTTTTCGTCTGGTGGCTCGTCATTAAGGGAACGCAGGAACGGGTTGAAACCGTATTTTTGGTTATTTCGCTGGTTTTCGTGTGCTATGTGTTCGCCGCCTTTATGTCAAAGCCGGAATGGGGCGAAATCGCAACGGAATTTGTCTCGCCGAGTATTCCTGACGATCCGGGTTATCTGTTTATGGTAATGGCACTTATCGGCACGACGATCACACCCTTTATGCAGTTTTTCGTGCAGTCGGCGACGGTTGAAAAAGGAATGGATAAGGAAGATTTGGCGTTGGGGCGAGCCGATGTATTTGTCGGAAACACTTTTGCAGTACTGATTGCAATTTGCATAGTTATTGCGACGGCGGCAACCCTAAATAAACAGGGCATTACCAATATTGACTCGGCGGCAACTGCCGCTTCCGCACTTGCTCCGGTTGCCGGAGAATATGCAAAATATCTGTTTGCGGTTGGTTTATTCGGGGCATCAATGCTGGCGATGGGCGTTCTGCCGCTGGCAACGGCGTATTCGGTTACTGAAGCGTTAGGATTTGAGAAAGGTTTATCGAGAAGTTTCCGCGAAGCACCGATTTTTTTGGGCATTTTCACCGCTCTCATTTTAATTGGAGCAATCGTCGCTTTAATTCCGGGTATTCCGCAGATTCAACTGCTGATTTACACGCAGGCACTCAACGGACTTTTACTGCCGTTCATACTCGTCTCGGTGGTGCGGCTTTCGAGCAGTTCGGAAATTATGGGTGAATACAAAAACTCGTTCGTTTTTCAAAGTATTGCGTGGCTGATCACGATTATCGTTTCGATTCTCTCGATTTTGTTGCTTGTTACGACGTTTGCTGATATTTTTTAATTCCGTTACGAAATAAATATATGTTTTCTGACGAATTACAAAAACGAACTCTCTATTTTGTCGGGTTCACAGCCATCGTCACTCTCCTACTGTTTGCCCTGCCCTTGCTGATTACGCCGCTTTTTGGTTTGCAGTTTGATCTGAATGGAAATATCGTGCCGGTTACAGGTAAAGTTTCTGAATATGTCAGAACTTACTTTGCGTTGATCGTCAATCTTTTTCGAATCATTAAAATTCTGCTGCTGATGTCAGTTGTGATAGCGACGATCAGATTTATAAATTATCTGATTTTCGGTGCGGCATTGCGAAATTCTGAAGAATACGAAATTTCTTCACTTCTGCGAACCGTTCTGACGATAATTATCTACATCGTTGCATTTTTCGTTATCTTTCAAACTCAGTATCCGACCATCGAACTTGCTCCACTATTTACGGGTTCGGCAATTATCGGAATCGTCGTCGGTCTGGCATTGCAGGACACATTGGGAAATTTGTTTGCCGGAATTGCCATTCAAGCCGATCAGTCTTTCCAGGTCGGCGATGTTATCAGTATCAATAATAAAGGAATGGGAACGGTCGAAAGCGTTTCGTGGCGGGGCGTTAAAATCCGCACGTTTCAGCAAAAACTACTCGTTATCAGCAACAGCGTCATCGGCAAGGAAACAATCGAAGTCGCTCAGAAGGAAACACTGAACGCCAGACTTGTTTACTTCAACACACTTTACACAAGTTCGCCCGCCAAAGTTATTCAAGTCGTCCGCGAAGCCGTCCGGCAGGTCGAAAATGTTTCGCCGAAACGCCGTCCTAAGGTCCGCATACGCAATCTCGGTGATAACGGGATTGATTGGGAAGTAAAATACTGGATTACTACTTACCGCCGCCACAACGACACGGACGCTCTGATTCGTCAGCGAATCTGGTATGCCTTTCAGCGTGAAGGACTGGATTTTGCATATCCGACGCGAACCGTCTATATGGCGAAACAAGCCGAAGATGAATCAACATTTGTCGAAATCGCCGATGAAATTTGCGAACGGCTCAACAACATTCCGATTTTTGCTCCGCTATCGAGCGAGGAAACGATGAAAATCGCCGAAAACTGCTCAATCAGAGTTTTCGCACCGCAGGAGCCGATTATCGAAAAAGGTCAAACCGACAAATCTATGTTCGTCATTCATCGCGGCAACGTCTGTATTCAGATTATCGAAGACGGCTTACCGAAAACGATTTCGAATCTGCGGACGGGAGATTTTTTCGGTGAAATGAGTTTGTTCACGGACGAACCGCGAACCGCCGATGTAATTTCCGAAAGTGAAACTCAAGTCATCGAAATAAAGCCTGAAACGCTCAAACCGATTCTCGAAACAAACCCCGAATTAGTCCGCATCATCAGCGAAATAATCGAAGACCGCCGCAAACTTCTGGCGGAAAAATTTCTCGAACTAAAATCAAAAACTAATGTTGAGAAAACAGGCGTACTCGGAAATGTCAAAAAATTCTTCGGTTTAGGATAAAATAATTTTCTCAAAACTGATGGCTGACACGAAAGTTCGCTGTTACGTTTAAAAAGAAAAACCGCAGATCGAAATGATTCGATTTGCGGTTTTAGATTGAAAGTTAAAATTCAGCCTTAGTAGATATTAAAGTTGAATTGAACGGTTTTAACCAGCGTTTGCGGTTGACCGTTTTTTAATGCGGGTTCAAACTGAATTTGTTTAGCGGCGGCGATTGCTTTTTCCGTTAAACCGTTGGGTAATCCTTTGACTACCGAAACTGCACCGACGCTGCCATTCGATTGAAACGTAACTTTTACCGTAACCACACCGCGGACATTATTGACACGGGCTTCATCGGTATAACCCGGTTTTGGTTTCGATAAAATCTTAATTCCGACAGTCGGACCAGCCGGTGGCGGTGGCGGCGGTGCCGGTGGCGGCGGCGGTACCCGACGGTTTCCGTTTCCGTTTCCGTTTCCATTTCCGTTTCCATTTCCGTTTCCTCCACCGCTTCCCGAGCCATTACCTGAACCCTCTCCCGTTCCAAAACCCGAACCGACTCCGGTTCCTTTTCCCGTTCCGACTCCACCGCCTGATCCCGGTCCGCCCGAAGATTCATCAGATAATGAATTCGTCAATCCGACACGATCCGTTCGGTCTCTGACCTTATCACCCTGCGTCCGGTTTATAACGGGTAAAGAGGGATTGTCCAAACGCGGAAGAACTTGCGGAGGAGGCATTAGAACTCTCGTTTGTGAAGGCGGTTCGCCTTTCGATGCGGGTTTCGGATTTTCCGTTCCGCCGCCGCCGCCACCGCCGCCCTCTTCAGCATTTTCCTTTTTAATCTCTTCTTCAATCGGCAGCGGTTCATTGTCGCCGATTAACGCTAACAGTTGAGCGTCGTCATTGAGCGATGCCACATTATCGAGATTGGAAAAGAGCGAATATCCAATTAAACCGAGAAACGCGAAAACCGTAGCGGCAAACGCTCCGAGCAACAAAACGCTTCGGAATCTGCCGCCTTTTTCCGAAACAACCGTTACGTGAAAACCGTCGTCGTTTCCGCTGTTTCGATAATTATTGTTGTTATCATAACCCGTCGAGGTTGCGGCATAAGCAGGTTGTGCTTTTTCTTCCGCATAAACATCGGCATTGTCGAGTGCGGCGACTTCGGTATTTTCAACTTTCGGCTCATTCCGGGCAACGGAAACTTTCTGCTCCCGAATCTGCTCCCGAATCTGTTCCGGGGCTGATTCTTCAACTTCGATTTTCCGCACATCTCCGGAATCCGGTTCGACCGAATCCGCAATATCGGCTGAATCGGCTGAAATATTATTCGCAAATTTAACAGGTTCAAAAACCTCCGGTTCTTCGATGATGCCGGGTGAATTATCGAATACGGGGGCATTCGGAGCAGAGGAATTCGGCGGTTCGAGTTCCAACAAATTCTCGTCCGAATCGTTCTTCACATCGGAGAAACCCGTTTGCTCCATCATACTTTCAGAAACTACCGACTCTTGTGCAGCAGGTTGATTTCCACCGACCGGCTGCATTTCAAAAGCAGATAATTCGTTCGCACAATTCGGACAAAACGAAAACTTCTCCGCAAAACTTTCTTCGCAAGAATTACAAAATTTGACAATTTTTCCCATTTTTATGTAGCCTCTTAAAATTGTTTGGTAAATGATTTTCCAATAAATCTAATTCAAGTGTAACCTTGATCTTTTATATTGTTAAGTAAATTCAGGATAATCTCAACAGTTAATAACTACTTTAGTAGATGCTTCGAGTAGTTGACGCGATGCCTGACGACAATTAAACTTTTATTTTTTCCTAAAAATTTTCCCCGTGATTTTACTTTAACAACTATTTTTTTAGATTCGGCAACTAAAATATTTATTAATTTCTTTTTTTGTATAAGCCGGTAAACATTATTATGCGAAACTATTTGAGATCAGTCATCATCTGCACACTTTGTTTTATTTTTGCAGTAAATACTGCCGCTGCTCAGGATAAAAAATTCCCGACTCCGCGTGAAGAAACTTTACTGAACGGCTTGAAGATTCTTATTTTACCTCAGCCGAATTCGGGTAAAGTTTCGGTTAAACTGCGAATTCACAGCGGTTCGGCGTTCGATCCGCAGGATAAAGAAGGCACGATGGCACTTCTTAGCGACATAATTTTCCCGAACGAAGCAATTAAAACTTATTTTGAGGAAGACTTGGAAGGAAGTCTCGAAGTTCTCAGCACTTACGATTATATTCAGATAAATGCGACTGCCAAAACAGCCGAATTTCTGGCAGTTATGGAAACACTCGCACCCGCCGTTATATCACCGCAGATCGACAAGGAAACGCTTGCCAAGATCAAACCGAATCGTCTGGCAATAATTAAAGAGAAAGAAAATTATGCGTCATACATCGCCGAACGAACAGTTGCGGAAAGGCTCTACGGCGAGTTTCCATACGGCAGACCGCAGATCGGAACGCCAGAAAGTATTGCCGTAATCGACTTTGCCGATTTGATCTTCGCCAAACAAAAATTTCTGACTGCTGACAATGCGACGATCATTATCAGCGGCGATGTCGATGCTAATTATGCCTACAAAGCTGTTCGCAGGTTACTTGGCGGATGGCAGAAAAGTCTGAACAAAGTTCCCGCAAATTTCCGTCTGCCGTTCCAACCTGATACAACTCCTTTGACCGTAAATATCGACGAATCGAATACAGATGTGAAAATGTTTGCGTTCGATTCGGTCGCAAGAAACGACAAGGATTATTTTGCAGCAACGGTTTTGGAGAAGATTTTAAATAACAGATCCAAGATTACACTCTTTGAAGACTTAGCTCACAGTAACCAAAAAGTCACGAACAACGTTTATTTCCTCCGCGGTTATTTTGTCATTTCAAAAGATGTCGATGCCGAAAAACTTTCCTCCCGCGATTCTTCGATGGTAAATATTATTCCCGATCCGAAAGCTGATCCGAATCAGAAGGAAGCAAAAACCGGATATAACTTGCGTGAAACCGCTAATCTGTTTCGAAAACCCGTTACTAAAGATGAATTTAACGCGGCAAAAGCAAAGGTTCTGGCGGAATTGAAGGAAAAAAACCCGGCTGATTTTTGGCTCGATGTCAATACCTATAAACTCGGCTCAATTTCAGGCGAACTGGAAAAAGCATCGAAAGTAACCGTAAATGATGTTCAAAAAGTTCTCACGGAATTCGGCAAAAGAAAAATTGTCGAGATTTCAGTAGAATCAGTTGGTGAACAAACGATTGATAAAGATAATAAAGAAAACGAACAGCTTCCATTAGTGATTGTTGAAGCTGATCCGAAAGACCCGCAGTAGTTTGACTGATAAACAGAGTGCTGATTTCGAAATTTAAGACTTTTATGATGTGATACTTCTTTTCGATTTATGTAAAATAGTTGAAAAGAAGTATTTTTTTATATGGCAAATACAAACACGAAAGAGAGAACCACAGGCGAACTCGAACACGCCGCTGCGGTCAAGGAAATGTTTTCGGGCATCGCGTCGAAGTATGATTTTTTGAACCATTTTTTATCCGTCAATATAGACAAACGCTGGCGTAAAAAGGTTTCCGCATCGCTTGCCGACATTTTGCAGAATCCGAATGCGACCGTTTTAGATGTCGCCTGCGGCACGGGCGATTTATCACTTGAGTTAAAATCTGCCGGAAAAGCAAAAGTTATCGGTACTGATTTTTGCCGCCCGATGCTGACAATTGCAAAAGATAAAACCGCGAAAATAAATGAACAAGTTCCCTACTTTGAAGCCGACGGAATGAATCTTTCAGCATCGGATGAAAGTTTCGACGCGGTTACCATCGCGTTCGGCTTGCGTAATTTTTCCAATTGGCAAGACGGTCTGATCGAACTTCACCGCATTCTGAAAAAAGGCGGCAAAATTGCCGTTCTCGAATTTTCGTCGCCGATAGTTCCCGGTTTTCGCCAGATTTTCAATTTTTATTTCGCCAATGTTCTCCCGCGAATCGGCGGAGTCGTCAGCGGTTCGCGTGGTGCTTACGAATATTTGCCCGATTCGGTTGCCAAATTTCCCGACCAAAAAAATCTTGCCGCGATGATGCGACAAATCGGATTTTCCGATGTAAAATACAAAAATATAACGGGCGGGATTGCCGCCATCCACACGGGAACGAAATAATTCAGGATTTAAGATTTAAAGTTCGGAATTGAATCTTAAACCTTAAGCCTTGAATCTCGAATCTTGAATCTTAAACATTAAATCCTGAATGTCGAAATACAAACTCTACAATTTTTCAAAGCGTCTGGCATTATTTCTACTGGTGATTTTCACGGTCGTTTCATTAGTAACGATTCTGATCGAACTCGTTCCCGGCGATCCGGCGGTGGCACGGCTCGGCGATCAGGCGACACCGGCACAGATTCAGGCTTTTCGTAAAAGACACGATCTCGATTCGCCCGGGTTTTTCTTTTCATATTCGGGCGACAAAGGTTTTGAATGGCACGGTGCGAATAATCGCTATGTCAAATATTGGACGGGAGTTTTGCAGGGCGATCTTGGAATTTCATTCGACACCGAACGTCCGGTTCTTGATATGATTTTGGAGCGTTATCCGACGACGATAAAATTGACGCTCGCCGCCCTGCTCGTTGCCGTCTGCATTTCGCTTCCACTCGGAGTTTTAGCGGGAACAAACAAAAATTCATACATAGATAATTTTGCATCGTTCTTTGCACTAATGGGAATTTGTCTGCCCGGATTTGTGATCGGACCGTTATTAGTATATTTTTTCGCCGTCAAAATGGATATTTTCGTGCCGTCCGGTTATCAGTATCCGGAAGACATAATTTTGCCCGCGATAACTTTAGGTGCGGCACTTTCGGCGATTTTGACAAGAATGGTTCGCTCCAGCGTGATCGAAGAACTCGGTGAAGATTACGTCCGCACAGCTCGTGCTAAGGGCTTGAGCGAAAGAGTTGTCGTTTATAAACACGTTCTGAAAAACGGTTTGATTCCGGTCGTTACGATCTTAGGTTTGCAACTCGGCGTTCTGCTCGCGGGTGCAATTATCACCGAACGAATTTTTAACATCCGCGGTATCGGCACGCTTTTACTGGACGGTATCAATACCCGCGACCACCGCCTCGTGCAAGGTGTCGTTCTGGTCATCAGCATCACATATATTATTGCAAACTCCGCTACCGACTGGATTTACCGCCGCCTCGATCCGCGAATCCGTCTAAATTAAATAGTTTGGAGAGTCTTAAGAATTGCAGAGTTATAAAATAAAAATCGTTTGATTATTTATCGCCAAAATGATAAATGATGAATGATAATTGATAAATGAACAGACTTACCTACATCGGAATTTTTCTTGCCGCCGTTTTTATTTTGACGGCGATTTTCGCTCCGTATATCGCGACGCACGATCCGATTCAGCAGTTCAGCAGAGATGTTGACGGCACATCATCAACCTTAAAAAATGAATCGCCGGGTGCGGAACATTGGTTTGGAACCGATTCGCTCGGACGCGATGTATTTTCGCGGATTGTTCACGGTGCGAGAGTTTCGCTGCTCGTTGGAATTACGGTCGTGACAATTTCGGGAATCGTCGGAATAATCATCGGTGCAATTGCCGGATTTTACGGCGGTTGGCTCGACAGTTTTCTGGCTGGATATGTATTTAATGTCTTTCTCGCGTTTCCCGGTTTGCTGCTCGCCATCGCCATCGTCGCATTTTTAAGCGGCACGAATCCGACACCGAACGACCGAATTCAGCATTTGATAATCGCGATGTGCATCACGGGTTGGGTCGGTTACGCACGGGTGATGCGTGGACAGGTTTTGAAAATCCGCGAATACGATTTCGTTCAAGCCGCGAGAGCTTTAGGAGCAAGCAATCTGCGGCAGCTTTTCATCCACATTATGCCGAATGCGATTCAACCGCTGATAGTTCAGGCATCGCTTGCAATGGCAGGAGCGGTTCTCGCCGAAGCATCGCTTTCATTTCTCGGCTTAGGAATCCCGCCACCGTCGCCCTCGTGGGGAACGATGATTGATGACGCACGCGGAATAAATACGATGACAAATGCCCTGCACAACTTACTTTTTCCCGGCATCGCACTTGCTCTAACCGTTCTCGCTTTCAACTTTATCGGCGACGGTTTACGTGAATATTTAGATCCGAAACAGAGGAAACGCTAACTAATAACTGATAATGTCTGCAATTTCGATAAAAAATATCTCAAAAATCTATCCGCCGAATTTTCCGCGACTCAAGGAATTTTTCGGGATGAAGGTCGAAGAATCGGTTGAAGCTCTGCGGGATGTTTCATTCGAAATCGCCAGCGGCGAGATTTTCGGACTGATCGGCAAAAATGGTGCGGGTAAAACGACTCTGACAAAAATTATCGCGACATTAGTTCAGCCTACGAACGGAACGGTAACGGTAAATGGTTTCGATTCGGTCATAGATGATGTCAAAGTTCGTTCCCTGATCGGACTTGCAACTGCGGAAGAACGCTCATTTTACTGGCGTTTGACCTCAACGCAGAACTTACTTTTTTTCTCGCGTCTTTATGGAATGAAGGACAAAGATGCGAAAAAGCGTATCGACGAATTATTCGAGCAATTGGATTTACAGGATTTAGCAAAACGCCGTTTTTCCGAACTTTCGACCGGAAATAAACAACGGCTTGCCGTCGCCCGGGCGATGATTCCGAATCCGCCGATTCTACTTTTGGACGAACCGACACGCTCGCTCGATCCGCTTGCCGCTGTGAATATGAGGAAAATAGTCGGTGAACTCGAAGGCGTTTCGATACTTTTAACTTCACATAATTTGTCTGAGATTGAAGAACTTTGCTCAAGGGTTGCGATCATTTCACACGGCGTAATTCGTGCCGTTGATACGCCTGCAAACCTGAGGATTTCGCACAAACCGACGCAAAAAGTCAGGATAAATTTGAAAGGTATTTTGGAAGATTCATTAATAACTTTGAATAATTTGAATAACTATCATTTGGAAGAAAATGAAGACGTGCTGACGCTGACATTCGACCGCGAGGCGGATGATAATCTGCTGGGTCAAACGGTTTCAACGCTCAACGAAAAAGGTGCGAAAATCATTGATGTCGAAACCCAAAAACCGACCTTGCTTGATGTTTTAGAAAGCTATGAATAATTTGTGAATAAATGGTCTTCGATGTTCGGTCTTTTTTGCAGCTTAGTTTCCAAATTTTTTGCCGCATTCCCTGCTCAAAGACCAGAAGTCAAAAACCAGAGATTATTAAAAATAATGGACTACAAAATTTATCCGCTCGGCGAGAGTGCTGTTACGATTGACTTCGGTAATATAATTTCCATCGAATTAAATAATCTCGTTATAAATCTCGCCAAATCCATCGAACAAAATAACTTCAGAGGTTTCGTCGAATGCGTTCCGACTTATTCTTCGTTGACGATTTTTTATGATGTTTTCACGGTCAGAAAATCCCACAGCAATTTCCGCAATGCATTTTCCTGCGTTAAAAATTTCTTAGAAACTTCGATAAATTATTTGCCTGAAGCAAAAAATATCAAGTCAGAAATTATCGAAATCCCCGTTTCATTTGAGAAAGATTCGGCATTAGATTTGGAATTTGTCGCCGAAATTAACAATCTCAAATCATCCAAAGTTATCGAAATTTTCTTATCAAAAACATACAGAGTTTTTATGCTCGGTTTTCTTCCGGGATTTGCATATATGGGCGAAGTTGACGAACGAATTGCAGCACCGCGAAAACCTACGCCACGCACAAAAGTCCCAAAAGGAAGCGTCGGAATTGCCGGAACACAAACCGGAATTTACCCGCTCGAATCACCCGGCGGCTGGCAAATCATCGGCAGAACGAACGTCAAACTATTCACGCCGCACGAAAAAAAACCGACGTTTTTAAACGCCGGTGATTTGATAAAATTCAGTAGAATTTGAACCAATCTTAATCTATTCTTCCCTTGCAATCAGGGGTTCGTTCGCACCGTCGCCGGAACTTATGCCGACATCGGGAATATTATAATTCTGGACCGGCTCGGTAATTTCTTTTTCAAGTGCAGCTTCCAAAACATCGCTGATTCTCTCCGCTAAAGTAAATGTTAAATCGTTGCGGACTTCTTCAGGGATTTCCTCGATTGCCGATTCGTTTTGCTTCGGCAAAATGATGTGGCGAATTCCGGCACGGTGTGCGGCAAGAACTTTTTCTTTCAATCCGCCGATTGGAAAAACTAATCCTGAAAGCGTGATTTCGCCTGTCATTGCTACGTCCGAGCGAACTTTTCGTCCGGTAAAAAGTGATGCCATCGCGGAAGCCATCGTCACTCCGGCGGAAGGTCCGTCCTTCGGAATCGAACCGGCGGGAACGTGCAGATGAACGCCGTTTTTCTTGATTAATTCCTGATCTATCCCGAATTCGGAAGCGTGCGACCACAGATAAGAACGTGCCGCCATCGCCGATTCCTTCATCACATCGCCGAGTTGTCCGGTCAGCGTCAGACCGCTTGAACCGGGAAGCATCGTCGCTTCGATAAACAAAACCTGTCCGCCCATCTGCGTCCAAGCCATTCCGGTCGCAACTCCGGCGGGCAAATCCTCTCTCGCACTTTCCGGGTAAAATTTCGGTCCGCCCAGATATTCTTTGACATCTTCCGCCGTAACTTTAACCTTTTCCGAATCGCCCATCGCAACTTTTAACGCGACCTTGCGGGCGATATTTCCGAGAGTTCTTTCAAGTTGCCGAACTCCGGCTTCGCGGGTGTAACGCGAAGTTATTAAATCTACGGCATCATCGGAAATTTCAAGTTGATCTTCGTTCAAACCGTTTTCCTTAATCTGTCGCGGAATCAAATATTGCTTGGCAATATTCAACTTTTCGATGTCGCTGTAACCTGCCAGACTGATGATTTCCATCCGATCACGAAGCGGTGCGGGAATCGGCGAAAGGTCATTTGCCGTGGCGATAAAGAAAATTTTCGACAGATCAAACGGTAAATCCAGATAATGATCGCGAAAACTGTCGTTCTGCTGCGGATCAAGAATTTCCAGCAGAGCCGACGACGGATCGCCGCGGTAATCGTTGCCGAGTTTGTCAATTTCGTCCAACATCAACACCGGATTATTGACGGCAACCCGCCGCAGAGCCTGAATGATCCTTCCCGGCATCGCTCCGATATATGTCCGCCGATGTCCGCGAAGTTCCGCTTCATCACGCATTCCACCGAGTGAAAATCTCTCAAACTCGCGTCCTAACGCTCTCGCAATCGAACGACCAATTGAGGTTTTACCAACTCCCGGAGGTCCGACGAGCAACATAATCGGACTTTTCGAATCGGGACGAAGTTTAACGACCGCTAAAAATTCAAGGATTCTCTCTTTAACATCCTCCAAACCATAATGGTCTTCGTCCAGAATTCTTTTTGCTTCTTTAAGGTCGAGTTTTTCATCGCTCGATTTTTTCCAGGGCAGCTCTAAAACATATTCGAGATAAGTTCTAATGACGTGAAAATCCGGTGCGGACTGCGGAAGTTGTTCCATCCGTTTGAGTTCGCGTTCGGCTTCCTTCGCCACATATTCCGGAAGATCGGCTTGCTCCAGACGTTCGCGGAGCTGTTCGGCTTCCGCTTTTTCGCCCGTTTCATCTTCGCCCAGCTCCTTCTGAATCGCCTTCATTTGCTGACGCAGAATATAATCACGCTGAGATTTGTCCATTTCGCTCTGTGCATCAGTCGCAATTTTCGAGCGAATCTGCATAATTTCGATTTCTTTTGCCAAAGCCGCGTGCGATAGTGACAGCAGATCATCAACAGTCTCCGCTTCCAACATTCGCTGTTCTGTCTCTTCACCTAAATCCAACACCGAACCGAGAAAATACGACATCTGCACCGGATCATCCTGTCCCATCACCGCCATCCGCACTTCCGGCGGAACTTGCGGCAGCATCGCCAACGCTTCCTGAATCAAATTTTGCAGATTGCGTTTCAATGCTTCGACCTGCTCCTTGTTTTCAACTATCAATTCCGGCAGAATTTCGATTTTTGCCTTTAGAAACGGTTCTTCCTGCAGCCATTCGACGATGCGGAAACGCTCCGTTCCCTGCACGACCAGTTGCAGAATATCTTCCGCCCGCATCATTCGTTTGACATTAACAATCGTGCCGACCTCGAACAAATCCGCCGGAGTTACGTTGTTGCCGTCCTTATTTTGAGTTTTCACCGTTAGACACGCGAGCAGTTTTTCTTCCGTCGCCAACGCAAATTCCGTCGCCTTGATCGAACGCTCCCGCCCGACCGCGAGCGGCACGACCGTCTGCGGAAAAAGCGTCGTATTCTGCAACGGCAAAATTGCCAATTCCGTTACCGAATCATCCCGCGAGTTTCCGTCAATCGGCGTAAGCGGCTGCGTGTCCTGAGTATGTATATTTTCGTTTTCCGTGTTCTCTTTGTTCTCTATATTTTCAACCATATAAGTTTATTTTTGTGATTTTAATCTTTCAATTTCTGCTTTTAATCTCTCAATTTCCGCTTCATTTTGTTGACGATTTCTTTCTAATTCATTAACAGTCGGCAAGAACTCATTTGTTTGCGGGTTAAACAATCTAAACGTATTTGCTTCTCGCACAATTTCCAAACCAAGTCTTGGCGACAAAATCCTTTCATTTTTAACATTTAACTCGACAAGATTTTCGCCATCTCGCCGATATGCCATTAACGGTTCGGGTAAAAATGCGTGTTTGGGATCAAGCACATAATATTCTTCCGCACCGAGTTCGTCATATAATCTGAGTTTTTCGTCAATATCATTTTGCCAAGTTTTTTCCGATGAAATTTCAATCAAAACCTGCGGAAAAACTTCCTCACGCCACAACATGTAACTCGAACGCTCAACATTCGACACACCGAAAGCCACTAACAAATCAGGAGCATTCCATCTGTAAGGATTTCCTTCTTCAAAGTAAAGATTCATATTTGTCGTAACAAAAATATCATCGCTTTCGCCCAAATATTGCAGAAGCATTGTTAAAAGTTTGTTAATAAGTTTTGCGTGAGTTGAAGTTTCGCCCATATCGTCTAATCGTTCTTCGGGATAATAAACACCATCGTAAAACACGGACATATAATCTTCCGTGTTTTGCGGCGGGATTTCCTGTCTTCTGTTTTGTGTTGAAACTATCGGCATAAAACTATTTTTTTTCCTTGACTAAATGAACCATCAACAAACCGTTGTCAAAATTATATTCGAGTTTTGCACGCTCGATGGATGCGGGAAATGTCAGATTTTTTTCAAAGTGCGAATAAGTGATTTCCATCTGCTGATAAGAAATGCCGACCGCACAAGTTCTATCTTTGCGGCAACCTGCAATGTATAACTGATTCGCCTGAATATCTATCTCAATGTCCTCCGCCGAAACTCCCGCTAACTCTACTTTCACCAGCCAACCTTCCGGTGTTTCATAAACATCCGCCGCCGGATACCAGAGTTTCCCCGAAGGCTGTGCATTCCGCGACGAACCCAAAAACTGAAAATAACGATTTATTGTTTTTGCCATATTTCTTAATGATAGGTATCTGGTAATTGGTAATTGGTTCTGAAAAAACCTATTACTAATTACTTATTACCAATTACCCTCTCTACTTATTCCAAAATGCCTTACCGCTTGAGATCTCTTCCAGAGTTTCGGCGATTTCCTTTTCGTCTTCCATCTCAAGAGCAACATCCGCCATCGAAACGATTCCTTGCAGAATATTTTCATCGTCAACTATCAAGATTCGCCGAACCTGCTTGTCGCCCATCGTGCGAACTGCTTCAAAGGCGAAATCGTCAGGCTTGGCAGTAAATAATTCCGTCGTCATTATATCGCCGACGCTCGTTTCAGTAACGCTTTTGCCATCCGCGACCGCCCGCACGACAATATCGCGGTCGGTAATCAAACCGGTCAATTTGTTTGTTTCATCAGCAACGATGGGCAAAATTCCGATGTCGTTTTCCTTCAAAATCTTCGCCACTTCCTGCAAACTTGTATTGCTTTCGGCGGTCGAAACGTTTTTCGACATAATCTCGCGGCACTTAATTCTAGTTTTCACAGCTTTTTCCATTTCGGTCTTTTTGTAATTTCGATTTTTTTGTTAATTTTTATTATAGACTTTTTGAACTAAAATAATAAAGGGATAGATTCAAAACTCAAGATTGAGGATACAGAACTCAAAAATCAAAATTTTTAACAATCTTAAATCTTAGAGCTTAAATGTTGAATCTTAAATCAATAACCGATGGGAAAATATAAAGAGAATAAACGCAAACCGGAACGCACGGGCGAAAAGATCAAGGTCGGCAAAGTCGGAGCTTTGCCGGAAGGACGCGGGGCGACTGTCGAAATGAAAGACGGCAAAGAACTGGCATTATTTAACATCGGCGGAAAATTTCACGCTATCGAGAATTTCTGTCCGCACAAAGGTTTTCCGCTTGCCGATTCAAGAACTTACGGCAGCATCGTCGAGTGTGATCTTCACGGCTGGCGGTTCGATGTCAGAACCGGCGAATGTTTTACAAAGTCAAATTGTTCAGTTGAGGCTTATGATGTTGTGATTGAAGATGATTGGATAAAAATCGTGGTTTAATAAAATTTATGGCTCACGTAATCGTCATCGCAGGTGCAAACGGTGCGGGAAAATCATCCGTCGCACCTTTTCTACTTCGTGATAAACTCGGCGTTTCCGAATTCGTCAACGCCGACGTTCTCGCTCAAGGACTTTCCGCTTATGCACCCGAAACCGTTGCCATCGCTGCCGGTAGAATAATGCTCAAACGCATCAATAAATTAGCTAATTCTCAAGAAAATTTTGCATTTGAAACAACACTTTCAACCCGAACATTTTTTCCGAAACTCAAACAGATGAGAGAGAATGGTTATGAAGTTTCTTTATTTTTTCTTTGGTTATTTAGTGAAGAACTTGCTGTTTTGCGAGTTGCTGAAAGAGTCCGACAAGGCGGACATAACATTCCTACTGAAACTATTAAAAGACGTTATCAAAAAGGTTTAGAAAACTTTTTTAACCTTTACCAAAATCTTGCAGATAATTGGTATTTCTACGATAATTCAAATGTCGCTGATTTACAGTTAATTGCAAAAGGTAATTTTTTTGAAACAAAACGAACGCTTAATGAAAAACTTTGGCGAAAAATTAAGGCAAAATATGAAAAAGAAAAATAATCAAAACGATAATGACGACAGAATAAAAAAAATTCTTTCCGACGAAAAACAAATCACCGAAACTCTGCAAAAAGCCATCGGCGAAGCCGTCGAAATGCACAAACGGGCGGGAAATCCGCTTGCAACTTGGAAAGACGGAAAAGCGGTTTGGATTGAAACGAAATAAAAAAGCCCAATTTTAAAATCAGAATTATAAAATTTTTACCTTTTACCTTTTTACTTTTGCCTTACGCACCATCATCCCCAATCGCTTCGACGGGGCAAGCCATCACAGCCTCTTCGCAAAGTTCTATTTCCTCGGAAGTTTCGGGTTGTTTCCAGACGTATGAATAACCGTTTTCGTCGTAGCGTGTAAAATTTTTCGGCGAGGTGTCGCGGCATACGTCGCAATCAATACACTGATCATCAACATAATACTTTCCATTCGCATTTTCGGGTAGTTTGTCTTCTATTTCAGCCATCTTGTGGTTTGATTTTGAAAGGAATTTGAATTTCAGTTAGAGCGTAAAGTTTTTACGCTCTAACTATTTTACTACTTCGAGGCTTTTTCCGTCAAAGAAATCATTCGTTCAAGTGCGACCATTGCCGATTCTTTTGTTTCGCCTTCAACTGTAATTTCATTAACGACATTTCCTGCAACTAGATTTTCAAGCGACCAAACAAGCGATTGCGGTGAAATTCGATACATTGTTGCACACATACAAAGGTCAGGTGCGAGCAGGTGAATTTCTTTGTCGGGACAGTCTTTTGCCAAACGATTTACAAGATTTACTTCCGTTCCGATCGCCCATTTTGTGCCGCTTTCGGCTTCCTTGACGGTGTTGATTATATACGATGTCGAACCATTATAATCTGCCATTTGGACAACTTCATAAGTGCATTCGGGATGAACGAGAACATTGATACCGGGAACTTCTTCGCGGATTTTATTAACGTGCCATTCTTTAAATCTGCCGTGAACCGAGCAGTGTCCACGCCATAAAATGAGTTTTGCCGCGTGCAATTCTTCTTCGGTGTTTCCACCCAAATCCTGTTTCGGATCCCACAAAACCATTTCGTCCAAACCGATTCCGAATTTTGCTCCCGTATTTCTGCCCAAATGCTGATCGGGAAAGAAAAACATCTTGTCGTAATTTTTCAGATAAATATCAAAAAGTTTCGTCGCGTTTGAAGAAGTGCAAACGACTCCTTCATTACGTCCGCAAAATGCCTTGATCGCGGCGGACGAATTCATATAAGTTATCGGTGCGACCTTGTTTTCCAAAACACCGATTTCCCGCAATTGTTCCCAAGCATCTTCGACTTGATCTATCGTCGCCATATCCGCCATCGAACAACCTGCACCCAAATCCGGCAAAATCACAGTTTGATCCGGTCTGCCCAAAATATCAGCCGATTCCGCCATAAAATGAACGCCGCAAAAAACGATGTATTCCGCATCCGTCTCAGATGCCATCACCGAAAGTTGATAAGAATCGCCCGTCAGATCGGCGTGCTTCACAACATCTTCACGCTGA
Organism: Pyrinomonadaceae bacterium; assembly: GCA_041746675.1. Lineage (GTDB taxonomy): Bacteria > Acidobacteriota > Blastocatellia > Pyrinomonadales > Pyrinomonadaceae > Aridibacter. The sequence continues at coordinate 10,752 of JBGTGO010000006.1, read as the reverse complement.
TAATGATGCCCCAAAATCACGACTTTACCGCCCAATTCTTCACGAGCCGCTTCGATGCGTTCGGCGATTTCCGTGTCGGACATCGCCATATAATCTTCAATCGGTCTAACTGCTTCTAAAACTGCTGACATTTTTTATTTCCCCTCAATTGTTTCACGAATAAGTTTCACCCATTCAAATCTTTTCATTTCCTGTGCGGCAAAAAGTAAACCCGTAACCGTTTCGCTTGAAACTCCTGTTAAACAAACACTTTCGCTAACTTCTTTATAGTCTTTATTTTCCAAACGATAAAACAAAACCTTTTCGCCATCAAACCGCCAAACTTCCTCAATTTCAAGTCCCGCAAAGATCGGAAATTTGACGAGTGAACCGTGCGTTATATCAATTTCCAAAACGAGTTCGGGCGAAGGATCAACATTCAAATCAATTTCATCTTTTGCTCGAACTAATTCGGCGTTTTTGAAATAAAAACTCGCATCACCTTCAAAACCTTTGCTTTTTTTCTCTCGCTTAAATGTTGTTGATCCTGCCGGAACAAGATCGAGTTCCAAAATAGTTGCAACTTCAAGAACAATATATTCAAGGTATCTTGAATAATTTCCGTGTTTGTAAGATTCAGTCATTATTTCCAAATCACCTTCGTTGTAATAAAAATGCAAACCCGCAATATCAACTTGTTCCTCATTTAATCGGTTATAAGTTTTCCAACTTACATTGTGTAAGATAATTCGTTCAATTGCCGATTCTTTCTCAACAACCTTTTGCTTTTCAACAATTGATTGTCGAGTTTTTGTTTCAATTGTTTTCGGTCTGTCTAAAACTATTGACATTTTTTTAGTTTCCCTTGATTGTCTTATGAACTAATTTTATCCAATCCATCCGCTGCATTTCTTCCATCGCAAAAAGTAATTCCGTAACTGTTTCGTTCTTTATATTCTTTAAACAAACACTCGTCTCAACTTTCAAATATTCACCTTTTTCAAGTCGGTAAAACTTAACTTCCTCACCATCAAACCGCCAAATTTCTTCGATTCCAAGTCCTGCAAAGATTGGAAACTTCGACATCGAACCGTGTGTTATATCAATCTCTAAGACAAGTTCAGGCGAAGGATCAACAGTTAAATCTATTTGTTTTTTTGTTCTAACTACTTCAGTATTTTTAAAGTAAAAACTTGCATCACCTTCAAAACCTTTCTTATTTTTTTCACGTCGAAATGTTGTTGATCCAGCACTTTGATAATCTATCTCTAAAATTCTGGCTATTTCAATTATCAATTCCGATAAATCTCTGCTATATTTTTCGTGAGAGTATCCAAGAACCATTATTTCCAAATCTCCATCGTTGTAAAAAAAGTGCGGGTTGCTAACTTCGTCGTGTTCGACGAGAATTCGCTCGTAAGTTTCCCAACTGATGTTACTTAAAGTTACTCTTTCCACAATTTCGGTTTCAAATTTTGGAATTTTCTTTGTTTTAGTTTCAATTGTTTTTGGTCTGTCTAAAACTGCTGACATTTCACTTTCTCCTAAATCTTAAAAACTACCAGCCATCGTCTGAAAAATTTCTTCCGATTACTAATTCAAATTCATCCTCTAACAGCCAATCTTTTATTTCTTTATAACTACTTGATCTAAAGATAATTTGATTGTTTTTCTGTTTGTCTAAAACAATAATTTCCGTTTTGTTTTTCGGATTCGGCAATACCAAAAGTAGATAATAAGGTATCCAAATTTCTCCATCTGAATACCAAATCTCAAACTATTGATCGTCATAAACTGCCATAAACGAAAAGTGTTAAACGTCCAAATTCTTCACATCCAACGCATTTGATTCAATGAATGCACGTCGCGGTTCGACTTGATCGCCCATCAGAATTGTGAAGATCTCATCTGTTTCAATTGCGTCTTCGATGCGGACTTGTAACAAAACGCGACCTTCGGGATTCATTGTTGTTTCCCAGAGTTGTTCGGGATTCATCTCGCCTAAACCTTTATAACGCTGAATGCCGATCTCTTTTTTTGCTCCGCCGATAATTGCGTCAAGCAATTCGATGCGGTCTTCAGTTTCCAGAGTTTCTTCCTTTTTCGTCATCGTGAATGGCGATGGAAACTTCTCTTCCAACTGTGCCTTCATCTCAACCGTTTTTTGGAACTCGATGTAACTTGCAATGTTCCAATCGAACATTACGCTCTGCGTATTCTCCACAAATATTTCGATCTCCGCCAAACCGTGTTCTTCATCAGTTAGTAATTCGGTTCGATAACCGGCTTCCGCAATTTTGCCTTCAACCTGTGCCATCAATTCCTGATTTTCAAATACTTTCCGAATCGAAACATATTTCTGCGTCAAAACGCCGTCTTTGCCTGAAAAAGCGTCAACGATGACATCACGCAGTTTTTCGTTATTTCCCAAACGTCGGGCGAGTTTTGATGCAAATCGGTTGTATTGAACCGTTTGTTGCAAATACTTCATCAAAGTTTTCCCGCCGACATTTTCGCCGTTCGACGTAACTTCGATGTTATCGGTCGCCTGATTCATCAGATATTCAAACATTTCGGGTTCGTCTTTTATATACTGCTCCTTCTTCCCGCGTTTGACTTTATAAAGCGGCGGTTGAGCGATGTATATATGACCTTGTTCAACAAGTTCAGGCATTTGACGATAAAAGAATGTTAAAAGCAGCGTTCTAATATGACTTCCATCAACGTCAGCATCGGTCATAATCACGACTTTATGATAACGTAATTTCTCCAAATCAAAATCGTCTTTCCCGATTCCCGTGCCGAGTGCCGTAATCAAAGCCTGAATCTCGCCGTGTCCGAGCATTTTGTCAAAACGTGCTTTTTCGACGTTCAAAATCTTACCCTTCAATGGCAAAACCGCTTGATTTCGTCGGTCGCGTCCTTGTTTTGCCGATCCGCCAGCCGAATCTCCTTCTACGAGATAAACTTCCGACAACGCCGGGTCTTTTTCCTGGCAATCGGCAAGTTTCCCGGGAAGCGTCGAAGTTCCTAAAGCACTTTTGCGGACAATTTCGCGTGCCTTTCGTGCCGCTTCTCTGGCTCGTGCCGCGTCAACGGCTTTGCCAACGATGGTTTTGGCAACCTTTGGATTTTCGTCAAAATAGTCGGTCAGTTTCTCGTAGAGAAATGAACTCACTTCGCCGTCAACGGGTGAATTTAATTTACCTTTCGTTTGTCCTTCAAATTGCGGTTGCGGAATTTTTACGGAAATAACCGCCATAATTCCTTCGCGGATGTCTTCGCCTTGCAACGCAATTTTAGAATTTTTCATAAGCCCGGAACTTTTCGCGTAATTGTTGACTGTTCTGGTTAATGCACCGCGAAATCCCGAAAGATGCGTTCCGCCGTCAATCGTATTGATATTATTGGCGAATGAATAAACCTTTTCGTTATAAGAGTCATTGTATTGCATCGCAATTTCGCACGAAAAATCGTCGCCGTTCACTTCAAAATAAATCGGTTTATCGTGAAGCGTGGCTTTATTTTTGTTGAGATGGCTTACAAATTCGCCGATTCCGCCCTTGTAGTAAAATTCTTTTTTCTCCTCATCTTCACCGCGTTCATCGGTAATGAATATGCGAATTCCTTTGTTCAAAAACGCTTTTTCGCGGAGGCGTTCCGTTAGTTTTTCAAAACTGTAAATTTCCGTATCGAAAATACTACTATCAGGTTTAAAAGTGATTTTCGTTCCGCGTTTTTTTGTCGTTCCAATCTCTTTAATCGGATCAACCGGAATCCCTGCTCTGTATTCCTGTTCATAAGTTTTGCCGTCCCGCCAGATTTCCATTCGTACCCATTCGCTCAGGAAATTTACGCAGGAAACGCCGACTCCGTGCAGACCGCCCGAAACTTTGTAGGAATTCGAGTCGAATTTTCCGCCCGCGTGCAGAACGGTCATTACGACTTCCGCCGCCGAACGTCCTTCTTTTTCGTGGATACCGACGGGAATTCCGCGTCCATTGTCAATAACCGTGATCGAATTGTCGAGATGAATCGCCACATCAATCGTGTCGCAATAACCCGCCAGTGCTTCGTCAACCGAATTGTCAACGACTTCATACACAAGATGATGCAAACCAATGTCGCCGGTCGAACCGATATACATCGCCGGACGCTTCCGAACCGCATCACGACCTTCTAAAACCGTGATCGAAGCTTCATCATAACCACCATTATTTGCTTTTTTATCTTTTGATTCTGCCAATTTTATACCTCTTTGATTTTTAGACCTGTTGTTTAAGATTTTACTCTAACTTTTAACCTTTATTTTACACTATTTGAAGCAATTTAGACAGTCGCGGGGCAAGTTCGCAGTTCGCAGTTCGCAGTTCGCAATTTATTTCGTTAAAAACTTTATTTTCAGTAACTTACCTACACTTAACAAAAACTCTTTACTCTCTACTCTTCACTCACTGCTCTGTCGTGTGTTAATCTGTGAATTCTACTCATTAAAAATCAATGCGTATCACAGTTTTAGGAAGCGGTTCGACGGGAAATTCGGTCTTGATTTCCACCGAAAAGACGAAAGTTTTGGTGGATGCAGGACTGAGTGCCAAGCAGACGCTTGAAAGACTGGGCGAAGTCGGTGAAGATTTTGAGAAGCTGGATGGAATTTTGATTACGCACGAACATTCCGACCACGCCGGCGGTTTGCGGGTTTTAATGCGAAGTGTAAAAAAACCCGTTTACATTTCCGAGAAAACTTTTGATTCTTATCTGCGTCCGAAACGCTCCGCTTCAGGCGAAAGAGAAGCCAAGATGCGTGCGAAAGTTTTGACGAAAGACAACGCCGTTCACATCGAATCAAGTCAGGATTTCTGCATCGGCGACATAGACTTTGAACCGTTCAGCGTTCCGCACGATGCGGCTGATAATTTTGGTTTCGTTGCAAAAAATCGCGGCTATCGAGTCGCAACTTTGATGGATTTCGGACATTTTACGCCGCTCATCAATCAAAAATTGAAGGGTTGTGATGCCATCATTATCGAATCGAATCACGCGATTGATATGCTGATGACCTGCCCGATTTACAGCTGGGAATTAAAGCACAGAATTTCTTCAAACACGGGACATTTATCAAATGAAGATTTATCCGATTGGTTGACCAACGATTTTGACGGCTCGGCTAGAGAAATTGTCCTAACGCATTTGTCGCAAAAAGCCAACGAACCGCACCTTTGCAAACTAACCGCCGAACAAGCGATTCAAATGCGTAATCCACTTTTCAAAGCCGAAACAAACATCACAATTTCGCATCATAAAACGCCAACCAAGTGGATTGAGTTTTAAGAAAAGATTTTACCCGCGAATAAACGCGAAAAGACGCGAAAAAAGCAAGAAAAAATTTAATATTAAAGTAATAATTTTAACCACAGATATTCACAGATTTACTCAGATAAGAAAGAGTTCAAAATGGTTTTAACATCTGTGTTAAATCTGTGAATATCTGTGGTTTAATTTCTTATTCTTTTTTTCGCATCCTTTCGCGTATTTCGTGGGCAAAAATTCTAAACCTTTTCCATCACACGCGGCGATTTTCCGATGGCGAAAAGTTTAATTAGTGCAACTCCCGCGATAAATCCGCCGATGTGTGCGGCATAAGCGACTCCGCCTGTTCCCGAAGGTGTCATATATCCGACGATAATTTGATACCCGATCCACAATCCGAGAGCGACATACGCGGGAACGGTCGTGTACATTTGGAAAATTAACGCACGAACTTTTCGTTTCGGGAAAAGCAGAATGTATCCGCCGAGTATGCCCGAAATCGCACCGGAAGCACCGAGCATCGGAATGATCGAATCGGGATCTAAAACGACTTGAGCAAGGGCGGCAGCGATTCCGCAGATAAGATAAAATGCGATGTAGCGAAAATGTCCGATCAGGTTTTCGATGTTGTCGCCGAAAATCCACAAAAAGAGCATATTACCAAAAATATGACTGAACCCGCCGTGCATAAACATCGAACTGATAAAGTTGAAATAAACCGGCAGCGGCGTATTTTGGTGCATTATCTGAGCCGTTTGCTCGCCAATCGTAATTGATTGCGGACCGATTAAATCAATGCCCGTCGTAATCTCTTTCGGCACGAGTGAAAAGGCGGCGTTGAAACTTTCATTGTTGCCGAGTTGCTGCAAGAACACGAAAACTAGAACATTAATCGCAATAAACGCATAATTGACATACGGCGTAATTACAATGTCGGAATTATCATCGCCCATTGGAAACATATTTTTTTCACTCCTCTTTTATTCAACTTAAAATTTCATCTGCGGAAATTGATAATTCGGACAAAATGTTAGACTGAACAGTTTCGCCTTGTTTGAAAATAGTTACTAATTGATAAATGCCAACAGTTGGATTCTGGTGAACCTCGACAATATTGCTCGGCACATTTACAATCCAAACTTCCGGAATTTCAGCTTCTGCATAGAGAGATAATTTCGTTTCACGGTCATATTTTAACGTTGAATCGGAAACCTCGACGACGAGTAATGTTTCAGCAGGTCGCGGATGCCTCTTGCCATCGTATTTTGTTAAATCTGCTAAAACAATGTCGGGTTCGGGTTCGTGAAAATCTGTTAGTCTCAAAGGATTTTGAACTCGGACTCTAATTTCATTCGACACATTACGAATAAAAAACTTAGTTAAAATATCAACAATAAAAGCGTGTCTATCTCCAACTGACATTTTTTTTATTAATTCTCCATCAATGATTTCGGCTTTCTCGTAATCCTTAATTAAGCCGAGTTCGATCATTTGATAATACTCATCAACGCTAAACCTCAGTTTCATCGGTTGCGGATATATTTGTGTATTTTGTGTCTGCGTGTTCATCGAAAAAATCCCTTCCCAAAAAGTCAAAATTGCCGGACAAATTTACTGCCCGGCAATTTTAACAGATAAAACATAAATGACATAAATTTTCACGAATAAATTGTGAATTGAACAGAAGTTATACAAAGTCAAAAAGAAAGAAATTTTAACCACAGATTCACACGGATAAACACGAGTTGAAAAGAAGGTATATCTATTTTTTTGATTTTATCTTTTATATCTCATCTTGTGTTTATCTGTGCTGATCTGTGGTTAAAATTCTTTTCTTAATTTGAATTTTAAATACGACATCAAAGCATTTCGCCCTTCGGCTTATATTTTGCTAACTCATAACCTTCGGATTTCGCCACGTATGTCGCCGCCGTTATATCGCCGACCACATTGAGCGTTGTTCGGCACATATCAAGCAGTCTGTCCACGCCGATAATAATTGCGATGAGTGCCGGATTGACACCAATCATTGCGAGGATTCCGATGATGAACGGAATCGAACCCGACGGCACGCCCGCCGTTCCGATGCCGCCTAAAATTGCCAGATAAACAACCATTAGTTGAACGCCTAGAGTTAGTTCAACACTGGCGAGTTGTGCCAGAAACAGCACCGTTACGCCTTCGTAGAGTGCTGTTCCATTTTGGTTTGCAGTCGCTCCGACGGTGAGAACAAAACTGTTGATGTCTTTCGGCACGCCTAAATTTTCTTCTGAAACACGAAGTGCCGTCGGCAATGTTGCGTTTGAAGAACTCGTCGAAAACGCAGTCAAAATCACCGTTTTAACTCGTCTGAAAAATTCAATTGGATTCATTCCGGAAAGAAAATAAATCGAGAGCGAATATGTTCCGAAAAAGTGTATGGAAAGTCCGAGCAAAACCGTGAAGACAAACCACGCCAGCGATTGCAGTAAATCAAGCCCGAATAAAGCGATATTATTAAACAACAAACACGCGACGGCATACGGTGCAAATTTCATCACCATATCAATAATTTTCGCCGTTATCTCAAAAACCGCTTCCATAAATCCGACGAACGGTGCGGAAACGGGTGCGGGCAGTAAAGTTATCGCAATTCCGACGATCAGAGCGAAAAACATTATGTGCAGCATATTCGGGTTTTCGCCCGCGATCGAGTAAAAAACATTCTTCGGCACAATCGTTTTGACGACTTCCATCAGAGGCGTGTCAACCGCCGATTTTGCACTTTTAACTTTTGAAACAAACGCTTTTGTATCTCTCGAAAAATTTGCCGCTTCGATTCCTAAAACGTCTGTGCGTGCAGAAAGTTTATCGGCGGAAGCGGTTAATTCGTCCGCTTTTTTGGAATAATCACTAAGCGGATCGTAAGATTTCTTGATGTCTTCCGCAAAAGTCGCTGACATTTTTGCAAAATCCGCCGTATCGCCCGCAAATTTCGTCGCTTCCGCATCGCTTGAATTCGCCGCAAAATCTCTAAATTTCGCCGACATCTTTTCAGCATTCTTCGAATACGCCAGCGAAACCGCACCGACGTTGATCGCATCGGAAACCTTTTGATTCGCATCGCCGCCGTATTTTTCTTCGAGTTGGGCTTTGACCGCCGGATCAATTCGATTGCCGGGGTTAATTAAATTTGCCAAACCCAACCCGATAACCACTGAAATCGCCGAAATCACGAGCGTATAACCGAAGGATTTGGCACCGATTCGCCCTAATTTGCGAATATCGCCGATTCCCGCAACTCCAACAACCAGTGAAGCAAAAACCAACGGCACAACGATCATCAAAAGCAGATTCAAAAACAATTGTCCGATTGGTCGAGTGAAATTCTCAACGATCATCGTAACCCGCGGATCATCGCCGCCCATCGTCCAATTGACGATCAAACCCGCCACGACACCGATCACCAAACCCGCTAAAATCTTTGTGTGAAGCGGAATTCCCTTCGGTTTATCGGGCGTGTCATCATCCAGATCAGTCATTAATTCCTGCTCATAACCATCCTCAGGAAGTTCGTTGTTCTCTTGATTATTTTCAGCCATAATTTTTGATTTCTCTACCTATGTTTTTTGGATTTCGAATCTTAAATCTCAAATTTTGAATCTTTATCGTCCCCATTTTAATTTGTTTCGCAGCACGTCAAAATAGTTTCGATTCGGCGGTTGAACGAGATTAAAACTCGTTGCGGATTTGCGAATTTTGACAATATCCTGCGGTTTTAATTCGTATCCGACCTGTCCGTCAAGCGTCAGCACCACGTCTTCGCTGTTGTTTATCAATTTCAAAGTTATCTCGGCATTATCGGGCATTACAATCGGGCGATTCGTCAGAGTAAACGGGCAGATCGGCGTAATCACAACGGCGTTCATCGAAGGATAAATAATCGGACCGCCCGCCGAAAGATTGTAGGCGGTCGAACCCGTCGGAGTTGAAACAATCAAGCCGTCGGCACGAAATGAATTGACGTAAAGTTCGTTTAGTTCAACTTCAATATCAATAATTCTCGCCAGTGCCGCTTTATTGATGACGACATCATTCAAAACTCTGCCGTCCGCTAACTTTTCGTTGTTACGCCAATGCTCAACGTCAAGCATTACGCGAGTTTCAATTGCAAACTTGCCTTCAAATATCGCATTCAAGGCATCGTACATTTCCTCGATGCGAAACTCCGTTAAATATCCCAAACTTCCGTAATTGATGCCGAGCACCAACACTTCACGCTTACCCGTCAATCTCGCCGTCGAAATCATCGTTCCGTCTCCGCCGAGAACGACGATTAAATCAGCCTGTTCTTTAAAATCACGCGTCTCCGCCGTTTCAATATCGCAGACTTCATTTTCTGCTTGCGGTTTTCCGATTACTTTAATTCCCGCGTCACTAAACCACTCGGAAAGCTCGCAAGCAGTTTTCCAAGCCTCTGTATGATTCGGCTTAACGACAATGCCGACGCATTTAATTTCTTGATTTATCATCTTCGGTCAGAAAAGTTAGTGCGTTTATAATCAACTAAAGTTTGAAAAACTTCAAGTATTTAGCGTTTTAATTGAAAAATGTTTGTTGATTCAAATGGCTATAATTGAATGCATTATGTGGATTCCCACGTATATTCTTACGCTTATTAAAGAATAGTATAAACTAGAACTCCAAATAGAACTCTAAAAATAAATTATAGAACTCTACAAATAAATTTATGAATCGTTACTTTATCAATATTCTTATTGCTTCAATTTCTTTCGCAGTAGGCACTTTTGCAGTTATTTTATTTCTTTATTCACCTTCAATAACTAAAGAAACTAAATTTGAAATGACTCAAATTGATGGCAAATGGAAACTTATACCTGTAAAAGAACTTACAAAACAAAAAGAATTTTCAATGAAAACTGAACCTATCCAAGAAAAACCTAAAAAACCTTTTTGTGAAGACGAAAAAATTCTTCCAGTTTGGAATTCCATTTTGAAGGATATTTCTACTCGTCAACAACGAGAACTGTTGTTTTACCAACCAAACTGCTCTGATTTGCTTGAGTTTGTTGAATCGGACTTAAATGGCGATGGTAACAAAGAAATCTTACTACGAGGAAAATATGATTTTTGTTTATGGAATGGAAACTGTGCTTTTTGGATTTTCGAGTCGAAACAAAAAGGCTATAGAAAACTACTTTATGCAAATGATTATTTGGAAATAAATAAAATAGGTGATCAAATCAAATCAACCAAAACTAAACTTTTCAAGGACATTATGTTAACAACTCATTTGAGTTCTTCTGATACCGAATACATTACATACCTCGTGTGCGACTTTAATTTGAAAAGTGTTCCATAAAGTTATTTCTTGTAAAATGATTTCACCAAAAACTATTTTACGAGGAGAAAAACTTTATGGAACGAGATATTTTTATCATTTCTGTCTATTGTTTGGTAGCC
>JBGTGO010000005.1:0-3666 GCA_041746675.1 Pyrinomonadaceae bacterium | reverse complement strand
CACTTGTTGCCTTTTTGAACATTTTTGAGGTTTTGACATCAACTGTAAAAGACCTTATCGGCTGATATGTATAATTTGCCAGAACAATCACCGCACCGTTCGCACCTTCCAAAAGGCTTGTTTCAACAACCGGAATACTGGTTTTTATCAGCGGATTCACCTTTGCAAGTTCGAGTGTTTTTTCAATAATCCGACGTGGTTCGGGTTGCCATTTTTCTTCCAAAGTCGTTGGTTGAAAATTCGCTGATTTGCCGTAAGCAAGCATCGGCATAAATCCGACGGCGATGATGTTTCCCTTGCCGTACGGCACAACTGCACCGGCATTTTTACCGTCTTTGAATTTTGCGAACGCTTCGAGTTTTGCATCTAAATCAAGTCTCACGCCGATTGCCGGAAGCTCGAATGTTGCCGTGTCAATTTCGACATTGACGGTTGTTAAAGGCTTAATCGTCGGCAGAACGGTACGTTCGTTAAATGTGTTTTTTTCATTTTTGATATTATTCGTCGGATTTTTTATCCAAATATCTTTCGCAAACGCCGGCACGAACGGTTCGTTGAATTCATCCCGCGTTGCCGCACCTGCCGATAAATAAAGCGTGCCGCCGTTTTTTACCCATTTATCAATTGCGGCGGACGCATTGCGGGCGATGTTCCAATCGGCGATGTATAAAACTTTATATTTACTCAGTTTGCCGGCGGCGACATCTTCTTCACGGAGGAAATTCGGCTGAATCTGCAGATGCCGCAGAGCGTGCCAGAGTAATCTTTTCTCAACGAACGCGGCTTGATTATCGTTATTCCAGATGTCGTGGCTGACCGAATAAAGAATGGCGACATCATCACTTTGTGTTTTCGCCGGATATAAAACGTCTTCCGCTTTTTCGAGTGAACGCGTCAGTTTTGCGATGCCGTCATATTCGCTCCGCAGGTCAGACCAGTAATTTTCGGTGCTGACATAAGTTGGTCCGTAAGACCAGAATTCAAACGATTTTGCTCCTTGTCCAAGACTTGAAAATGCCTTCAAACGCAGATATTTATCATCGCTTGGCGTAATCAAACCCTGCATCGTGATCGGTTCGTCGCCGATTGCCGAACGGATGAGAGCATTGTAGTAACCGAAACTCTGTCCACCCGTCCAAGTGTAGCCGGGACCATACATTCGATTAAGTCCGAACCAATCTTCGACCGCGATTTGCCTGACGGAATTCTGTTTTGCAAGTTCGAATATGTCGAGCATCGCAAAACCCATCCCGATATACTGCGGTCCCCAAGCGTTGCCCATAAAACCGTGCGATGGCAGCAGCGACGATGTTTTTACGCCGGGTTGCGATTCAATTATCAAATCGCTGATCTGCTTCAACTGCTTTGCCGACCACCAATGACCGAATTTTGCGGCGTAATATAGATTTTTTCTTTTTTCAAGCGAAACATCCTGCGGCAAATTTTCACTATATAATTCCTCCAGCGGAAACTCCGCCGCCGCTTTAGCAACTCCCGAAACATTCGTTTTCAGGTAATCGTTGAACCAGCCGTTAAGTTTTTGTTTCTCGATGTCCTTGAGATAAATGCCTCTGATCTCATCGGAAATTTCCCAGGATTTCGTGCGGTTCGCCAATTTTTTTCCTTCCGCATTATAGATAATTTGATTGATGCTTTGAGCAGTTTTTGCCCAATTATTTCGGACAAAATCAGGATCGGCGTTGTAAATCCAGGTTTTGCGGTAAGTATTGACATCGTATTTTTCGAGCAAAGAATCGTCCGCTGCCGCGATTGTGTTGAAACCGAGAGTTTTGAGCAGGGAAATAGCTTTTTCTTCTAAAGCTAAATTATTCATTGACCAGAAATTCGTGCTGATCTGAAATTTATCGAGTTTGATAGGTTTTCCGCCGGTCGCTTCCGCCGCCCATTTCGTTTGCCGGGCGATCATCTGCGACGCGGTTTCAAAATCCTTTGCGTTTTTGCGTAGAGGAAACGGAGCGAGAAAAATGATGCGGTTGGAACTGCTCTGTTCTTTGAAGGATATAACGACCGATTTTTCGGTAGGTTTATCGGCAAGCTGCACTTCAAATTCGGAGTCGCCGAGAGAGTTTTTAACCGTCAGAGTGATTGCCGGATATTCGGCGATTCCGCCGCTTCGATCAAGTTTTTCGTGCCATTCCCAACCGCTCAAATCTATCCAATCGCTCCACTGATTCGCCGCCGCAGTTGCATTCACCGCGTCGAAATACCAAGGCGATCCGGCGTGGCGATTACCGGCGACGGCAACCTCGGCAATCGGTATAGAGGGTTTCGTAACCTTAAACCGAATGAAAAAACTCGTGTCGGTTTTTTGTGCAAATATTTGTGTGCCGGAAGCAAATATGAAAAGCAAGGCGAAAAATAGCAAAGGTAATTTCTGAAATTTATACATAATTTGATGTTTGGATCAGTCTGAATAGTCGAGTTCCAATGTCTGCCGGTAATCTTCCGCCATCGTCGGATGACCGTGTGCATTTGAAACTTCGATGCCTTTTTCATAGGCGGACTTTGCCTTTTCATTTTCGCCCGTCGCTTCAAAAGCCTTCGCCAACATTCCGTAAGCCGCACCTTCGTCGTCCGCTTTCGCCAAGTATTCTTCGAGCGTGACAATCGTTTTCTGCCAATCCGCGATTTTCTGATATTCATTCGCCAACCCGAATAAAACCATCGTATTATCAGGATCGCCCGCCAGCATCTGCTTAAAAACTTCTATTCTGTCTGCCATAATTTTATAAATTTATTCTGATTTAAGTTATTGATATTTATTGTATTTCAAAACAAAAGTACAAGCACCTCCGCGTGTAAGTTCGTTTGCTTTAGACGGATCAATAAAGATCATAAAACATTGAAACAACGCAAACAATCGTTTAATTTATTGTCAAAATTCTGAAAACGAACTTTATTTCAATTGCTGAAAAACGCAATCGGGCAAGCCGGGATGCTTGCACTCTATTAGTGAAAGTCTCATTTATTTATCTTCCCGAAGTTACAAAGCCTGTTTTCTCCGATATACTTAAAAGTTTTAGCAAAAGCAAATTTTACAATGAATATACAAACAGAAGATAACGACGACAGAACGTTCGCCGAATTCGGGTTGAACGACAAAATTTTAAAAGCGGTTAAGGAACTCGGTTACGAAACACCTTCGGCAATTCAGACGGAAACTATTCCGGTGATTTTGGAAGGCAGAGATATTATCGGTCAGGCACAGACGGGAACGGGTAAAACGGCGGCGTTTGCTCTGCCGATGCTGGAGAAGATTGATCCGAAAAGCAAAAAAGTGCAGGCGTTGGTGCTGACACCGACGCGGGAATTGGCGATTCAGGTTGCCGAAGCGATTCATTCTTACGCGAAACATTTCGGGCGGGTGCGGATTCTGCCGGTTTACGGCGGACAGTCAATCGGTCAGCAAATTCGGCATCTGAAAAGCGGCGTGCAGATAATTGTCGGAACGCCCGGTCGCGTGATGGATCATCTGCGGCGGGAAACGGTTGATATTTCCGACCTGAAAATGATGGTTTTGGACGAAGCTGACGAAATGCTGCGGATGGGTTTTATCGAAGATGTTGAATGGATTTTGAGCCATACGCCTGAAACCCGGCAAACTGCGCTTTTTTCAGCAACTATGCCGCGCGAAGTCCGGCGCAT
>JBGTGO010000004.1:0-191898 GCA_041746675.1 Pyrinomonadaceae bacterium | reverse complement strand
GACAGTGTTCGGGGGAAAAGCAAAGAAAGCTAGTGATTTACCAAAAGGTGAATCAGAAGAACAGTTGATGTGATTCGGTTGATTTTTCAAAGTTGGCACACTCTCGGCATACACACCAAAAAAGGCGAAGGTAAAATTTTACCTTCGCCTTTTGATTTTAGTAGTGATCCGAGAAGGACTCGAACCTTCGACCCAATGGTTAAAAGCCATTTGCTCTACCGACTGAGCTATCGGACCACATTTTGAAAAATCTGTTCGTTGATAGAATTACTACCAACGAAATTTTAGATTTTATTATTTTAGTTTGAGAAAATCAAGTGCAGATCGAGATTCTCTAAGAATAAAATTTTTCGTGGTTATATTTCGACGAATGTGTTATAAAATTTATATGTTTTTACCGAAGCCGACAAGATTAATCCTCACGCAATGCGGCATTGCACCGAAAGAATTCTGTTGTCTCTAATTTTTTTTCAATCAAAACGCAAACTTATTTACAGTAGATAAAATTCTCGAAAAACTGTTTGAGAATTCTGATTTTCATTTGTTTTAACTTATCTTATATCATTTACTAAGGTTAAATTTATGCTTAGATTTCATAATACTTTATCGGGAAAGACGGAAGAATTCGTGCCTTTGGAAGAGGGCAAAGTCAGGTTTTATATGTGCGGTCCGACGGTTTGGGACTTTGCTCATATCGGCAATTTTCGTTCATTTACGTTTGCGGATGTTCTGCAAAGATACTTGAAATTCAAAGATTATGATGTCAAATATGTGATGAATCTGACGGATGTTGATGACCGAATTATTAACGAATCGGCGAAAAAAGGAATTTCTATCGAGGAGATGACCGCACCGTTTATTGTTGCGTTTAATGAAGATATGGCTTCGCTTGGAAATGAAAAGCCGAATGTTCAGCCGAAGGCGACAGAACATATTGCGGAGATGATCGAGATTATTCAGACTTTACTCGACAACGGCAAAGCGTATGAATCGGACGGTTCAATTTATTACCGCATCACGGCTTTCCCCGATTACGGAAAACTCTCGAAAATTAACTTTGAAGGCAACAAAGATGGCGGCAGCAATCGCGTTGACACCGATAAATACGACAAGGAAGATGCGAGGGATTTCGCACTTTGGAAACTTGTTAGCGAAGATGAAAAAACCGGTTGGGATGCACCTTTTGGTCGTGGTCGTCCGGGTTGGCACATCGAATGTTCGGCAATGTCTATGAAGTATCTGGGCGAAACTTTCGACATTCACGCGGGCGGCGTTGATCTGCAATTTCCGCATCACGAAAACGAAATCGCACAGAGTGAAGGTTCGACGGGAAAACTATTTTCAAAATACTGGCTCCACGGCGAGTTTTTGAAAATTGACAACGACACGATGAGCAAATCGCTCGGTAATGCTTACACTTTACGATATGTTGTCGAACAAGGTTTTTCGCCCTTAGCGATTCGATATTTACTGATCTCCGTGCCGTATCGAAGGCAATTAAATTTCACATTCGACGGCTTAAAAGGTGCGGAAACAACGGTTGAAAGATTGCAGCAATTTCGTCGTTTGGTGAAGGAAGCGAACACGAAAAGCGGTTTGGATTCAGGTGTTAAATCTTTGGTCGAACGATCTCTAAAAGAGTTTGAAAATTCGCTTGACGACGATTTAAATACGTCGCAGGCACTTGCCGCAATCCACAATTTGGTGCGTGAAGTGAATACGATTTTAACCAAAAAAGGTTTAAGTCCTGATGAACAAACAGCGATTCTTGATGCAGTCGAAACTTTTGATTCAGTTCTCGGAATCTTCGGTGAAGAGCAAAGCGAAATACTAAACGCAGAAATCGAACAACTAATCGAACAACGACAAACCGCCCGACACAATCGGGACTTTGCCCGTTCCGATGAAATCCGCGATGAACTGGCGGACAAAGGAATCATTCTCGAGGATACAAAAGAAGGTGTGCGTTGGAAAAGAAAGTGATCAAAAATTAAAATGAAAATCAGCTTTCGGCAAATTAAAAAGAACGATTATGATTTTTTGTGGCGGCTCAACAAAGATTTGTTTGAAGATTATATCGAGCAGATTCGGGGTTGGGACGAAGACCGGCAGAGAGAAGATTTTGATAAAAACTTTGATTTGGACAACGGTGAAATTATCGTTCTGGAGGAAAAAGATATTGGATTTTTCTGGTATATCGAAAGTCCGCAGTTTATTTTTTTGCGATCAATTCTGATTCTGCCGGCGTATCAAAACAAAGGCATCGGTTCAAAAATTATCGGTGATCTGATCGCAAATTCAAACAAACCGATGACGTTGCGAGTTTCAAAATCGAATCCTGCCCGAAAGTTATACGAACGACTCGGTTTTATTGTCGCAGAGGAAACGGAAACCAATTATATTATGGATTTTTCGAGGGACAATAATTTCGATGAAAATAAATAAGAATTCGGACGATGAAGCTCAGGCGTTGATTTTGCTGAATACTTTAAAGGTTTTTGATTGCGGAATTCAAACGTCGAAAGCGATTTGGGAATTGAAACGCGGGACTAAACTGTTGGCGGGAAAATCTGCGTGGGAAAGAATGTTACGAACCTTTGCTTGAAACTTTTGATACATTGCGGCTAATAGAAAAAGATGCGTTGAATCTCAACGCATCTTTTTTCCGTTAAGTTAAATATAACTTTTAGAAGTTATACCGAACGCCGAATTGCAGTTGACGAGCCGGAGCCGCCGACGTAAATCCAAGTGGTGATGTCGATGAAATTCCCTCGATACCGCGGGCATTGATCGGAATGACGGATGATGCACCGGCACAATTTGGATTTGAAGTAAAATTAGCAACGCAGCTTTGTCCGACAACGTTGTTAATTCCATTGTAATTGACGTGATTGAACAAATTGAATGCTTCAAATGTTAGTTCAAGGAATCTCTGCTCTTTAGCAAAAAATCGGCGGGCAAGCCGCATATCGAAATTATAGTAGGCTTCACCTTTTCCGGTGTTTCTGGCAGCTAATGCAGGACGATCATTATACAAACGGCTGTCGTTGTTTGTATCCGTTCCGATCAATAGGTTGAACGGTCGTCCGCTTCCTGCCGTGAAGATCGGTGAAAACACGAAATCTTTCAGGAACATATTTTTGTAAGGACTTATCAAGACACTGCTGAAAACTGCACGATGACGTTGGTCAAATGATGAAAGACTTCTGTCCTGACGAATATCCAAAGGATTTTGTGCCAAATAATCCGTGTTAAAGTCGGTTGCTTCATCGATTGATTTGGCGTAGGTGTAGTTGGCATTGATGCTGTAATTTCTGGCAAGTCTTTTTGTCAGCTGAATTGTTCCGGCGTGATAAAAAGTGTTTGCGACTGATTGATATTCGGCATCAAGAGCGAATCTCGGAAGGAAATTACCATTTATTGCTCCGCCGTTAGTTGAGCAATTCAAACCCGCCGCCGGTGCTCCCGGAACTGAAAAACATCCGAGTTCGGTTGCTGAAACAATCGGTTGACCGGTTAACACACTTGTTCCAGTAACACGGTAATTTCTGACATCAACCGGACGGACGATGTGAAGTCCCCTTGAAAATAAGTAACTTACTTCGACCGCAAATCCTTTACCTAAATCCTGCTGAACTGCGGCACTCATCTGATACGTTTCGGGATTTTGAAAATTATCACCAAGACGGATGCGGGCTTCAAGCGGTCTGCCCGGTCCCGTGTTCAAGCCGAATTGAGTCAGGTCAGAAGCTACGATTTGCCGTTGTCCGATAACTCCCTGAGCAAGCAGTGTCTGGTAAATTGCCGCTGCATTGTATGCTCCGGGAAGTGTGATTGCGGAAACGACGATATTGATATTAAAAGGATCAGTTCCCGAAGCCAGCGTATTGGTTACATTAGTGATTTGGTTGTCGATTTGTCCGGTAAAAATTCCCGCTCCTGCACGCAGAACCGTTCGGGCATTACTGAACACATCCCACGCAACTCCTAAACGCGGTTGAAAATTATTTTTATCGGTCGGAACCGGATCGGCTTCGTTCTGTAAAAAATAACGCAAACCGTAATTGAATGTTACATTCGGGCGAACTTTCCAGGTATCCTGCCCGAATACAGAGTATTTCTGAGCATTGCTGGCAAAAGCGGGTAATCCGAAACCCTGCTGATAAACTTGCGGCAAGCTAAGATTGTAAGCCTGTAAGGGATTAATTGTACTGGAGGTTTGATTACTTAGTGTGCTGCCCAAGAGTCCGGCTTGAGCCGGTGTTATTCTTCCGGCGGCGACATCCGCTCCAATTTGTTGACTAATAGCTGTTCTCTGCTGTGCACTAAAAATTGCAGCAAACGGCAATGAGCCGAATCGAAAAGTTCCGGGCAGAAATGTTTCGGAAGTAGTTGAAACACGATTATGTTGGAACACTCCACCGACTTTTATGGTGTGTGAACCGCGAACCATCGAAAGTGTGTCTGCCAAGTCTAATTGTCTGGTAATGCTGTCGGATGGCAGAAAAATATCGCGTCCGAAGTTTCCGAAGCCGAGAATATTTACTTCCGGTCCAATCGGATCATTCGGTGTAACGATTAAACGATAATACGAAAACTGAGCTCTGGCTTCGTTAATGGTTGTGGCATTGAATGAGTGCGTTTCCGAAATCAGGATTCCGGCATTCGGTGATTCAACTTCACGACCGCGGGAAACTGCATTCAACGCTCCGGTTGCCTGATTCTCACCTCTCGTGCGGGCATAATTTAAGCGTATGAAACCGAAGTCCGAACTGCTGAATGTATGGTCAACCCGACCCGAAACAACTCCGCTCGATTCGCTGGCGGGAAATTGTCCGTTGGTCGCTGCATATAGATTTGCAGTTCTCGCGTTCGGACTTGTCAAAACCGCTCTAAGTCCGATTCCTAAAGGTGCAAGCGTCGGCACTCCGGCTAAGTAATTGAGAAAGAAATTCTGATCGCTGGCGGCATTTGCCGGGGAAAGTTGCAGACCGTTTTGCAGTGAATCATTGAGGGTTACAAAGGATGTCTGTTTTTGTCTTAGACCTTCGGCGGATGCGAAGAAAAATGTTTTATTCTCGGTGATTTTTCCGCCAATCGAGCCACCGAATTGCTGACGGTTATATGGAGATTTTCCGTTAGGATTGTAATCGAAAGTGTTTCTGGCATCGAAGGTTTTATCGCGGAAATAACCGAACGCACTACCGTGATATTTGTTGCCGCCCGTTTTTGAAACGATATTGACGACACCGCCGGACGCTCCGCCGAATTCGGCGTTGTACCCGTTGCGGTCAACTTGAAACTCCTGAACGCCTTCCTGACTAACAACTTGTCTGGCACCGCCGGCGGCTGTGTCGGCAGTCGCACCGTCAACATTGATCGAATTGCCGCGTCCGTTATTACCACCGAAACTTAAACCCGATTGCGGAGTTTGAGCCACGCGGAAATCAGTTGAATCGTTGACGTTGTCCGCATCCGAAACGCCCGGTGTCAGCAATGCAAAGTCCAGAAAATTTCGTCGGTTGATCGGTAAGTTATTCAATTGTTTGGCACTTATCACAGATGATTGCTGTGTTCTGTCCGTGTCGACAAGTTGTGCTTCACCCGCCAGAACATCCACGACCGCACCGACTTCGCCGAGTGTCAGATCAACATCCAAAGCTAATTGTTGTCCGACTTCGAGTAAGACATTGCTAAAGGTTTTTTGGGCAAATCCGCCGGCATCGACCGTAACCGTATAAGTTGTCGGCAGTAACGATAGAAAAACGAAATTTCCGTTATCGTCGGTTTGCAGCGTGCGGGTTAATCCCTTCGAATCATCTCTGGCAGTAACAGTCGCTCCTGGAACTGCTGCTCCCGCCGGATCAAGCACTCTGCCACGCAGTTCAGCAGTCGCCGTTGATTGAGCGGAAATTGTGCCGATGCTGACAAATATCAGCAAAGAACACATCACACCAAACATCGCTAATTTTTTCATAAATTCTTACTCCTTTGCATTACTAAAATATCTTTTCTTACTCTAATTTTTATAATTTCAAAACTTTGTTCAACCACCAACCAAATCAAGCATTTCAATGCTTTAAAATCCCTTGCAAAGCCATTTCGCAAACCTCTTCGCAAACTTCTTCCAGCGACATTTTCCCACGCGGACTAAACCAGCGTGAAAGCCAGATAATCATTCCCAAAATTGTAAATGTCGCGGCGGTCGTGTCTATTTTCCTGAGTTTGTTTTCGGCTTGCAAAGTATCCAGAGTCGCTCTGATAAAATCAAAATACTCTCTGCGTCTTTTCAAAATTTCCTCACGCTGCTGAAAACTCAGTTCGTTGTCTTCGTGAGAAATAATAATCACCGCGTGATTTCCGCCCGCCGACAGACGTGAATGATTTTTTATCATAAATCTGAGCCGGTCTTCCGCATCGCTTATTTTCCGTGCCGGTTCTAAAACTTCCGTCTCTACGCTGTCTAAACCGAGCATAATAATTTGATAAAGTAAATCCTGTTTGCTCTCAACATAATAATAGAGTCCGGCTTTTGTGATCTCCAGTTCGTCGGCAATTTTATTTAACGAAGTGGCGTTGTAGCCATTCTTGAAAAAAATCTCCGCCGCCGTGTCACAAATTTCCTGCAGCCTTTTGAGGTTTTTTCGTGTTGCGGTTTTTACCATTTATTTTTCGGAATCGAATAAACTTTCAACAACCTCGATAAACTTGCAAATTTTTATGTTGTTTCAGATTGGAATATCTGATATTTTTACTTACCGTTCGGTAGAATGTTGTAAACTTATAATAAAATCTTCTAAAATGTCAACAACTTTTTCTTGGAAGTATATAAATAAAATTGTAATTCTTATATTATCCGAAAAACTTAAATTTACGATGGCAACCGCAAAAAAAATACAAAGTCCGATAAAAACAAGCGAAGATTACATAAACTCTTTACGCAACAGAAACTTGAAAGTTTATCTTTTCGGCAAACTCGTCGAAGATATTGTCGAGCATCCAATGATTCGTCCGAGCATCAACGCCGTCGCCGAAACTTATGATTTAGCCGAACGTGAACCGGATTTAGCAACAGCGACTTCGCATTTAACGGGCGAAAAAGTTAATCGCTTTCTAAATATCGTGATGGATCGGGATAATGTTGTTCTGCAAAATAAAATGCAGCGGCGGCTTGGACAGTTGACCGGAACTTGTTTTCAAAGATGCGTCGGGATGGACGCTTTGAACTCGCTTTATTCGGTTACTTTTGAAATTGACGAAAATTATCAAACAACATATCACGAACGCTTGAAGGAATTTATCAAGCACGTTCAAACAAAAAATCTCGTCATCGGCGGTGCGATGACTGATGTGAAAGGCGACCGAAGCCTTGCTCCGCACGAGCAAGCCGACCGCGATCTGTTTGTTCACATCGAAAAACGAACCGATGAAGGCGTATATATCTCAGGTGCCAAAGCCCATCAAACTGGTTGCCTGAACTCACATTGGCTGATCGTGATGCCGACGATGCGTTTGACCGAAGCAGACAAAGATTTCGCCATCGTCGGAGCAATTCCCGTCGAAGCCGAAGGCATCACATATATTTACGGTCGCCAATCGTGCGACACGCGTTCGATGGAAGAAGGCGATATTGATGCAGGAAACGCGACTTTCGGCGGACAGGAAGCAATGGTTATTTTCGACAGAGTTTTTATCCCGAACGATTTAATTTTTATGGACGGCGAAACGGAATTCGCGTCAATGCTGGTTGAAAGATTCACGACTTATCATCGCCGTTCTTACGTCTGCAAAAGCGGTTTGGGCGATGTAATGATCGGTGCGGCGGCACAAATCGCCGAATATAACGGAGTCGAAAAAGCCTCGCACATCAAAGATAAATTAACCGAAATGACGCATCTGAACGAAACGATCTACGCGACCGGAATCGCTTCAAGCTATCAATCAAAACCGACCAAATCCGGTGCATACATCAACGACGATATGATCGCCAACGTCTGCAAACACCACGTTACAAAAATGCCCTACGAAATCGGCAGACTCGCTCAAGACCTCGCCGGAGGTTTGGTCGTAACTTTGCCGAGCGAACAGGATTTCCGCAGCGAAGAAGTCGGGCATTTACTCGAAAAATACTTAAAAGGAAGAGCCGACGTTTCCACCGAAAACCGGATGCGAATCCTGCGTCTGATTGAAAATATGACCTTAGGCAGAAACGCCGTCGGCTACTTAACCGAATCAATGCACGGAGCCGGTTCACCGCAAGCCCAACGCATCCAGATCGCCAGACAAATGCAGCTCAATTTCAAGAAAAAACTCGCAAGAGAATTAGCCGGAATTGACGAGAAAAAACGCGAAGAGATCTCAAGCGAAATTGCGGATTATTTTGGAAAGGTTTTTGATACTGAAGTTTAATTTTTTGAAAATAATTTTATGGACATAAATGAATTCTGGAATTTAATAGATGAATCACAAAAAGATTCAATTGACTGCGAGCAACAATCTGAAACTTTAGCTGAATTACTAAAAAATTTAGAAGCCTCTGAAATTGTCAGTTTTGAAGAACATTTCAACAAAAAACTTGTCGAAAGTTTTAGTTGGGAGTTGTGGGGTGTGGCTTACTTAATCAACGGGGGATGTTCAGATGATGGTTTTCTATATTTCCGTGGTTGGCTCATTTCTCAGGGTAAAGATTATTTTGATGCAGCTTTAGAAAATCCTGAAAACGGTGCTAACAATGCTTCTCCAGATGAATTTAATGAGTGTGAAAGTATTTTATACGTTGCAAGACAAGTCTTTGAAGAGAAAACTGGAAACGAAATTTCATCTTATTATGTAGAACCAAATCAACCTTCTGGAAAAAAGTGGCAAGAAGAAAACCTAGAAGAAATTTATCCGAAAATAGCTGAAAAGTTTGTTTAAATTTTGATAAATATTATTCACGGCGAAAAAGTTCACGGCATCGAAGTTGATGAACAAACGAGATGCAAACATTGGCACAGCGAACTTGATGTAATTGCGATTAAGTTCAAATGCTGCGGCGACTGGTTTCCGTGTTTTGAATGTCATCGGGAATGCACGACGCACAGGGCGGAAGTTTGGAAATCTGATGAGTTTGAAACAAAAGCGATTCTTTGCGGAGTTTGCGGAGAGCAACTGACGATCTCGGAATATATGAATTGCGGAAATGTTTGCCCGAACTGCGATGCAAATTTCAATCCGGGTTGTGCAAATCATTACGATCTTTATTTTGAAGTATCAAGAAATATTTACCACAGAAGCACAGAGGACACAGAGTATTTTTGTTAAAAGAAATCTAAAAAATCTCTGTGAACTCTGTGGCTCTGTGGTAAAAAGTTATTTATCCTTCAAAAATTCCAGAATGATCTCGGCAGATTTTTCGGTTTGATCGGTCATATAAATATGACTTGAATTTTTGATTTTGACATATTCGGCATTTGGAATTTGATCGGCGATTATTTGAGCGTTTTCGCACGGGATTAGCTGATCGTTTTCGCCGTGGAGAACGAGCGTCGGGACATTGATATTTGAAAGCCTTTGATAAGTTCCCTGCCAGGTCATAACTGCTTGAAGCTGACGCATAAAGTTTTCGGGTTTGGTAAATTCGCCTTCGCGGGAATTCAAGTCTTCTTCGAGCATTTCGCGTGGCGTGTCAGCATCGTAAATAAATGGAGCCATTGCCCAGAATGCTTCTTCGGGCGTAGTGATTCCGCGACCTTGCAGGGTAAATAGAACTTCGGGCTTTGCTAAAACGCCGTTGCTGCCGCCGCAGGTCGTTACGCCTAAGATCAGCGAACGCAGCATTTCGGGATAGTTCAAGGCAAATTCCTGAGCGATCATTCCGCCCATAGACATTCCGTGAACGTGAGCCGTTTCGACCTTTGCCGCATCCAAAACCGCTTTTGCATCCGAAGCCATCGCGGAAATCGTAAATGGTTCGTCCGCGAAAACAGTTTCGCCCGTGCCGCGATTATCAAAGGTTATGACGCGATATTTTTTAGAAAGTTCGGGAACAAAACGCCGCCATTCTTTATGCGAACCGCCGAGTCCCATTATCAAAAGCAAAGGTTCGCCTGTGCCGTGTTCTTCCCAATAGATTTCTGTACCGTTGTTATTTGTAAATGCCATATTTAGATTTTAGATTTTTGAAGAAAATTTTACCACAGATATTCCCAGATTCACTCGGATAAGAAAAGAGGTTAAAGATTTGAAAAGATTTGAGTTGTTTTAGTATCATTTTTCCTTTTTTTCTATCCGATTTTATCTATGTCTATCTGTGGTTAATAATTTTTTTTTCGTGTTCTTCCGCGGGTAAATATTTCTTAAACTAAATTTATTCTGCTCAATTTGTCACCAATTTGTAAAATGAAAAAACTTTACAAGGAAAATTTATGACCAAAAAACAAGCTGCATATTACGGATTGGCGGTTTTATTTGTCATCAACGCACTTAATTTTTTTGACCGGCAAATAATCGGTGCGGTCGGTGAACCGATTCGTAAGGAATTCGGTTTGAGCGATTCATCGCTTGGAGCGTTAAACACCGCGTTCACTTTAATTTACGCGTTTATCGGTTTGCCGCTTGGAAAATTGGCGGATAAATACGCCCGCAAAAAAATCTTAGTTGTCGGCGTTTTTGTCTGGAGCATTATGACGGCGGCTTCCGGTTTGGCACAGAACTTTTGGCAGGTTTTTGCAATGCGGCTCGGTGTCGGCGTTGGCGAAGCAACTTGTGCTCCGGCGGCTAGTTCTTTGATCGGCGATTATTTTCCATCGGCAAAACGCGGCTTTGCAATGTCAATTTTTATGCTCGGTCTGCCCGTCGGACTTGCCTTGAGTTTTGCCGTCAGCGGTTTTGTGGCAAAAAATTACGGTTGGCGGGCGGCTTTTTTGGTGGCGGGACTTCCCGGACTTTTGTGCGTTCTGGCACTTTTGTTTTTGCGTGAACCGAATCGCGGCGAAGAAGAAACAGTTGCCGTCGGCACGAAAAAACGCGAAGGTTCGGATTATTTGAGAATTTTGAAAACGCCGACGATGATCTGGCTGATTATTTCCGGTGCTTTGCACAACTTTAATATGTATGCACTCGGCGGATTTATTACGCCGTATTTAATGCGGCATCACGGTTTAGACATCGCTGCTGCAAATTATTATGCAATGTTCATCTACGGAATTCTTGCCGCTCCGGGACTTCTTCTTGGCGGATTTATCGGCGATTGGGCAAAACGAAAACGTGCCGACGGTGCGTTGCTGATCGCCACAGTTGCGATACTTTTATCAATTCCGTTCTTCTTTTTCTCAATCGGCATCGAAGCCGGCGACGCGGTAAAATTTGCGGCTCTGATCGGCACGAGCGTTTCGTTAATGTATTTTTATTATTCGATTGTTTACGCCACGATCACGGACATCACCGAACCCGCTTCACGCGGCACGGCGATGGCGGTTTATTTTCTCGCAATGTATCTGCTCGGAGCATCGCTCGGACCTTATATAATCGGCTTAGTTTCGGATCATTTCACGCAGCAAGCGGCAATCGCGGCGGGCGTAAAATTATTAAACGCCGAATCGCTCGAACCATTTCGCGGTGCCGGTCTGCGTTCGGCAATGTATGTCGTTCCGGTTCTCAGCACGCTTTTAACATTCGTTTTATTTGCTGCTTCGCGAACAGTGAAAAAAGATGTTGAGATATTAGAAAATTGGATGCGTGAAAACGATTAGCGTGAATATCAAAAGAGGATTTTTGTTATGAGTAAACTCAAAATGGTCAAAATTAATCTGGCAGTAACCAAAGAATTAGTTCGAATGCTTGATAAATTTCAAGAAAAAATATGCATCGGATGTATCAGTGACGATCACGAAAATAATTGTCCTGCGTCCGGAAGTGTCCAATTAAGAAATTATCTTACCCTTCGAATAAATCATCCTAATGAGAAGTTTACAATTTAATAAAATACAAATATGAACGCAAAAATTCCTAGAAATAAAGAAAACAATTACACACACGAAGCCGCTCAAGAACGTCGTGAATTTGCCAAAAAGAAAACCGGCGTTGAACTTGAACATGTTGGAAAATACTCAATTGATCCGGCTTTAACGCAGGGGAATGCCGAGAATTTTATCGGCGTGGCACAAGTTCCGATTGGTTTGGCAGGACCGCTGCTTGTCAACGGGCAACACGCGAGGGGCGAATTTTATGTTCCGCTGGCAACGACCGAAGGGACGCTTATTGCCAGTTATAATCGCGGGATGAAATTATTAAATGCGGCGGGCGGCGTAACGGTGACGGTCGTTGACGATGCGATGCAGAGAGCTCCCGTTTTTGCGTTTGCGAATGCGTTGGAAGCACAGAAGTTCGGCGTTTGGGTTGCTGAAAATTTTGCACAAATTAAGGAAAAAGCCGAAACGACAACGAGCGTCGGAAAACTTCGTGACATCCAGCAATTTCCGGCGAGCCGTTTTTTATACTTGCGTTTCAATTACACAACAGGCGATGCCGCCGGACAAAATATGACCGGAAAGGCGACAAAAGCGGCATGCGATTGGATTATGTCGGCGTATGTTGGAATCGAAACTTATCAACTTGAAGGCGGAATTGCGACCGACAAACGTTCGTCGTGGATGAACCGAATCCATTGTCGCGGCAAAAAAGTTATTGCCGAAGCGACGATTCCAAAAGAGGCTTTGCAGGAAATTATGCACGTCTCACCCGAACAACTTCTCGCCGCCCGTCTGCGTTCGCAACTCGGAGCGTTTATCGCCGGTTCAAACAATAACGGTTCGCATTCGCCGAACGGAATTACGGCAATTTTTATCGCCACCGGACAAGACGTTGCCAACGTCGCCGAATCTTCCGCCGCACTCGCTTACGCCGAAATAAAGGAAAACGGCGATTATTATTATTCGATCACGATTCCCGCTCTGATCGTCGCAACTTACGGCGGCGGAACGGGTTTGCCGACACAACGCGAATGTTTGGAATTGTTGGGATGTTACGGAGAAGGCAAAGTAAATAAATTCGCCGAAATCGTCGCGGCAACCGTTTTGTGCGGTGAATTATCCTTGGGAAGTGCCGTCGTCGCCGATCAGTGGGTTTCGTCGCACGAACAATTGGGGCGGAACAGATAGATGTCAATTTCTATAAAACGACATCTTGGCAAAGCACGCCGTTGATGCTTGTATAATTTAGTTTTACTTCGGAGAAGCGGTCTGATTCGGTGCAGTATGAAAGGCAGGTGTCGAAAGGTTTTGAGTAGATATGGATGCTGACGGCGGGTTCGTCAAATTCCGGTAAATTCAGGATTTGGTGAATCGGTTCTTCCAATTCGACTTTTGCGGCAAGACATTCGGCAAGATCGAACTGATCCGTTTCCTCTAATTTGCAATAACTTTGCGATTCGATAGTTTCAATCGCCCGAAAATTTTGTCCGCGAAGTTTGCCGATGGGAACGGTCATCCAGCACATCTGTTCAGCGTGGTTGTGAATCGCCGATTTTTGACCTTTATTCCAACAGATCGCCATCAATTCAAAGCGTTCGTCTTTGTAAATCAAATTTCTCGTGTAGAATTTTTCGCTCCAATTGAAATAGCTTTCGATTGAATCAATACCGACCGGATTATCGGATAAAAATTTATAAACCGGATCGCAATGAAATTCTTCGTTCGGAATTTCGCACAAACCTTCGATTAAATGCCGGATATTTACTTTTTTCATAACTTTAATTTGCAGAACAGAGTTCATCGAAATTATTCAGATATTATCTCTTTCTGTGAAACATTTGCAAGCGATTTACCTTTTCCTGATCGTTTGAAATCATAATTTTCAAGTTTAAATCAGACATTGACAAAAAAAATCCGCGAAACATTTTAGGAAATTTGCCGATAACTACTTACACAGAACATTTTTCTCATCAAGAGGTAACTTAATGTCAGCAAGGATTCAAAATAACACCACGCCGGTTTCCGCATATAAAAATGAGGTACAATCCAAACAGATTCAAGTAAAAAACACTCCAGATGTTACACAAGCAGCGACTCCGAATTTGCAAACAAGCACAAGTCTTAATGAAAGTTATGCCTCGAAAACAGGAATTGATACATCTGCTTTTAGGCGTAGCAGATTAGAAAACACTTTGCTCAATAACGAATCAAAGACGGGCAGTAAAACAAAAACAATTACATTTACACCGCTGGAACTCGGAGTTTTCAAAAACAGAAAAGGGCAACTTCTAAAAGAAATAAAAGTCAGCGAAGCGTATTTTGAACAAAAACTTTTTAACTCCTACGGACTCGATCAATCTGATCCGAACGATAAATGGATGCTGCAAAATGCTTTCGGCAACGGACTCGAACCGGGCGAAAATATAAATTGGACACAGGACGGCAAACCGGTCAAAGAATTTACGGCGACGCTCAACGCCGCCGGGAATTATGAAGTCAGCGTAGATTTACGCGACGAGACGAGCAAAACACTGACTCAGGCATTCACCACCAAACTGATTAACCCGAACGGAATGCCGTATAGTTTTCAGTTTATCGCCCAAATGTCCGCCAACGCTCAATCGGGAGATTTTCAAAAAACGGCGGAAAATCCCGAACTTTCGGAAATTGCACTGGATATGACGCAGATGGCACTCGATGTCGTCGGAATTTTCGAGCCGACACCGTTTGCTGATCTGACAAATACGGGAATTTCAATGGTTCGCGGAAACTGGGGCGATGCAGCACTCACGATTATCGGTGTCGTGCCGTATGTCGGCGATTTGGCAAAATTCGGCAAAATTCCCAAGTGGCTAAAAGCGATTGATAAAATTTCAAACGCGATAGACAAATTCAAGGATGTCGCCAAATACGGCGGAAAAGGAAAAGAAGCGGTCGAAGCATTCGTCAAAAAAGCAAAAGACCTGCTCGACAAAATTTCTTTCGATAAATTACCGGAGAAAATTCGAGAAGCATTTACTTCGCTCAAGAAAAAGGTTGACGATTTCTTTAGCAAAAAGAAACCTGATCTTGAACCGCCGCGAAAGCCGCAAGTTGCTAAAACTGCAACTGGACAAAAGGCTGTCAGTCAAAATACATTAGAACATATCTTTCACGGTGAAATTAACAAAAAAGGAAAAGCCGTCGGTTTTCATTACGAAGGAACAGCAGCTATGCAGGCGACGAACAAAACAAGAGTAACAACGGTAACAAAAGCAGCCGATAAAAACGGTGTTTATGCGGCAAGAGTCGAAGTTAGTGGAGTAACAAAAAAAGCTGATTCTAGCTTTTTTCCAAGAACTTGGACAAAAAATGATGTTGTCAATGCAGTTAATGAAGCATACATCAAAAAGATTCATCCAGACCCGAAAAATCTTTTATACTTTGAAGGAAGGTCTTCGAGCGGAGTCTTAGTTGGCGGATACTTAAAAACTGATGGAACAATTGCAACAGCATTTCCTTTGCACGGAAGATAAAAAATGAAAATTACAATAAAAGAAGTTCACGGACGACCATTTGCCGACATCAATAGTGGATCTGTTAAAACAGAAGCACTTGTTGCTGGTTATTTGCGAGATACTGAACTTGATTTCGATGGTTATCTCGAAGAGATTGAGAAAGCGGAGCAGAATCGAAACATTCCAACAGGAATAACAGGCAATAATGTTGATGTAGAATTTTATCCAGACAAGGCGATTATTGAGGAACTATATCCTGCTGACGAAGATAATTTTCAATCTGTCGAAATCCCTCTGCAAGAAGCGAAAAGATTGTTGCTTGAGTGGCAGAAGGTCATTGAAGAATGGGAAAAAACCGGTAAAATTAACTGATTAACTTGAATTAAACTCAATTAGTGAATGAATCTCGTAACAAAAAAGCAAGTCTCAAATGGCTTGTTTTTTTGTTGTCAATTACAAGAATAGCAAAATAAAGATTTCTCCCAATCAGTAAAAAAGAACAAAAACTCGGCGATGACATCGTGCAGATGACAAAGAAAACCGATGATATTGCAGATAGTGACACAGCAATCATATTGTAAGTTTTTACTGCATCGTATTAAACAGAAACTTACTGCGATTTTTGCAAAAATTCTACGAACTCCTGCGGGTTTCGCGTCAGTCCCGGAAATGCTGCTGTCGGATTTCCGTCCGCATCCATAATTGCATAGAAAGGAAGTGCGACGGTTTTGAAAGTTTTTTCTTGAAATTGCTGCTGCTGATAATAAATTTCGCCATCGCCGTCGGTGTATAAACTGACCAAAACGTATTTTTCCATTTCAGCGTGAACGGCAGGTTGCGGGAACATATTTGCTTCCATCCAGCGGCAATTCGTGCAGGTGTAACCCGTGAAATCTACGAAGACTTTTTTGTTTTCACGTTTCGCAACTTCGAGTGCTTTTTTCAAATCATTTTTGATGAAATAAAGTTCTTTATCTTTATCGCCCAGAATATTTAACGCCGATTGAGCATTTTTCGGCGGCAGAAATGATTCGAGTTCGCCGAGTTTTTTGCCGAGAATTCCCGTTGTCAAATAAACTCCTAAAGCAAAGGCGGCAACTGCAATAATTATTCGCAGCGGAGTGATTTTTTTGACCGGCGAATCGAGTTTAAACTTGAAAACTCCGAGAATATAAAGTCCGATGGCAATTGCAATTAAAACCCACAGAACGAGAACAACTTCGCGGTTGAAAACGGTTCCGAAATTGAGCATATCGGCGGAAGTTTTATAAACCGAACTCCAAACTAAATCTACGTTCGAGATAAATTTCAAAGCCGCCGCGATTTCCAGGAAACCCATTACAACTTTAACCGAATTTAGCCAACCGCCGGATTTCGGCAATTGTGAAACAAGCTGCGGGGCGAGGGCGAGAATAAAAAACGGCAGTGCAAACACAGTTGAAAACGCGAGCATTCCGATCAGCGGTAACTGCCAATCGCCCTGCGAAGTTGAAACTAAAATTGTTCCGACAAACGGCGATGTGCAGGTAAAAGATGTCACCGTGAAAGTTAATCCCATCAGCAACGCACCGATATACGCACTTCCCTCACCTTCCTTTGTTCGCGTCAATTTGTCGAGTTTGTTCAAAATGCTCGACGGCACGGCGATTTCGTAAAAGCCGAAAAGATTAAACGCAAAGAACAAAAACACCGCCGCAATTCCGATATTTACCCACGGATTCGCCGCAAATAAATTTATTCCCGCCGCTCCGACAAAAAATGCGAGAAGCATTCCGAGAAGCGTAAATGTGGCGACAATTCCAGCCGAAAAAACACCGGCGAGTTTAAGCGATTTCGCCTTGTCCTCTCCTGCATTTTTGGTGAAATATGAAACCGTGATCGGAATCATCGGAAAAACGCACGGCGTTAAAAGTGATAAAGCACCGAGCGAAATCGCTAACCAAATAAATGACCAAATCGGTTCATCAGTTGTTTTTTTAACCTCAAAAACAGGCGTGTCCGCAGATGCATTATCACTTTCGAGAAGTGCCGGAGCATCCGAAAAAGCCGATTTATTGGCATCTTCAAAGCCATTGTATGAAATTTTGACTGTTTTCGGCGGCAAGCAGAGTTTATTGTTGCACACCTGATAACGAATATTTACCGCTAACTCATCACCGGCTAATTCTTTCGTCGCCTTCAGCGGCACGTTAAACTCGGCGTTATGCTTAAAGATTTTAGTTTCAATCTGAAAATTGGGATCAAATTTTTGAATCGGTTTCGGCGTTGTAACGTCGCCTTCGATCTTGAATCCCGAATCTTCAGGCAGTGAAATCGTGGTCGAAACAGGTCCGCCATCGGGTTGTTCAAGCGAATATAAATACCAATCACCTTCGATCTCAGCTTTTAATTTTGCCGAAACTTTTTCTTCAGCTTTCAGCTGTTTGCCTTTTGTGTCTGCTTCCAATTCCCATTTGACAGGATTTTGAGCGACAGCCGAAACCGCACAGGCGAAGAATATCAAACCGTATATAAAAATGTTTTTGTTAAAAGTTTTGAGCATATCTGTTTTCTGAAGCGATTTTATCACCTGCCGCAAAAATTGCGTAATAGAAACCTATATCCTTTTTGCACAATGTATAGTTTCTAATTTATAATTTACGTTTGAACTAACCAAACTGCATTCATAATTATTTTTACGAGCAAATTTATTCCATAAAAACGTAAAAAGTTAAGGGAGATAAAATCTTGGCAAAAACTACGACAAGCAACAAAACAAATACGGCAGAAAAGTCTGCGACTAAGAAACCGGCGGTAAAAAAGAAACCTGACGCATCGCAAAACGGTGCGGGAAAGGCGGACGAAGTAACTGAAATCGTTGATGTAAAAGAAGCAAAGGCGGAATATCAGAAACGGCGAAAGAACCAAATTGCCGCCATTAAAAAACTCGATAAAGAACTGCTCCGCGAGATGCTTTATCAGATGGTTTTAGGCAGAGTTTTCGAGCAAAAATGTGCGGAGATGTATCGCATCGGCAAAATCGGCGGCTTTTGTCATTTGTATATCGGACAGGAAGCAATTGCTGTCGGCACGCAGATGTGTCTTGACGAACGCGATTATGTCATCACGTCTTACCGCGACCACGTTCAGGCGATGGTGCAGGGCATCGAACCCGAAGCGGTTTTAGCCGAACTCTACGGGAAATCCGGCGGAAACGTCGGCGGCAAAGGCGGCTCGATGCATATGTTTTCCAAAGAGAAAAATTTCTTCGGCGGACACGGTATTGTCGGCGGACAGATCGGCGTTGGAACGGGAATGGCGTTTGCTCAAAAGTATAAAGAGACGGGCGGCGTAACGCTCTGTTTCTTCGGCGAAGCGGCGGTCAATCAGGGAATTTTCCACGAATCATTAAATATGGCTGAACTTTGGGATTTGCCCGTAATTTTTATTTGCGAAAATAACCGTTACGGAATGGGAACTTCGCAGGAACGGGCGATGTCAATTTCAAGCATCGCCAAAAAATCCGAAGGTTATGCGATGGAAGGCGAATTCGTGGACGGAATGGACGTAATGGCTGTCCGCGATGCAACGCAAAGAGCAATAAAACGTGGACGCGAAGAATCAAAACCGACGCTGCTTGAAATTCGTGCTTACCGTTTTATGGGACATTCAATGAGTGATCCCGGAAAATACCGCACGACCGACGAGATCAAAAAATACCAGGAACGCGACCCAATCGAACTTTTTAAAGATTCGCTAAAAGACGCGAAAGTTTTCAAGGATTCAGATTTTGAAGAAATTATGGAAAAGGCAAAAGCGAAAACTCAGGAAGCCGTGGACTTTGCAGAGGAAAGTCCGGTGCCTGATGAATCGGAATTATTTACAGACATTTACGCATAAATTTTATGAATCGAATTGTTTCAATTAAACCGCTTGAAGATTTCGTTGTGCTTCTTGAGTTTACCAATGGAGCAATCAGAGAAATTGATCTAGAACCTTATTTGCGTGGCAAGGTTTTTGAGAAATTGCGTAAAGACAAAAAGGCTTTTCGGGCGGTCAAAGTTGATGAAAGAATGGGAACAATCGTTTGGGAAAACGGTGCGGATATTGATCCCGATGTGCTTTATCACGGCTTGAAACCCGCTTGGATGGAAGAAAGAGAATTGGAATTAGCGAAATAAATCTAAATGAACAAAAAAGATTTTGAAGAATTACTTAAAAGTGTGAAAGAATTCGGTTTGATGGAAAAAGGCGAAATCAATCCGAGTCGTGAATTTATCGTTGAAAGGGATTTGTTGAATTTACGAGATGCTCAAAAGGAAGAAGCAAATGCACCGACAGTCAGTCTAGAAGAAGTAGAAATAGAATTTGGTGTTTGATGATTTTTCTTTGGAATTAGGGGTGATTTATGAAATTAAAAGTTATAGTTCACGAAGCGGAAGAAGGCGGTTATTGGGCGGAAGTTCCTGCGATTTCAGGTTGTGCAACACAAGGCGAAACCTTTGAGGAACTGCTTCAAAACTTATATGAAGCAATTACAGGTTGCTTATCGGTTAATGAAATTAGCTGAAATAACGGAAAACGATTTATAAAAAATATATGGCAGAACTAACGATCAGAGATGCTTTGAATGAAGCACTAAAAGAAGAATTATTACGCGATGAAAACGTCTTTATAATGGGCGAGGAAGTTGCCGAATATGATGGTGCTTACAAGGTTACACGCGGGCTTTGGAAGGAATTCGGTGATAAGCGGGTGATTGACACGCCGATCACGGAACTTGGGTTTGCGGCGGTTGGAGTCGGTGCGGCGATGGCGGGTTTGCGTCCGGTGATCGAGTTTATGACGTTTAATTTCAGCGTTCTTGCGGCTGACCAGATCATTAATCACGCGGCGAAAATGCTTTATATGTCGAACGGACAATTCAATGTGCCGATAGTTTTCCGCGGTCCGAATGGTTCGGCTTATCAGGTTTCATCGCAGCACTCGCAAGCATTTGAAGCGTTTTATGCAAACTTCCCCGGCTTGAAAGTCGTGATGCCTTCAACGGCGGCGGACGCAAAAGGTTTATTGAAATCCGCGATTCGTGATGATAATCCGGTTTTGTTTCTTGAACAGGAACGAATGTACGGCTTAAAAAGCGAAGTTCCCGAAGATGACGATTTTACGATTCCTCTGGGCTTGGCGGATGTTAAACGCGAGGGAACGGACTGCACGATTGTCGCCCGTTCGATGACCGTTCCGCTGGCGATGCAAGCCGCCGAAATTATGCAAAAAGAATTCGATATTTCGGTCGAAGTTGTTGATCCGCGAACGATCAAACCGCTTGATATTGATACGATTGTCGAATCCGTCAAAAAGACAAATCGCCTTGTAATTGCTGAAGAATCGCATTCATTCGCCTCCGTCGGTGCAGAAATTTCGCATCAGGTGATGGAACACGCCTTCGATTATTTGGACGCTCCAATCAAACGCATCTCAACGGCGGAAGCACCGATGCCTTATGCAAAAAATTTGGAAGAACTGGCATTGCCCGATGTTCCAAAAATTATCGAAGCGGTTAAGGAAGTTTGTTATTTGTAAGTAATGACCGAAGAAGACATCAAAATTTATCTGTCGGAACTGAACGCAGAATTGGCGATTAAAGATGTTATCGGAGAAATTTGCATCTACGGCGGAGCGGCGATGTGTCTGGCATTTAAGGCACGTCCGGCGACAAAAGATGTTGATGCGATTTTTGAACCTGTCAAAGTCATTCGCGGGGCGATTGCAAAAATTGCCGATAAATACGGATTAAATCACGGTTGGTTAAATTTTGCGGTAAGAATTTTTGTTGTCGAACACGAAAAAGAGATTATTTTTGATTTTCCAAACTTGAAAGTATTTGTTCCAACTGCCGATTATTTGTTAGCAATGAAGGTTTTAGCGATGCGGGCGGAAAGTTTTGATGCGGAAGATGTTATTTTTTTAATAAAACATTTAGACCTAAAAAGCCTTGAGGAAATTTGGAAGATTATTGAAAATTATTATCCAAACAAAGAAATTAAACCTGCCACGAAATTTCAGTTGGAGGAAATATTTGAGAATTTATAATGATTACGATCAAGGAAACAAAAGAAAAAATCTCTGCTGACAAAAAACTTTGGAAATTGTATTTTTATGATTTTGTTGATGATTTTCGTTATCATAAAAATTTGAAAGCGGTTTCCGAAGCTTTTCGCCCGGATGATAAAGATTTCGACGCACTTCTTGCTTCGACGATTGAAGTATTATGTCCAGAGTTAAACATTCCGACACCGCTTTGGATAAAACATATTTCAGCTTGCGATGAACCTTTTTTTGTAGCTGGTTTTGAAAACTTAAAAGCAACCGCCTTGGTCGAAAGTCCGTTGCATTTTAGAAAACGAAAAGTTTTTGTAACCAAAAGTTTTTTACAAAGAGTTTAACGTAATTCTGTTTAATATAAATTAAAGGAAAAAGTTATGAAAATTTTAAGTCCGAAAGTTCACGGTTATCTTGACTTTGTTGTCGTTATTACATTTGCACTCGCTCCGACAATTTTCGGTTTGACTGGTTTGGCAGCGACGATTGCTTATGTTTTGGCAGTTGTTCATCTGGCTTTGACGCTTGCCACGGCTTTTCCGCTTGGCGTGATCGGTTTAGTTCCATTCACGATTCACGGTTGGATCGAATTGCTCGTGTCCGTCGGCTTGGTCGCACTTCCGTTTATTGCGGGATTCAGCGATGTGCCGGTTGCCCGAAATTTTTATATTGCGGCGGGAATCGTGGTTTTTGTTACGTGGCTGATTACGAATTATCAGGCGGCTGAAACCGCAACGGCTTAGATTACTTACTAAATGCAAACGATTTATTTAACAGTTCCGGGCGTAACGGGTTCGGGCGAAGAACATTGGCAGACGCTTTGGGAACGAGAGTTTCCCGACAAGTTTCAACGCATTGAGCAAGCGGATTGGGATTCGCCGGAGTGCAGCGATTGGATTGAAAATATTGAAAAAGAAGTTCAGAAACATTCGCCTGAGAATGTCGTGCTTGTTGCCCACAGTTTGGGTTGTTTAGCAGTTGCACATTGGGCGGAAAAGTTTGAAACGAAAATAAAAGGTGCGATGCTGGTTGCTCCTTGCGATGTTGATGAAGATATTTTTGATTATGACGCGACGGGTTTTGTAACGATGCCAACACTCGAACTTCCGTTTAGAAGTTTGGTAATCGCCAGCGAAGATGATGTTTGGATGACATTTGAAATGGTCAAAAAATTTGCGACTGCTTGCGGAAGTGAATTTGTAAATGTCGGCAAAAAAGGTCACATCAGCACAAGTTCGGGTTTTGGCAAATGGAATGAGGGTTTGGAATTACTGAAAAAATTGGATTGAATTTGTATTATGAGAAATTTGCTTTTTCTGTATTTATTAGTTTTTGCGTTTTCGTGTCAAAGTATTTTTGCTCAAACGGAAAGCGAAACAAAAGATTCAATGATTCCGACAGCTAAACTCTTTGACGAATTTCTCAATACTATTGGTAGTGAAGATCGCTCGGCAAGGATAGACGCATTATTGTCCGAATTGCAGAACAATCCTAATAGCAAAACCGTCGTTCTGTTTTATTGTGGCAAGGAATGTTATTACGGTGAATTTGAAGCACATATTCGCGGAATTAAATTAAAATTGAACTTTAGAGGTTTCGATTCTAGTAAGTTTATATTTATTTATGGTGGTTATAGGATTAAAAGTGAAATGCAATTTTGGGTTGTTCCCAAAGACGGCGGTTTGCCTTTACCCGAATCAACTATCGAATTTGAAGATGTAAAATTTAAGGGAACATTCAAAGGAAAATCCAAACTCAAATTCATTCCGTATGATTGCTGCGACTATTAACGAAACGGATAAGAAATTTTCATAAATATAAGCGAATAATACTATAAAAATATGGCTAATAAAATTTTAATGCCCAAGCTTTCTCCGACGATGGAAGAAGGACAAATTTCGAGTTGGGTCAAAGAAGAAGGCGACGCAATTGAAGCGAATGAGACGATTGCCGAAGTTGATACCGATAAGGCGACGATGGAAATGACTTCGCTCGAAGCAGGGACGCTTTTGAAGATTCTTGTTCCCGGCGGTGAGAACGCAAAACTCGGTCAAACTATCGGTATTATCGGTGAGGAAGGCGAAGATTTTGCGGATATGTTGAAGGAAATCGAAAGTGAATCTTCCTCAAACGGTGCCTCGTCGGAGAAAAAGGAAGAAGCAAAACCTGTCGATAAATCGGAGAAGGAAACTGATAAGCAAAACTCTGCCGATGAAAATAAAACTTCAAAATCCGAGCCTCTAAATAACGGAGACGAAGCGGCGGGCGGCAAAAGTTACGATTATCAAAGTCCCGCCGATGAAAAGTCCAGAGTCCAGAATCCAGAGTCCAGAGTCAAAGAATCAAACGGACGTTTATTCGTTTCACCGATTGCAGCGAGAATGGCGAGCGAAAATGGTTTGGATTTGCGTTCGATAGACGGTTCGGGACCGAACGGGCGAATTATCAAACGCGATGTCGAGAAAGCGATTGAGTCGGGAGTCCAAAGTCCAGAGTCTAAAGTCAAAGAAACAGTTTCTTACGGACAAACGACGGAAATTCAGGGAGCCTCGGCTTATCGGGATGAAAATACTTCACCGATGCGGCGGACGATTGCCCAACGACTCGGCGAATCTGTCGGACCGATTCCGACATTTTTTCTGACGATTGAAGTTGAAATGGACAAAACTTTGAAACTTCGCAAAGAGATCAACGAATCAATCGCTCCCGAAAAAATCAGCGTCAATGACATCATCGTTAAAGTTGCGGCGACGGCGTTAACGAAACATCCGTTCGTCAACGCTTCGTATCAGGACAGCAAAATCCGTTTCTACGAGGATGCGGACATCGGCGTTGCGGTGGCGATTGACGAAGGTTTGATTACGCCAATCGTTCGCGGTGCCAACAAAAAAGGATTCCGGCAAATCGGCAAAGAGGTCAAAGAATTAGCGGAGAAAGCCCGCAATAAA
This sequence comes from Pyrinomonadaceae bacterium, assembly GCA_041746675.1. Taxonomy (GTDB): domain Bacteria; phylum Acidobacteriota; class Blastocatellia; order Pyrinomonadales; family Pyrinomonadaceae; genus Aridibacter. Next base: position 167,421 of record JBGTGO010000004.1, on the reverse strand, counting down.
AAGCTCCAACCCGAAGAATATCAAGGTGCGACATTCTCGATCTCAAACCTTGGAATGATGGGAATCAAAGAGTTTACGGCAATCATCAATCCGCCCGAAGCCGCCATTCTAGCGGTCGGAACGGCAACCGCAACACCCGTTGTCCGCGACGGCGAAATCACGACGCGAACTATTATGAATGTTACGATGAGTTGCGACCATCGCGTCGTTGACGGTGCAACCGGAGCGAAATTTTTGCAGACATTCAAAACGATGCTCGAAAATCCCGTGATGATGTTGATGTAAAGTTTATTATAAATTCTATTGTAAAAGACAGGTTTCAAAAGCCTGTCTTTTTTATATTTGCAAACAATTATCTTTGCCAACTGACATTTATTCCGGCAATTTGGTAGCATCTTTATTCGTTTAAAATGGAAGATTTACAAACAAATAATTCAGAAAATAATTACGCCCCGCACGTTGCTTTGCTTGCCGTTCAATTAATGTTCGGTTCGGCTCCGATACTTGGGAAATTTGCGTTGCAGGCGTTTCCGTCGTTTGCGATTGTCGGGTTTCGGGTGTTGGGCGGGGCATTGGCATTTGTGGTTTTACATACTTTTACTAAAGGAAGTTTGACGTTGGACAAACGCTCGCATTATGGTTATTTTGCGGTTTTTGCACTGTTCGGGATTATCTTAAATCAACTCTTATTTTTTACCGGACTATCTCTGACAACGGCAACCAATACTTCTTTGTTGGCGGTCTTGATTCCGGTTTTTGCGATAATCGTCAGTGCAGCGGTCGGCAATGATAAGTTGACCTGGAAGAAAGTTGCCGGAATTATTGTCGCGGGTTTAGGCGTTGTTTATTTGATAAATCCGTTTGAAGCAAGTTTTTCGTCGGCGACGACACGCGGCGATTTATTCGTTTTGCTCAACTCGCTTTCCTACGCCACATTTCTGGCAATTTCCAAAAAACTTATCACACATTACGGTTCGCTCAAATCCATCGCGTGGCTGTTTTTATTCGGGGCAATCGTTAATGTTCCGATTGGAGCGGTTTCGCTGGCTAGCGTGGATTTGTCGCAAGTTTCAACTCAAGCGTGGTTGGCACTCGCCGGAGTCGTGATTTTTCCGACGATTCTGGCATATTACTGGAATACTTGGGCGTTGGCAAAAGTCGAACCGTCGGTCGTTGCCGTGTATATTTATATGCAGCCGCTGATCGGAACGATTTTGGCAATAACGATTCTCGGCGAAGAATGGAAACAGAGAATCTTCGTAGCGATGGGTTTAATATTCGTCGGTGTATTTCTGGTAACGAGAAAGAAAAAACGCAAGAGAATTTTGCCGGTGAATTGAAGAAAAGAATTTTTTGCCCGCGAATAAACGGGAAATAATAAACAAAATACTTTTACCACGGATGAACACGGATGAAGTCAGATAAAATCAAATTTTCTAAATCTTATGTTTGTCAATTTTTATCATCTGATTCTTATTCCGTGTCTATCTATGAAAATCTGTGGCTAAATTCTTATTCTTGTTTCTCCTTCTCTGGTTTCGCGTAATTTCGCGTTTATTCGCGGGCAAATTTCTTATTATTCCGCGTAATCAAAAACGATATTTGCGAAAGCCTTGATGCCGACATCTAAACGGCTGTCGTCTATATAAAAATCGGGCGTGTGATGTCCCGCCGCGTCATTCGGATTCATTCCTTTCGGCATTCCGCCGACGAAGAAGTAAAACGACGGTGCTTTTGTGCCGAAATACGAAAAATCTTCGGCTCCGGTCGTCCATTCGCTTTCAATGACATTTACTTTTCCGGCTGCTTTTTCAAGCGACGGCAGCATTTTTTCGACAAGTCCGGGCGTGTTAAACGTAACCAGAGTTTTCGTATCAATTTCGACTTCAGCGGTCGCTCCCTGACTTTCGGCGATGGCTTTGACGGTGTTTCTGACGCGTTGATGAACATCCTTCTGCATTTCGGAATCAAGCGTGCGAATCGTTCCCGCCATTTCTAATGTTTCGGGAATAATATTTTCCCGAACTCCGGCATTTATTTTGCCGACGGTAATAACGACCGGAGCTTTCGTCAGCATCGACTGCCGCGAAACGATGGTCTGCAAACCGTTGATAATCATCGTCGCCGTTACAATCGGATCAACGCCCGCCCAAGGTGCCGAACCGTGTGCCTGTTTGCCTTTTATTCTAATTTTGAACCAATCGGAAGCCGCCATCGTCGCTCCTTTTTTATAGCGAATCGTGCCAATTTCGGTTTGCGAATTGATATGAATACCAAAAACCGCATCAATTTTCGGAGTTGTCATCACGCCTTCTTCAACCATTAATTCCGCTCCGCCGCGTTCGCCTTCCGGCGGTCCTTCTTCGGCGGGCTGATAAATAAAAACGACCGTTCCTTTGATCTTGTCCTTCATTTTCGCCAGAACTTCCGCCGTTCCCATCAGCATTGCGACGTGCGTATCGTGTCCGCAAGCGTGCATTACCGGAACTTTTTCGCCGTTATAATCCGCCATAACTTTCGATGCAAACGAAACGTCAGTTCGTTCCCTAACCGGCAGAGCGTCCATATCGGCACGAAGTCCGATGGTCGGTCCGGGCATTCCGCCTTTCAAAATCCCGACAACGCCGGTTTTCGCAACGCCGGTTTTGACTTCGATTCCGAGCGAACGCAGATGTTCGGCAACCATTTTAGCGGTATTAAATTCACGGTTCGATAACTCAGGATTCTCGTGCAGATTTCTCCGCCACTTAATAACCTGCGGCATAATTTTAGCAGTTGCAGCTTCGATCTCTTTGCTCATATCCTTAGCATCTGCAAGGTTTACAAGCGAAAAGAAGGAAAACACGAGACATAAAACAGCAGTATTTTTTTTCAGCATAAACTTCTCCGTTCAAATTTTGTTTGATTAGTTCAGTTATTATGGCAGATTAACCGAAATTGAACAAAAGAAAAACGCCGACAAAAATCTTGGCGTAAAGTTAAAACAGGTCGTCGGAATAGATTGTCGGACAGCGGGCATCCCTGCCCGCAAGTGTTTGATTTGAGATAAGTTGGATGTAATAAGAAAGACTTGCGGGCAGGGATGCCCGCTGTCCGATTAGCAAACAAGTTAGTATCATAACTTGTTAAAGCGTATCAAAAATTAGTTGCCGCTTGCAGTTTCCTCTGTTTCTTCATAATCGGTCGGATTAAAATCAGCAATATCAACTTTTCCGAAATTTTTCGGCGGAGTCATCACGGTGCGTTCGACCTTGTTCGGTGCGTTCGTGCTGAAACTCGTTTTTTCGATTTTGACGAGTTGCCACGTTTTGTCTGTCCGCGAATAGTTAAATCTATAATTCGCCGTCCAACGCCAGTTACTTCCGCCGTAATGATTAACCGTAAATGTATTTTTGGCAACAGTTACACTTTCAAACGGATCACCCCAAACGCCGCCGCAGCGTGAACACATAACCATATTTTCGTTGCGTGCCGCTTCGGATAATTTTTTATCTTTCCCGCGAACCAAAATCAGCAGAGGACGTTGATTTTCCGGAAAATCATCGGCATCCATTTTGGAATTTTTCTTTTCCAAAACTAATATGTAATCCTTCAAACCGTCGCCATTCAAATCGGCGGATTCGACAGCGATGGCTTTCGTGCCTTTTTCGACAAAAGACTTAACTTCTGCCGGAACTCTTACCGCCGCAGTTTGTGCATTAACAAAAACCGACGCGAAACAAATCGTTATTATCAGAACAACTGTATTTTTCATGGTGTTTCATTTCCTACTTTAGTCTAAATTCTACTCAAATCGTTCGATTGCAGAACTCTACAAAAGAGTTGTCATTTGAACGGCAAACTGTAAATAATTTGCCGAGCATAAACTTTTTATTTCTTATACAAAATCGGATCATCAACTCCTGCTTGTGCAAAACCGCGAATCCGCAACGCACAGGAATCACAAGTTCCGCAAGCTAAATCTTCGCTTCGATAACACGACCACGAAAAATGAATCGGTGCATTTAGTTCAAAACCTTTTTTAACAATCTCGGCTTTCGTCAGATGAATTATCGGCGTTTTAATTTTTATATTCGTATCGGGTTTTGTTCCCGTCGCAATCGTCTTTTCAAACGCTTCAAAAAACTCCGGTCGGCAATCGGGATAACCGCTCGAATCTTCCGAAACCGCACCGACATAAATTGCGTTCGCATTCAAAACTTCCGCCCAACTCGTCGCAATCGCCAACATATTCGCATTCCGAAAAGGCACATAACTTGTCGGAATTTCATCCGATTCCAAATCCGCTTCCGAAACTTCAATATTTTTATCGGTCAACGACGAACCGCCGATTTTCGCCAGATATTCAATCGAAATATCAAGCCGTTTTTCAACGTCGTAAAAATCCGCAATATCATTAAACGCTTTTCGCTCACGTTTTTCGGTTAATTGTCCGTAGGAAATATGAAGGAGTGCAAGTTTCTGTTTGTCTGATTTCGCAATCGCAGTCGTTACACAAGAATCCATGCCGCCGGAAACCAAACAAATCGCGAGATTATTTTTATTCATTTTTAATCTAAATCTTTACAAATCCAAAGCGATAATTTCTTACTCAATCCAAGAAAAATAATCCCTAAAAATATCCACGGCAACCAATAGAACCCAGCATAAATTAGATAATTTGTATAAAACATTTTATAGAAGATCAGAATTGAAATGCTAGAAAGAAATGCGAATGTAATTCCCAAACAAACAAAAAACAATCCCATTGACCGAATAATTAAAATTGTAATTTTTTGATAATTACTCATAAATTAAACTCCGTGAACATTTTCCCCCCAAATATATTTGTGAAGTTGTAAATTTAATCTGACTTTCAAATTGCTTCGTGAAATAGTTTCGGCGATTTTCTGTAAATTTTCAATACCGAAAACGGGCGAAATTAAAATCTCCTTTGTACGGTTTTGCAGATCGTATTTTTCGATAATTTCTTTCGCAAATTCCCAATCATTTAAATCGGCGATGACGAATTTTACTTCGTCTTTTTCCTTTTTCAAACGCTCCAAATTTTCCCAGTGATTTCTTTCCGATTCGTTTGAAGCGGGACATTTTATGTCCAATATTATTTTCGCACGCTCGTCAACTTTTTCGGTTGAAACAAATCCGCCGGTTTCGATTAAGACTTCATAAGCTTTGTCGCAAAGTGTTGTAATAAAAGGAAATACATTTTTTTGTGCAAGCGGTTCTCCGCCTGTAACTTCGACTAAATTACAACCGAATTCTTCCAATTGTTTAAAAATATCTTCAAACGAAATTTTCTCACCGCCAGTAAAAGTGTATTCCGAGTCGCACCAGACGCAACGCATCGGGCAGCCCGTCAGACGGACAAATGAGCAAGGTCGTCCGGCGTGGGTTGATTCGCCTTGAATTGATAGGAAAATTTCGGTGATGCGTAAATTCATAAAGAAAATTTAACCACAGATTAACACGGATGGAAACAGATAAGAGAAGATGATTATAAATTGCTTATTGATTTTGATAAATCTTTATAAATCCGTTTTTATCTGTATTGATCTGTGGTTGAATTGTTTTTCTCTTTTTTCTTTCCATAATTTGCGTTAAACTCTTTATTAATTCAACAAGGAGAAAATTAAAATGAAAGCACAATTGAAAAAGTTTATTGACGAGATCGGCAAGGATGCGATTGCGATAATTCCGGCAGCACACGAGAAGACGCGGAGTTATGACACGGAATATAAGTTTCGGCAGGACAATGATTTTTTGTATCTGACGGATTTTCCAGAACCGGATGCGGTTGCTGTGATTACGCCGAATAAGAAAACGAAGTTTACGATGTTCGTTCGTCCGCGTGATCCTTTGATGGAAACCTGGTATGGCAGACGCGAAGGGACAGAAGGTGCGAAAAAGAATTACGGCGTGCAGAAAGCGGATTCGATAGATAAATTTGAAAAGGAATTGCCGAAATTGCTTGATGGTTACGACAAACTTTATTACCGTTTCGGTCTTGACGAAAAACTAGATTTGCTCATTTTAAATTATCTCTCAGGACAAAGACACGCCCGTTTAAAAACCGCTTATCCGCCGCATACGATCATTGATCCAACGATTATCATTCACGAAATGCGTCTGCATAAAACTGAAGAAGAAGTCGAAAAGATGGAAAAAGCCGGAGAGATCGGTGCAGAAGCACACATTTTAGCGATGCAGAGTTGTAAACCGGGAATGAACGAACTGCAGATCGAATCTATTATCGAACATTATTTCCGTATGAACGGTGCGGTCGGTGTTGCCTACAATTCCATCGTCGGCGGCGGCGAAAATGCGACGATTCTTCACTACGTTGAAAACAACGCCGAACTCAAAGACGGCGATTTGTTGTTAATTGACGCGGGTTGTGAATACAAAGGTTACGCTTCCGACATCACGCGAACTTTCCCCGTCAACGGCAAATACACCGACGCACAAAAAGAAGTTTACGAAGTAGTTCTCGACGTGCAAAAGAAATGTATTGATGCAACCGTGACGGGAACAACTATCAAAGAACGCCAAGATTTATCAATCGAATTATTGACGGAAGGAATGAAAAAACTCGGTCTGCTGAAAGGTTCAACCAAAAAACTCATCGAAGAGAAAAAATACGAAGCATATTATATGCACGGAGTCGGACACTACATCGGAATGGACGTTCACGACGCGGGCAGATATTTTACCGATCAACAATCCAAAAACTCACGCCCGTTCGCACCCGGAATGGTCTTAACCGTCGAACCCGGAATCTACGTTCCAGTTGATGCCAAAAACGCTCCCGCCAAATATCGCGGAATCGGCATCCGCATCGAAGACGACGTGCTGATAACTGAAGACAGCAACCGCAACCTGACTTCAAAAGTTCCGAAAGAAATTGAAGAAATCGAGGCTTTGATGAATAAAGGAAAAGCAAAAAGTGCGAAGAAATAGAGGTTAAAACATTATGCAAACGGAACTTGCCGATACAATTTACAAAAAAGTAAAAAATCTGCCGTTAGACAAACAGGAGGAGATTTTGGAATTTATCGAAGAAAAAATATCTTCTGCGGACAAAAAAGAAACTCGTCCAATTTGGGAAGTAATTACAGAAATAAGCAACCAAATTCCTGAAGAAGAATGGGCAAAGTTGCCTTCGGACGGTTCGCTTAATCACGATCATTATCTTTACGGTTCGCCTAAAAAAGAGAAATGAAAAAAGTTTTTGCAGACACATTTTATTGGGTGGCTCTTATCAATCTCAAAGACCAATGGCGGGAACGTGCTTTGGAAGTCAGCCGAACATTAGTTGATGTTTCAATCGCTACAACAGACGAAGTTTTAACCGAAACGCTGAACTATTTTGCTGAAAGCGGTAAGTTTTTGCGGGACAGAGCAGTTAAAGATGTGCAGGCAATTCTTCTAAATCAAAATGTAGAAATTATTTCCTGTCAACACGATAGAATTTTGGAAGCGATTGAATTATACGGAAAGCGTTTGGACAAGGGTTACAGTCTAACCGATTGTATCTCGATGCTGACGATGAAAAATCTAGACTTGCAGGAAATTCTGACGCACGATAATCATTTTGAGCAGGAAGGTTTTACGATTTTATTATGAGAACGCAAATCTTACTATTCATCTTTGGTTTGTTTTTAGCTTTAACGGGTTTTTCCTGTAATAGTTCTGCTTCGACGGGTGAAAAATTTGATATTAAAAATACGAAAGCAATACTAATTAGCGTTGCGATGGCGGAGATTCATAATTCGGAAAAAATAGTCAAAGACGGTGGGCTTTTAATAACTAAGCCGGACGAAATCTCAAAATTTGTTGAATTATTTAATGGAAATTCCAAAGCTGTGTCACACGCTTGCGGTTATCATTGGCAGATAACTTTTCAAAAAGAAAATGCCGAACAGACTGAAATTTTTATAAATCAGGATTGTGAAGAATTTACTCGCAATTCAAGAGAAATACGTAAATTCCTAAAGCCGAAATTTGATAAAATCGCTAAAAATCCTGACTATTTTATCTCAAACATTGCGGTTGACGTAAACACGAATCCGCAGGAAGCAATTCAAAAATTAACGGAGAATACAGATCATAAGGTTTTTGTATTGGACAATCCTGAAAGCCGTTTTCCATCAATAGAAGTCGAAGCCAGAGCAATTTTAGACATTCCCGAAAATAGAAATTTGTGGGACGATGCACAGAAAAAAACCCGCATAAAAGCTGAAAATATTTTACGGGATGAGATCAAACGAATACAGGATAAATATTCGATAGTTAAAGTTGATGAAATTCAATCTAATTACAGTTCTTTTGGCGGCGGGGAGATCGAAGAAAGACCGAAAGTAAAAATTAGTTTTCCAATCGGAACTGATTTGGAAGGACTTGGAAACATTCTGAAAGAATCAAAGATTACGAACAAATTTATTGCCGACAAATATGATTTGCAACTCGTCAGTAAAAAAAGATTATCGGCAGAAGAGATTAAAAAATTATCTGACACGATGGCGTTTATTAAAGGCGTTTCGTCTTATTAATCAGCAAATATTATGACAATCGAAGAAATAGGCAGAAATTTTCCGGCACTTTTTTGTGCTTCCTTGGTAGCGATACTTTTTGTTCAATCGGGGCTTGATAAAGTTTTCGATTGGAAAGGAAATATCGGTTGGCTGACCGGGCATTTTAAAGAAACTTTTTTGAGCGGAATGGTTCCCGTAATGGTAGGGACGATTACGATTTTGGAATTATTGACGGGGGTTTTGAGCGTTGTCGGGATTGTTTATTTTTTAATAAGCGGCTCAACCGTTTTGATATTTTGGACGGCATTTCTTGGAACAGGTTCGATTTTGGCTTTGTTTTTCGGACAGCGGGTAGCGAAGGATTACGAAGGTGCAGCGGTGCTTGTGCCTTATTTTATTTTGTTGATAATTATGATGTATCTGACGAATCCTTATTCGAAGGTGTGAGATTTTTACCGACGCAATACAAGAAAGTAACAAATCATTTAAGAAATCGGATAAATAGTTATTTAAGAATTAGCAATGAATTTTTTCTTCAGAATACTCGAAATATTTATAAATTTAACCTGGAAAAAGTTCCCGATCAAAATGCGGTTGATGATAGTTCGGATTACGCAAAATAAATTTACGGCATCCGTTGTAGCAATTGTAACTAATGATAATAAAGAAGTTCTGGTGCTCGACCACTTGATTCGTCCGGGAGCGAGTTGGGGATTACCGGGCGGTTTTCTTGAACCGAATGAGAATCCTTTTGACGGCATTAAACGCGAGATTTTTGAAGAAACAGGCTTGGAGATTGAAAACATCGAACTTCTCCGCGTTCGCACGATCAGAAAACATATCGAAATTCTGTTTCGTGCCGATGGTTTTGGAAAAGCGGAGATCAAAAGCCGCGAGATAAAGGATTTAGGCTGGTTTGGACTCGATAATCTGCATCCAAAAATGAGCGAAGTTCAAATAAAACTTATCCGCGAATTTTTAGCAGACAAAAATAGTGTTGAATAGACATTAAAGTTTTTGCATCAGCCGAACGAAGGGCGGGCAAGATGCCCGCCCTTATTATTTTTTAAATCATATATTCACGTTAATTTGGAAATACTTGCATTCATCAAATACCAGCCCGAATCTAAACGACAGCCTGATTTATTTTTGCTGCGTTCTTTATAAACCCGGAGCATTCTCGAAACCGTTAACACGCATCCATCCAATAAAATCGGTAATATCATTCGGTTTTGGAATTTCGAATCGTCTGGGACGATCATATACGGAATCGGGAAAATTCCCTTCATCATCGGGCGTAACGCCGTGTGCGGTTTCGACCAGATCGTGAATTTTGTCCGCCGGTAGTGTGTTGAGATAGTCAAGAAACTCCTGCTTCGGAACATTTAATTTATCGGCAACCGCCGCAAACACTGCTGCCGGACTGCGACCGTCGCCGTCTTGGTTTCTCAGTTCTCTCGTAATATTCGGGTTTACGCCGCCATCCCGCAGGAATTTTTCGGTCGTGGCGGTTTCGTGTTTATTGGCTTCCTTTGTGTTTCCGTAAATAAATTTGCCAATTCCCGCACCGAGCAGAACAACTGCACCGATTCCAAGAGTTACCGGACCACCTGCGAGCAGAATCGCCGCCCCGCCGCCGAGAGCAGCCGCGTCGAAACAGGCGTTGACCAAATCCTTGTCATCACCCGTCAGGTTATCAATCAAACTAACTCCATCGAATACCAAACCGACGACACCGAGAACTTTTCCGCCGGCTTTGAATGCGGCAGAGTCAACAAATCCGGCGACTTTTCCGCCTTTAATAATTCCGGCGAAAAGCTCGGCTGAATCCGCCGAGAGTCCGACCGCACCCACGAGAGCTTCGGCGGCACTGCGGACATCGCTGATATTCTTGATCGAATCAATCGTTCCGGGCAGTGAAAGTAAAATTCCGGCACTGCGAAACGCCCGTCCGAGCGGTTGGTCAGCCGCAAACTTTTCGACGCTTAAATTTTTATTTAATTCTTCGAGTGAATTATTTATATTCGCCGGATCCGCTCTTTGAATATCTTTCAAACCATCAACTGCTTTTTCCAAATCTTCGTCGCCGACACCGAGCAAACCGCTGTATTGTTTGAGATTGTCAATCAATTGATCGGCTTTGGCGAAATTGCCGGAGAGTCTTGCTTCGATTGCCGAACTGACAGTTGATTTCAGCAAAACGTCCGCCATTTTCTCGCCGAAGCCTTTGAAATTACTTATCAATCCGGTCGGCTCTTTAATCTTATCAAGCAATGTCGGCTGACCTTCCGCCTGAAGTTTAATGAGCGTTGCAAATTCCTGCGTCGCTCCCGGCATAGAAGTAATTAAACTCTGCGTTTTCTCATCATTAATAAGTTCGCCCAGTTTATCTTGTACATCGTCGAAATGTCCGAGCGATTGCATACTGTCGGGCAGATTCGTCAGCGTGTTCAGAGTTCTGACGGTGCTTGCCGCTAAATTGTCGAGAGTGGTGAATTTCTCGTTCAATTCCGGATGGTCATTCATATAATTGGTAATCGCGTTCGGCAATTCGTCTCTATCCATCGAAGGACCCCAATTTTTGACTAACCACTGAAATTCTTCACTCGCTTTGCCGTAATCTTCAAGCGATTTCTCAACATTTTTCTTGAGTTCTTTTACGCCATCTTCAACATTTTGCAGAATGTCATCAGCTTCACCCGTTTTTCCCGCCGCCTGCAACTGCGAAATAACTTCCACCGATAATTCTGCTCCGCCACCTAACGCAATCGTTTTGCCGAGTGCTTCGTCGTAACGTCCGACACCGTTTTCCTTAATGTATTCAACAATCGGTGCGGCAAATTCCTTGACAGTATTCGCACCGTTCGGAGTTTGCGAAACACGTCCCGCAACCGAACTCAAATTAGCGAGCGTTTGATCAAAACTGACCTGAGTTTCAAATCGGTCAAAATCATAATTATAATTACCGTCAGAAGGTTTTGCCGAACTATTTAAATCGGCAATGATTTTGTCAGTCGTTGGTTTAACATTTGGCAGAATTTGAGCAGTTGCTTCGGGACTGAGTTTTTCGGTTTCCTCACGCAGAATCTTCGACGCTTCCAACGCTCCTTTTTCTTCATAAGCCGTTTCGACCTTTTGCGTTACAGAAGCAATTCGCTGACTTTCCGTTGTTACGGCGACATCAATTCTGCCCGCCTGAATTTTTTCGTTGTCGTGAACATCGCCTGTCAATAGGTGCGATTTTAGATTGCTCAACATTATTTTACCCGGAAATGTCTGTCCGACGTTGGCAAGTTCGACATCCGACAGAGAATTTACAAAACCGCTTGCTACATTATCACCTTTTTCCGAGCCATTGAGTTTTCCTTGAACGAGGCTCATCACGCGAACCGCTTCCGCCGGATTTGTTTTCGAGAGTTTGCCGATTTCCTGTCCGAGCCGGAAGGCTTCATCTTCATTGTCCGATTTACCGATCAGATTTTCCGCCGCACTAATCGCTTCCACTTCATTTATCGGCGGCGGTGTCGTGCTGTTGCGGAAATTTACGGCTTCGGTAAGTTGCTGCATCGAACCCTCGTAAGTTCTTGATGCTCTTTCTAATTCGGCATTCGCTGTAGCGTTATTTAGTCCCGGTTTTTTGAAATCATCCAGTTTCGGCGGTCGCGGCTCATACAACAAGGTTCTGTCGGCGATTTCCGCCCGCTGATTGTTGTATGCCAGAATCGCTTGCGAATCGTTGCGGTCGGGACGCGGTAAACGGTCTATATCGTCAGCCGCTGTCTGCGGTGTCAATGTCGTGTTCGGATATTTGACGGCATCGGCGGAGAATTTTTTGAGGGTGCTGATTTGATTATTATACTCGGCGGACTTTTGGAAATAATCGGTAAACCTTGAAAAAATACCGGAATTTGAATTTAGAAAATCTCTAACATTCGGTCGCTCTGAATTTACGATGGCATTATCGGCAATTTTTTTAACTTCGGTTTTATAATCGGTAATCTCAGATTTATTGTAAGAATTCGGTTGCGGCAAATTTTTAATTTGCTCTAAGGCAGCAGCAGGTTTCGGCTTGCTTGCCCGATAAGTTCTTTCAAGTTGAAGTTTTGTAACCGACGAGGAATAACTTCGCTCACCCGTTTTTGTTGCCGAATTCGTATCCTTCACGTTTTTTTGCTGAACAGGTACCGGTTTTACAGGAGGTTTCGGTTTCGGTTTCGGGGTATAAACACTTCTCGTTCCATCAATTGTGAATGCCATAATGTTTTGTATTTTTATTTTAAATTTTCGGAACTATCTTCATAGATGTATTTATCGGCAGTCTTCTCCGAAAGTTTCCTACTTAAATTATTTTTCTAAGATATTTCACGAAATAATTCCGTTGGTTGAACATTTACGGTAATTTAGTAATAATCTCTAGTGCTTGATGCAGCCTGCAAATAAATTTTTATAATTGTATGATAATTGCTATTGACGGACCTTCCGGAGCGGGAAAATCTACGCTTGGAAAAACACTTGCCAAAAAGTTCGATTTGCTTTACCTCGACACGGGAGCGATGTATCGTGCTGTCGGACTGGCTGTTTTGCAGGCTCAAATTGATTTAAACGACACCGAAAAGATCGTAGAAACAGCGTTGAATTCTGAAATCGAGCTAATCGGTAAACCCGACAATTTACAGGTTTTACTTAACGGCGAAAATGTTTCGCAGGAAATTCGCACCGATCAGGTCAGTCGTTTAGCTTCGATTGTTTCGGGAATCTCAAAGGTGCGTAAAAATTTGGTCGAGCGTCAGCGAATTTTGGGCGAAGCGGCGGCAAGCGGTGCAGTTCTGGACGGACGCGACATCGGAACGGTAGTTTTTCCGAATGCCGACATCAAATTTTTCTTAACCGCCAAACCGGAAGCACGAGCGAAACGGCGTTTTGAAGAAGATTCGGAAAAGGGACAGGCGGTAAGTTTTGAAAAAACGCTCGCCGACATCAACGAACGCGACGAACGCGATGTCAATCGGCTGGAATCACCGCTTAAAATCGCTGAAAACGCCGTCGTTATTGACACAAGTGAAATGAACGAACAGGAAGTTTTTGGAAAAATGCTGGAAGAAATCGGAAAGTTACAGGAGTCGGAAAAATGATAGATTTTAAGAACATAAACTTTGACGAGTTGAAGACGAAATTTTCACCGAAGAACGAATCTTTCGGCTTGATCGTCTTCGGCTTACTGCCCGTCGTTTTGGGAATTTTGGTGATAATCGGCTTTATGTTATTCTATGAGTTGACTTAAAGCCCGTCAATCGCTAACATTTTCTTTGCATTATGCACCCGTAGCTCAGCTGGATAGAGCACCTGCCTTCTAAGCAGGGGGTCGCACGTTCAAGTCGTGCCGGGTGTATTACCTTTTACTTCTCCACGCATTTTCAATCTACAAATTACTCTACACTTGCTTCGAGTTTTACATCACTCTTCGCATTTTTATCTTTCACGACTTTAATCGGCACATTCCAAACTAAAGATTTTATAAAGCAAACGCCCGTGTTATCTTCGCGGCAGTAATAAACCGTCAACTTTGCGTTGAGTTTCGCAACTCCTTCCTTACTTGCCTGAAACGGAACTTTGAGCGGCAGTTCCTTGAATCTCTGCATCGGATTTTCAATCGAAATATTTTTTCCACCGTCAAACGAGATGCTGTATTTCTGCGGTGCATTCGGATTCAAATGAAAACCTTCAGGCAGATTTACATTGAAGATCAGTGAACTTTGGGCGTTAGCCGAGACTGTCTGTTCCTTTAAGTTTATCTCTTTCAGATTCGGCGAAACATCAGAAGTCGTTGCAGATTCTTTTTGAACCGGCGGTTTCAGTCCGGTGATTTTGAGCGTCGAAGTTTCCCTCGTTTTCAGATCAACCACGCGAATCGCCTGATTATTCGTGTCAGCAACGAACAATTTATCACCCGCCACCGAGATTCCGCCCGGTTCATAGAACGTTGCTTCTTTTCCATCCGTCTGTCCGGCTTTCCCTGTCCCCGTAAATGTTGTAACTGCACGGGTTTTCGGATCAAGCAACTTGATTTTGTCGTTGTAGGTGTCGGCGATCAAAATTTTTCCGTCATAAACTTCGATTCCCAAAGGATGCTGCAAACGAACCGCATCACCGATGCCGTCTTTATCGCCGAAAACAAATAAATCTCCGCCAACGAGCGTCTTAACCACTTCATCCTGAAAATTTATTTCGCGTATTATGTTCGATTCGCTGTCGGCAACAAATAAATTTTTGCCGTCCGAAGCAATTCCCGAGGGCTGAGCAAACGCGGCGGTTTTGATCTTGCCGTCCGTTCTCGCTTCATTGCGGCTTCCCGCATACGGCTCAAAATAATTTTCTTTCAGATCAAGCCGCCAAATCTGATGCGAACCTGCCATTGCGATATATAAATTCGTCCCCACCAATGACAAATCCCACGGCGAGCGAAGTGCTGTTTCAAGCGGCTTGCCGCCAAACCCGTTAAAACCTTCGAGCGTTCCCGTCCCGCCAATCGTTTCGACCTTTTTCGTTTTCAAATTCACCCGCCGAATCAGATGATTTTCCGTATCCGCGACATACAAATTTTCACCGTCAAAAGCCATTCCCTGCGGTTTATTAAATCCAGCCTCGTTAAAATTCCCGTCTGCTTTCGATGCTTCGCCGCTTCCGATAGTTTCGATCAACTTACCTGTAAAATCCGTTACGACGATTCGATTATGATTTGAATCGGCGATAAATAGCTGCTTCGTTTTCACATCCGCCAGAACTTTTCCCGGGTAAGCCAACGGCAGATCGCCGACCTTCGCCCGTTCCAAAGCAAATTCCTTCGGCGTTTCATCTAAAGTTCCTTTTTTACGAAATTCCGCCACTGTTTCGCTGATTGTTTCGTCAATCACCTCGTAATTTCCTTCACCCGAAGCGACACCGACAATATAACCGGCAGGATCAATCAACACTTGAGTCGGCCACGCACGCACGGCATACGCGTCCCAGATTTTGAAGTCGGCATCATTGACAACGGGATGTCCGATGCCGTAACGCAAAATTATCTGACGGATATTTTCGAGGTTTTTTTCGTTATCGAATTTTGCCGAATGCACACCAATAACGACTAATTGATTAGCGTATTTTTCTTCGAGTTTTTTGAGGTCAGGAATGATGTGAATACAGTTGACACAGCCGTAAGTCCAGAAATCGAGCAGGACGACTTTGCCCTTTAAACCCGCGATAGAAAGCGGTTTATCGGTATTCAACCAACCTTTATCACCCTTGAATTCGGGTGCTCTGACTTTTGATTTGACGCGGCTGTTATCATCCATTTGAAAAGCGAAAAGCGTTGATGAGAAGACAAAAAAGAGTAAGCCACAGAGAAGAACAGGAGAAAATACGGAGTTTTTAATAAATGTTAAAGTCATATTTTTTTTGAAATAACTGAAAACTGATCTATTCAATAATACTTTACAATCCATTTTTTATTCCGCTTCATCCACTCTCTGAATTTCTCTGCTTACTCTGTGGCTAAATAATTTACCAATTAACACTTCCCTCTTTTGAGGTGTCAATTTCCGCCGCTTGTTCGCCTTCGTCAAAGAAAAACAGTTTCATTTGATCGAACAAATATTCCTGTGCATCAGGAGTCGAAACATCAAGACCAAAATGATTTATTACTTGTTTCTGCTTTTCGAGCCATTCCGCCCAGCATTCCTGACAACATTCCGTGCCGACTCTTTGTCCTAATTCGGTCGGGATCGGTGCATAACCAATCGGTTCGGTTTTTCGTAAGCATCTCGCACATTCAAATTTATCTTTAGAAAATAAAGCCATTGTTTTAAATAATCTCCTTTTATATTCGATACAAAAATAATTTTAGATTCGCCGTATTTGATAATCAAATCGAAGAAAGCAAAAGAGTAAAAGGCAAAGACAAAAATTTTAACTGAAAAATCTGCCGCCTGCTATGACTGACTGCCGCTGTCTTTTGCTTCCGCAATTGCCGTCAGAACATCTTCATCGCTCGGTTTGAAAACGCTCAAACTCTGCACTTGATGACTTTTCACGATTCCGTCTTTACCGATTACGGTAACAGCTCTCGCGGATTTCCCCGGAAGCCACGATTTTACATCATATTTGCCGATTACTTCACCATTTTCATCGGCTAAAAGCGTGAACGGAAAATTATATTTTTTGGCGAAACCTTTATGCAATTCGACCGAATCCGTCGAAATGCCGATAATTTCCGCACCCGTCGCCGCGTATTCATCCCAATTATCCCGCACACTACAAAGTTGCTTCGTACAAACCGGCGTGTTGTCGCCCGGATAAAATAGCAAAACGATAACTTTACCGAGATTATCCGAAAGTGTCCAATTATTTCCTTCACCGTCTTTTAGCGTAAAATCCGGTGCTTTTTCTCCCGTTTTCATTTACTTGTTTCTCCAATTCCCAGCGGTTGTGCCTCAGTATCATTCGGCAGAAAATTATCCGTAATTATGTAACCGACGGTAATCGCCATAATCAGCAGTACACCGTAAATCGTCGGCGGTGCGGGAACGGGCAGTTTGAAGTAACGGCACGCCGCTCCGATTAAAAGTGCGATACTGATTCCGATGATTAACTTTAACATTTTATAAATATTGCTTTTCTCTCAAACCGGATTCCTTAAGAAGTTTTCTTTTTGCCGCTTAATGTTTCGTGGATTCTGCTTCGGACACGGTGTTTTCCAAGTGCGTTGTAACTGTATTTTGCGACGATTTCCGGCGGTGCGATCTCCGTAGCGATCTGCCACGTAATATCCATTTCGGCATTCGTCGTCGCCGTTGCCAAACGCGATTCCTGCATCATCATAACACTTCCGTAAAAAACGAAAAGCATTCCGATCAAACCAATCGGAATCGGAATCCACACATAATGATTAAGCAAACCGACGACGGCAATCGTCAGACTTGTCAGAACGAACATCACCAAACTGCAATAAAAAACGAACAGAGCATTTTGCAGCATCCGCGAACGAGTCGTAACTTTGTCAAGCAGTTCAAAAACAACTTCCAGCCGCTTCGTATAAAGCGGAATGTCATTTTTATCCTTTGTCGTTATCAACTCGTTCAAACGCCCCTCCAACTCTCTCGCCCGGTCAATCACCCGACCAAGCCGCGTCGAAGTCGTCAAAACCAGCGTCCCACTCGCCGAGATCAGCAAAGCCGGCGTAATCATCGCCGTCAGAAAACCAATCGTCGAAGAAAGTTCGCCCACGTTCGCATTCGCCAGATTTTGCAATATAATCAACATAAGAAGATGTTAATTTTTAGATGTTAGTTTTTCCCCAAACCTAAGACTAAAAACTAACATCCGACATCTAAAACATAATGACTAGAAACAAAGGAACTATAAATGTTCTAAACCACGAAAGCAAAGTCTTGAAGGACAATCCGCTCGGCGATCCGTATGTGCGTGATCTGCCTGTGTATCTGCCGCCGGATTACGATGACAGCGACACGAAATATCCGGTCGTATTTTGTCTGGCGGGTTTCACCGGAAGCGGCAAAAATATGATCAATAATCAAGCGTTCAAACCGAATGTTCCAGAACGCCTTGATAATTTAATTGCCGATAAAATCATCGAACCATTTATCGCCGTAATGCCCGATTGCTTTACATATTACGGCGGTTCGCAGTATCTCAATTCAAGTGCGACGGGAAACTACGAAGATTATCTTATCGAGGAATTAGTCCCGTTCATTGATGAGAATTTCCGCACGATTGACAACAAAAGTTCGCGTGCCGTGATGGGTAAATCTTCGGGTGGTTACGGGGCGTTGATGATGGCTCTGAAACACGCCGACGTTTTCGGTTTAGCGTGTTCGATCAGCGGTGACTGTTATTTCGATCTGTGTTATCGCTCCGATTTTGCCGACGCACTTCGCGGCATCAACGGCAATCCGCTAAAACTCGTCGAAAAAATGTGGAACGAGGAAGCCAAAAAAGGCAAACACGATTTTGCCGCCTTAAATATGATCGGAATGAGTGCGTGTTATTCGCCGAATCCCGATTCCGCCGACGGATTCGATCTTCCGTTCGATCTTGAAACCGCCGAAATACGCGAAGATATTTGGGCGAAATGGCTTAAACACGATCCTGTCAATCTCGTTGAAAAGTATGCCGAAAATCTTAAATCACTCGAACTTTTATTCATTGATGCCGGCACAAAAGACGAATTCGCTCTTGATCTCGGTGCAAAAATTTTGTCGAAAAAACTAAAAGAACACGACATAAAACACATTCACGAAGAATTTGACGATGGACATTTCAACATCAATTACCGCGAAAACCGTTCATTCGAGTTAATCTCGAAAAGCATAAACTTCGAGTAAACTTGGTGATTGAGTCATTCGATTACTCAATCATCTAATCAATTAGTGACCTGATTATGCCAATCTGCGTAAATAATCGGATTTTAAAAACTCTCCTCGCTGAGATAGAAGGTGTCACAACGCTGCGTCCGCGATGTGATTGGTAATGGAAAGTTTGGGAGCTGCTGTGATAATGTGGGCGGTCGGATTTATTTCGACAACTTTCAACAGTTTGCAGACGGGCTTTCTGATCGTTGTCGGCGGTTGTCTGACAATGCTCGTTTTGCCAATCTTCATTTCGATAAGCGGAAGCAATGTGATAAAAAAAGCCTAAATAATTATCTCACCACGGAGACACCGAGTTTACGGAGTTTTTAATTATTTTAAGGAATTGTTTGAAATAAATTCCGTGTTCTTCGTGCTTCTGTGGTGAATTATTTCTTATCTATTTATTCGCTCAAAACTCTTTCGACTTCCGCATCCATTCTGCCCAAAAGCATAAACGCCACCATTTTATAATCGGAAATAAAAGACCACAAGGGATATTGAAAAGACGCGGGTTTATTGTGTTCGACGAAAAAATGTGCAACCCACGCGAAACCGTAACCGACGACAAAACACAGCGGAATATATATGTAAGAACCACTTCGCAAAAACCATACAAGCATCACGATTCCAAGCGAAGTCCCGATAAAATGCAGATAACGAGTCATCGGCTGAGAATGTTCAAGCACATAAAAATCCCAAAACTTAGCATAGGTTTTTATTTTATTTTTATTCATAAAACTAAGTATAAATCTATCAGCTATTATCCATCAACTGCAATCTATTTCGGAGTGGTGAAAATTTCCATACATAGTAAATATGAACTGATAGTTGCCGGATAATAGACGATTATTTTTTGGAATTTTTATGCCGCTTGCTCCAGTTCCACGGCAACTTTATCCTCTTTGAAAACACGAATTTTCTCCGCCCAGCCGAGTTTTTCAAAAATTCTAATTGTGATCCAGTTCATATCGAATTCATACCAAGCCAAACCGTGGCGGGCTGAAGTCGGTTGAGCGTGATGATTATTGTGCCAGCCTTCACCGAAAGTCAGCAGTGCGACAAACCAGTTATTGGTCGAATCATCCGTCGTTTCAAACCGCCGCTTGCCAAACATATGTGCCAAGGAATTGACAAACCAGGTCGTGTGAAAACCGAAGATGACACGCACGACCACGCCCCACAAAACCGCTCCCCAACCGCCGAACGCATAGAGTAGAACCGCCGATAAAACTATCGGAACATAATAATATTTGGCGATCAATTGCTGTCCTCTGTCTTTGAGCAGGTCGGGAACATATTTTTTAAACGTCGCCTCATCGTGATCCTGTGCCGTGCCGCGTAGAATCCACATTATGTGTGCGTGCCAGAAACCCGGTTTAGTCGAATGCGGGTCTTTGTCGGTTTCGGTAAATTGATGATGAATCCGGTGCGTCGCCACCCATTTATAAGGCTCGTTCTGCAAAGCCATCGTCCCGAAAATCGTCAGCGTATATTCCAGCCACTTCGGGGCTTTAAAACTCCCGTGAGTTAAAAGGCGATGATAACCAAGCCCGATGCCGAGACTGCCGACGATCCAGTTTCCGACCAGCATTATCGCCAGATTCGTCCAGCTAAAATAATAAACCGCAGGAATCAACAAAATGTGAAAAGTAGTGATAATAAACAAATCCCGCCAGTTGATTCGTTCACTAGGTTGCGTAAGTTCTTGTATATTTTGCATCTATAATTTCGTAAAAATATTAAATTTCAAGGGCGATTTAAGAATAACAGATTAGAAAGCGTTTGAAGGTAATAGTTTTGTAAGAAAGTTGGAAGTTCTAAATTAAATTACTTCAAATGTATTTTTTTGAAACAGACTGCTTATGAACTGAATTAATAAAATGAAAATTACAGTAACAGCGAAGCTGAATATAAATGATAGTGCAACAGACAAAACTGCTTGAGTATTTGTCAAGTAGTTACAGCCTGAGAATTTAGTTGATGAACAATTCAGAGTCATAAAAAAATGCCAAATCATTATTTGTCCGAAAATCGTTGTCAGTAAAGAACATATTCCTAAAAGTGGAAGCAAAAGCCAAATGGGAAATATCTCTTTTAACTTTTCCCTTTTATGATAAATCAATAAGCTAACAATTAAACAACTTTCGAAAATTAAGCCTGTTCGCAAGAAAGTAAGTTTTATAATGTTCTCTGTATATTGCGGATAATAATAAATTCCAATAACTCCAAGAATTAGATTCAAACAAAAAAATATCATTAACCAAATAGCTGCAATCTTCAATATATTTCTCGAAGAATATTTTGACTTTTCGTTAATCATAATCTTTCGTTAAACCCGATTTTAATAATTAGACACCATTCGCGTAACAAAGTTCCATTGTTACGCATCCATCGTAAATAATCTGGAAATCTTATCTTCCGCCATCAACTCAATTTTCGCCAAAGCCCTAAAATCCGAAGTCTTGACTTTTTTATTATTCCTGTTTATTTGTTCTTTCTTATTCGTATTTATTAGTGTCCATCTGTGGATAATTTTTCTTCAATTATCTCAACGATTTTCTTCAAGCCTTCCGCATCAATTTCGCTAAAATCATCCAACTTATCGCTGTCCACATCCAGAACGCCGAAAACTTCGCCGTTTTTGCCGAATATCGGCACAACGATCTCCGATTTTGCCGCCGAACTGCAAACGATGTGTCCGGGAAATTCATCAACATCGGGGACAATCACGATTTCCTGCGTCGTGTAGCAATGTCCGCACACGCCCTTGTTAAAATCAATCCGCGTGCAGGCAAGCGTTCCCTGAAACGGTGCGAGAACGAGTTGATTTTCTTTCGTCAAATAAAATCCAACCCAAAAAAAGCCGAACGCTTCTTTCAGAACCGCTGCGATATTCGCCAGATTTGCGATCAAATCGGTTTCGTCTGCGACCAGAGATTTTATCTGCGGCGTGATTTCTTTGTAAATAATTTCTCTGTTATTCGTGTCAGAGAATTCGATACTTTCTGCCATATACATAAAGTGTAAAACGGAAAATGGAAAATGGAAAATTGAGAATGTGAATTAAATATCTGGATTTTTATGCATATTTTCCATTTTCCGTTTTGCACTTTCCAACTCCTGCATTTTCCATTTTCCATTTTCCGTTTTACATTTAAAAGCGATGCTAAAAAAAGAATTAGAAACTGCCATCAACCTTGCCCGAAAAGCAAGCGTGGCGATAATGGAAATCTACCACGAAGGCTTTGAAGTTGAAGAAAAATTTGCCAATACAAATTACTCCGAACCCGTCACGATTGCCGATAAAACCGCGAGCAAAATTATCATCGAAGGTCTTGCCGAAGTTTTTCCTGATGATGCAATTTTGTCCGAAGAAGAACCGGACGACACGCAGAGAAGAATGCGAAAATCGAGAGTTTGGATTATTGATCCGCTTGACGGAACGATGGGTTTTACGCAGAAACAGGGCGATTTCGCAGTTCAGATCGGATTGGCTGAAAATGGCGAACCGATTCTCGGCGTTGTGTTGCAGCCGATTGGAAATAATCTTTATTATGCAACAAAAAATGAAGGTGCGTTTTTGCAAGTTGACGATGATGAACCAAATCGTTTGCAGGTTTCCGATAGAACCGGTTTCAGCGAGATGACTCTCGCCGTCAGCCGTTCGCATCGAAGTCCGCGAATGACAAATCTGATCAAGCATTTTGGCTTCAAAGATGAGTTTCAACACGGTTCGGTGGGATTAAAAGTCGGCTTCCTGACTCAACAAATCGCCGATATGTATATTCATCTGTCGCCTTACACGAAATTTTGGGACACCGCCGCACCGCAAATAATTTTGGAAGAAGCCGGCGGCAGACTGACCGATATTTTCGGCGATAAAATTCACTATGATCTGGAAGATGTCCGCAACCACAACGGAATTTTTACAAGCAACGGCGTTTCTCACGAAAAAGCGGTTGCACGTCTAAAACCTTTGTTGACAGAGTTTGGAAGATTACGTGTAAAAACAGACCGCCGTCCGTCCCGGGGGCAATGAGTAACTTTTACACGAAAACAGAGTTGATGAATTATAAGGATGCCGTAAAAAATTAAAGTGTTATCAACTTTGCACGCGGGTCGCGTGCGTTCCGGCTTTATGTCCATTCGCCGGTGTTCAAATCGTAAGCGAGATTCGGAGCATTTTCATTTTTTCGGGCAAGCATTTTTATATAACCGAGATGCTCACCCGCGTCTTCTCTGATTGATTTCAAAAACCAATCGGTCGAATTTCCCGCTTTTGCCCATTTTGCCCAAAGTTTCCAGCCGTCTTCCATCGTCGCGGAGTTTTCAATGTCAACTAAACCTGTTCTTTCCCAATGTTTTCGCCACCAATCTTCGGTTCGCAGACACCAGAAATCGCTCGTCCACATCGGTTCAAGATGTGCGGGAACGCCGTTTTCAAATTCTTTCAAGATTCCCGGCGACGCAAAACCTAAAATTCCGTTCGGATTTAAGAACTGAATAATTGTCGGCAAAAAAAGCATATCCGTCCCGAAATACTGCATCGCGTCAATCGCAATGATCGCATCGAAGAACTCGAACGGAAACGGAGATTTTCGTATATCTAAATTTAAAGGAAAGACTTTTTTCTGTAAATCGAACTTACAAATGTCCTTATAATTATCGGTCGGATTTACCCAAAGATCAGTCGCCCAAACCTCAACGTCGAATTCTTTAGCGAGGAAAATCGAAGATTTTGCCGTCCCGCAACCCAAATCTAAAACACGCATTCCGCTTTCAAATTTAATATCTTCACAAAGCCATTCGGTCAGCCACAAAGGGTTTGAAGCAAAACAGTTTTTTACAAGCCATTTGTGATCGTATTTTGACGCATGCGGAAAGCGTTCTTCGGCGAGAGGATTGGATGTTGATTTTTTCATAATTGAAGAAATATAACGCGGATTACGCGGATTTCACGAATTTACACGGGGTTTTTGTTCTTTAAAGTGCCGCCAGATATTTTTCCGCCAGTTTTGCGATGTCTTCGGCGTGATCTATGCCGTTGATACAGCGTCTTGCATCAACAAAATTCGTTTCCAGTTTATTAACGTAATCGGCAATTTTTCGTCCCGTGAATGCTCCCGTTTTGAAACCGTGAACGAGGATGAACAAGGCGACGATTTCGTTCATCGCTAAATCGGGCATTCCGACAAGATCGACTTCGAGAATGTCGGAGTATTTTTTATAGTTTTTCTCCCACGTTATCTGCACGAAACCGCGTCCGTAAAATGGAAAATACCGCAGATTTTCCTTCCGCCACTCTTCCGAGAGCCAAAATGCTTCGCGGACAGGCTTAAAAGTTCTCGCCGTTTCCCATTCGACCGTTGCCAGAACATACGCGATTTGCGTTTTCAGATTGATTTCCTGCCCGATACATTCCCGTTTGATCGCTTCGATTGTTCCTTCGGCACTTACGAAATCGTAAACTTTGCCGCCGCCGACCTTGTTCAGTTTGTTCTGCAAAATATCCACCGAAACCGGATTTATCAACAGCGGATTTCCGCCGAACACATCAACCTCGAATTCTGCCCAAGCGTTGCGTGTTTTCGCTCCGTAAAGTCCGTCAATAATGCCGACCGGATAACCTATACGGCTGAGAGCGGTTTGCAGTTCGAGCAGTTGATTTTTGTTTAATCCGTAAATCGGAACGGGTTTTTTGATCTGCGGCAGAAGTTTCAGTTTCAAAACCAATGCACCGCTGTTTCCGGTTTCACCTTCACCCTCATCGCCGGAATTATTGAGTTTCAAGTTCAACAATTTTGCCGCGTCGGGACCGATCAGAATCATATTCGAGCCGAACGTATCCGCCATCAATTGCAGCCACGAACTGCGGGTTTTTGATCCCGGCACACCATCCGCGATGCCGACGTTATAACCCAACTGCTTCAAAGCATTCTGCAATTCCTTGACCTGTTCATTCGTCAATTCGTTGATCGGAGTCAGCTTTTTTAATTTTGTCAGCTTTTCGATTTTCATACTTGAAATTTAACCTTTTGTCGCCTGCCTAACAACCGCATAAAAAATTGTGTCCGGCAGAAATTTTCGCAGAGTCAAAAGCATCCGCGAGTTTGCCGTGTAACGCATTTTCCAGCTTTCATCGGTGACGGCGTTGTAAATTACTTCGGCGACAAGATTTGCGTCGGGAGCATTTTTGCCTGCTTTTTGCAGATTCGGTAAGACTTTTTCGATGTAAGAATCATAAACTTTCAAGTCTTCTTTAAAAGTTAAATCCTGCGAGCGGTCATAAAAATCAGTTTTGATCGCTCCCGGTTCGATGATTTTTACTTTGATATTAAACGGGCGAAGTTCGTATTGAAGCGATTCCGAAAAACCTTCGACCGCCCATTTCGTGCCGTGATAAAGACTATACAGCGGAAACGTGATCCGTCCGCCGACCGAAGCGACATTGACAATCGTGCCGCGTTTTTGTTCACGGAAATACGGCAAAATCTCGCGGCAGACGTTCATTAACCCGAAGACATTTGTTTGAAACTGTTTCTCAATCTGTTCGTGCGTCGCCGCTTCAAAAGCTCCAACTAATCCATAACCCGCGTTATTAACAATCGCATCAATTTGCCCGAATTTATTTAAAGTTTCGGCAATTGCCGCTTTGATCGAATCCACATCTGTAACATCGAGCCGAATACATTCAACGTCGGCGATGCGTTGCAAATCTTCCGCATCGCCGGGATTTCGCATCGTCGCCGCGACCTTCCAGTTTTTTGTTTGAAACAATTTAACCGTCGCTTTACCGATGCCGCTTGATGCTCCCGTGATTAAAATGACTTTATTCATAACGCCAAATGGTAAATGATATTTGATAAATGATAAAATGTATTTATGAAATTCTTACACATCTCGGACGTGCATCTCGGCTGCACCCGTTATCATTTAGACGAATCGCCGCGTGATTTTTTCGATGCGTGGATTGATGTTGTCAAAAAATATGCGATTGGTGAAAAAGTTGATTTTGTCGTAATGTGCGGTGATTTTTTTCATAAGCGAAGCGTCCCGCCGGAAACGATGAATTATGCTTTTGCGGGTTTGAATTTACTGCGTGAAAATGGAATTCCGGTTGTCTCCATCGAAGGAAATCACGACCAAAAACACAACGATAATGAATATAGTTGGCTGCGTTCGCTGGCGAATTGGAATCTTTTGTATCTGCTCGAACCGAAAGTAAAAGACGGCAGAATTATTTATGAAAAATGGTCGGAAGAAACCGGCAAAGGCGGCTTTATAGACATCGGCAACGCCCGGATTTTCGGCTCGGATTGGTATGGAGCGACCGCTAACAAAGCGATTCCGCAACTGACCGAATCTATCGAAGAAAATCAACGCGAAGGAGCATTTCACATATTGTTACTTCATACGGACGTTGAAGGACATCAGACGCATCCGATTCCGGCGTTGACCGTCGAAAACTTGAAAAAACTGAAAAATGTCACGAATTACGTCGGACTCGGACACACGCATAAACGCTACGAAATCGAGAATTGGGCGTTTAATCCGGGTTCGCTGGAAATCACGAAAATTGACGAATTCCGCGAAGAACGCGGAGCGTGGTTGGTCGAAGTGAACGAAAATTTAGAGGTAAATGCCAAACATCTTAACGATTACACGCAGAGACCTTTTAAGCGTCTGAGTTTCGATGTTGATAATTATGCGGACGCGAAGGATATTACCGATAAAATCCTGGAAAAAGTAGCAAACGAAGTTGATTTTCACGATGAAAATTCCGGCACGCCGCAACCAATCATCGAAATCAAACTTCGCGGACATCTCGGCTTTCCGAACTCTAGTTTAGAACTCGACAAAATCCGCAAAAAAGCAAAAGAGATGACCAACGCTCTGCACGTAATGATTAAAAATCATTCAGTTCCGGTTGAATACGCGGTCGCGGCGGATGTTGATGAAGATATTTCACGCGAAAAACTGGAACGCCGCGTCATTGAAGATTTAATTATGCGGGACAATCGCTACAAAACCCGCGTCGAAGATATCGCCGATGCCATCGTCGGTGCGAAACGGATGGTTCTTGAAAACGAATCACCCGAAAAAATTGCCGATTTTATTGCGTTGAAAACAGTCGAGAGTGAAGAGTCAAGAGTGGAGAGTGCGAAGATTTAATTCTAAGATTAGAATTTGTTTGAAGGCTTCGAGATTGAGTAATTTTAAAAAATAGAACGCGGACGAACGCAGATTAAGCGGATAAATGCGGATTTGTTTTTAAAAATATCTGCGTAAATCTAATAAATTCGCGTTTATCCGCATTCTATTTCTTTCAGCATTTTTCTGAAGTCTTGACTCTCGACTCTCCACTCTCTACTCTTAACTTTAAAAAAATTATGAGCGAAGAATTAAAAAAAGTTTTAGGCATCACAGAGTTGCCGATATTTCCGTTGCCGTTGATTTTACTGCCGCACGAGCTTTTGCCGTTGCATATTTTCGAAGATCGTTATCAAAAAATGCTCCGCGATATTTCGCTCGGCAAAAATATGTTCGGCGTGTCGCTGTTCGCACCGCAGGACGAATTTACCGATAAACCTGAAACGGGATCAATCGGCTGCGTCGCTGAAATTCGTGAATCGCAGACGATGGATGACGGACGCTCGAACATTTTGACAATGGGTTTAATTCGTTATCATCTGATCGAATATTTGGACATCGGTGAACCTTACTTGGTTGGCGATATTGAATTTTTTGAGGATGAACCGGAAGACGAAGCGATTCTGCAACCGCTGGCGGATGAAGTTTTCGCACTTTTCCGGCGAGTGGCGAAAGCGGCTCATAAACTTAGTGGTCAAAAGAGCGATTTTCCTGATATTCCGCAAGCTCCGCCCGAACAATTATCGTTTTTGGTGTCCGCCGCATTTAGCTTGAACAACGATATAAAATACAAAATGCTCGAAATGCGTTCGACCTCCGCACGGCTCGAAGAATTGAAAGACATCCTCTCGCAAGCCGTAATTCAAGTTGAAGAAAGTGCTAAAATCAACAAAATTTCACGCACTAATGGACACGCTAACAAGAAGATTAATATTGATCTCTAATCAGTAATCCGTTATTTCAACAAATTACTGATTATCCAATGTTGACTGCAAGAAGTAGATAACTTTTTGATCGTATGCTTCGCCCGCATCAAGTGGGGCATTGGTGATGTTGAAACCGGATAATCCAAGGTCGGTGTATGATTTGACGTTTGTTTGCGACGGGAAACAGCTGCTCAGATTCGCGGTCGAATTCCGCAGAACCGGAGCATCGGAGCCCGCTAACAACATCACATTTTTATTGGAAACCGATTTAGCGATTTCGCAGACGGATTGGCGTTCATAGCAACCCGTTGCAAAATATAAATACGAACCGCCTTTCGCCATATTTGCCGTCACAAAACCGGCGAACGGAAAGCGTCGGTCAACCGCTGAAGCGAGCAAATCATTCGACCGCAGAGGGATGGAATCAAGCACGAGTGTTTTGATGCTCGCATCTTTTGCCGCCGCCGAAAGTCCGACCAATCCGCCCATTTCTACGCCGTAAATCCCTAGATTTTCACCGATCAATTTTTCTTCCGAAGTATTTTTCAACCCTTTCAAAAAATCAACCGCCGCCAGTGTGTCGTCAATTTCGCAACCGCCGAACGACGTTGTTTTCACCGGCGGATTCGGTCCGTGTCCGCGTAAATCGGGCATCAACACGGTGAAATCCGTCGTTTCATTGAGACGCACACCGAGATTCAGCAGATGCGAACGATTTGCCCCGTAGCGATGAAGCAGAATTACTGCCGGAGCATCTTTTTTACCACGCAAAAGCCAACCTCTCGCCGACGTGCCGTCGCGGTTTTTCCAGGATTCCTCCGTAACCTGCGATGCCCGCGAACTTAATTGACCGTATTTTTCGGGCGTAACTAAATATGCGGTTTGCGGCGGACTGGCAATCGAATGAACGAACCAGACTGATGCTCCGATGACGGCTAGAAAAATCAGCACGACGACGGGCAGCAACAGCCGGTAAAAACTTTTGATAAGTCGGATAAATTTTGACATAACTTTGTAAAAATGTTTATTGAAATGAATTCTTGAAAAGTTCGTTGGAAAAGATGCAACTTGAAGTTTATTTCGGGAGTCTTAACTTGAAAGCCCTTTTAGAAAAAGACTTTCGGTAAGTTGTTTAAAATGTTACCATATTTGCAGTAGAAAAAGGAAGAGTTTTGATTAATATGAAGATAAAATTTTACGCCGTCGTTTTAATAATTCTCGCGTTTTGTCTGAACAGCTTCGGACAGATGCAAGCCAAAAGTCTCACCAACAGCACCAAATCAAATACGAAAACAAATAATTTTTTTCCGCTTAACGAATTGAAATCGGGAATGAAAGGAACCGCCCGGACGGTTTTTCGCGGTAATGATTCGGAGGAATTCAACGTCGAGATTCTCGGAGTTTTGCCGAGCGGAATCGGACCGAAACAGGATTTGATTATCGGCGAACTTTCCGGCGGACAAGCCGACCGCACGAAGGTTTTCGCGGGAATGAGCGGTTCGCCGGTTTACATTGACGGCAAATTGGTCGGAGCGATTTCGTATGCATTTCCTTTTTCTGAAGAAGCAATCTGCGGAATTACGCCAATCGAGCAGATGATCTCGATCTTTGAAAATAATCAACCGGAGCGAGCGAACACACCGCGAAAATTTTCTTTTGCGGAACTGGCGGCAAAAACCTGGAGTCCGCAGTTCGCCGGCAATTCAAAAGTTTCAAGTTCGATCTTAGCAACTTCCGGCTCGAATCCGATGCTTAACGCACTCGCCGGACAGACTTTTCAGCCGATTGCCACGCCCGTAACTTTCACCGGATTTTCACAGGCGACTCTAAATGAATTTGCACCCGATTTAATGAAGGTCGGATTGATGCCGGTCGCGGCGGTCGGCGGTGCAGCGAAGATTTCGCCGATGGAAAAAGCCGATGACAGCACGCTCGTCGGCGGCGATTCGGTTTCGATGCAATTAACCCGCGGCGATTATTCGATGGCGGCGGCGGGAACGGTGACATACCGCGACGGCGAAAAAATTTACGCATTCGGTCATCCGTTTTTGAGCCTTGGTTCATCCGATTTGCCGATGAGCGAATCGAGCGTCGTAATCGTCGTTCCGAATATAAATAATTCTTTCAAACTCGCCGTTCCGAATGCGTTGGTCGGTTCGATGACGCAGGATCGGGCAACGGGCGTTTACGGAAAACTCGGACAAGCACCGAAAATGATTCCGGTTAAATTGAACTTAACGACGAGCCGCAATAAGAAGGAATCGCTGAATTTTGAAGTTGCTAAAGATGAGTTATTAACTCCGCTTCTCGTCAATATTTCGGTTTTCAATTCGATTATGGCACAGGAACGCGGACTCGGTGAACTAACGGTTGAGGTTGACGGCGAGATCAAATTAAAAGGGCAAAATTCGGTAAAAATCGAAAGCCGCAACACCGGACAAGGAGCGGCACGGTTCGGTTCTTTCTCGGTCGTCGTTCCGGTCGCAACCTTGATGCAGAGCCGTTTTGAAGATTTGGAGATCGAAGAAATTAACCTCAATGTTTCATCAATTGACGGCGGCAAAACCGCCAATTTAGAAAGAATCGACTTAAACAAAACCGAGGTCAAAGCCGGCGAAATCGTAGAAATTCAGGCACATATTCGCACCGATACGGGAAAAGTTCTGACGCAGAAAATTCCGCTCAAAATTCCCATCGGAACTCCGACCGGAAAATTGAAAGTCGTTGTCGGCGATGGCGACACACTGCAATACAAATCACCAAATCAGCAGTTCGTGCCGAGTAATTTGGCGGAATTGGTAATGAAGCTGAACGAACTTAAAAAGAATGATCGGCTTTATGTTCAAACATATCGCATAACGAACGGAGCAATTATCGGCTCAAACGAAATGCCGAATCTGCCGCCGTCGGTGCTGGCGACATTAAATACGAACAAGGCAACAGGCAGTTTCAAACCGACCGTTGAAACCGTTCTAACCGAACAGGAAGTTGCTCCGGCGGAATATATTATTTTGGGCGAACAAACTTTGGAAATCGAAGTTATTAAATAAACTCCGATAGACTTTAGCTGTTGAGCATCAAACGCAGGTTCTTAGAATCTGCGTTTTTTTGTGCTAAATTTGAATTATGAAAAATGATCTGGGAAAAATCTTCCAAGCCGCGTCTTATGCCGCAAAAAAACATATCGGACAAACCCGCAAAGGAAAAGACGAAGCACCGTATATTAATCATCCATTGGAAGTTGTCAATCTACTGACGAATGTCGGAAACGTCGAAGATGCGAACACTCTGATCGCCGCACTTCTGCACGATACGGTCGAAGATACAGATGCGACACGTGAGGAAATCGCCGGACAATTCGGCGAAAAAGTCGCGTCAGTCGTGATGGAAGTTACCGACGATAAAAGATTGACGAAAGCCGAACGCAAACAAGCTCAAATCGAACACGCACCGCATTTATCAACGGAAGCGAAACAACTGAAAATCTGTGATAAGATCAGCAATATCTCCGATATAATGAAAAATCCGCCCGACGGTTGGTCGGTCAAAAGACGCTTGGAATATGTCGAATGGGGCGAAAAAGTTGTCAACGGTTTGCGTGGCGTGAACGAAGATTTAGAGAAACATTTCGATAAATTAGTTGCGGAGGCAAAAGAGAAAATCCAAGAAGAAGAAGATGAAGAATAGAAAGAGGATGAACGCGGATTTGGCGGATTTTCGCAGATTTTTTGTTTTCTTTTTTCGCGGAATTTCGCGTTTATTCGCGGGCAAATTTCTTTTCCTGCGAATCGCCCTCGATCCAAGTTTCGCCGTCCGCGTAAACTTCCTTTTTCCAGATCGGCACGGTGCGTTTTAACTCTTTGATAAGCCATTCGCAGGCTGCAAAAGCTGCTCGACGGTGCGGAGAACTGACGGAAATGACAACGCTCGTTTCGCCGATTTCCATTTTTCCGAGGCGGTGAACTATTCCGACATTCGCAATCTCGAACTCTTCGTGAGCTTTCAAAATTAGCTTTTCCATTTCCTTCAGAGCCATCGGTTCGTAACCTTCATAAACCAGATAATTCGTTTCGCGTCCTTTTGTAAATTGGCGAACATAACCGTCTAAAGTTACGGTTGCACCGCATTCCGGCAAAACGATACGACGGGCGATTTCGCCGATGTCCAGAGGTTTATTTGTGATTTCGCAAAAACTTTGTTTCATTTATCCACCGCTGACAGCAGTAAAAACGGCTAATTCATCGCCGTCAGTTATAATCTCATCGCCACTCGCATATTCCTGATTGACCGAAAAATGCAAAGATTTTTTATCGTGGTTTTTTACGAGATTCGGGTGTTCGGCAAAGATTTTTTCAAGTGCCGTTTCAGCTCTGATACTTTCATCAAACGAAAACTCAACTTCCCGCTCACCGACCGAATCGGCGGTCGCACCGAAAAATAATACTTTAACTTTCATAAGTCATTTCAAATGATAACTGAAAAGTGATAACTGATAATCAAGGAAATTCATACTTATCGGTTATCAGTTGTTATTTGTCAGTTGCTGTTTCTTCTTTCAACACTCGTTTCAAAATTTTGCCCGTTCCGCCGAGTGGCAATTCGTCGCGGAATTCAACAGAGCGTGGATATTTATTCATTGCGAATTGCTCTTTGCACCAGCTTATAAATTCTTCTTCGGTGAGCTTTGCACCTTTATTTTTGACGACGACAGCTTTGACCTCTTCGCCCATTCGGTCGTCGGGAACACCGATTATTGCGACTAATGAAACGGCTTCGTGCGTCATAATCACTTCTTCGAGTTCGCGTGGATAGATATTGTAACCGCCGCGTAGAATCATTTCTTTTTTGCGGTCAACGATGGCGAGAATTCCGTTTTCGTCCATTACGCCGATGTCGCCCGAATGAAACCAACCATTGCGAAAGGCTTCGGCGGTGGCTTTAGGATTTTTATAATAACCCTTCATAATGTTGTGTCCACGCATCACGACTTCGCCGCGACTGCCGCGTTCGACTTCGTTATCGTCATCGTCAAAACATTTTACTTCAACGCCAAAGATGGCGTGTCCGACCGTTCCCGGAATTGATTCGACATTCGGGTGATTGAATGTCGAGATCGGCGAAGTTTCCGATAAACCGTAGCCTTCTAAAATGCGGCAGTTAAATTTATTTTGAAATTTCGTCAACACTTCGACCGGCATCGCCGCTCCACCGGAACTTAAAATTTCCATAGATTCGGCATAAGGCGTTACGTCAATGTTGTTTTCATCAACGTATTTCAGAATCGCCCAATACATCGTCGGCACACCCGTCCAGAAATTTATTTTCTCGGTTTTGAACGCTTCGAGTGCGGTTTTTGCGTCAAATCTCGGCTGCAAAACGATGCGATGACCGCCGAACATCTGAGCATTCATCTGTGCGGTCATTCCGGTTGTGTGAAACAGAGGCAAAGTTATCAGGCAGGATTTCTGCACGCCGTCTGAATAATTAAGTCCCGGAACGTGGAGATTAAACGCGACGACTGCATTCCAGTAAATATTCGAATGCGTCAATTCCGCTCCTTTCGGCGTTCCGGTCGTTCCCGAAGTGTATAAAATCAAGCAGGTATCGTCGGGTTTGGTTGGAACAATGTCAAATTTATCCGATTGCTCGAAAGTCATCTGGGTGAAAGTTTTGTGTCCTTCAAGCGGCGACTTTTGCGACGGTTCGGCACACATCACGACCAGATGTTCACACGATGCAACTTCATCGAATGCTTCCTTCACATTCCTCGCCATCGGCAGTTCGTCCGTTCCTTCAAACACGAAAATCGCTTTCGCGTCCGAATCTTTCAGATAATATTTAATTTCGCGGGGCTGCAACAGAACATTCAGCGGTACGCAAACCGCACCTGCCTTCAAAATCCCGTAATAAACAATCGGAAAATACGGCAGATTCGGACAACTCAAGGCGACTTTATCACCCTTTCCAATGCCCATTTCGGTTACGGCGTTCGCCACCCGATTCGCCATCGTGTTCAATGTACCGTAAGTTATTCGATTATCCTCGAAAATCACCGCTTCCTGTTTCGGTGTTAAACGGGCGTGATGTTCAATGATCGAAGCCAAATTTAATGAAGTTGCAGAATTTTCCATAATGTTTTTTTGAGAACTTTTAACCACAGATTAACACAGATAAACTCAGATGTTTAATACAGTTGCAATCTAAAATCTGAAATCTAAAGTCTGAAATCAGACTGTCATTCCGCCATCAACGACAATTGTTTGTCCGGTGATATAACTCGAAGCATCGCTTGCCAAAAACACAACGCTTCCTTTCAATTCGCCTTCCGCACCAATTCGCGGGATCGGATTATTTTCTTGAATTGTTGATTCGTAAAGATCAATGACGGCATCAGCTAAACGCGAGTGAAAAAATCCGGGAGCGATGGCATTGACGCG
Organism: Pyrinomonadaceae bacterium; assembly: GCA_041746675.1. Lineage (GTDB taxonomy): Bacteria > Acidobacteriota > Blastocatellia > Pyrinomonadales > Pyrinomonadaceae > Aridibacter. The sequence goes on along the minus strand of JBGTGO010000004.1, from coordinate 132,967 downwards.
AATTCCCTGTCGTCCCCAACTTGCGGCGAGTTCGCGAGTCAAACCGATCAAACCGGCTTTGCTTGCTGCGTATCCGGCGTAAAAAGGTCCGTTTGCCGATGAAGTCATTCCCGAAATTGATGCGATATTGATAATCGAACCGCTTTTGCGTTTGAGCATTTCTTTGCCGACGGCTTGAGCAAACAAAAAACATCCGGTCAAATTCACGTCAATCACCTTCTGCCATTTTTCAAGCGGCATTTCTTCCGGCATTGCACCCCAAGAAATTCCGGCATTATTGACCAAAATATCAATCTGCCCGAACTGTTTAACCGTTTCATCTACAACCGCTTGCACGTCTTCAGCATTAGAAACATCGCAGGTTTTGCCGTGAACGTGAAAATCCTTCCCACGAAATTCTTCGACCGTTTCCGTCAGCCATTCCTCACGCCTCGCACAGAGCATCAAATTCGCACCCGCTTCGGCTAAACCTTCCGCCATTTCGACACCGATCCCACGCGAACCGCCTGTAACTATTGCTGTTTTTCCTGTTAAATCAAATAATTGCTGAATTGTTTTTGTCATAAATGTTATCGAATTATTTCCCGTATTTCTCACGAATTTTAACCGCTCTTTCCAAACCGTCCAAACGCTCCAGAATTTTTCTTTGCAGATCAACGTCCAGATTCGGATTGTCTTTCAAGAATTTACTAACTATTGCTAATGCTTCTTTGCTTTCTTGTCCGCCGATGAATGATGCGACCCAGCCGTTGACGGAAAATATTTTGCGATTCTGTTTATGATTCGGAAGTTCGGCGAGTGCTTTTTCTAAATACGGCAAAGTCATTTCCGAATGTTCGGGAGCATTCCAAACTCCTGCCGCTTCTTCAATCCAATTTTCGGCGATTTCTTTGTTGTTGACAAAATCGTTCCAGTATTTCGCTTTGTTTTCCTTCGTCGCAAAACCCGCTTTCGCTGCGTAAAGGTAACGCTTTGCCGCATCGTCGGTTTCTGTTTTTTCTAATTCGGCAAGTAATTTCGGAGCGTCTTTGTCGCCTAAAATTATCAGTTTTGTCACGATGTCGAATTTATCTTTTGTCTTGATGGGCAGCAACGCGACCGTTAGCGAGCGTGTTTCACTTTCATCAACCTTGACACGCTCCTTTATAGTCGCGTTTCTGCCTGACTCTTCAAATTTCCCTGCCAGTATTTCTTTTAGAACATTTCTCGCATTTTCACTTGAAGCGATTCCAAGAAACGCCCGATAAAATGTAATTCGCTCGCCCTGTGTCTTAGCGGTTTTCATTTTATCAATTAATAAACTTTCCAATTTCGGAGCGATTTCCTTAGCTTGTGCGTCGCTTAAATAATATGTGAACGCCGTGTCAACTCTTGCGAGAATCGAACTTATTGTCGAAACATCTGTTTCAACGCCGATGTTTTTTATTGCCAGTTCAACATATTCAAGCGGCGGAAGTTCGGCAAATCTGACCGAATCCCACAAACTTCCCCACATCATCGAACGCAGGAAATCATCTTTTTCATTCTGGATATTTGCGAGGATGTATTTCTTGCTTTTCTCATCAAGCAGAAAAATTCCGTAGCCGTAATCTTGGTAGTTTGGGAAAAAATAATCTAATTTGTAATCTCCGTGATCTATTCCTGAAAGAAAAAACAATTCATTAAAATTATCAAATGAAATCTCAAACGGCTTTTCATCTGAAAAACCACTCTTTTGCAATCCCATCGTTTTCATCTTCCACAAACTACCTTCATTTAAGACATCTTTTGGTTTTATTGTTATTTTTACACTATTAGATTTTTCTTCCCGCATTACTTTGAAAATTGCCAATCCACGTTGTTTCACCCAACCATTTGCCCAAGATTTCAAATCTTTTCCACTTGATTTTTCAAACGAGTCAACCAAATCCGACCATTCTGCATTTGCGAATTCGTGTTTTTTCAAAAATGAACGAACCGCCGTTTGAAACTCTTTTTCGCCCAGATAAAATTCGGCTTGCCGAAGGAATCCCGGTGCTTTTTGATAGACGATGTTTCCGTAGGCGGATTTGGCGGAGTTTAGGTTTGGGATTTCCTGATAGATCGGCGTTGTGCCGCGTGTTACGTCAGTTTGATAGGCGAGCGGTTTGGTGCGTTCGTAAAAGACTTTCCACGCATTGTATTCGGGCAGGACTTTTTCCATCGTTTTGTAAGCCATAAATGTCGCAAAGCCTTCTTTGAGCCAAAGGTCGTCAAACCATTTCATCGTTACCGTATCGCCAAACCATTGATGTGCGTTTTCGTGAAATATCAGTACGGCACGCGAAATGTAATTGTTGGCAGTCGGTTCGGTCGGAAAAATGATCGAACTCTCCCGCAAAAAAGTCGCCCCCGCGTGTTCCATCCCGCCAAACGGAAATTCGGGAATCAAAACCAGATCATATTTCGGAAAAGGAAATTTGTAATCAAAATAATCTTCCAAGAATTTTATAGATTCCCGATTAAGGCGAAAAACTTCCTCAGCGTGCGGTTTGAATTTATCGGCTTGCGATTTGCGGACATAAATATTGCTACCCGATCTTTCACGGATTCTTCTGTCGTCAGCTACTGTTTCACCGTCAATTACAAATGTATTTCCTTCTTTTTCTAATTTTTTAATTACTTCACTTCGACTTTTTTCACTAAACTCTTCAAACTCTCCCGCCGCAAATGCAAAAACATAAGTGCTGATTGGTTTAGTTTCTTTGAAGATTTTCAACCCATATTTTGAATATTTACCATTATGAATTGTGAAAAGCGGTTGCTCAGAATTAGATATAACTTTCCATTCAATTGGTGAAGTAATATTCAGCGTAAATCGAGCCTTCAAATCAGGTTGGTCAAAAACGGGAAACGCCGTGCTTGCGTCGGATGGGACGAACAGCGAATAGATATATTCCGCACCGTCCTCTTTATCAATGTAGCGTGTGATCGCACTGCCCGAAGTTAAGATCGGCGATTCAAAGTCTAATTTGATAATGTTTTCGCCCGTTTTGATATTGTCTTTGAAAATGAGATGTTCGTTCGATTCTTCAAACTTAGCCGCTTTGCCGTTGACCGAAACATTAGAGATTTTAGATAAATCTTCACTTCCTTTGATCTTCCGCCAATCAAGAATTATGGCAGAAACACGACTGTTAGGAAGTGTGTTGTCTGTCGCACTTGAATCTCGATTATTGTTAACACGCTCCTTAACAGTCGCGTTTCTGCCATCGCTTTTCACATTTACATTGACTTCAATCGAGCCTTTCAAAGTCGGTGCTTTTTTCTCGATGGTCAGATTCAACTTATAACGAACATCCGAATAATTCGCCGCCCGCCATTTCGCTAAATCCTGCGAAACGCCCTTTTCTATCGGCGGCAGATCGTTTTGTGCAAAGTTGTTTGAAACGGACATTGTTAATAAAAGTGCGGCAAAAATTGTAAATCGTAAAAGCATAATTTTAATTGGACGGCGGGCATCCCTGTCCGCAAATATTCTTTTCATTCAAGTTTAGCCGAAATCCGATTTTGTTGAAAGTAAAATTTCAGCAGACTCGCAGGCAGGAATGTCCGCTGTCTGTGTAAAAAAACTTAGGCGACAACTTTTATAAAAAGGTTGTCGCCCGTTAAATTATTTTGCTGTCAATTGTTTTTAGAGATCAAAATTAAAACTGACAAAACCGGTGGCTTCAACCGACTGACCATTGCGTTCAAACGGGCGAAACTGCCATTTGAGAATGGCATCTGTCGCGGCACGGCGGAGCAGCGAAGGTCCATCGGTATTCTCGATCTTCGTAACATTTCCATCTTTGTCAATGACCACTTCAACCTTGACCGTTCCCGTCATCCGCATACTTCTTGCCTGTGAAGGATAAACCGGATTAACCCGTTTCGTCGCATAACCGATTAGCGAACCAACTGTCAGCGGCGAACCGTCATCAACCGTTCCATCATTATTTGCATCATTAGTTTTAACCGAACTTTTGTCTTCCGCAACGGGTTTTTCCTCGATGGTTGATTTTACGTTGAGCGGTTTTTTGTTTCCGTTCGATGTCGTTTCATCTCTCTTAGCGGACGGAATAATTTTAACTTTGCGGTCGGTCGGCAGAATCGGTTTGTTTTCAGTCTCACCTTCTTTTGCAGTTTCTTCGGTCGTTTCGATCTTTGCCGCATTCGTATTTTCGGGAACGGATTTTAATTCGATTTTATCTTCGGGTTGCGTGTTCGGTGTGATCGGTTTTGCTTTGATCTCGTTTGCCGCAACGATTTCAAGATCGGGACTTTTAATCGGCTTTTGCCCGGACGCATTGATGATTTTCGTGTTCGGATTAACGAGTTGCTCGCGGGCATCGGAAACCTGATCTTTCCAACGGCTCGCGTCGTAAGCATCTTTCGCCAGTTCGCTTCTCGCACTACTCGTTTCTTCCAATAATGCAAAAGCATTGGCGGAAATTGCTTTATTGCTGCTCAATTCCTTGGATTGTTCAACGACGAGTTCCAAAGTCGTTCGCATATTTTCGACATCGGCGGAGGCTTCCTTCGGCAAATTCCGGTCGGACACGCTCAAACCTAAAGATTTGTAACGCTCGTGCTGTGTTTTCGCACCGCTGACGACCTGCCCCGCAACCGCCAGATAATCCAGAGCCGCTTCAGTATTTTTCGGTTTATTCAATTCCTTCAAAAAACCTTGAGCCTTAACATAATCGCCTTGCTCAAGATATGAATGCATCAAAAGCACATTCAGCACACGATGAACAGTTTTGTCATTCGTTTCCCGCCTGATGTTTTCGAGTTCATAAATCGCCGCACTATAATTCTTAACGACTAAATAAGCCTTCGCCTTTGAAATACGGCTTCGCATAATCTCGGCGGAAGTCGGAGTTTTCGGCGGTTCAGCATTTTTGAGTTCGGCAAGCGTTGTCGTCTGCGGCTCGTTCTGTGCAAAAACGATTGATGTCGAAATTGTAAATATGAATAAAAACGATATGAAAATACTGACTTTGTTTAGCGGCATTTATTAGTCTCCTGAAATTCTTTCGGACTTTTTCGATAATTTTTTCCGCACGGGTCTTTTTAGTTCGATAAATATAAACAATAGTTTCTTTTCCCAAGACCCGCAAAATATCCGTCTATTATGCTTTTTTAGGAAAAGTTACGCAAGTTGCAATCAGCCGTGCTTATTGCTCCGATAACTTTTTGTTATTTCCTAAACTTGTGATGATTTTATTACGAAGTGCGTTTGCATCTACTTTTATACTCTTTTCGTTCAGTGTAAGCAAGGTTTTGTTGAGCATTACGATATTTCCGTCAATAATTACCGTGTCCACATCGCTTGCTTTCGTCGCATAAACGAGATGTGAATAGATATTATAGAAAGGCGTTTGATGAATTCCTTCAAAATCCACGATGGCAATATCCGCCCGTTTTCCGATCTCTATCGAACCGATTTTGTCTTCAAGATGCAACGCTCTCGCTCCGCCGATGGTCGCCATCATAAATGCCTCCTGGGCTGAAACGACTTTCGGATCGCCCGAAAAAACTTTGTGCAGTTTCGCCGCCGTATCCATTTCCTCCCACAAATTCAAATCGTTGTTAGATGCCGCTCCGTCCGTCCCTAAACCAACCCGCATTTTTTTCGCCAACATCGCAGGAATCGGTGCCACGCCTGCCGCAAGTTTCATATTCGATTGCGGATTATGAGCGATGCCGACGTTTTGTTTTTTCAGCATCTCAAGTTCATTTTCACTCGCCTGAATAACGTGAGCCGCAATTGTTTTGTTTGTAAAAAAACCGATTTTATTGACGTATTCAATCGGACGCATTCCTTTGCTCTGCATAATCGTTTCGGTTTCCGATTTTGCTTCGGCGAGATGTGTAACCAACGGAACATTCAATTTTTTTGCCAGGTCGCTTGCCGATTTGAGATGTTCTTCCGAAACCGTATAAGGTGCGTGCGGAGCGATTGCCGGAATTATTAACGGATGATTTTGCCATTTTTTGATAAATTTTTCGGCGTAAGCCATCGCTTCGGCATTCGTTTTATTGTCCGGTGCGGGAAAATCTATGATCGTTTCGCCCAGAACTCCGCGAACACCGGCTTTTGCGGTTTCATCGGCAATCGCATCTTCAAAATAATACATATCGCAGAAAGTCGTCGTTCCGCCGCGAATCATTTCCGCTAAACCAAGGCGAGTTCCGACGCGAACCAGATTTTCGTCAACATTTTTCGCTTCCGCCGGAAATATATATTTCGTCAGCCAATCCTGCAAATCGAGATCGTCCGCAATGCCGCGAAACATCGTCATCGGAATATGCGTGTGAGTATTTATCAAGCCCGGCACGATTATTTTGCCCGTCGCGTCAATCGTCTGCTTCGCCCGCAAATTCAGCGTCGCCGTGTCCCGACTGCCAACGAGCATAATTTTCCCGTCGTTAATAATCACCGCCGAATCGCCGATAACACGCATTTCTTCGTCCATCGTGACGACGATTCCGCCGACGATCAAGAGGTCAACATTCGTTACCGGAACTTGCTTTTCTGAAACCATATTTTGTGCAATGAGAATCTGCGGAAGGCTTAGAAGAATCAAACCGATGAGTAATTTCGTGAACTTTTCCATAACGAAACTTACAACATTTAACAACGTGAAATCAATTCCGCCGGAGTTTTTTTTCACCACAGAGGCACAGAGTTCACAGAGATTTTTTATAATAAAAAAGATTTCGTTTTAGTTTTCTATATTGATTTGCTCTGTGTTCTTTGTGGTGAAATATATTTTAATATTGTCTGCTGAAATTGACACGAATTTATTTTTCCTAAATTTAGTTTATAATCAAACGAAACAATTTACTAAGGAGTTACAAAAAATTATGAGCCAAGAAACACAACCGATCAGAATCGAAACGGGTGAAGAAGTCGCCTTTGAACTGATGAAATTTATTGCCGAAAAGGAAAATCAACAGTTAGAACCTGAAGAAATTCGGGATTACTATCTAAATTTATTTGTCGAATGTGCCGCGACGGTTTATGACGGCGAGCGAAAAGAGTAAGAGTTTTGCCCGCGAATAAACGCGAATAAACACGAAAATAATAAAGATACAAAGTACTTAACTTATTTCTCTTGTCTTTATTTCAAGTTAATTTCGCTTTTATTCGCGGGCAATAAAAAAAACGTTTATGACCGAAAATATAATCAACTCAAACGAAGCACCCGAACCCGTCGGACTTTATCCGCACGCACGTCGCGTCGGTGATCTTTTGTTTTTATCGGGCGTTGGTCCGCGGGAAAAAGGCACGAAGAAAATTCCCGGTGTGGAACTCGATGAAAGCGGCAATATTTCATCTTACGACATCGAAAAGCAATGTCATTCAGTTTTTAAAAACGTGCGTTTGATCGTCGAATCAGCTGGCTCAAGTTGGAATAAAATCGTTGATGTAACGGTTTTTCTGACGAATATGAAGGATGATTTTAAGACTTATAACAAGATTTACGCCGAGTATTTTGCGGACAATCAACCGTGTCGAACAACCGTTGAGATCAGCAGTTTGCCGACACCGATTGCGATTGAATTGAAGGTTATTGCGACGATTGATTAACTACGAAATACACGAAAAAGAAATACGAAATAATACGGGAAGAGAGAAAATTTTTAACCACAGATTAGCACAGATTTAACACAGATTTTTTGAATTCTTTTTCTTATCTGTGTTTATCCGGGTCCATCTGTGGGAAAAGTTTTCTTTTTTTTGTAAGTTTCGTGCGGTAAAATGAATCAAATGAAAATCATTGACGCGACCGAAAATGAAAATCTGAACAAGCAAATGGCTGAGATTTTGCTCGATGGTTTCAGCGACACGGGAACGACAAGTTGGCAGACGTTGAAAGAATGCTTGAAGGAAATTGAAGATTCTTTAGTTGACGAAAAAATCAGCCGAATTGCCGTTGATGAAAATAATAAAGTTTTGGCGTGGACGATTGGTGCGGAAATTTATGATGTAACTTGGGAACTCGCTTTGCTTGTCGTCCGGCGTGATAAAAAATTAAAAGGCATCGGACGCAAAATGCTCGAAGATTTTGAACAACAAGTATTAAAACTCGGCGGCAGAACAGTTTTCTTAGGAAGCGACGATGAAAACAATCGAACGAGTTTAGGCGGAATCGAACTTTATCCAAATCCGCTCGAACATCTCGCAAACGTCAAAAATATCGGCGGACATCCATACGAATTTTATCAAAAATGCGGTTACACAATTACGGGAATAATCCCGCACGCCAACGGTTTCGGCAAACCCGATATTTGGCTTGCTAAACAACTTTCGTAACTAACCAAAAAAAATAACCGCAGAAAACACCGATTCGATACAGATTTTGCAATCTTTTCTTTCTCGTTTTATCCGATTTTATCTGTGCAAATCTGTGGTTAAATTTCTTTTCTTAAGTTTTATGAACTAAAATAAACATTATGCCAATACAAAGACCTTTTAATTTCAAGCAATGGATTGACGACCACCGACATCTTTTGAAGCCGCCGGTCGGAAATAAATTGATCTGGGAAGATGCCGAATTTATCGTGCAAGTTGTCGGCGGACCGAATTCGCGGAAAGATTATCATTATGACGAAGGTGAGGAATTCTTTTATCAACTCGAAGGTGAAATTCTGGTCAAAGTTCAGGAAGAAGGCAAATCCATTGACGTTCCAATCCGCGAAGGTGAGATTTTTCTGCTTCCGCCGCGAGTTCCGCATAATCCGATTCGCAGCGAAAACACCGTCGGCTTGGTCATCGAACGCCAGCGTCGCAACGGTGAAAAAGACGGTTTGATGTGGTTTTGTGAGAATTGCAACTCCAAACTTTACGAAGAATATTTTGAACTCGAAGACATCACAACGCAGTTTCAAGGCGTATTCAAACGCTTTTACGGCGATGAGAATTTGAGAACTTGTGATGTTTGCGAAACAATTATGCAACCGCCGCCGATTGTCAGCTGAATCTTCCAACAATTGATGAAAAAGTTCGTCTTATCACAGCAAGACCGGCTGAAAAATGGATGGTAAAAAAATATGAAAACAGCTGATTTTGACGAAACGATTTTAGACAATGAGGAAGAATTCAACAAGCGTTTTAAAAGAGTCGAACGACCTGCCTTTTTAGGCGAACTGAATTCCGCTATTGTTAAATCTTTACGCGAAGCTAAAAACCGAATTAAAATCTAACCCCGATGCCGATATTGTCGAGCATTTTAAAAGTGAAGCGGAAGTTTCTAAAACAGGCTGTCAAACTTTAACAAATCAAACTCTGCGGGAAAAGATTAATGGCTCACAGTCCGATAAAAATGCTGATAAAGTTATCGAAGGAGTTTTGCAGAATGGAACCGCTTTGAGCAAGTTGAAAGCGGAACCGGAAACGATTTGACGGATAAAATCGTCAGTGTCAATTCCGTGAAATCGAGAATAGAAAGGCATAATCATCATCAAATCATTGGTGAATATACTTTTCTATAAAAACAATTTTAGCGAAAATTCTACTTTACCGGAGGTTTTCCCGCCCGTCGCTTGCGGTCGATTGGGCTGGTCGTTTCATTATCGTCATTCTTTTTAACCGAAGGATTGACTTCAGTCGAATCAACCCTTCGCTCCCTTTGTTGCTTTAGTTCTTCCTGACTCGGAATTCCCGGCGTTGGAGTTGTTCCTTCTTCAATGGTTGGCTTGCTTACCTCTTTTGAATCAGGAATTCCGGGTGTCGGCGTTGTCCCTTGCGGCACGTTGCGGGCATCCGCCGTTTTTGGATCGGGAATACCCGGAGTCGTTTTACCATCCGGTTGAATCGGTTTGATCTCTATTCCTTCAGGCAGATTTTGAGTTTCTGAATTTGCACTCGGAGCGTCCGATTTCGAAGCCGTATCACTGAAACAACCTGCAAAAATGATTAACGAAAGACAAAATAGAGCGAATATGATTTTCTTTAACATTATAATTTCCTTTTTAGTAAATATTTCAATCTTTTAAAATAGCTGTGCCGGCTTGAATGTCAAATTGTCGGAAGACAACAACTTGAAAGCAAACCGGCACGGTAGGTGTCAAACGGGCTTCGGAAGGTAATTATGTAACTGCTATGGGCATAGAACAGCTATCACAAGAGATTATAATCCTATAAAAATTATTGTCAACACTTTTTTTTGCCGATCTGCAAATAACTTGGAATCCGGCAAATAATTTATTTATGAGTTGACATCAAGTAGTTGCTTATTTACACTATTTCACTTGCTCAGGAATTTTCGGGCAAGTTGAAAATTTTTGGCTTGGTAGCTCAGTTGGTAGAGCAGAGGACTGAAAATCCTCGTGTCGGCGGTTCGATTCCGTCCCAAGCCACTTCATTTTTCTGAAAAAGGGACACCATTATTGATGTCCCTTTTCTGATTGTAAATTTATTCAACTATTTCAAGCCAACATATTATACTAAGGCGAATCAATCAGTATTTCAGTTGCACCCAACGCATTCCTTTTTCAATCACTCGCTGCCGCCGTTTGACACGTTTGAGGTTTTTCTGCGGATTGAATATGTTTAGCGGACTCGGAATCATCGCCGATAAATACGCGGCTTCGGTAGGAGTTAAGTTTGAAGCAGATTTCTTGAAATAGAAACGCGAAGCCGCTTCCGCACCGTAAATTCCGTCGCCCCATTCAATCACGTTCAAATAAATCTCAAGGATTCGTTTTTTAGACAATTCTCTTTCCAGAAAATATGTGATCGTCGCTTCTCTGCCCTTTCGCATAAAGTTTCGGTCTTCCGATAGATAGAGATTCTTCGCAAGCTGCTGCGTAATCGTCGAAGCTCCGCGTTTAAATTTCGGCATCGGCGGAATCCAGTCGTCGGGATTGTAATCGCCTTCCTTTTTCGCCTCTTTCTCTCCTTCGCTTTTCGCTTCATCCCAAGCCTTATTGATCGCATCCCAATCGAAACCGTCGTGTTCAAAAAATCTGCCGTCTTCGCCCGCCAGAACCGCTTTTTGCAAATTCGGTGAAATTCGGCTCATCGGCTGCCAGATCATATTTTTACGCGGGGTTTTCCCGTCCGCCTGTGTCTGACCGATTCGATATTCGATCAGAGAAGTCGTGGTCGGATTCTCCGTCCGCAGTTTTCCGATATTCGGAAAAGTTACAATCTCATACAAAAGCCAGACGGCGATTGCTCCCAACAAAATAAAAAATAAAACTTTTGTCCAATACCACATAATCAGTTTGCAGTTGCACTCATAGTCACAGATAAGATTGCAATCGGCAACATTTACCGCTCATTTTCAGTCTATAACCTATCATAACTTTACGCATTTTCAACAGTTTCAGTTCAATGAAATAATCTTTGCCGCTGATTCTGCCATTGCTAATGATTCTGCTCCTACCGCTGTCACGCACTTTTCCCGATCATATTTCCGACGATTTTCCCCGAACTCATCACGCCCGGAAGTCCCGCTCCGGGATGCGTTCCCGCACCGACAAAATACAGATTTGGAATATCTTCGCTCAGATTGTGCGGACGCAGCCAAGCCGATTGCAGAAGTGTCGGTTCAACTGAAAATGCCGAGCCTAAATAACTGTTGAGAGTTCCTTCAAAATGAAGCGGATCAATGTGGTGTTCGGAAATTATATGTTCACGCAGGTTTGGCATATAATGTTTTTCCAAATACTCGTAAATCCTTTGTTTGTAAGGCTCTGCTTCTTTTTTCCAGTCAATGTCCGCTCCGAGATGCGGCACGGGCGAGAGGACATACCAGCAATCACAACCTTCGGGAGCAAGTGTCGGGTCGGTTGCCGTCGGGCGATGCAGATACAGCGAGAAATCTTCGGCAAGTGTTCTGTTGACAAAAATTTCATCGAGCAGAGGTTTATAACGATTTCCCAGAATTATCTCGTGATGGGCAATATTTTCAAATTTTTTATTCGTTCCAAAATAAATAACGAACAGCGACATCGAATGCGTCATTGATTTAACCTTTTTGTCGGTGTATTTTTTTCGATGTTTCTGATTTATCAGATTCAGATAAGTCCAACTAACATCGGAGTTTGCAACGATCGTATCGGCTTCGAGCGTTTCACCCGGCTTCATTTTTACGCCTTTTGCTTTTCCCGTATTCGAATCAACTAAAATTTCCTCAACTTCCGCTTCGAGAAAAATCTCCCCGCCGATGTCCATAAAAAGATTTCCTAAAGCCTGCACCAAAGCACCCGTTCCGCCCATTGCGTACCACACGCCGAATTTTTGTTCGAGTTCGTGAATCATCGCGTAAATTGAAGTCGCCGTAAATGGATTTCCGCCGATTAAAAGCGGATGAAAACTAAAGGCTTCACGTAATTTTTCGTCCTTGAAAAACTTCGATGCAAATTGATAAACCGAACGATCAGACCGAAGTTTTATCATTTGCGGAACGACCTTCGCCATATCCCAGACGGTCGTGAACGGTCGGTCAATCAATTCAAATCCGACGCGGTAAATCTCGCTTAGTTCTTTTTTAAATTGATGATAACCCTTGAGATCGGCAGGATTTATCTTGACAATCTGCTGATGGAGATTCTGTTTGTCATCATTATAATTAAAAACCGTTCCGTCTTCCCAACGGATGTTGTAAAACGGATCAATTTTGACGAGTTTGACATAATCATCGGTTTTCTTGCCCGCCAGCGTGAACAACTCGTCTATCAGCCACGGAGCAGTAATAATCGTCGGACCGCCATCGAACTTAAATCCATCCTGTTCATAGACATAAGCCCGTCCGCCAATTTTGTCGCGTTTTTCAACAATCGTTACCTGATGCCCTTGTGCTTGCAGACGTATCGCGGCGGAAAGTCCGCCAAATCCGCTTCCAATTACTATAATTTTCATTTATTTTTTTAAATTTCACCCAATAATATCGGTTGCTAACTTAAATGGTAGAAACTGAAACAAAGAAACTCAAACATGAAAATCGTATTATTTTTAATTTTGATTATTAGCAATTTGAAATTTGCCTTCCTTCATCCCGTAAAAAACTTTTTTGACCGCACGAATCGTGTTGCAGTGAATTTCTACCGTATCGTTTATATCTTTCGCATAACCGCCGCTCATCACCGTAACGATTGGAATATCTTCCGATTTAGCAAATTCTAAAACTATTTCATCACGCTTCCTTAAACCTTCCATCGTTAGGGATAATCTGCCGAGTTTATCTTTTTCGTAAGGATCAGCACCGCCGAGATAGAAAATCAGATCGGGATCATGTCCGATAATTCGGTGTAATGCTTCGTTTAGGACTTCGTGAAATTCTTCGTCGCCTGTTTTGTCGGCGAGTTCTATATCGAGATTTGAAACTTCTTTGCGAAGCGGAAAGTTTTTTGCTCCGTGCATCGAGAATGTGAAAATTTCTTCATCGTCTTTGAAGATAAAAGCTGTGCCGTTTCCCTGATGAACGTCGCAGTCAACAATCAAAAATCGTCGTGCCTTCTGCTCTTTCTGCAAAACTCTGATCGCAATCGCAATGTCATTCAGCACACAAAAACCTTCACCATGATCAGCAAAAGCGTGATGTGTTCCGCCGGCGAGATTCGATGAAACTTTGCCGTTTTTTAACGCTGCACGACTTGCGTTTATTGTTCCCGAAACTGCCAGAAATGAACGCCGGACAAGCGATTCAGACCACGGCAAACCAAGTCTGCGAACTTCACTTTTCGTCAGCGTTCCATTGCAAAGTCGTGTAATATAATCCTTCGTATGAATCGAATAAACGTCTGCAAGTTTCGCAGGTTTAGGTTCGTGAATTTCGCTTTTCGTTAAAGTTCCCTCGTTTAAAAGTATATCGCGGGCAAGTTCAAATTTTTTAATCGGAAAAACGTGATCCTCGCCGATGTCTGCATAATAATCGGGTGAATAAAATAAACTGTAATCGCTCATTGTTTAAATTATAATTGAACGAAACTGAAATTTGAAATCAGTGCAGATGATAAATCCGTTAAAAAGGAAATAGAACGAGGATTTTTCTAAGTCTAATTTTTTATCTTATTTCGCGTTTATTCCCGGATAATAATTCACTTCGTAATCATCATCATAATATTTAAAGATTTGCGTAAATCCGCGTCATCCGCATTCTATTATTTTCTTCACATATAAACTTTTCAGTTTAAAAAGGAAGTGCGGTTTATGTTCGGGAAACATAAACCGCGGAATGTTGGCGGAAGGTATTTCTACTGTAGGCAAAGCGGAGTGATAGGCAAAAGGCGGATTTATTGGGGCAGGTTGTCTGTGCTGAAAATCAAATTCTCCGCATATTATTCAATGACCGGCACAAGAATTTTTTCATTCGGACGACTCATTCCCAACTTTCGTGCTTCACGTTCGATGGTTCGCGGGTCGTGCTTCAGATTCTGTATTTCTTCTTGCAAGAGAAGATTTTTGTTCGTCAAATTCTGCATTTCCGTGTTTAGCTGTTGATTTTCGCCTGTTTCGCTCCGCAGATCGGAAAATGCACGGAAATTGATTGCCAGACACAGCATAAATGTTATCAAAACGATTACCGTAAAAATAAACCACTGTGGGGTTTTGCTGCTTGATTGTTTACGTGAAACTGTTTTTGAGCGTTTTTTTTTCGACATAGAAACAGTTACTAAATTATCCCAGTAAATAGTTGCGACCTTGTTCAAGCAACACCTCCAAATCCTGTTTATTTTCAGTTTCGGCGTATATTCTGACGAGCGGTTCGGTCCCTGACGGACGCATCAGCATCCAACTTCCGTCGTCAAACAAAAACTTAACGCCATCAATCCGATTTATATTTTCAATCTTGCGACCACCGATCTTTGCGGGATTACGAGACAGAATCTCCTGTAAACTTCCAACAATTTCCGTTGTCAATTTGACTCCGATTCTGCCTGATTCGAGGTTTCCGATGCGACTTATCAATTCGCTTAACTGTTCAGTCAAACTTCTTCCGCGTGCGGCGACTGCTTCTGCCGCTAAAAGACAAGCTAGGATGCCGTCTTTTTCGGGATAATGCCCTCTGATTGAAAGACCGGCGGATTCTTCTCCACCTAAAACTATTTCGTCTTTGTTTATCAATTCGCCAATGAATTTGAAGCCAACCGGCGTTTCGTAAAGTTTAACTCCGTGATATTCAGCGACTCTGTCAACCAAATTTGTTGTCGCTACGGAGCGTGCAATTCCTTTTTTCCAACCACGGCTTTCGATTAAATAATCTGCTAAAATAATTATCAATTGATTGGGCGAGATCATTTCGCCGTTTGAATCAATTACGCCGAATCTGTCGCCGTCGCCATCGGTTGAAAGTCCGAGTGTCAGATTATTTTCTTTAACCTTTTGGACGAGTCCCCGAAGTTGCTTCTCTCCCGGTTCGGGCGACATTCCTTCAAATGTCACATCCCGCCAATCGTGGAGTGTTTCAACTTCTAAACCTATATCGCGTAGCGATTTATCTAAATATCCGCGACCTGTTCCCCAAAGTGCGTCATAAGCATACTTGCCATTTGCTTTTTTGATAACGTCAAAGTCAATTTTAGTTTTCAAATCGTCCAAATAATCGGGACGCGGATCAAATCTTTTTACTTTGCCGCCGTCTTTATCCGCGACTTGCGGCATATTTTCGATCAGATCTTCAATCTGCTTCGTAACTTCCGGTAACGCCGGGGCTCCGTCAGCGGTCGAGAATTTAATTCCCTGATATTCGGGCGGATTATGCGAAGCCGTAAAGTTCATTCCGCCAACCGCTTTATTATGTCTGATCGTGTGCGAAATAGTCGGCGTTGGTGTCGGCGAATCGCAAAGTAGAACTTGAAAACCTTTTTTCCCGGCGATTTCTGCCGCAACTTCGGAGAATTTCTCTCCCATAAACCGCGAATCGTGTCCGACAATCAGCGTTTGTGTCTTTTTGCCATCCGAACTATCTTTCAAATAACTGCAAATTGCGTTCGTAACTAGTTCAACCTTTTCGAATGTGAATTCATCGGCGATTATTGCTCGCCAGCCTGATGTTCCAAAACGTATAGACATATAGTATGTATTTGACTTATCAAATCCAAAATATAGAATGTAGGATTGACAGATTTTTTCTACCCAAAATTCTAATAATTAAAAATTTGGACTTTTTGAAGCGTTTACAGTAAATTCCCTCTAATAAGGTTTTATGAACTTAACACAAAAATTTTGAGTCTGTAAAGTATTTTTGAAATGATAATAAACACTTTGTTTGCAACAAGTTGAAAACATTACCTAAAGTAAAGCATAAGTTTAACGCTTAAAGGTGAACAAAAGGTGGACAGAAAACCACTTTCGTCAGTATTTATTTTGCAACACCTTGCAAATATACCTTTGACAACAATTTTCTGCTTAATATCTGTGCAAAACTTTTAAGCAATAGCTTAATCCTTAAAATAATATATTTGCTGACACTTACTCGATCTAAATGAAATAGCCTACAAATATGTGTGTCATCCTGTCTTCTTATCGACACATTTTGATAATACGTATCATATAGACACACAGATTTGATAATTATTTTCAACCAAAATAACTTTATCTACAATGCTGTCAGCCAATTACATAATTTGAAACATTGCTGGCACGTCACTTGCATATATTAACTATGTATTAAGACGCACTTTCAGCAAAATACATATATCAATTCAATTTTTATTAAGTATTTGCCCTCTGAGGCAGAATTTCGTGCATTGAAAGGGCTGTCAAACAAATTCATATAAAGGTTTTATTTACTGGAGAATAGAGAGAATATGCGACCAATTAAACATTTTGAGAAAGGATTGACATACATCGCTAAAGGAGCTTTTGGTGCGATACGTTCGGTCAATCAATATAAACCCAACGAATCATTTATCCCGAAGTGGTCAGATAAACCGCTTCTGAAATCGTGGCAAAAAACGAAGCCGACATTGGGTTATCCGAGAAAAACAGACTCGCTTTGTCCTAATTGTGTGATCGAAGCACGCGAAGAAATTTTGAGCGGTGAGAAAGAAGTTGATATTTTGATCAACGAAAAAGTTGGCGAAATTAAGGCAGAGATCATCGAACGCGACGGTGAAATTTGGATGATCAAAGATTGCCCGAAACACGGACATTTTGAAGATTTGATGGCGATTGATTCCAAGTTTTTGACACACATCGAAAACAATTTTCCCGGACGCGATATTCGCTCACACAACGACGAAGAATTACATAATCACGGTTCATCAACGATTAAATACGGACGTGGTGCAGTTTTGACGGTTGATCTGACAAACCGTTGTAATATGATGTGCGACCCGTGTTTTATGGACGCAAACCAGGTTGGATTCGTTCACGAACTTTCGATGGAAGACGTGAAGGAAATCCTCGACAATGCGATTTCGATCAAACCGCGTCGTCAGATGTCAGTTCAGTATTCGGGCGGAGAGCCGACACTTTCCCCGCATTTCCTGGAGTCAATCCGTTATGCACGCAAAGTCGGTTATAACTCGGTTCAAGCGGCAACCAACGGAATCGAATTCGCAAAGTCGAAAGAATTCTGTCGTGAAGCGGCTGAAGCGGGCTTGAGATTTGTTTATTTGCAGTTTGACGGTATCGGAAACGACGCTAACTCGCACAGACAAGTGGGAAACCTTTTTGATGTTAAATTAAGAGCTATCAACAACTTGCACGAAGCAGGCGTTGATATTGTATTGGTTACAACTCTCGTCAACGGCATCAATAATGACCAGGTTGGAACAATTGTCAGATTCGCTTTGGATAATCCGAAGAAAATCTCATTTGTGTCATTTCAACCCGTTTCGTTCACAGGACGTGACGAACACATTACCGAAAAACGTCGTCTGCAACAGCGTTATACACTTTCGCACCTTGCCCAAGACGTTCAAAAGCAAGTTGGAATTACAGAACCGAATAGAGATTGGTTCCCGCTTTCATTAATGGGAGCATTCGCAGACTTTGCCGATCTCGTTCACGGTGCAGAAGCCGAATGGGGACAAGTTTCCTGTGGTTGCCACCCGAACTGTGGTGTCGGAACTGCGGTAATGATTAACAAAGAGAACAAAGAAATGGCACCTGTGCCGCAATTCTTGAACATTCCAAGTCTCGTCGAAGATATGAAACACATCACCGACACGGCTCGCGGAAAATGGTTCTCAAATCTTATGATGGGATTGGCATTGCTTAAAAATTATAATCCTTATGGAGCTCCTGAAAGTTTGACACTTGGTGGAATCTTTGCAAAATTCGATAAATCGTTCGGTTTGTCG
The DNA here is from genome assembly GCA_041746675.1 of Pyrinomonadaceae bacterium. Lineage (GTDB taxonomy): Bacteria > Acidobacteriota > Blastocatellia > Pyrinomonadales > Pyrinomonadaceae > Aridibacter. The sequence goes on along the minus strand of JBGTGO010000004.1, from coordinate 114,700 downwards.
GGCAAAGATTACGGTAAAGTTGACGGCACACGAACTCAAGAAGACATAGACAAACGTCGTGAAGATCCTTGGAACTTCTTGTTTATCGCCGGAATGTGGTTCCAAGATTTATTCAACTACGACTTCCGCAGAACTGAAATGTGTATCATTCCTTACGGAACACAGGAAGGCGAAATTTCCTTCTGTGCATATAACACGGGAGTCGGTTGGAGAAACATCATCGAGCATATGCACCAAAATGCAACCGTCGCTCAATGGTATAAAGAACACGGTCGCCACGAAGTTTTCGCACGTGATAAAGAAGTAGCTTTAGCAAATGATGGACACAACCTGAAACTAAACGCTGTTGATTTAGAGCGTCCCGACAAACCGGATATGGAAGGACCAAAAACCGCCGCTGAAGAAATGCAGCAGATGAAGAAACTCTACAACCAAATGGTTATGGAAAAAAACAACATCAAGGGCGAGAAACTAACTCAAATCGGTGGACTCGAACGTAAGAAATAATTACGTTCTAAACATTTTTCAGTAAACAAAAACCTTAGTCTTGTGGATTCGATTGAATTCACAAGACTTTTTTATTTATATCAATGCAATAAATGTGTATAATTCCGTTCAAATAGTCGAAATATGTTCTGAGGAGATTCTGCCGATGCGTCGTTTTAGCCTTGCCGTTTTTATGGTATTCACAATTTTCAATTTGTTCGTCTTTGCTCAGGACAATCAGAGTGATCTACTCAGGTCGCTGCTTAATTTGCCGGCACCGCCGCCGTTTGAAGCAGTTGCGGTTGAGGTAAAAGACACGCCGGAGTTTCAGCCGGAATTTTTTAATAAAAACAATATTCCGCCTGATAATGCACCGATTGAGGAAATAATGGCTTATTGGGCAAGGAATAACGACACCAACAAAGCAACTACTTATTCGGTCAAGCCGACGGAAATCGTTGCCGCGAGGATATTTGAGGAAATTAAGGACAAGTCTGATTTGCTGACGAATTATTTGAATACAATTCCTCCGGAAAAGGATTACATTGAATTTATCAAGCAAACGTATGATGAGAAACTGATTGAACTTGAACGGGAAGAAACGGTCGCAGTTGAGGAAAAGTCACCAGCGACAATTTCGGAGGCAATAGCGGCGGCGAAAGAGGCAGATGGGTTTCCCGATCCGGAAAAAGATGAAAGTATGTCGTCTTATAAATTGGAGCAGATTAAGATCTGGCTGACTAACAACACTCGCTATTTTTCGGATGAATTGGTCAAGAAAGCCGAGCGGATCAAAGATGCTGACGACTATGTCGGCACAAATAAGGAAGAACTCGTGGCTTTGGCAAAAGTTGACTGGGAGAGAGCCGAACCGATCATCGAACGATTGATTGCGGACAGAAATAATCAACCCGCGTCTGCTTCGACGGCAATTTGGGCGGCTTACGGGCATTTTATGTTTGCCGGAGACGAGCGTGGAGCGGAGAAATACCGGCGGATGTTACAGGATATTGTCGAGAACCGAAAAGCGGCGGCGGGTGTTCGGGATATTGCGATGGATGCTTTGGTTTTAGAAGGTGAATTCGACGGGCGGGAGGAATGGTATATTTCACTGTTGGAAGATGAAACATTATATGAATTAGGCGGTTATACGGGTTTAACGACACTGGTCAATACGACTCCGCCGGAAAAATGGATTCCCGTAATGCTTCCTCTAATCGAAAACAAAAACATCGCCGTCCGCGATGCAGCGGTTCGCAATCTCGTTAATCTCTTGGGAAGAACTGATGACGAAAATGACAAACTAATCTTGAAAGCACTGATTCCGTGGCTGACAAATCCGGCTTGGGCAAAGGACATCACAAATAAACGCGGCGAACTTATCAAAGAATACGGTAGATTGAAAATGACCGAGGTCATTCCGGCTTTGATTCAAATTTTGCAAACCGAGAAGCCGACTGCCGAAACGCGTTCAGGTGATGGGGAAAAAATGATCAACGCAAATGTTCCGAATGCAAATGCGATGACAGATGCGGTGGTCGAAGGCTTGAGCAATACTCAAACAGCGGCGGTTGACGCATTATCGAAGTTTAAGGATGCCCGTGCAGTTCCCGCTTTGCTCGGTGTGCTGGATCAGGTCGATACTGTCTATCAACGGCGGGAAATTATTTCGGCAGTAATCGCCTCGGGCGGATATAATATCAATCAGCAATTAAATTTTATCGAAAAATTAGCCCGCAAAATCATTTTGGAAAATACTGATATTTCAAACGAAGATTTTTATTATAACTACGAGAAAGAATCCTACAACTTGGATGAACAGACGGGTTTGGTGTTAATTACAGCGGACGAACCGGAGGACGAACTCGTCAGTCTGACAATTGCCCGTATTAAAGATTTGAGAAAATCCGATCCTAAAGTTGCCGAAGTTATGGAAAAATTTCTGCAAAAATGGAAAAGCAAAGTACTTGATTTAGAAAGACTTAACGCAATTATCACAAATACTGCGGATATTAGAACGATCATCAAAGCACTTGCCGACCGCAAAAATTTGCGGCAGAAATATCCGAATCAGATTTCTGCAATGCGTAGCGGCAGCGGAATCGCGGGCGGATTGGCGGCGTGTTTCTATGATGATGTCAGCGAAGTTCTGACGGCTACCAATAGTGGCGATGTAAACACGAAAATCGCTGCTCTCGGTTGTGCCAGACTTTTGCGGATAAAGTTGCCGCCGCCGGTTGTCGGGCAATTATTAAACGCTCAAAACAAAACTCTGGCACTCGCTGCCGAAAGATATTTGACTTCGGAGGACAGCAAGGAAGCCCGCACGTTGGTCTTGGGAAAACACGCGGGAGAGGCGGAAATTCTCGGTGCAAGATTCGCGTTCGTGCCTGAAAAGAAAGATAAAGTTGAGCAAGGTTTAATGTATGAACTTTTCAACAGCGTCAACGGGAACTTATACTTTTACGATCCGCTGATGGCAGACCTTGATAAAACACAGGAAAAACTGCAACAGGAAATCAAAACAAATGACGAACTGCTCGGCGTTTACGGATTTTTACAGGATGCGACGAGCGGACATAAAATTTTGCGTATTTACAAAGACAAAGCCGTTTATGCGTGGTATGAAGATGATGCCCGTTACCGCGAAAGAGTCGTCAAACCGGATGAGCTCAAACTTATTTTCGAATATGTCGCCGCCAAACAGATCGAAGAACTGAAACCGATTATCGGCAGTTGTCATCAAGAATGTCCGAGCGAAGAATTCGTGATGTTCGGACGCAACGGCGGTCGCCGCGTATATATCTACACGGAAGAACGTTTTCCACAACCGCTCCACGGTTTGAAAACGATCTTTGAAGTTCTCGAACAGGGTGAATCCACTTTGCATTATTGGTTGCAGGACAAAATCGCCGGTTTGGATGTAATTCTTGATGAGAAAAATATCAAGGCAAAATCACTTTGGAAAAACGGCGATGATTTCCGCGTGTTGGTTCTCGATGAAAAACAGCAGATGCAGATTGACAAGGAACTCGAACAGCGGACGAATCAAGCGATAAGCTCACTAAACGTCGATGATTTTGATGATTACGACGGGTATTACAATCGTATGTCTGTTATCAACAGTGAACTTCAACAGCAGCGAGCCGAAAGAAAATTCGACTCTTACGTATGGAGAAGTGTCAGAGAAAATAAACTCGGCGATAAGATTTCGCAACCCACCGAAGACTTTGCGATTAGTGAAAACGGGCAGTTTCCTGAAATTGCCGATCTTCAAACTCCCCTTGCGGTGTGGAAAGTCCGCACTTCCGAATTTGAATTGCGAAGCGGCGATTATCAAAAAAGTGGACTTTGGAAGGTTACCCGCAATGGTTCGGTCACAAAGGTTGTTGAGGATGCTTATATGAATTCGTCGGTAGTTTCGGCTGACGGTAAATGGGCGATAGTCGGCAAAAATTCACCGGATTATTATCTTACCGAAATTTACAGAATAAATTTGCGGACCGGGAAAGAATACAAGATTGAACTGCCTAAATCGCTGATAGCGAGAACGGTCGCATATGTTCCTTCGCTCAGTAAATTTTTGGTTTTCTCGGAAGGTTTTGGAAATTTAGACGAATATCCCGAATACATTGTCGAGGATTTGAAAAACCGCTTTAGTGCTGAAGATTTAAAGAACAAAAAACCCGCATATTATTTACTCGATGCTGAAACGGGTTCACTTAAAACAGTTTCCGGCGAATTTACTCCGCTTGAGCAGATAACCTCCCGTAGTCTTCAAAGAACAACGAATGCGAATGAATTCTGGGTAGCGATTTCCGATGAGAAAAGCCGTGAAACGAAAATCGGTCGGTATAACGAAAAAACTTTCAAGTTCACCGAAACTATGAAAGTTCCCGAAATAAAACTGACCAGTATGGATATTTGGATTGATGAAAAAGAGGCGAAACTGTATTTTATTTATGGAGGAAATTTGCTCAGTTTGCCACTCAAATAGACTGAAAAACTAATTAAATTTGAACAATCCGTTGATACAACTTTTGCTTGAGAACAATTTATTTTGAGATACATTTGTTTCTAATATTATGCACTTATTGATATTTCCAAGTTTGATAAACTTCAATTCGTTACTCACGCCCGCGATACAAAGCGTGACGTGATTTGTTGATAATCCGAATGTCTCGGCGGCACAAACAAACATTGCCAAGGTGATAAACAATATTCGCCTTCATTCTCGTCGAAATTGTTCGAATATAACAGATAATCGCCATACTCTTGGCGGACGGTTTCAGCGAACTGGATTTTGTTTGAAAAACTTTTGCAAAATTTATTGAGTTGAACGTCTTTTGTAAATGTGAATATATATCGCAGAATTTAGTATGTTTTTGGATGTGAGGTTTTAATATGAAAAAAGTTTTGCCTGTTTTATTACTTGTTATCGGATTGAGCGTAACAGTGGTTTTTGCTCAAAAGGTTTATACACCGGCGAAGAATTCAAAGGAACGCAGGATGATTTTAGACACCTTGCGGGTGCCGGTTGAAAAAGAACTTAAACAAAAAATTCAGTTCGCCGTCAACGAATTCAACATTTCGGGAAATTGGGCGTTTGTCAGCGGCGAACCGCAAACAAAAACCGGAAAAACGCCGGATTACAGCAAAACCATTTACAAGGACGAAGTCGCAGAAGGAATGTTCGACAATAATTTCTCGGTTCTGATGAAAATATCCGGCAATAAATGGAAGATTGTAACCTATGCTATCGGTTGCACGGATGTCTGTTACGCTAATTGGTGGGAAGAGTTCAAAGCACCGAAAGCAATATTTAGTTACACTGAATAAGTTCACAATTTACAGGTAGATTTTTAACCACAGACAAAAACGGATAAACACAGATTGATTTGATTCATATCTGCTTTTATCTGTGATAATCTGTGGTTAATACTTTTTTGAAGGTTTTATAAATTTTGAATAAAAAAGACATTTTTTGGAAACTAGGTTACTTGGCGGCGACGGGAGCAGTTTTTTTGCTCGATCAGGCGACGAAGGCGTGGGCGGTTCGCAAACTTCGGTTTGGCGGCGATATGGAAGTTATTTCCGGCTTTTTCAACTTCGCTTATGCCACAAATAAAGGCGTGGCGTTCAGTATGTTCGACGGACACGGAAACGCGGGACGTTGGGCTTTGTCGGGACTTGCATTTCTTGCAGCAACTCTCGTACTTTATTTTTTTTGGCGAACACCGCGTTCCGATGACAGAATTTTAGGTGCGTTGGCTTTGTTGCTTGCAGGAATTCTCGGCAATGTAATTGACCGAATCCGTTTGGGATATGTCGTCGATTTTATAGATTTCCAATTCGGCAACTGGCATTATCCAACCTTCAACGTCGCCGACATTGCCATCTGCACGGGTGCGGGATTACTTATTTTGGATATGTTCTTGAGCAAGAAAGATAAGGAAAAAGAAGAAAATAAGAAAGAATCTGCCCGCAAATAAACGCGAATTACGCGAAAAATAGACGTATCAAAAATGAGCATTTCATTGCGGGAAATTACGAAAGACAATTTTGATGACTGCATAAATTTGAAAGTTGCCGAAGACCAACAATCTTTTATCACATCCAATGTAGAATCTATTGCTTTATCAAAAATCTATCCGCATTTATTTCCGTTAGCTGTTTATAAGTATGAAGAATTAGTCGGCTTTATACTTCATGGAAAAGACCCCGAAAGCAAAAATTATCATATATTCCGTATAATGATAGACGAGAAATTTCAGGGCAAGGGCTTTGGAAAACAAGCAACCTTAAAACTGATTGAGTTAATGGACAAAAACAATGATTGCAACAAAGTCTATCTATTTTTTATAGAAGGAAATAAAGTTGCTGAAAATATGTATCTTAATATTGGCTTTAAGCGAACAGGCAGAATTAAAGAAGATGTCAAGATAGAAATGTGTTTTGATTTGGCTAAATCGAAAACAACGAACAACGAGCAATCAACAACTAACAAAAACGATGTATCCAGAATTATTTAGAATTGGCGATTTTCCAATAAATACTTACGGCGTTTTGCTGGCAATCGGCTTGATGCTCGCACTTTTTGCGGCGGCAAAGTTAGCTGAACGCGATGGTTTGCCGAAAGAGCGAATTTACGATCTCGGTTTGTGGACGATCATCGGCGGACTTATCGGATCGAAAGTTTTGATGTATTTTACCGAACCGAATGTTCAACTTTTTACGCTTGATTTCCTTCGTTCGGGCGGAGTTTATTACGGCGGATTTATCGGTGGTTTTGCGGCACTCGCAGTTTTAATAAATTGGTATAAATTATCTTTTTGGAAAGTTGCCGACGCATTCGCTCCGGGCGTTGCACTCGGACAATTTTTCGGGCGGCAAGGTTGCTTTTCAGCAGGTTGCTGTTGGGGTAAAGAAACTCTTCTGCCGTGGGGTGTGCATTTTACCGAAGCCGGACATACAAACACGGGCGTTCCGATCTACGGTCCAAGCGGAGCAGATTTATTCCTGCATCCGACACAACTTTACGAATCATTCGCAATGCTCGCGGTTTTTGGAATTTTGGTTTATCTGCATCGCAAAAAACGTTTCAACGGACAAGTTCTGATCGGTTATATGATACTCTACCCGATTATCCGTTTTACTATCGAATTTTTCCGCGATGACCCGCGTGGCGACCTTTTCGGAATAACGAGTGCGTTGGGAATTTCAACATCGCAAATAATCAGTTTAATAGTCGCGGCGGCGGCAATAATCTTTATGATCTGGCGTTTGAAAAATCCGAAAACTGAAGATTTAATTGCGGAAAGTATTAAGACTTAGCAAAAAGAATTTTAACCACAGATTTTCACAGATAAACTCAGATAAAACCGAATTTATAAAAACCAACATTAAATCATCCGTGTTTATCTGTGAAAATCTATGGTTAAAATTCTTCTCTTTTTTCGTATAATTTCGTACATTTCGCGAACAAAAATTCTTACTTGTGAACAATAATAACGAAACAACAAACCTAAAAGCCGACATCGAAGACGTTGGAATGCGTCTCGATATTTTTCTGTCTGAAAAAATTCGGGATTGGTCGCGTTCGCGTCTAAAAAAACTCGTTGACGAAGGCGACGTTTTAGTCAATGGCGGAGTGGTCAAGTCCTCTTATAAACTGCGTGACGGCGACGAAATTTCGGTTGAATTTACCGAGCAGGAAGGTGATAGTTTTGAACCTGAAAACATTCCGATTGAGATAGTTTTTGAAGATGAATATCTCGCCGTCATCAATAAACCGGCAGGAATGGTCGTGCATCCGGGAGCGGGAGTTCCGAACGGAACGCTTGCTAATGCGATTGCGTGGCACTTCAAATTTGACACGACCAACCGCGACAAAGACGATAAAAAATCAAACCGCATCGGCATTGTTCATCGGCTCGACAAAGAAACTTCCGGCTTGATCGTCGTTGCCAAGAACGAAATCACCCACGAAAAATTATCGGCACAATTCCACGATCGAAAAGTTAGAAAATCCTATGTCGCGTTAGTTCACGGATTCGTCCGCAAACTCGAAGGTAAGGTCGAAGAAGCGATTGCGAGAGATAGAAAAAACCGTGTCAAAATGGCGGTTGATAAAAATGGACGCAACGCCCTTTCGGTTTATAAAGTCCGCACTAGATTCGAGAATTTTACGCTGGTTGATGTTGATATAAAAACAGGTCGAACTCACCAAATCCGCGTTCATTTATCGCATATCAATCATCCGATCATTGGCGACGAAACCTACAACGGCGGACGCGACAATCAAATTCCCGACGCTCAACTTCGCAAAGCTATCAGAGAATTGAACCGCTTTTTTCTGCACGCTGAAAAACTCTCTTTTACGCATCCCGTAACAAAAGCAAAAATGGATTTTGAACAATCAATGCCCGACGAATTGAAAGATTTGTTACAATTGCTTTAACTAAAAATTATAAGAGAATTTAACCACAGATGAACACGGATAAACACAGATTTTTCATTCTTGCTTTTTTCTTTCTTGTAACTGCTTACTGCTTACCGCTAACGGTTCACGCCCAAAAAGATTATACAAAATACGTCAATCCATTCATCGGCACGGGCGGACACGGACACACATTTCCGGGTGCAACAGTTCCCTTCGGATTCGTGCAACTATCGCCCGATACGCGGGTTGATAATTGGGACGGCTCAAGCGGTTATCATTATTCCGATTCAATAATTTACGGCTTTTCACACACGCATCTGAGCGGCACGGGAATTCCCGATTATGCGGATATTTTATTTGCTCCATACATTTCGGATAAAGATTTTTTTGAAGCAAATCCCGAAGATACAAAGAACGGTTACGCTTCAAAATTTTCACACAAAAACGAAAAAGCCGAAGCGGGATATTATTCAGTTTTGCTGGAAGATGAAAATATTTTAGCCGAAATGACAGCGACAAAACGAGTCGGTTTGCATCGTTATAAGTTTCCCGAAAAAACCAACAAGGCAAAAATTATACTTGATCTAAAATGGCGTGATGAGATTTTAGATTCTGAAATAAAAATTGTTAGTGATAGACGAATTGAAGGTTTTCGCCGTTCAAAATCTTGGGCAAAAGATCAGATTGTTTATTTTGTCGCGGAATTTTCACAACCTTTTATCAACCCTTACCAGACTGCTGTTTCTGACAGTGATTTCAATCTTGGTCATTTTTTTATTCTTGATGCTGCTGAATCTACCAGAACAACCAATTTATTCAAATTCATAAAAAAATCGTTTACTTTCAAAACTAATAAAGACAAACAAATTCTCCTTAAAGTTTCTATTTCACCCGTCAGTATCGAAGGTGCGAGAAAGAATTTGGAAGCAGAATTGAATCATTGGGATTTTGAAAAAGTTCGGAATGATGCGAAAAAAGAATGGAACAAAGAACTCTCAAAAATCGAAGTTTCGGGCGGAAGCGATGCTCAGATGACGAACTTTTACACCGCACTTTATCACACGATGATCGCTCCGAATATTTATCAGGATGTTGACGGAAATTATCGTGGGTTAGACAAGAAAGTTCACAATATAAACGACGACAAACACAAATCCGATAACTATACGGTTTTCTCGCTTTGGGACACATTTCGTGCGACGCATCCGCTTTATACGATTATTGATGAGAAGCGGACGGTAGATTTTATCAACACATTTATACGCCATTACGAACAAGGCGGAAAATTGCCCGTTTGGGAACTTTCGGCGAATGAAGAAAACACGATGATCGGTTATCACGCCGTTTCTGTGATCGCCGATGCGATGGCAAAATCTATTAAAGGTTTCGATTACGAAAAGGCTTTTGAAGCGGCGAAACATTCGTCAGCACTAGATATTGAAGGCTTAGACGCTTATCGCAAACGTGGCTATATTTCGATGGAAGACGAGCAGGAATCAGTTTCACGAACGCTTGAATATGCTTATGATGACTATTGTATTGCAGTGATGGCAAAGATTTTGAAGGAAAACAGAGAAGCAGAAATGAAGACACGACCTGTCCAAATCACCTTCGGTTCTGACACAAAGTACATCAACTGGAAGCAAGCAGATTACGAAAAACATCTGAAACGCTCGCAGTTTTATAAAAATCTTTTCGATAAACAAACGGGTTTTATGCGTCCGAAGCAAAATGAGAATTGGATTTCGCCGTTTGCTCCGAATGATGTGACGTTTCATTTTACCGAAGGAAACTCGTGGCAATATTCGTTTTTTGTGCCGCACGATGTTTCTAGTTTGATGTCGCTTCACGGCGGGAAAGAGGAATTTGCCGAAAAACTCGACGCACTTTTTACAACTGATACAAATTTAATCGGACGCGATCAGCCTGATATTACGGGTTTGATCGGACAATACGCACACGGCAACGAGCCTTCGCATCACATCGCTTATCTTTACAATTACGCCGGAGAACCTTGGAAAACGCAAAAACTCGTCCGCCAAATTATGGACGAATTTTATAAACCGACTCCCGACGGTTTGATCGGCAACGAAGACTGCGGGCAAATGTCGGCGTGGTATATTTTGTCGGCGATGGGGTTTTATCAAGTCAATCCGTCCGTTCCCGTTTATGCAATTGGAACAGTACGGTTTCCTGAAGTGAAAATTAATCTCGAAAACGGAAAAACTTTCACGATTAAAGCTGAAACTGATTTGAATCCACTCAATCACGAAATTCAGATTGAAACAAAATATCAGTTCATAAAATCTGTCAAACTAGACGGTAAAGATTATCGCAAATCATTTTTCACGCATCAGGATTTACAAAACGGTGGAATGCTTGAATTTGAAATGACGGATAAACCGGTTAAAGATTGGTTTACCGAATCGCCTGTTTCAAAGGTTGAAATGGATTTTTCGCCTATTCCGACGATTGAAGGCAAGCGTGTTTTTGAAGGCGAAACGGAAGTGAAAATTTCCACGCCCGAAAATGATGTGAAAATTTATTACACCTTAGATGGAAGCGTTCCCGACGAAAAATCGAAGGTTTACGGAAAACCTTTAAGGATTTCAGAAACCAAACAAATCAAAGCATTTGCAGTAAATTCCAAAGGCGAGAAAAGCCTATTTGCCGAATCGAAATTGAACAAAATGCCGAATGATTGGGATGTGAATTTGGTTTCAACTTATAATCGTCAATATACGGGCGGTGGTGCGAAGGGTTTGATTGACGGACTTCGCGGCACAACGAATTTTGCGTCGGGCGAATGGCAGGGCTATCAGGATCAGGATTTTATCGCTGTGATTGATCTGAAACGCGAAATATTAATAAAGGAACTCGGCGGAAGTTTTTTGCAGGACGCACGACCGTGGATTTGGATGCCGACGCGGATTGAGTTTGAAACTTCGACGGACGGCGAGAATTTCACGAAAGTTGCGGACATCAAAACCGATGTGGACGTTAAAGATATGACACCGCAAATTAAGGATTACACACAGAAAATCACGCCGACAAAAGCCAGATTTGTCCGCGTCAAAGCAACAAACTTAGGCAAAATTCCCGCGTGGCATCCGGGAGCAGGTTTTCAATCATTTATTTTTGTGGATGAGATTTTTGTCAAATAAAATCTCGTATCAACACTGTGTTGCTTGCTTTACATAAGTTCGTGTGGCAAAATCACGAATTACATAAAAATTATTATATAACAAAGATTCAAAAGTTAAGGAGACATCTAAAAATTCAATGGCTGAAAACGAAACACAAGAAACGACGGAAGAAGTAACCGAAGCGGTAGCAACTCAATCGCCGGCGACCGATCAGGGAATTGACGACAAAGGCGAAGCAAAGACTGACGATTCAACCGGGGCAAAAGCCGACGAAGCGAAAGCCGACGAAGAAGCAGAACCTGAGGAAGAAGAAGACGAGGAGGACGAAGAAATTTCGTATCACGCCGTTGAGAAAGAAGGCGATGTGACGGCGATTTGGGAGATGCAGGGACAAAAGCATATCCGTACGATCAGTCCGCGTTCGACCGAAGGATTGAAGATTTTGAATCTGTTCACGTCTGAAATTCACGAAACCGATGCACCGTCAATGGCAGAATCGGCATAATCAATGCAAAAATTAAAAACGGAAAATGGAAAATGAGATCAAATTCATAATTTTCCATTTTCCATTTTGCACTTTTCATTTAAGCGTCTTGCCTTTCAACTCCTTCGATCTCCAAAACCAAGTCAGCACCAAAGCATTTTGCCGGTGTTTGATAACCGACGCACACTTCGCCGCGTGACATTTTCTCGGCAATAACCAACGCTGTAAGCACTGTAAACTGATATGCTTCCGGACCCTGCTGACGGGATTCGACCGAATTTCCCTGTGCATCCACAGCTTTTCCCCACATCAGAGTTCTGCCTGTTTCGCGTTCACTTTCACTTGGTCCACCTTCGGGAATTTGGCTTTGCAGGATTGATTGGACGGGACTTGTAGTTAAAAACCAGCCGATGTAGCGGCTCAATTTTAAGAGCGTAATTTGTGATTCGGGAATAACCGTAAATACTTTTATATTTGGAATTCCCGTCGAGTAAAAGGCAGTTGAAACATCGCCCCACGGAATTGTCACGGCGGTTGTTTTGATCTCGCCGAAATCTATTTCTTTTGTTTCATAAGCAGCTTGAACATTCCTGATTTCGCCATCTTTGCGAATCGCTCCGCCGTTGCCGATGTTCAAGGTCATCGTGCTTTGCGTGCCGTGCGATATTCTTCCCAAACCGTAAAATGCAAGTTCTAAATCAACCGCTTCGGGCAGACGATTCTTCAAATGCTTCGCCAGACAATCGGACGGCACAACATCGAAACCGACACCGGGCATAATCATAATTCCCGCTTTTTTTGCTTCCGCATCGCGTGCCACCATTGCTTCAAAAACGGAAAGTTCACCGGTAATATCCAAATAATGCGTTTTTGTTCGCAAACAACCGAGAATCATTTGCTTCGATGTCAGCGAAAAAGGTCCCGCACAATGAATCACAAAATCAACTTCTTTGAGCGTATAATCAAGCGAAGTTTTATCTTCGAGTGCAAATGTCCGGCAAACCAAGCCGAGTTCTTTTGCCAACGGCTCGACCTTGTTCCGGCTGCGTCCGCCCAAAATCGGTTTCATTCCACGCCTAACCGCTTCCCGTGCGATAAGTTCACCCGTGTAGCCATTTGCTCCGTAAATTAAAAATTTATTCGACATAATCTTCAGCCGGTCACAAGAATAGAACGCGAAAGACGCGGATTCTATTCTTAGACTTTTAATCTTCCAGAATTCTCTGCACCCGTCCGACTTGTCCGTCGGTTAAACGAACCTTTATCCCGTGCGGATGAAAATTAGAATTGGTCAATAAATCCTTGACCGTTCCGATAGTTTCGCGTCCGCTGCGTTGGTCTTGTTTCAGCACAATCGCAACTTTCAAACCCGCTTTTATATTTTTTCTCTCTTGATTTCCCATTTATTTGTATTGTTTTCCAAAATCCTTTGAAGTTGAACGATTTGCCCCAAGTGATACGCGTTATGGTCGGCTAGGAGCAGTGCTTCACGCAAAATAGTTTGTCCTGTGCCGTGCGGAATTTTTGCGGAAAGTTCGGTTTCGGAATTTGCAACTAATTCACGCATCGCCTGCAAATCATTTAAAATTTTCCTGACAGAATTTTGCCAATCTTCCGCACTTGCATCTTTTTTATTCCAATAACCTTCGGGAAATGCGGGCGAAATGTGATTTTCATCGCGGCTGAATTCCAGTATATCAAATTGAGCAATGCGAATGTGTTCGAGCAATTCCCACGCCGTATGCGGTGCATTTTCAGCTTTTTCGTTTCGCCATTCAACCGGAAATTCGCTCAGAACTTTTTCAAGATTTATGTGAGCAAACTTCCCTTCAAGCAATTCGAGTAAATGCGTTGTGAGTTCATTTTCCATCGCTAATCTTTTAGATTCAAAATGAATTTTCGGATAAGTTGCTTTATTTTTTGCGGATTTTTCTCTCTGTATGCGACATAATCATCTCCGAAAGTGCCCTGCGGACGGAGCAGTAAAATATACGGCTCAAGCAGATTTTCATCGTCTATTTTAAGCAGATTCACCAGATTCTGATCGGGATATTTGATTTTTCCGCTCTTTATATCTCTGCGAACGGCATCGGCAACCGCTCTCCAAGCTTTTATCTCGTCGGCAAGTGTGAAACTTTGGTCGGTAGCGGTCTTTTTCGCCATTTGCTCGGCGATGTTTCGGTTATAAAGAAGCCATCTGTCCGTTCCATTATCAGTTTTGAGGAGCTTTTCGTTGATGTCGAGCGTGCCGTATTCCTCAACGCCGGGCGGAGCGATAATGATCGGTTCATAGTTTGCTTTAGTTCGTTCCGCCCAATTTTTCAAATTGTTCCAAGACAGAAGCGAAAACGGATCGCGGATAAATGCGTCGAGAAACTTTTCCAATCCTTCCGCATTCTTATTCTGACTCATCAGAGCATCGCCCCAGTAACGATACGCCGATTCTACTTCGGGATTTATTTCGACGGCTTGAGCAAAATACTTTTCGGACTCTTTGAATTTCCCCTGCACATAAAAACAATCGCCCATAAAAAGCATCGCTTCATAGTTTTTCGGGTCTAGTTTGTGAGCAGTTTCATAATATTTGAACGCTTTATCATACTCACCGCGTCCGAAATATAATTCGCCTTTACGCAAAGCTTTTTCGACTTCGGGATTTTTGTTCGAGAAATTATCAGTTCCGTCGGAGTTTTCAAATTCGTCCAGAAAATACAATGCCCGCGGGTTTTTCGTGCCGAGTTTTTTTGCCCGCAACAAGGCTTTGACACCACGTTCCAATTCTTTTTTACGTTCGACGGTATCGTTAATCGTCGTTGCAGTTGAAATTATCGCAATGCCGAAATCAGCCCATATTTCGCCGTTATCAGGATATGACAAAACGATCTGCTCAAGTAACGGTAAAGCATCTAAATACCGATTTTCATCAACCATTCGGCGGGCTTCGAGCGTCAGTTCTCTGATAGATTTATCCTGTGCAAAAACACTTTTCGCAGATGAAAAACCTAAGCAGACAAACAATATCAGCGAGGTTAAAACTTGAGTTTTAGAGATTTTATTCAAGAACATATTTTCTCCTGTGTGAAATAACAAACAGCACAAATGCTTGTTTGAAAGTCTAAATGTTACGGAACTAAACTGTCGACAACCTTCGCTACGGAAAAATATCCAAGCCGAGATTTTGAGTTCTTTCGAGTTTATCAAGGAATTCCACCCGCGGAATTTCCTTTGCTCCGAATTTCTCGAAATGCGGAGTCATCACCTGCGTATCGAGCCACGTTGCACCGCGTGATTTCAGATGTTCGATCAAATGCAGTAAAGCGAATTTTGAGGCGTTCGACTCTTTGTGAAACATACTTTCACCGCAAAAAACCCCACCCGCGTCAACGCCGTAAAGTCCGCCGACAATTTCGTTTTCCTCGTTCCAAACCTCGACGCTGTGAACATCACCGAGTTTATGCAGTGTTATGTAATTTTCAATAAATTCGGATGTTATCCAAGTTCCGGCTTCGTGCTGACGCTTCATTGCCGCACAGTTTTCGATAACGCTTGAAAAATCCTTATCAATCGTCAAAGTCCATCTCGTTTTCTCCCAAGACTTTCGCAAACTTTTTGGAATGTGAAGTTCTGAAAATTCTAAAATCGCCCGGTTCTCAGGACAAAACCACGGCAGCGGAAGCCCGTCAATATGCCACGGAAAGATTCCTTTGTTATAAGCCTCACGCAGATTTTCAACCGACAATTCTCCGCCGAAGCCGATTATATCAGCCGCGTTGTAATAAAATTCGCCGAATTTCACCCAATCGGTAAATTCGTGTGTGCGTGGATTTGGAAAGTTGATCGAAGACATTTTCAAGGAATTTTTGAAACTATTTCTAAAAACGTAAGTGTAAAGTAATTATAAATCAATTCAAGGAGTTAAAAAATCAACAATGTGAAATTTTATCAAATCGTTACTTTCAAACCGTTTTGCAATCGTTTTAGCAACCTTAAATGCGTGCTTTTTAATTCATATAATTTTCAATTATGATGCGTCAAATAATATTTTCTATGGGGCAATTGCAATGGCGAATATACCGTCGCTGCTACTCGGATTCGGGTTGTGTATTTTACTAAACTGTTTATTTTTTGATTTGTCCGATCATAATCTGTTGGAATATATAAGATTATTATTTCCATTATTTGCTGTTGTTCAATGGCTTTTCATCGGATGGTTGGCGAAAACGCTTGCTCGGAAGTTACAAAATCGTTGAATCATCGGACTGCGGACATCCTGCCCGCAAGTATTGATTTACTTTCAGCTTATTTCGTCTGAATTTTTTTTAACCTCACTCAAAATTTTCCGACTACTCCTGAAATTCTTGCGGGCGGGATGTCCGCAGTCCGGTTGAACAAACTCTTAGGTTAAACTTCCATCAATTTCCATTTTCCGCGTTTAAATAGAATCGCCGAAGCAATCGCCAACATCGAAAATGCAATCGTGATCGCCCAAAAAACTCCGTGCGGTCCCATTTTGAAATAATGTGCAAGAATGAATGCAAGCGGAACTTCAAAGAGCCAGAATACAAATATATTCAGATATGTCGGCGTTCGCGTGTCGCCGGCTCCGTTAAAAGAAGTTTCTAAAACCATCCCGACGGCGTAGAACAAAAATCCGTAGGAAATTATTCGCAGGGAATCGGTCGCATACATCAGAACAAGCGGTTCATCCGTAAAAATTCCTGCAATCGGTTCAGCGAAAATTACGAACAGAATACCAATCGAAGTTTGAAAAATCGCATTATAAAATGCCGCTTTCCAGACGGATTTTTCGGCACGTTCGGGTTGTTTTGCACCGAGATTTTGTCCGACGAGAGTTGCGGCGGCGTTTGCTAAACCGACGGCGGGAAGAAGTGCAAAAATTATCAAACGCATTCCGATTGTATAACCTGCCACGGCTTCGCTTCCGAAACTTGCAACAACAACCATCAGTCCGAGCCAACTCGTTGTGGCAATGCCGAATTGAAACATCGCAACCCACGCTAAGCTCCACAAACGCTTGAATCTTTCAGCGACAAATTGCCAATGTTCAGAGCGAATTACGAAGCGGTTTGCGGAAAAGAACATTTTGTAACAAGCGTAAATTACACCGATTCCGCGTCCAATCAGAGTTGCAACCGCCGCACCGGTTACGCCGAGTTCGGGAAAAATCCAGATGCCGAAGATAAACAGGGGATCAAGAATGCAATTTAAAATATTTGAAACCCACAAAACACGCATCGCAATCGCCGCATTTCCCGCACCGCGAAAAATCGCATTGAGCAGAAATAAAAATACGACGACGAAATTTCCGCCGAGCATCAGCCGTGTAAAAAGTGTTCCTTCCGCGACAACCTGCGGTTCTGCACCGAGCAAACGCAAAAAATCGGGAGCGAAAATTATTCCGATCACGCCCATCAAAACGGATACGATCAAACCCATATAAATAGCGTGTGTCGCCGAACGTGCCGCTCCGTCCGCATCTTTTTCACCGATCCGCCGCGAAACCGTCGCCGTCGCAGCGACCGCAACTCCCATCGCTACGGCATAGATCAAAAACATCATTGATTCGGTGATTCCGACAATTGCCACCGCATCCGCTCCGAGCGAGGACACAAAATAAACGTCCACAACCGCAAAGACGCTTTCCATAATCATTTCAAAAATCATCGGAACAGCCAGCAAAAAAACCGCCAACCCAATCGAACCCTTCGTAAAATCACGCTCCGAACCGCGTATCGCTTCCATAAAAATTGAGCGAAACGAATTATCATAAATCCGTTCTTCAGACGAATTTTCTACAATATCAGACATTGTTTTATTACCTTATTTTATCAACTGAAGTTAAATGCATGCGGTGTGCAAGAGAAATTCGTCCGCAATTTGTAGGAATTTGCAGAAACGAACACGAAAATTTGCAGTTTGATTAGGAAGCAATGATTTTCATAATTAACAAAAATATAGCATGGGAGTTTTATTTGTGAAAATATGGAAATCAAGTTTTCTTGAAGTGCAGCGTCAGCGTTCCGCTGGCTGTCGTGGTGTGCGTCCCGCTGCCACTCGACGCAATTTACTGAGAACGTGATTTGAATTTATGTCTGAAACAAATTAATGATTTGAAATTGCATCGTAAGAATACAACTGTCGCGAAACCGGAATGGTTTCTCGACAGTTGTATTTTTTATGCCGGAAATGTTTATCTTTTTGTAAAAACCGATTATCATAAAAAGATGGGAATATTATGAACGACGAAACTTACAATTACGATGAACAACAGCCATTCGCGGCGGCGGAATTTGCGGAGAATCCCGAACCGCGTTGTCCGTGCGTGTTACTTCTCGATACTTCGGCTTCAATGCAGGGCGATTCGATCAACCAGTTAAATCAAGGCTTACAGACATTTCGGGATGAACTTTATAACGATTCGCTGGCGATGAAACGAGTCGAACTCGCCGTCGTTACATTCGGTCCGGTTCGCGTGATGCAGAATTTTACGACCGTTGATGAATTTCGTGTGCCGAACTTGGAAGCATCAGGAAACACGCCTTTGGGAAGTGCTTTGGAACGCGGTTTGACGCTTTTGAATGAACGAAAAAAGATTCTGCGGACGAACGGCATCAAACTTTTCCGCCCTTGGATTTTCCTGATGAGCGACGGCGATCCGACCGATAACTGGCAAAATATGCCGCAGATAATCCGCACCGGCGAAGAAAATAAATCGTTTTCGTTTTTCGCCCTCGGCGTTCACGATGCGAATTTCGATATTTTGCGGCAAATTTCCCTGCGTGAACCGATGAAATTAAGCGGAATTCGTTTCCGCGAGTTTTTCCTGTGGCTTTCGGCATCGCTTAAAAATGTGTCGCGTTCAAATCCGGGTGACAAAGTTTCGATTCCCGATTATAAACCTTACGGATGGGCGGAAATTGATGAAGTTTGAAAAATGGCGTTACGCTCACGCTTCGATCATCGGTTTATCGCATCAAAATAACGATACAGTTTGCCAGGATCGCTTTGCGTGCGAATCATTTACAACGGAAGACGAAGGCGAACTTCTAGTCGTCGCCGTCGCTGACGGTGCGGGCAGCACCAGCGAAGGCGAGATCGGGGCGGAAGTCGCCTGTGAAACTTTCGTCGAGCAGATAAAGGCTTTCGTCAATATGCCGAATGTTACGATTGATTCTTTGAACGAAGATTTTGCCCTGCATTGGATCAAATATTTCCAACAGAAAATCGCCGAAACTGCTAAAGAAAAAGATAAAGACATCCGTGAATTTGCATCAACTCTGGTCGGTGCAATAGTTGGCGAAAACTCCGCAATTTTCTATCAAGTCGGCGACGGCGGAGCGGTTTTTTCGCTTGATGGAAAACCCGAAAGCTACCACTTCGGCGTTGAACCGACCGACAGCGAATATGTCAATATGACGGATTTTTTAACTGATGAAACAGCGACGGAAAATCTGCGTTTTGCAAAAATCAAAGAACCGATCGAGGATTTGATTCTGTTTTCCGACGGAATTTTTTCGGTCGCCGTTGATTATCAAGACAATTCACCGCACGAACCTTTTCTAATGCCGATGATCGCTCCGCTTCGCAATAGTTTAAAAGTAAATGGATTAAATGAAAAACTTGCAAATTTCCTAAGTTCGCCGAAATTAAACGAGAAAACTGATGACGATAAAACAATCGTTTTAGCTTCGAGAGCCATTGCCAAAAACTAACTTTGCTGCTTCCATCTTTCGAGCAAATTTTTCGCGGCACTTTCCCAATGCGGAAACTTAAATTCAAAACCAGCGTTAAGCAATTTTGTCGGCACGACACGACGGCTTTTCAAGATCAATTCTGTCTCCGTTCCCATAAAAACCGCACCGATTTCGAGCATCCATTTTGTTGCGGGCAAACCGATTTTCGTTTCCCACGTTTCGCGGAAGATTTTCATAAACTCTTTATTCGACAGAGGATGCGGCGATGCAAGATTTACCGCTCCGCTGAAAGTTTTATTTTCAATCAGAAATTTGACCGCATTGATAAAATCTTCATCGTGAATCCACGAAATATATTGCCGACCGTCGCCCGCCGTTCCGCCCAAACCTTTTCTGACCAAGCCGAGCATCACGTCGAAAATCCCGTCTCTATCGGGCGACATCGTCATCGCCGAACGCATTAGAACGAGTCGCGTTTCCGGCAAATCAAAATCATTCGCCGTTTTCTCCCAAGTCTTGGCAACGTCTATACTAAAATTCCAGGTGTCGGGAGCTTTTTCCTGTTCATCGCCGCCGATAATTCCCGTAAGTTCGTCATTCGGTTCGTCGTAGCGATGTGCATAAATCGTCGCCGTGCTTGCCTGCAGCCAAATTTTCGGCGGATTTTTCGCCTGCGTAATCGCTTCGCCGACGGCTTTTGTTGAATTTACACGCGAATCCATAATTTGCCGGCGATTCTCGTCCGTGTAACGACAATTAACGATTCGCCCCGCCAGATTTATGACAACATCCGCAGTTTCAAATTCATCCGCCCAATTTCCAAGCGTCCTGCCGTCCCATTGAACAGTTTTGAATTCCGAACCATTCGCACTTCGGCTCAAAATAACAACTTCGTGACCGTCTTTTTCAAACGCTCTCGACAAAATCGTTCCAACTTGTCCGTTTCCGCCGGGAATTATTATTTTCATTGCTTTAGTAAACCATTCGTGTTTTTATAGTTCCATCAATATTCTTTAAAATCTCAAACGCTTTATTGGAAAGTTTGCTGTCAATATCTAGAATTACATAACCGATCTCTTCATTCGTTTTCAGAAATTGTCCGACTATGTTAATTCCTTTTTCGGATAAATCGGAATTGATTTGACTAAGAACGCCGGGTTGATTTTTGTGGATGTGCAAGATTCGGTGCGTGTCTTCCTGCGGCGATAAACTCAACGCCGGAACTGTGTGCGAGCCGGTCGAAGTTCCTAATTCCAAGTAGTTTATGAGTTTTGAAGCGGCATCAAAACCGATATTGACCTGTGCTTCCTGAGTCGAACCGCCGATGTGCGGAGTTAAAATTACATTCGGCAGATTTTGCAGAACAGTTTCAAATTTATCGCCTTTCTTTTTCGGCTCTTTCGGAAAAACATCAACCGCCGCACCGCTTAGTTTTTCACTTTCGATATATTTTTTTAACTCGTCCAAATCAACGACATCGCCGCGTGAATAATTGACGAAGATCGCACCTTTTTTTATATCTTTAAAGGTCGTTGCATCGAACATATTTTTCGTGTCGGGCGTTGACGGAACGTGCAATGTAACGATGTCAGATTTTTTCAAAAGTTCTTTTAAAGTCTTAACTTGCTTGGCATTTCCCAACGGTAACTTTGTTAAAATATCATAATAAATAACATTTAATCCCATATTTTCGGCGAGAATCGAAACCTGCGAACCGATATTTCCATAGCCGACGATTCCCAAAGTTTTTCCGCGTAATTCATACGAACCGCCCGCGTCTTTTTCCCAAATTCCGTTATGGGCGGCGATGTTTTTATCGGAAATCCGGCGAATCAGCATCACGAATAAACCGATCACGAGTTCCGCCACCGAGCGTGTGTTTGAATACGGGGCGTTAAAAACGGCGATGCCTTTTTTTGTGGCATATTCGAGATCAACCTGATTCGTCCCGATGCAAAAACAGCCGATAGCGAGCAATTTGTCGGCACAATCTATAACTTTTTTGGTCAGTTGTGTTTTTGAACGAATGCCGATAATGTGAAAACTCTTTATTTTCCGGCACAAATCCTCCTCGCTCAGAGCCTTTGAAAGTTTTTCGATATTCGTATAACCGCCGTCTTCCAACTCTCTAACCGCCGATTCACTCAAATTTTCAAGCAGAAGAATTTTAATCTTGTTGCGTGGATATGATGTTTGTTTGTTTTTCATAAAAAAGCGACTATAAATGAAAAAAAACGAGAACGCAAAAACGCTCTCATTTGTTTTATAAATTCAAAGTTTTCGATCAATTCCAAGCGTAATTGTTCAGCTAACGCAAAGTTTTTCGGGCAAGTTGAAAATTATTGTCGTTTGAATTCAACTTTGTATTCCTTCGGATGTTTTGCTCCGAGAAGATGTTGGACGAAATAATCCCAGCGGCGACGCATCATATATAGACTGTCCGCACCGTAACCGTGGCTGGCATTCGGGAAAATTATCAGGTCGAAATCCTTGTTGGCTTTGATTAAAGCGTCAACGACCAGATACGTGTTATATGGCGGCACGTTGTCGTCCAAACCGCCGTGGGCAAGTAATAACTTGCCTTGCAGATTTTTGGCGTAATTTTGGTTTGCCTGATCTTCATAGTTCGATTTTCCATTTGAATCTTTCGTTAAAAGTCCGATGTATCTTTCGCCCCAATCGTCTTCGTAATTGCGGTTTTCGTGGTTGCCGGATTCGGAAATGCCGACTTTGTAAAATTCGGGATAACGAAATAATGCCGCCGCCGTCGCGTAACCGCCGCCGGAATGTCCCCAGATTCCGACTCGTTCTAAGTCCATAAAGGGATATTTTTTCGCTAATTCTTTTAATCCGGCGATTTGATCGGGCAGAGTGTTGTCCGCCATATTTCCGTAGCAGGAATCGTGATAAGATTTCGAGCGTTCGGGATTGCACGTTCCGTCAATGACGACGACGACAAAACCGAGTTCGGCAAGTGCCTGATTGTCGCCGCGTGCCGAGGCAAATGAACGACTGCCGACTCCGCCGCCCTGCGGTCCGGGATAGATATAATTGACGATTGGATATTTTTTCGTTTTATCCAATTTCGTCGGCGTGAACATCAAACCGTAGAGATTGTCTTTGCCGTCGCGTGATTTGACCGTGATCGGTTGCGGCGGTTTCCAACCTGTTTTGGTCAAACGCGAAATGTCCGCTTTTTCGAGATTTAAAATCAATTTGCCGTTCATATCACGCAAAACCGCAACCGGCGGAATATCGGGCTTTGAATAATTATCAACAAAATATTTTTCGTCGTCTGAAATTGAAACACTGTGATTTCCGTCTTCGGGCGTGAGCAGTTTCAGGTTTTTACCGTCAAAATCCACGCTGTAAAAATGGCTGAAATAAACATCGCGTCCGGCTTCGCGTCCGTTTGCTTCAAAGTATAATTTGCGGTTTTTCTCGTCAACTTTTTCGAGCTGCGTGACGACGAAATTTCCCTTCGTGATTTGATTTTTTACCTTGCCCGTCGTCAGATTGTATAAATATAAATGTCCCCAATCGTCGCGTTCGGAATACCAGATTATTTCGTTCGTCGCCGGCAAATATCGCCAGTTAATTTTACCTTGTCCCGATTCATATTGAGTTTTAACCGTTTCCGTAAAAATATCGCGGACTTCGCCCGTGTTCGCGTCGGCGATTCGCAGAGCCGCTTTTTTATGATCGCGTGGCGTTGAAACAAAAACCAATTTGCTCGCGTCGGCGTTCCATTCGTTATCGTCGAAACTTCCCGTGCAGGCGATGTCGTCGCAGAGCGTGCCGCGTCTGTCGTCGGGCGACATTTTCAAACGTGTCATCTTGCCGGAATCAACATCAATAATGACGCGGTGAATTTTGATAATTTCTTTATCTTCGGGAAGCGGATATTTCCACGCTTCGAGTTTCGGTTCGCCGACGTTGGTTGTAACGAGATACATATCGCTGACATTGCGTTGATCCTGTTGAAACGTGGCGATCTTTTTTGAATCCGGCGACCAGAGAATTATCGGGCGATCACTTTTTTTCCAACCCGCATTATCCGTCGCGTAACCGAAATTTTCTATGCCGTCTTTTGTCAATTGCGTTTCTCTTTTAGTTTCCAAATCCACCATATACAAGTTCCAATCCCTTATATATACTGCTTTTTTTCGGTCGGGTGAAAGACTTCCGTCCACCGGCATACTTATTGTTCTAGCTGCACTTTTGCCATCCGTTTCCTTCAATAGAGATTCCATATCTGAAAAATTCTTACGGTTTCCATCAGCAGGATTTACCAAAACAAATTCATATCCTGTCGGAGTCGAAACACGATACCAAAAACGCCCATCCTTTAACCAAAAAGGACGAACTCCGGCTCGATCAACTAATCTGCCCGTATTAAACGAAAGCATTTTGACGGCGTTATCGTAATCTTCCGCCGTTACAGATTCGGGAGAGTATCTTGCCGCTTGTTGTCCAAAAATATTCGCCGTCAAAACGAACAGAAAAATCGCGTAGGTAAAAGTTAGTTTTTTATTCATCGGTAATTTTTATTTGATTAAATTTGGTGAATCCAGTTTAATCCTGTTACTTTGAAAAAACAAATTAGGCTGAATTTTAAATCTAAATTTCAGTGCGTCTTTGTCGTTTTTGTAAGAAAGCGGTAAAATTCCAGTTTGAGCAATTTTAGTTAAAACTTTATAAGACAAATATTTATCTGGAGAATTTATGAGTGTAGAAATCGTGATGCCGCAGATGGGCGAATCAATAACGGAAGGAACTGTTTCAAAATGGTTAAAACAAGTCGGCGATAAAATTGAAAAAGACGAAGCGGTTTTAGAGATTTCAACCGACAAGGTTGATGCCGAGGTTTTTGCATCGGAAGCCGGTGTTTTGCTGGAAATTCGGGTTGAAGAAGGCGAAACCGTCGAAGTTGATTCGATTGTTGGTATGATCGGCGAAGAAGGCGAAAGTGCCGCATCTTCAAACGGCAACAATGCGAAATCCGAAACCGATACAAGCAATGACAATCGCGGAATTGACGAGATTTCCGAGCATCCGTTGAAACCGGATGATGCTAAAGTTACCGAAACTGCCGTCGAAACAACCGCCGAAGCAACTTCCGCCGATGTTTCCGCCGATAATTCTTCGGAAAACTCTGCAACTCCCGAAACTTCCGCCGACTCCGCAGATTCTTCAAGCGGTGAAGCAATCGAAGTCGTAATGCCGCAAATGGGCGAATCAATTACGGAAGGCACGATCTCGAAATGGTATAAAAAAGTTGGCGATAAGGTTGACCGCGACGAAAACCTTCTCGAAATTTCAACCGATAAAGTTGACGCGGAAGTTCCTTCACCGATCGCCGGAACGGTGCTTGAAATTCTGGCGGAAGAGGGCGAAACGGTCGAAGTTGATTCGGTTGTTGCGTTAGTCGGTGCGGCGGGAGCAGTCCGAAGTCCGAAGTCCGAAGTCCGAAGTTCGGAAACCGCTCAAACAACGAAAGCGGAAGCTCAAACGGCAGAAACCGAAGTTCAAAATGCTGACGAAACGGAAGGCAGAAGCTATGATTATCAGCATCCGGGAGCAGTTGCCGATGCGACGGAAACTTCGGCGAACGGACACGGCGACAAACCGCTCGGCGAACAGACGGTTGAAGATTTACGCAAAACGCGAAGCAGTCCGTTAGTTCGCAATATTGCCAAGGAACATAACGTCAACATTTCGCAAATTTCGGGAACAGGAATGAGCGGTCGCGTGACCAAAAAAGATATTTTGTCGTTCATTGATTCCGGTGCGGCACTCAAACCGGGAGATTTGCTGAAGCAGCAGAGTTCAGAGAGCAGAGTTCAGAGTTCGGAGTCGAAGATGGAAACTCCGCAACCTCAGACGGCTCAACCGTCGCAGTATAAAGCACCGCAGATTTCTTCCGCGGTCGGAGATCGGGTTGAACCGATGTCGAATATGCGTAAGAAAATCGCGGAACATATGACTTTCTCAAAGCAGACTTCGGCTCATGTTACGTCGGTTTATGAAATTGATATGACAAGCGTGGCAAAATTCCGCAATGCGAATAAAGCGGAATTTCAAGAGCGTTACGGCACGAAACTGACTTATATGCCGTTTATTTTTCAAGCGGTGACAAATTCTCTGCGAGCGTTTCCGATTGTTAATTCACAACTTTCGGGCGATCAGATAATTTATAAAGGCGACGTAAACTTGGGAATGGCGGTCGCCCTCGACTGGGGTTTGATCGTTCCGGTAATTAAAAAAGCGGATATGTTGTCGCTGGCAGGTTTGGCACAAACGGCGAATGATCTGGCAGATCGGGCGAGAACGAAAAAATTGATGCCGGATGAAGTTGCCGGCGGAACATTTACGATCACGAATCCGGGTGTCTTCGGCGGACTTTACGGGACACCGATTATCAACCAACCGCAAGTTGCGATTTTATGCGTCGGCACAATCGAAAAACGTCCGAAAGTTTTGACGACTCCCGAAGGCGATGATGTTATTGCAATTCGCCAAATGGCTTATTTCGCATTAACTTACGATCACAGAATCGTTGACGGTGCGGATGCCGAGCAGTTTTTGTCGCATCTGAAAAACTATCTCGAAACGAATCAGTTTAGTTTATAACTTACTGTACAAACACAGATTCAAGCGGTGTCGGAGTCAAATTCCCGCCGCTTGTTTCATTTTAAAACCGCTTTTTTGAAATAAATTATTTTTTTAGGAAACTTTTTGGAAACTATGCCGATAACTTGATATGAGGAGAATTATATTTAAACATTTCGGGCGTATTTTGGCTTAATACCCTCTATCATATAGTTAAAAGTATACTAATTTTGTTACAACCCGAAAATAGATTGAAACGTCTTAGAAATGTTCTCCCTTAAATATTACTATTGATTCTCAAAATTTAGAGAAAAATTTTAAAAAGGAAGGAGTTAAATTATGCTTCAAAATATTAATAAAATAAAAGTATTCGCGTTGGCAATGAGTTTGTTAATGCTTTCGAGTGTCGGTGCAGTTTTTGCACAGGATGCACAGGTTCGTCAGTTGTCATCCGGGAAAAAATATAAGGTCGAAGGTCTGGTCGTGGCAATGACCGATGATTCGTTTTTAGTGCGTGATGTTACCGGCAACGATACGAAAGTGATGGTGATGCCGACGACGAGCATCAAAACGAACAGTTTTTGGGGCGGCGGCGACCGTTATGCGGTCAACAGTATCGTTCGCGGTTTGACCTTGAAAGCGGAGGGTCGCGGTGATTCGACCGGTGCTTTAGCGGCAACGAAAATTCGTTTCGACAAAAGTGATCTGGAAGTTGCCCGAACGGTTGACAGTCGGGTTTCACCAGCGGAAGAACGGCTAACCGCAGCCGAGCAAAATGCTGAAAGAGTTTCGGGACAAATTGACGAACTGATGGCGATTTCAAATGCCGCCCGTGGTGGTGCGAGAGCCGCTCAGGATTCGGCTGATGCTGCAATCGCGGGTGTTAACGCGACCAATCAAAGAATTTCGTCGCTCGATGAGTTCGTCGTTCAGAATACTTCGACGGTAAATTTTCGTGTCGGCAGTGCCAAGCTGACGAGTGAAGCACGAACCGAGTTGGACAATGTTGCCACAAATGCTTTGACAATGCGTGGATATTATCTGGAAATTACCGGATTTGCTTCGGCAGACGGAAGTGCTGCAGCAAACAAACGTCTGAGTCAGCAGCGAGCTCAAGCGGTAATCGACTATCTGATTACGACTCACAACATTCCGCTTCGCCGCATCGGGCAATCATACGGTTATGGCGAAACGAATGCTGTTGCTGACAATTCAACCCGTGACGGCAGAGCCGAAAATCGTCGTGTTGAAGTCAAAATCTTAGTCAGCCGCGGTTTGAATCAGAATGTCGAAGTTCGTCCGGCGGATACTGACGATGATGGTACTCGTTAGTTTCCAAATGAATCAATAGTTTAATTTTCAGACTATATTATGAATTTTTAATATTGATTTTTAACAAATAAACAAAGGGTAAAAGCGAGAGTTTTAGAGCATTGCGATGGTATTCTCCTTTTGCCCTTTCGTATTTTTTTCAGATTCACTTGAGGTATTATGAAACGTCTGCCGATATTTTTTATTTTTACAATTTTACTCGCCTTTGCATCAAGTGTTCTTGCTCAGGTTACGACGCAAACTCCGCCGCCCGTCATTGAAGAAGACAGCGATGTTCTAACTATCGAATCCAGACTCATCATCGTTCCCGTTTCAGTCACAGACGGCGAAGGAAATCCGGTCAAAGGCTTATCAAAACAAAATTTTACGGTTAAAGAAGAAAAGAAATCACAGGAAATCTCCGAAGTTTCCACCGCTGATAAAGTTCCTCTGGAAATCGCTCTGTTGATTGATGTGTCGTCAAGCACCGATTCAATGTTTGAATTTGAGAAGGAAACAGCGGCGAAATTCTTGCAGAATGTGATGCGTCCCGAAGATCGTGCAACAATTTTCACTATCGGCACATTTCCCGAAATGGTTCAGAGCCGGGATGTTTCCACGCAATCTGTTGAAACAATAAAAACAATTCGACCGACCAAACAATCTACTGCATTTTACGACACGGTTTCCGCCGCTGCCTTATATCTTAAGGCGAATGCTCCCCCAAAGAGTCGCAAGGTAATAATTGCAATAAGTGATGGCGAAGATTTAAACAGTGTTGGCATTAAAATTGGATTTTCCAGAGTTTACCGGGAAATCGGTGACCAAATGAATACAATTACAACGAAAGACCTTCAGGAACTTTTGCTCACAAAGCGTAATGAAATAAAGGTTAGAGAGCAAAACAAAACACTGACTAAAATTCAGGATGCGGACACCGTTTTCTATTCGGTCAATCCCGCGGGAAGTTCACTTGCTTTTAATAAGATAAGTAAATTTGGACAAAGCAATATGCAGAGATTTGCCGACGAAACCGGCGGAACGGCGTTTTTGCCGAAATTCCTGCCCATTAATTTGAAAAGTAATTATGAGAATGAAGCGAATTTGAAGTCCAACACGGCAACTTTAGAAGCAATTTTCCGCCAACTTGCCGGAGAACTGCAATCACAGTACCTGATTCAGTATTATTCCGACGGCGTTTTTCCCGAAAATACTTTCGTCAATGTCGATGTCGATATAACTCCGAAACTTCCGCAGGGCGTAAAAGTGCGGGCAAGAGAAGGTTATTTCGTGAAAAATTAATAAATCGAACCAAGATTATATTGATATGAAAATGAGTGATGATCTACTTTTCATAATTATTTATGTTTGAGTAATTCCGTGCATTTGCGTATTCGTTCGCAGCTAAGTTCTCCCGTATATTTCGACAGAGATGTCGGATGAAGTAAAATGCCGCTTGCTCTTGGAAATTTCATGTATTGGTAATTTAATTGGTAATCGGTAACTGATAAGCAAGTAGTTGGTTTTTGAGAAAAACTAATTACCAACAACCAATTACTATTTACCTATTTCTAAATTTTCGTTAATCTTCAACACTTTCAAATTCTCAGTAATTCCTGCTTTTTCCGCTTCTTCTTTCAGCAATCTGAGCGGTTGGCTCGGCGGTTCGTCGGACAGATCAAATGTTCCGTAGTGCATCGGAATTAAAGTCTTTGCTTTTGCATCCGTGAACGCTTTGATTACATCGGACGGATTATTGTGATTCGGTTTCATAAACCAACGCGGTTCGTAAGCACCGATTCCGACGATGAAATAATCAATTTCACCGAATGTTTCGTTCAATTCTTTATAATGCGAGCCGTAACCGGAATCGCCGCCATGATAGATTGTTGTATCGCCCGATTCGATTACGAAACCGCCCCAAAGTCGGTGGTTCATATCGAATAAACCTCGCTGCGACCAATGACGAACGGGAACGAATGTAATTTTCAAGTCTTTTGCTAAATCAAATTGCTGATACCAACCCGCGTTTTTTACTTCGTTCGATTGCGTTGTCCAATCGTCAAAAAGTTCTTCCATCCGCAAACCGCCGAGAAATTTCGCGTTCGGAAACTTTTTCGAAACTTCCCGCAAAGTCGTTTCGTCCGTATGATCGCGGTGATCGTGCGTTACCAACACATAATCAACACTTTTGATTTTCTCCAACGGATTCGCTACGGGAACGAATCTTTTGATAAACGAAGGTTCACCAAAAACCGGATCAATCAAAATCGTCTGAGAATCCAGACGTATATAAATCGAAGCGTGTCCGAGCCATAAAATGCCGTCTTCACTGCTATTCAGAAAATCCGTCGGGTCTAAAACTTCCAATCGTTCGCTGTCGTTTTTCTTCTCACCCGCAAATTTATTCGTGCTAAGCTGCCATTTCAAAAGTTCGATCTTAGAGGACAAAAATGGAAATTCATCATTTACAAATCTGCCCTTTTCGTCAACCGGCGTTCCTTTCCAATTTTTTTTGACCGTCTTTAAATTTTGGTTTTTCGTATATTCCGTAACAATCACCTCATCCAATTCACCATACAAAACAAATCCGACAATTCCGAGAAGAACTATCAAAATGCCGATGCCGATTCTGAAAAGCCATTTTTTCATTTTATTTATCTTATACTTTTTCAGCGGCAATTCCGATTGAAATTCAAGTGTATGAAAAAAGCCCGTGTGAAATTTCTTCACACGAACTTCAATTTTCTAGGTTTTTTTATCGTCTATTTGTTTTCCGGCATTTTGGAAGGATTCGTATTTATTTTTGCTTCAAGAAAAAGCTGAGCGGCGATTCTTGCTTCGTCTTCTTTACCGTTGATCGGGGCGAATCTGAATTTGGCTTTTTCGCTGCCGATTTTCAGAAAAACTTTGAAGATCGGATAATTCTTCCAACTTCGATTCGTTTCGCGGTCGAGTTTTACCTTTTCTATGTTGACGGTCGAAGTTTCAAATGTGTGGATGTTGTCATCCGACTCGAATCTGATACTCTCCGCCGAAATATAAAGTGAACCCGTGCAGCGTTTGACAAAATCTCTGTCGTCGTCGTGATACACGCGGAAAACTCCGCTACCGCCCTTAGCGACGGCTTCCTGCATATATTTTTGAGCTTGCGGCGGATTTCTCAAACCGTATAGATTGATAAAACCGAGCATTTGAAATGCTGCCGGATCGTTCGGCTTTAATTTAGCGGCGGCTTGCAAAAATTGAACGGCATCCGTTGGATTGTTTTTCTCCTTGAATGTGTAAATCGCCTGATCGAGTAAATCTTCATAATCGACGGAAGATTTTCCTTTTTTCAAAGCGAATTTATCACCTTCTGAGGGCGACCGCAGATTTTTATCGACCGCTTCGATAATTTCCGGTCTTGCCCCGGCGGAGATCAAAACTTTTCTGATTTTAGGCGTTAGAGCGAAGTCAACGCCGTTCGATCTGATAATTGTAACGATGTCGCGGGTTTGCAGTTGTCTTGATTTAAGAACTTTGATGAGCCGGTCTTTTTTGACCGGAATACCTCTGTAATCCTGAGCATACAAACCGTTGACGCACAGCAGAATCATCACGCCCACCGATATAAGTCCGGCATAATTTCTTCGAGAAATATTTTTAAACTTCAAATAATTCATTACTCGAAACCCCACTTCTTCAATGTGAAATGAAACTCTTGAAAACAAACTAAACACCGGTCAAAAGTTTTTCCGCCCGGCGAAGTCGTTCAGCTCTGGTTTCTGATTGCGGAACATTTTTCGTAATATTTTTCGGTGATTTCGTATTTTTCGTTTTTTTCGTTTTAACGGTGGAAGTTTTAGTTCGCGGTTTTTCAGCAACTTTGGTGTTTTTCTTTACTTCAGATTGAAATTTCACTTCAGGCAAAGTTTCATTGTTAGAACTGTCAACCATTTCGGTTGCCGTGTTTTCCATCTGCTGTTCGTTCAAATTTGGCAGGTTTTCTTGTGCAAAAGTTGTTTTAATCTGCTCGAATTGTTCAGTTCTAACGAGTTCTTCAACTCCTTTTATGTTTTCGCTCTGGATATAAAAAAATTGGAACAGAAAGTGCGAGATGATTATCACGAAAATTGCAGAGGCGGCAATTCGGTAACTTTTCTTGTTTGAGTATTTGAGTGTATTGATTATTTTGTTTGCTTTTTTCATTGTTTTAAGGATCTAAACTTGTCGTTGTTTTTCTGTGTTGAAACGACAGAATCTATAAGATGAATGATACCAGATAAACAGTTGCCAACCAAGTTAATCATAGCGTAATTGCGTTTATTCCATTACCCGAAAAGAATTTCGGTGATGCGTTGATTCTGAACAACGGAAAATGCCGTTCAGGAATAATCGGATCTAATTGTCGGTAATTTGAAATTGTCAGATTTATATTGAACGTTGAAAAGAACTAGTAAAATTATAGCAATTACAGTCGGTCAGAGCAATAAGTTCAGTCCCGGTAAAATTATTATTTACCGAAAATTACCGGGTAATTAATTTTTCCGTTTCAGAAAATTCTCATACCACAGCTGAAAAACAAGTAATGTCCAGAGTTGTTTGTAGTGATTGGCAACTCCTTGTTCGTGTTCGCGGATAATTTGCCGGACATATTCGTGATTGAACAAATCCTGAACAATCAGGCGGCTCGGCGAAAGCATTTCATGCAGCAGCGGATTCAAGGCACCTTTGAGCCATTCGGCAATCGGAATTCCGAAGCCTTTTTTCGGACGCTTAACGATGCTTTTCGGCAGCATATTCGCGACTGATTTCCTTAGAATATATTTTGTTATACTTCCCTTTAACTTATATTCGACGGGCAAACTCGCGGCATATTCGGCTAAATTATGATCGAGAAAAGGAGCCCGAACTTCGAGCGAAACCGCCATCGATGCCCGGTCAACCTTCGTCAGAATGTCTTCCGCTAAGTAATAATTCATATCGAGATACTGCATCCGCTCGATCTGATTTTCGGTATTGCAATTGACCAGCATTTTTTTCGCACCGTCGTAAATATCTATGTCTTTTGTCGCCAACTGCATACTGTCGCTCAAAAGTTTCATCCTTTCCGACTTCGAGAAGGAGCCGAACCACGAGTGATGGCGTTCGACGAGACCGAATTTCGAGGCGGAAACGAAGCGTCTGGCTTTATAATCGAACGAAAGATTATCGGTGCTGTCGGGCAGTCTGTTGACAAACGGTTCGATCACGCCGGAACGCACAAAATGCGGAATCGAATCATAAAGCCGGGCAACTTTGTGTCCGTAATATGTCGGATAACCGGCAAAAATCTCGGCGCCGCCATCGCCGCCGAGAGCGACGGTTACGTGTTTTCTGGCAAATTTTGAAAGCAGAAATGTCGGGATCAAAGAACCGTCTGAAAGCGGTTCATCGAGCCATTCGCCGATTTCACCGATCAACTTCTGAGCGGTCGCCACATTCAGTTTTTCCTCGTAATGCTCCGTGCCGAGATGATTTGCAACTTCTCTTGCATATTTCGATTCATCGAACGAATCTTCCTCAAAACCGATAGAAAAAGTTTTGATTTTCCGGCTTGAATTTTGTTGTGCGAGTGCCGCGATGCTTGAAGAATCAATCCCGCCGGACAGCAAAACGCCGAGCGGAACGTCCGCCATCAGACGCATTTTGACGGATTCGTTAAGTTTTTCACGAATCGTTTCCGCGGCTTCTTTAATCGAAGGTTTTCTGCCGTTTTTCTGAAAACTCAAATTCCAGTAGCGAATCGTTTTGATTTTGCCGTGTTCCCAAACAAGACGATGGGCGGCGGGTAGTTTGTGGATGCCTTTGTAAATTGAAAGCGGTGCGGGGACATAATCGTAAGAAAGATATTGTTGGAGAGCGGGCGGGTTTATTTGAGGAGTGATTTTCGGATGCGACAGCAGAACTTTCGGCTCGGATGCGAAAAATAATTTATCGTCAAAAGTGCCGTAATAAAGCGGTTTTTCGCCGAACCGATCTCTCGCTAAAATCAGCTTTTCAAGCTTCGTATCCCACAGAGCAATCGCAAACATCCCGTTTAAAACATCGAGAAATGCCTCGCCCAATTCATCGTATAAATGCGGAATAACTTCGGTGTCGGTTTCGCTGTAAAATCTATGTCCGCGTTCACGCAGACCTTTTTTCAATTCCTTAAAGTTGTAAATTTCGCCGTTCATCACCGCGACGACCGATTTATCTTCGTTCCAGACGGGTTGTTCGCCGGTTTTCAAATCAATTATCGCCAGCCGCCGCATTCCCAACGCCACGCCCGTTCCCATCCAAACGCCTTCGGAATCGGGACCGCGATGCCACATTCTATCGCACATCGAAGACAGTAAAACCTCATCGCCGAACATCGGCGGTTGTTGCGGATTCAAATTTGCCCAACCTGCGATTCCACACATAATTTATTTTAGATTTTGGTTTTTAGTTTTCCGAATCCACAAAACCGATTTTCTCACGAACGGCGTAAATCGCTTTGTCCTGCGATTCGTGATATGTCCGTACCAATAACTCTGCCAATAATCCCATTAAGAAAAATTGTACACTGATTGCCAGTAAAACTATTGCGATCAATGGTAAAGGTGTCAGAATAAATGAAACGCCGTAAATAAATTTCAATGCAAACGCCCAAATTCCGGCAATAATCGAAATCACAAACGAAATCAAACCGAACGAACCGAAGACATATAGCGGTTTTGTTTGATAAGCTGCCAAAAATTTTATCGTAATCAGGTCAAATACCACTTTGATCGTGCGGGAAAGTCCGTATTTTGATTCGCCCATCGTTCGCGGATGATGGTCAACGGGAATTTCCGTAACTCTTGCACCCGCCCAACTTGCGTAGATCGGAATAAATCGGTGCATCTCGCCGTAAAGCCGCACGTCCTGAATGACTTCGCGGCGGTAAACTTTTAGCGAACAACCGTAATCGTGTAATGGAACGCCGCCGATTTTTGAGATTATGCTGTTTGCGATCCACGAAGGGATTTTCCGCGTCCATAATTTATCCTGCCGATCTTTTCGCCAACCCGAAACGACATCGAAACCCTCATCCAATTTATCGAGCAGACGTTTTATATCATTCGGATCATTCTGCAAATCGGCATCCATCGGAATCAAAATTTCCCCAAGTGCCGCATCAATTCCCGCCGCCATCGCTGCCGTCTGACCGTAATTCCGCCGCAGAGAAATCACCCGAACGCGTTCATCCGTTGCCGCAATTTCGCGTAAAACCTGTAAGGATTTATCCGTCGAACCATCGTCAACGTAGATAACTTCCGCCGTTTTATCCAATGTTTCCAATGCTTGCGAAATTTTTGTGTGCATCGGTTTCAGATTTCCTTCCTCATTTAAGACAGGCAAAAAAAGCGAAAGTTCGGGAACGGTTTTCACTTCGGATAGATTTTTTATTTCGGTTTGAGTCAAAGTCATTTTTTGGAAATCGGCAACTGTAATAATTTACTGTGTTTGCTTAAAAAAATACAATCGCTAAACATATTTCCCAAAATAAAAAAGGCTGCACGAAATGTGCAGCCTTTCCAACTTAAATCAAATTTTAACTCTTAGTAGCGGTGATAATAGCGGCGACCGTTCTGGTAATAATAATATCCCTGAGCCGGACGGTAATAGCGGCGACCGTTTCGATAGTAATATGATCCACGCGGCGGACTCGTGTAACGACGACCATTGTAATAATAATACCGGCGGGTTGATTTGCGGCGTGTGTCGCGGCGATAATCCTGCCTTGCATCCCGCACATCTTCACGATATTCGCGTCTAGCTTCGCGGACGTTCTTGCCCTTTCTGACATCTTTTCGATATTCACGCTTTGCCTTGCGTACGTCTTTTCGATATTCCTTCGTCGCTTTTCTCTGACGTTTTGTGCTTTGAGCATTAACGTCATTGACGCTTACAAAAATAAAGCCTAACGCAAACACCATAATTGCCAATTTAATTGTGTATCTCATAATTTACTCCTTACTCTCGATTATTTCGCACGATCTGGAAAATGTCATAATTTGCCATTGAAAATGTTTAACGTGCAATATGTATTGCAAAAAGCAAAAAATATGCCAGAGATATTTCAACCGTCAGCAGAAAATTACTATGTTTGTGTAGATACAAAGGTTATGAAGATAAAAGCGTAAATTATAAATAAAAAAATTGTCGTTTTTGAGAAATCAGAAAACTTGAAATTACACATTATCGTATATTGTTGATTTATTTGCGGAAGACTTATATATATACACTATAAGCCGATTAACTACAATACTTAGCAAAAATTTTGATGTGAATCATAATTTTTTGGTTGCCGTAATCACAATCGAAACACCGAACGGGAAACCGAATTTATTTAACCAGTATTTCTCCGCTGAAAAAATTTTACCTAAAACTCCGTTTAATGCCGAAACGTTTATATTATTTTCCGATTCGGGTTTAACGCCCGTCAGTTTCATTAAAGTTCTGCCCGCGAGAATCGGTGCGAAAAATGTGATATTCGCATAAGTTGCCCGTTCGATATGAAACCCCGCTTGTTCCAAACGCTCAACAATTTGCTGTTTCGTATAACGAATCCGGTGATTTGAAATATCGTCCTGCACGCCCCACAGCCACATAAACGCCGGAACAAAGATCAAAGTCTTCCCGCCGCGTTTCAAAACGCGAAACATTTCCTTCAATCCCGCCACATCATCATCCAGATGCTCAACCACATCCAACGCCGTGACGACATCGAAAATTTCATCCGCAAACGGCAATTCTTCCGCTAACCCTTTATGAACTTTCAACCCTTTCTGCCGACAAAATTCCAACGCATCATCCGACACATCAACGCCTTCCGCCACGCCAAACTGTCTGAGCATTTCCAAATTCGCACCGGTTCCGCAACCGACATCAAGAATTTTAGGTTTTGGATTTTGGATTTTGTTTCTAACTTTGGATGATGAATCAGTCTTTCCATAAAAGATTCCAGAATCGCCCTCCGCCCGACAAACCACCAGTGTTTATCTTCCACATTATTCATAATAGAATATGTGTGTTGTTCCATTTCTTTTGTAAGTTCAGTTTGCACTTTTCTATCCAATTCTCCCAAATCCGCACCATGAATTTTGATTATGCCACGTTATTTTAACATCACTTGCACCGATTTCCTGCCACCAATTTTCAAAATCGTCTTTTGAAATATAAAACGCCGTCGGAGCAACGAGATGGTCGAAAACTATGTTGTGCTGTTCACGCCAGCCGAATGTTCCGAGATGATTTAAGTAATCGTTGTAAAACAGTTTGTCGGCGACATTTTTCGAGGTTTTATTTAACGGTTTGTAGATGAGTTTTGATGCGAGAAAAACGCCGATGGTCGGAAGTTTTGAGAGCTGGTAGAGCGTCGGGTGGTTCATTTTTGAAGTAACGCTTGTCCGCACAGGATTGACGTAGTTTATCAGCCAGTCGTTGTTTTCTTTGCCGTAAACCCACGCGGAAATATGTCCGCCTTTTTTGACCTTTGAGGCAAGTGATGTAAAAGCCTTTTTCGGTTCGGGCGTGTGGTGCAAAACGCCGACGCTGAAGGCGTAATCGAACGCTTCTTTCTTAAACGGAAGTTTGTAAATATCAGCCTGGACAATGTGTGCATTCGGTAGATCTTTTGTTGCTTGAAACGCCGATTCAACCGCTGAACTTAAATCAATTCCGACAATTTCCTTCGCTCCCCATTTCTGAGCAAGCGTCGTGTGCCGACCTTTGCCGCAACCGCCTTCGAGAATTATTTTACCGGTAAAAAACTCCTTTCCGACAGGTTGCAGCCAACCCAAAAATTGCTCGGCATATTTCGTGTCTTCCTGCGTAAATTTATTCCACTGCCAACCGAAATTCTCCGCCGTTTCTGCTTTGTCATCTTCAATTTTGTCTAGTTGAGCAAAACGCGGAACGCCACGCGAAACCTGATATTCCCGCTCGCACTTCTTGCAGCTCAAGACCGCTTCGATAATTTCTTTCTCGTCATATTCGCTGACGTGTGCGGTCAAAATATCTCCGCCGCAAACCGGACACGCGAGTAATTTTAAAAGTTTTTCTTTCATTGGTAAAAGATGAGAATAGAACGCGGATGACGCGAATTGCACGGATCAACGCGGATTTTTTCAAGTGGTTTTATTATTAAAGAATCTGCGAAAATCCGCCGAATCCGCGTCATCCGCGTTCTATTGTTCTCGTTAATTCCTCGAATTCCGCTAACGGAAATTTCTGATGCCAGTTGTCTTCGAATTCGTCTATGTTTCGTTCATCATAAAGTTGCCGAAATGTTTCATAAAATTGGACAGCAAAATGTTTCGCGTCGCCGACATAGACGTAAACTTTTTCACCTTTTTCCAAATCTCTCGCCTCGGTCGGATATTCGATGATCTCGAACAAAACGCTTTCACTGCTGCGTTTGAAAACAAAATCGAATTCTTCCGGGTTGCGATTCCATTTCAAAATATGATCGAAATCTTCCTGTTCGAGCAATTTGACCAAAGTTTCCAGCAATTCCGCCAAAACCCCCGAATACGGAGCGTGTGCCGTCGTTGTATGAAATTCGCCCACGCCGTCGTTAAAACCGATCGACATCCAACCGCACTGCGGCGAGTTAAAACTGACTTCTAATTTTCCAGACATATTTTTCTCTAACTTTATTTTGAACTGATTGATGGATTTGAAAATTCCCTGATTATTGGTTCACTTCCTAACACATTCAGACATCCATTTGTAGTTGCAATAAACCATTCTATTGATTTAAAGGTTGATTTCGCAGATAAAATTCCTTCAGGTAAAGGCTCACCATTTGCCCACCCGCCTGATAAAATTTTATAAATATGATAATTTGAATTAAATGCTTCACTCTGCCAATAAGCAATCAAATCTCCTTCATCAAGAAAACGAAATCCGCCCACATAATCAAAATGAATATCTAAATAAATATCAGTAAACATTGTCGTTGCAGCAATAACTGTTAGACGAAGTCCAGTTATACCATAATTTACTTCGATTATATCGCTTTCTTGATCTAATCTGTATTCGTTTCCAAATGGTTCAACTTCAAATTTCATTTATTATATTTCTTTAATTTACAGATTCATTTTTGCTACGAGCTAACTGCAAAATCGCAAATGATATGGTAACTTTATGAGATAAATTCTACAAATTTAAACGAGCGACAGATGAAACAATACCAAACCCTTCTAAAGCACATTTTAGACAACGGAACACGCCACGAAGACCGCACCGGCGTTGGCACGATCTCGGTTTTCGGCTATCAGACACGATTCGATTTGCGGCAGGGTTTCCCGATTATAACAACAAAACGTGTGCCGTTTCGATGGATTGCCGAAGAATTATTCTGGTTTCTGAGTGGCGATACGAATGAAGCGAATTTGCAGGCGAGAGGCGTTGATATTTGGAAGGAATGGGCGGACGAAGAACACACTTCAAAATTCGGACGTGAGGCGGGAGATTTAGGACCGATTTACGGATATTTATGGCGTTCGTTCGGCGGAAATTATCCTGAAGTGAACGGCTTTGACCAGATCAAAGATTTGATCGAACAAATTGAGAATAACCCGAATTCACGCCGTCTGATCGTGTCGGGTTGGAATCCCGAAACTGCGGTGCAGGTTGATCTTCCGCCGTGTCACACTTTGTTTCAATTCAAAGTCGAGAACGAAGAAACTCTGCACTGTCAACTTTATCAACGAAGTGCCGACGCATTTCTCGGTGTGCCGTTCAATATTTCATCTTATGCACTTTTAACACATCTTGTCGCTCACGTCTGTAACTTGAAAGTCGGCGAATTTGTACACACTTTTGGCGATTTGCACATTTATTTAAATCACACGGAACAGGTCGAAACTCTGCTCAAACGCGAACCTTTAAAATTGCCGAAACTCGAAATTGCTGACGCGGAAAATTTGAAAGGTTTAGATGGTTTATCAAACTTTAAATATGAGAATCTGAATTTGATCGGCTATAAATCGCATAAGAAAATCGCTGCACCTGTCGCGGTTTAAAGAGAATAATAGAACGCAGATAACGCGGATTTCACGGATTTTCGCGGATTATTATTTTAATTTTTCTAAATTCGGCGTATTAAGCAGACTAAAAAATCTGCGTAAATTCTTGAAATCCGCATCATCTGCGTTCTATTTCTTAAATGTCTATGAAAAAATTTCTGACAGCACAATGGCAAGATTTGGTGATGGCGAATTATGAAGTTCCGCCGGAGGTTTTGCAGGAGTTCGTGCCGGACGGCGTGGAGCTTGATTTTTACGACGGCAAATGTTTTGCGAGTCTGGTTGCGTTTATGTTTCTCGATACGCGTGTGCAGGGTTTTCTCGTGCCGTTTCATATAAATTTCGAGGAAGTAAATCTGCGGTTTTACGTCAACCGCGAAATGGCAGATGAAACGCGTCGCGGCGTAACATTTATCAAGGAAATCGTACCAAAAACGGTAATTGCCAAAGTTGCGAAAACTTTTTACGGCGAACCTTACGAAAAATGGGAGATGAGCCACGCCAGAAACGAAAATGAGTTGGTTTACGGCTGGTGGAAAGGCGATGAGCGTTATAAAATTGCGGTAAACATCGGTGAAAATACGGGCGTTCCCGTGACGGATTCACTCGGCGAATTTATCATCGAACATTACTGGGGTTACACCAAACGCGGCAAAAATCGCACCGATGAATATCGCGTTGAGCATCCGAAATGGGAACTTTTTGCGATAAATGATTTTGAAATAAAAGCCGACTTCGGCAAACTTTACGGTAAACAATTTGCATTTTTAAATGATGCCGAACCGCATTCGATCTTTATGGCAAAAGGTTCTAATGTGTCGGTTTATAAAGGATCGAAAATTAAAAGTTGATGAAAGAATTATGAACGAAAAAACAGTAAAAGAATATTCAAATGGCGAAATCTCGGTAATCTGGAAACCCGATCTGTGCATTCATTCGGGCGAATGCGTCCAGAATTCGCCGAAAGTTTTTAATCCCGACGAAAAGCCCTGGATCAAACCTCACAATTCAGATTCCAAGCAAATTATGGAAACAGTTGATAAATGTCCCACAGGTGCCTTGTCGTATCGCATCGAAAAAGCAGGTCTGGAAAAACCCGAAGAGCAAAAGCCGACCTTTAAAATAAAAATCGAAACAATGAAGGGCGGTCCGTTTATCGTTCCGACCGCCGGCGTTGAATTGTTTGACAGCGACGGCGAAATGCAGGAGTTGGAAGGCAAAACATTCTCACTCTGT
This sequence comes from Pyrinomonadaceae bacterium, assembly GCA_041746675.1. Classification (GTDB taxonomy): domain Bacteria; phylum Acidobacteriota; class Blastocatellia; order Pyrinomonadales; family Pyrinomonadaceae; genus Aridibacter. The sequence continues at coordinate 73,703 of JBGTGO010000004.1, read as the reverse complement.
CGTTGCGGTGCTTCGGGAAACAAACCTTTCTGCGACGGTTCACACAGCGACATTGATTTTGAAGGATAAGATATTTTTGCCCGCGAATAAACGCGAATAAACGCGAAATAGAGATTTCAAGTGTAAGAAAAATCCGCATAAATTCGCGTTATCCGCGTTCTATCTCTTAAATTATGGCAATCAACGCAATCGTCGCAATCGCAAAAAATTACGCTATCGGCAAAGACGGCAAATTGCCGTGGCATTATTCGTCGGACTTGAAATTCTTCAAAAAAACAACGCTGAATACTGCCATTGTGATGGGTTTTAATACGTGGAAATCAATCGGCAAACCTCTGCCAAATCGTCTGAGTATTGTCCTCAGCCGAAGCCGCGAGATCGAACATCAGCCGAATGCGATTTTAGTGCGAAGTATCGAAGAAGTTACTGCATTAGCACATTATTTAGACGGTGATATTTTTATCATTGGCGGTGCGGAAACTTACAAAACTTTTGCGGAAGTTATTGATAAATGGATCGTTACGGAGATTCCCGAAACGGTTAAAGATGCCGATGCGTTTATGCCGAATAATTTTTTGGAAGGTTTTGAATTGAACGCAGCTGAAAGATTAGAAGATAATTTATCAGTTAAAATCTTTCAAAGAAAATGATTTCGTTGTAAAATCCTGAAAACAGAAAAAAAGGAGAACCAAGTTATGATGGGCGGAAGAAGTTGGAACGATTGGATCGAAGAATATGCGGAATCACACGAAAATCCGATAAACCGTTTAACGCATACCATCGGAATTCCGATGATCGCAATTTCAATTTTGCTTCTTCCGACGTGCCTTTTTGTGCGTGGCTTTTGGGTGATTCCGCTGATGCTGTTTGTCGGCGGCTGGGCGTTGCAGTTTATCGGACATTATTTTGAAGGAAAACCACCCGAATTTATGAAAGACTATCGCTTTCTTTTCGTCGGTCTGCGTTGGTGGTTTAAGAAAATTCTCGGCGTGGATTTAAGTAAAGATAAATCGAATTAACTCAACAATCAGTATATAAACAATTGAAACCACCATATTTTCTAGCATTAGACATCGGCACATCGAGCGTTCGCTCGGCAATTTATGATGCGGAGGCGAATGTTTTTGAGCAAACGATGGTCAAGAATGAACGCTTACTAACTTCGACCGATGACGGCGGTTTTGAAATTGATGCGGATGAAGCGTTCTCGCAGATTGTTGCGGCGATTGATGATGTTCTAAAGAAAATTCCCGAAGAAGTTGCGGATATTGATTATTCGGCAACTTCTTCTTTTTGGCACAGCATCTTGGGAATTGATAAAAACGGCAAACCGACGACAAAGGTTTTTGCGTGGGCGGAAACTCGTCCGGCAAAATATGTGCAGAATCTGCGAGATGATTTAGATGAAAAGAAAATTCATAATCGAACAGGCTGCCGGTTTCATTCTAGTTACTGGACGGCGAAATTGCTTTGGTTGCAGGAAGAACGCAAAGAGGAATTTGAAAAAACCAATAAGTGGATTTCGTTTTGTGACTATGTTGTCCTAAAACTTTCAGGCGAAATAAAAACAAGCGTTTCAATGGCTTCGGGAACCGGAATTTTTGATATTCGTGAAAATATTTGGGATAAAGAACTGCTTGAGTATCTACAAATCAATAAAGATAATTTACCCGAAATTGCTGAAAAAGATGATGATACTTTTCAGCTTAATGATGAATATAAAAAGCGTTGGGAAAAATTAAAAGATACGAAATTTTTCTTTGCTATCGGCGACGGAGCGGGAAATAATATCGGTGCAAATTGCGTTCAACGAGACAGAGCAGCATTGATGATCGGAACTTCGGGAGCGATGCGTGTTGCGTTTGAGGGCGAAGTTCCCGACGAAATTCCGTTCGGTTTGTGGTGTTATCGAATTGACCGCAGGCGAATTTTGATCGGCGGTGCATTATCGAACGGCGGCGGTTTATACGGTTGGCTCAAGAAAAATTTTCGCCTTAAAAAGAACGACGATAAGACCGAAAATAAGATCGAAGCCCGCCAAGCCGACGGACACGGAATCACGTTTCTGCCATTTTTAGCCGGCGAACGCAGCACGGGCTATCACGAAAACGCTTATGGTTCGATCATCGGTTTGCGTTCATCACACGATAAAATTGACATCGTGCAAGCCGCACTCGAAGCGGTCGCGTATCGTTTCGCGGAAATTTACGACGATTTAAGTAAAGTTTTAGAAATCAAACAAATAATCGCCTCCGGCGGAGCATTACGCGAATCGCCGATCTGGACGCAGATAATTTGCGACACGCTCGGACAAAATATGAATTTGCCCGCAACCCGCGAAGCATCTTCAACGGGCGTAATTTTGCTTGCTTCTGAATATGTCGGCGAAATTGCAGACATCACAAAACTCGAACTTTCGCTCGGCAGAGAATTTATATTTGACGAAAAAAATCACGGGATTTACAAAAAAGCCAGAAAAAGACACGAGAAATTTTACAGATTATTAATTGAAAAATGACATTGGAAAACTTTGAATTATTTGTTGATGGCAAAATCAAAGATCGCGGTTTTAATTACTACAAAGACGGCGATGTTTTAAAGGTCGAGCAAGTCGGTGAAAAGGAATTTAGTGCGGTCGTTTTCGGGAGTTCGCTTTACAATGTTTACGTCAAAATCAAGGACGGCGAAATTACCGAAAGTTACTGCGATTGTCCGTATGATTTCGGCAACACCTGCAAACACGAAGTCGCCGTTTATTACAAAATTCGCAAAAGTGAATTTATTGATACGAAAGAAAAGATCGGTGAGATTTTGGGAAATCTCGACGATGAAATGCTGCGAAGATTTGTAAATAATTTGCTTAAAAAAGACAGAGATTTCCGGCAAAACTTTTTGCGGAAATTTGATGAAGATTTCGAGGAAGATGAATTTGATGAATACGAAGATTATTAAAAGATCGGAATAAATTATTTACAAATTATGAAAAAAAGCTAACATAGAAAATATGCCGAAAAAATTAAAAGAGATACCGAAATTTAAAAGTGAAGATGACGAAAGAGAGTTTTGGTCAAAAAATGATTCAACAAAAAAATTTGATTGTGATAAAGCGGAAACAACCGTTTTGCCAAAGTTAAAACCGACTACAAAAACGATTTAGCTGAGAATGTCCGAATCAATGCTTAATCAAATTCGTCTTTTGGCAAATCAGCGTGATGTGTTGTATCAATCTTTGATAAAGATTTTTTTGAAAGACAAGATTGATGAAGAATTAAAATTGGCTAGGTGAATTTATGAAACAAATTATCTTCATTTTAATAGTAATATTATCTTTTATTTTTATAGTTTCTGCTCAAACGAATGAAAATAATTGTCAAAAAATAATAATCAAAGCACCTGATTATGTTTATACAGAAACTACTTTTCAAGTTTTTGCGACATTTGAAACCGATACAGATTCAAATAGCACCGAATTTGATTGGACAATAGTTAATGAAGATGAAGTAACTAAAATAAAGCAAAAAAAATTTGTCGAAATTACTTCTAAAGACATTGAATATGGTGAAACCGGAAATATTATCGTCTTGGTAGAGATTTCAAACAAAAATTGCAACGATGTAGCAATAGCAAAAATTCCTTTTTTTCAGCCTGTGGGTTCACCTCATATCATTGATATTTATGGCGAATTAAAATGGAACGATGAAAAGATAAGATTAGACAATGCTGTTATTGAAACAGATCGGCACAAAGACGCTGAACTCCTCATTTTTATTGGCTACGATGATAAATTAGAAAAGAATGGCGTGAAAAATTATCTATCAAAAATACTAGAGCATTTAACCTCACGTGGATTAAGAAAAAATCAAGTATCATTTTTAACTGAGTATTCAAAAAATAAACAGACAAAATTGCAGCTTTTACCCAAAGAATTAGATGCCGCCGATTTTTACAAAGAATATTTAATAATCAAAGGTGAAGATTTAGAAAAACTTGCTAAAATGTTCAAATAAACTATTAAAACTCGAAATTTAAAAAAAATATGACAACAGCACCAATGACGCAACAATCAATCGAACAATTATCCATCAACACGATTCGCACGCTTTCGCTCGATGCGGTTCAGGAAGCGGAGTCGGGGCATCCGGGGTTGCCGCTTGGATGTGCACCGATGGCTTATGTTTTGTGGACGAAATTTTTGAAGCACAATCCGAAAAATCCGAAATGGTTTAACCGCGACAGGTTTGTTCTGTCAGCGGGACACGGTTCGATGCTGATTTATTCGCTGCTGCATCTGACGGGTTATGATTCGATGCCGATGAAGGAAATAAAGAATTTTCGCCAATGGCACTCGAAAACTCCGGGGCATCCCGAAAGTCATATTACTGAAGGCATTGAAGTTACGACCGGACCGCTTGGGCAAGGTTTTGCAAATGCTGTCGGGATGGGACTTGCAGCGAAGCATTTTGCAGCGGTTTTTAATCGTGATGAGTTTGATGTGGTTGATAATTATGTTTATGTAATTTGCTCGGACGGCGATTTGATGGAAGGCGTTTCGTATGAAGCGGCATCGCTGGCGGGACATTTGAAACTCGGAAATTTAATTTATTTATACGATGATAACGAAATTACGATTGACGGCGAAACTTCGCTGACTTTTACCGAAGACCGCACGAAGCGTTTTGAAGCGGCGGGCTGGCACGTTTCGATTGTCAAAGACGGCAATGATCTCGAAGCGATTGAAAAAGCGATTCGAGAAGCACAGAAAATTACGGACAAACCTTCGATAATTCGCGTGCAAACGATCATCGGTTTCGGAATGCCGAACGAAGGCACGAGCGATGCTCATTCGGATGCAATCGGCGAAGAAGGCGTAAAGAAAACAAAACGCAATTTGGGTTGGGACGAAGACAAGAAGTTTTATGTCCCGGACGAAGTTTACGAACATTTCAAAGAATCAACTGAAAAAGGTGCGAAAGCGGAAAAAGATTGGAACGAATTGGTTGATAAATACGAAGAAAAATATGCGGACGAGGCAAAATCTTTTCGTTTGATTATGGATAACAAACTGCCCGAAAATTGGGAAGATGCTTTGCCGAAATTTGAAAATGTCGAATCAAAAGCGACTCGCGTTTATTCAGGCGAAGTAATCAATGCACTTGCCGATGCGATTCCGAATTTGCTCGGCGGTTCGGCGGATCTGGCGGTTTCAAACAAAACCGATATTAAAGATTCAAAACCATTTCAATCCGAAACTTATCAGGGACGCAACATTTATTACGGTATCCGCGAACACGCAATGGGTTCGATGATGAATGGAATGTCGCTTTACGGGGGAACAATTCCGTTCGGCGGAACATTTCTAACATTCAGCGATTATATGCGTCCGTCAATCCGGCTGGCGGCACTTTCGGAACTGCACGTAATTTACGTCTTCACACACGATTCAATCGGACTCGGCGAAGACGGTCCGACGCATCAATCCGTCGAACATCTCGCCGCACTTCGGGCAATTCCGCATCTGTTCGTAATCCGCCCGTGCGACGCACACGAAACAACCGAAGCGTGGCGAATGGCGATTAAACGAAGCAACGAGCCAACCGCTTTGGCATTTTCACGTCAAAAAGTTTCGGTCATTGACCGCGAAAAATTCGCATCGGCGGAAGGAACTTCAAAAGGTGCATATATTCTTGCCGAAGCATCAAACAACGAGCCGAAGATTATAATAATTGCGACAGGCTCGGAAGTCGGTCTGGCAATGGACACACGCGAAAAACTCGAATCCGAAGACATCCCGACCAGAGTCGTTTCAATGCCTTGCCGCGAACTTTTCTACGAGCAAACGGCTGATTATCAAAACAAAGTTCTACCCGAAAATGTAACCGCGAGATTGGTTATCGAAGCGGGCGTGCGAATGGGTTGGGAAGCAATTATCGGTAGCAAAGGCGATGCGATAACCGTTGATAAATTCGGAGCATCCGCACCTGCCGAAAAGATTTTTGATGAGTATGGATTTACGGTTGAGAATGCTGTGAAAAAAGCCAAGGCACTGATTCAATAAATGAAATTACATACGGATTTTCACGATTATTATGATTATGCGGTTGGATATGGCATTGATGAAAATGTTCATTACAACCGCTTTTCTGAAGAAGTCGAAATTCGTATTAAGTCAAAGTTTGGATTTCCATCTTCAAGAAATACCAGTTTACTGGGATTTTGCGGCAAAATATATCCTTTTATTACACTTGAAAGATACAATCAAAAATATGATTGGTGTGAATATGAGCCGGAAAATCTAAAAGTTGTCGAACGATTTTACGCTTACAGTTTTGACGAATATCAACAAAAAGAATCTGAATGGGCTGATTATTTAGGTGTTTTTCAGTTTCACGCAGATCATTCAAGAGAACTAAAACTGAAACAATTCTTTGTAGATTGGAATTATCAAAACGACGACATTTTCTTAAAACACAAAGTTCCGATTTGGACGCTTAAACTTGAAAGACACGAAAAGAAAGGAATCGTAAATCCGAAATTAAAGGATTATGATTTTGACCGCATAAAAGATCCGCTGACAGCATTTCAAGATATTTCGATGTATCTCTCAAACATACTCGTCGAGCAAAAAAAAACCGTCATTGTCGAGGATAAGATAAAAATAGAAAAACACGGTTTCGATAAAAAATTGAGTTTTCGGAAAGGTAAGAAATTATAATTTTTCTGTTACTAAGCAGGTTAGTAAAATAATTAAGTTTTATGAATTTCAGTTTTTTTAATACTTAATTTTATAGCAACAATCTGAGTTTAGATTATCCGTAACCCACAGGTGAAATTCTTCGAGCCTTTTTGAATTTATTTCTACGCCATCGTTGACTATTATTTCCGTGATAGAATTATTTGACTTTTTCATTTCACAAAACGAAAGTTTATATGACTTCATAAATTTCCGGATTTTATATTAAATTCCGGGAATGGTTTGGGATTTTCATACATAATGATTTCAAGATATGATTTATTTTGTAGAGTATATCAATGAGTAAAATCACAAAGAGGAATTTTTTAAGATGATAAATATCAGACGATCAGACGATCGCGGACACGCGAATTATGGTTGGCTCGACACAAATTATACGTTTTCGTTTAGCAATTATTACGATCCGAAATTTATGGGATTTCGTGATCTTCGCGTCATAAACGAAGATTTTATCGAACCGAATCAAGGTTTTCCGACGCACGGACATAAGGATATGGAAATAATTTCCTATGTTGTCGCGGGCGAACTTTCGCATAAGGATTCGATGGGCAACGGCGAGACGATTCTGCCGAATGAAGTTCAGCGAATGACGGCGGGAACGGGCGTGAAACACAGCGAATACAGTTCGCCGACGGACAAAACACATCTGCTGCAAATCTGGATTCTGCCCGACGAAAACAATCTCGAACCCGCGTATGAACAGACGCTTTTTGCTCCCGAAGATAAAAAAGGCAAGTTAAAATTGGTCGCATCAAAAGGCGGCACGGACGGTTCGGTTCACATCAATCAGGACGTTGCGGTATATGCTTCGATTCTTGATGAAGGCGAAAAAGTTTCACACGAATTAGCTGAAAATCGTCACGCCTGGATTCAGATTATCAAAGGCAAGGTTGATCTGAATGGCGAAGAATTAAACACCGGCGACGGAGCGGCAATTAGTGAGGAGAAAATTTTGCGGATCAAATCTTTATCGGACATTACAGAGTTACTTTTGTTTGATTTGAATTGAGCATCAAATTTTTACCAACCAGTTAATGTCATTGGGGCGACTTGTAAAGTTGCCCTTTTTCGCATTGTATGACAAATTTTAGATACTGTGACAGAAATGACAAAATAAGAATTATTAGTGCAAGATTGGCTACTGCAAGCGAAAGAAGAAAATATGAACAAGAATCAGAATGAAGATGTTGAAATGTTGGACGAATATGGTTTTTCAGGCGGAGTTCGCGGAAAATACGTTGACCGTTTAGTGAAAAATAAAAATATTATCGTGCTTGAATCCGATGTTGCAGAAGTATTTAAAGATTCGGAATCGGTAAACGAAGCCTTGCGTGGACTATTGCCCGTTATCCAAAAACAGGTGGAAAAAGTTAAGCATTAATCTAATATGGCAACGAAACAAATTGAAAAAGGCTCGAATATGCTGGAGGCGATTCGGGAAGGGATTATTGAGGCGATGGCGGCGGACGAATCGGTTTTTGTGATCGGCGAAGATGTCGGGCGATATGGCGGAGCGTTTAAGGTGACGGAGGGTTTGCTCGACAAATTCGGCGAAAGCCGCGTGATTGATACGCCGATTTCGGAGGGTGCGATTGTCGGGGCGGCGTGCGGAGCGGCGTTGATGGGAATGAAACCGATTGCCGAGTTTCAGTTTATAGATTTTATTTCGTGCGGTTTTGATATGCTGACGAATTACGCGGCAAAATCGCGTTATCGCGGATGCGGCGGAATCGGTGCGGTTTTTCGCGGTCCGTGCGGTTCGGGCGTTCGCGGCGGACCGTTCCATTCGCTCAATGCCGAAGCGTTTTTCCTAAACACGGCGGGTTTGAAAATCGTCGAACCTTCAACCGCTTATGATGCCAAAGGTTTACTAAAAGCGGCGATCAACGATCCCGATCCGGTTTTGTTTTTTGAACACAAGAAACTCTACCGAATGCCGCGTCTGCGTGAAGTTCTGCCCGCCGAAGATTACACCGTCGAAATCGGCAAGGCACGAATCGCCAGAGAAGGAACTGATCTTTCGATCATAACTTTCGGTGCTCAAACGCTGAACGCCCTCGATGCGGCGGAAAAATTATCGAACGAAGACGGTTTAGACATTGAAGTAATTGACCTGCGAACGCTCGTCCCGCTCGACAAAGAAGCGATTCTTGCCACCGTCAAAAAAACAAACCGCGTGCTAATTCTCCACGAAGCAAGTTTAACCGGCGGAATCGGCGGCGAACTCTCCGCCATCATCGCCGAAGAAGCCTTCGAATGGCTCGATGCCCCAATAATCCGCGTCGCTTCAATAGATTCGCCCGTCCCGTTCGCTCCCGAAATGGAAGATTATTACTTGCCGAGTTTAGATGAAATCATTGACGCTTGCCGAAAATTAGCGAGTTATTAGTGAAAAGTCAGGTAGCCAAACGAAGTTTCCAACATTGAATTAATTTGAAATAGATAATCTTCCCAAGCTGAATCGGTAAAAGTTAATTTCATAATTCGATCAATTCACGTTCACTAATCAGTCCGTTTTCAACCTCATCTAAAGATTTTCTCAAATGGGCGGCGTTGGCTGGATTGGATAGAAGATAAATTGTTTCTTGCCGGGAATTAAATTCACGCTCTGAAACCAAAACCGCCTTTCGATTTTCATCTATGATAATCAAAGTCGGTTCGGCATCATTTTCAACCTGATCTATCAGGTTTTCCAGATTCTTTTTTGCTGAACTAAGAGTTGTTATATTCATAATAAACGCATTTTATCGCAAAATTTCTTCATATTTATACAAGTTGGTAAAATCAAAATAGTGGTTAGTTGAATAAATTGTTCAACCAACCACTAAATACAAATAATTAACAAGTAAATTACATATGAATCGTCAGATCGTGGACACCTTCGGCGGCTTCCATCATTGATTCGGAAACGGTCGGGTGAGCGTGGATGATTCTGCCTAATTCGTCGGCGGTAGTTTCGAGCGACATTGCGGCGACGGCTTCGGCTAATAATTCGGTGGCGTGCGGTCCGATCAAGTGAACGCCGACGACTTCATCGTATTTTTTCTCGGCGATGATTTTTATAAAACCGTCCGTTTCGCCCAAGATTCTGGCTTTGCCCGATGCGGAGAACGGGAATTTTCCGACTTTGACATCGTAGCCCGCTTCTTTGGCTTTTTCTTCAGTCAAGCCGACTGATGCGACTTCGGGATCGCAGTATGTGCAGTTCGGGACGAGGTTGTGTTTAATCGGTTCGACCTTTTTGCCGGCGATTTTTTCAACGACGAGAATTCCTTCCTTTGAAGCGAGATGTGCGAGCCACGCCGTATCAATCACATCGCCGATGGCAAATATGTTCGGTTCGGCGGTTTCGCAGTATTCGTTAACTTTGACCGTGCCTTTTTCGGTAACTTCAACTTTCGTGTTTTCGAGTCCGAGATTTTCGAGATACGGCATCCGTCCGATGGCGACGAGAACCATTTCGGCTTCGAGATTGACATCTTTTCCTTTGGAATCTTTGCCTGACAATTTCACGCTGTTTTTCTGTTTTTTCAGCGTGTCGAGTTTTGTTCCGGTCATAACCTTAATTCCCTGCTTTTTGAATGAGCGTTCGAGTTGTTTGGAAACGTCCGCGTCTTCGATGGGAACGATGCGATCCATCAATTCGACCACGGTTGTATCGCAACCGAAGCGTGCATAAACGGAAGCGAACTCGACACCGACCGCACCCGAACCGATAACGACCATTGATTTCGGCACGTTTTCGAGTTCGAGAATCTGGTCGGAATTAACGACCTGTTTGCCGTCCGTTTCAAAACCCGGAATCGGACGCACGACCGAACCCGTAGCGATAATGATATTTTTCGTGTCAATCGTCTCCGATTTGCCGTCAATCAAATCAACCGAGACTTTCCCTTTTCCGGCAATTTTACCGAATCCGTTAAAGACCGTGACTTTATTTTTCTTCATCAGATACGAAACACCCGAAGCGTTTTTGTTGACGACATCGGATTTATATTTCTGCACTTTTTCAAAGTCGTAGCTTAAACCTTCGACCTTCAACCCGAAATCTTCATAATGTCCCGCTTTCTGGTAAAGGTGTGCCGCGTTAAGCAAAGCCTTCGTCGGAATGCAACCACGCAAACCGCACGTTCCGCCGAGCCGTTCGGTGTCTTCTTTTTCGACTAAAGCTACTTTCAATCCCATTTGAGCTCCGCGAATCGCCGCGACATAGCCGCCGGGACCGGAACCGATAATCGTTACATCAAATTGTTCTGCCATTTATAATCCTCTTTTTTTTGATAAAATATATATTTTTTAAGTTGCGAAACTATCATTATAAGAATTAAATGCGTTTATCGCTAGTAAAGCCGATTTGTTTTCCGTTAAACTATAAAAATATATGGAACATTCAAAAGAATTTGAGCAGTTGGTTGAAGAAATTGTGCCGAATATTAAAGAAATTTCGGTGGCGGAAACTTTGGAACGTATTAAAAATAACGTGATTTTGATTGATGTTCGGGAAGATAACGAATGGGAAAAAGGACACGCTGAAAATGCCGTTCACATCGGTCGCGGCGTGATCGAACGCGATATTGTTCACGAATTCCCTGATAAATCACAGGAAATAATTTTATACTGCGGCGGCGGTTATCGCTCGGCACTGGCGGCGGAGAGTTTGCAGAAAATGGGTTATACGAACGTGTTTTCGATGAAAGGCGGTTGGTCGGCTTATGAAGAAGCGGACGCTCCGATTGAGAAATAATCTTATGCAAACACAGGAAGAAATACTGCGGGAAAAGATGAAAGAAATCGCCGCCGGATATATCGAAAAGGGCGATTTATACGGCTGGTTCGATGAGATTTACCGCGAAACCGAAGACGACAGCGGACAAATTCCGTGGGTTGATTTTGAGCCGAATCGTTTTCTGGTCGAGTGGAACAAAACTGCAAATTTGCAGGGAAATAATAGAAAAGCACTCGTCGTCGGTTGCGGACTCGGCGATGAAGCGAAGTTTTTGAATGACTTGGATTTTGATGTAACCGCGTTTGATGTTTCGGAAAAAGCGATTGAGATTGCCGGAAAAATTCACGCTGAAGCCGATATAGAATTTGTCGCCGCTGATCTTTTCGCTCCGCCGGAAAATTGGCAAAAGTCGTTCGAGTTTGTGTTGGAAGTTTATACGATTCAGGCACTTCCGCTAAGTTTGCGTGAAAAAGCGATTGCCGCGATCGGCAGTTTTGTTACGGGAAACGGTGAACTAATCGTTGTTGAAAGATTCAGAGAGAACGGCGAAGACGCAGGAAGTTTGCCGTGGGCTTTGTCGCCGAATGATCTGTCGAATTTTGACAAAAACGGTTTAAAGCAAACAAATTTTTCGGAATACTACGGCGATGAAGAAGAAGAACCGCCGATCAGACGATTCGTGGCGGAATACAAAAGATGAGAAAATAATTGATGTCGAAGTTTGGAGTGCGGGCATCCTGCCCGCAAGTATCGGGTTTGAGATTGGATATTTTTTAATATAATTGGATTTATGAATAATTAAATCAAGTCAACACTTGCGGGCAGGATGCCCGCTGTCCGAGGGAATTTATTTTTAATATTGCAGGCGAAATTATGAGTTATACAAATGGAAACGGAAACGGACACAAACCGAAACCGCAGAATGTTCTCGGTGGCGAATTAAAATGCTGCTGCACGAAGCCGATGACGGGATTCTACCGCGACGGGTTTTGTAAAACGGGCGAAAACGATGTCGGACGGCACACGGTTTGTGCCTTGATGACGGATGAATTTCTGGAATTTTCGCGTTCGATGGGAAACGATCTGACCACGCCGCATCCTGAATGGAACTTTCCCGGTTTAGTTGCAGGCGACAAATGGTGTCTGTGCGTTCTGCGTTGGAAGGAAGCTCACGAAGCGGGTTTTGCTCCGGATGTAATTTTGGAATCAACGAACAAGGCTTCGCTGAAACACGTTTCAATCGAAGATTTGAAGCAGTTTGCGATTGCATCGGAAGATAATTGATTTAATCTTAGAGAAAAAGCGTTGATGAAAGCCTAAAACAATAAACATAACGGTTTTCAGTCCGAAGTGACTGATTTTAGGTTTTTCATAACCGAAACTGACAACTGCAATGAACTCCACCTGCATAGCGAAACTTTTACGCGTTCCCTCCGATGACAACAGACACGACCGCGAAGTTTGAAAAACTTGAGAACGCGAATGAAATTGTCCTTTGAAAATGTATTATTTGGATAAATCAAGGATGATTATATAATTTCAAGGTCAGTGATATAATAGACCTTTTTCGATTATAAAATTTCAAAAGATCAGTCTTCCCTTTTATCAAATCCGGAAATGAAGAGCGATAATTCTCTTTCAGAAAAAGCCTTTAATAACCGCATTACCGAAATTATACAAACGGTGGCGAGTATCACTATTTTTTTGTTGGGTTCATTCGTTTTAACCGGCTGGTTCACACACAATCGTTCCCTAATTCAGATCCTGCCGACATTCGTGCCGATGCAGTTCAATACTGCTCTCGGCTTTCTGCTCTGCGGGATCGCTCTTTTCCTGTCTATCCGGCGATACAAAAAAGCAGCCATCTTGTTGAGCATCATAATTTTTGCAATCGGCGGACTGACTCTTGCCGAGTATATTTTCGGAACCAATTTCGGCATTGACCAAATGTTTATGCGTCATTACATAAACATCAAAACATCGCATCCGGGAAGAATGGCTCCGAACACGGCACTTTGTTTCGTTCTAAGTAGTATCGCCATCTTTGTTTACAAATTTGATTTCAAGTTCCCGTCCATTGCTTCGGTTTCTATCGGAGCGGTGATTACCGGCTTAGGATTTTTATCACTTTTCGGTTATTTATATGATATTCCGACTGCTTACAGTTGGGGACGTTTGACGGCGATGGCGGTTCATACGTCACTCGGATTTATTTTGACCGGAACGACGATAATTCTGCTTTCGTGGAACGATACGAAAGAAAATCAGAGAGGTGTTTCTCTAAAATTTCCGCTCTTGGTTGTCGTTAGCGGATTGACCGTAACCGCTTTTCTGTGGCAAGTAATTTATTATCAAGAACGCGGAAATCTGGAAAGAACGACAATGATCGAAGCCGATAATCTACGCAATGCGTTTGTGTCCGAACTCAGGACGCGGGTTTTGGCTCTTGAAAGAATGGCTGACCGGTGGGAAGTTCGCAAGGGAACACCGCGTGAGGAATGGAATAAAGACGCAACCCGTTATGTCAATGATTACGGAAGTTATCAGGCTATCGAGTGGGTTGATGCGGATTTTGTCGTACAGTGGATCGTTCCGTCGGAAAGTAGTGAAAGCGTCGCCGGACTGGATTCAGTTTCTGAAGAGCGTCGCCGGGTTACGCTCGAAACTGCACGGGACAGCAGACACTCCCTGATCACATCGCCGGTTGATTTGGTGCAGGGCGGAAAAGGGGTGTTGATCTACTGCCCGATCTATATCGACGAGAAGTTCAACGGTTTCATTCTGGGCGTTTTAAAGGTTGACAGTTTGTTTAATTCGGTTCTCCCGAAGGAATTCAAGGAAAATTATTCGTTGAAAATACTTAACGGAAACGAAGAAGTTTTTGAAGACGGAATAGCGAAAGACGATAATCCCGATCCTTTCGGATTAAAGATTAAAATTGAAGATAATTTTGAGAGTTACGGAGTTAAGTGGAAATCGGTTGTTTCACCGAGAGCCGAAGTTAGCTCTTTTTCCGATTTTTCACTTGACGACCTTGGATTGATAATCGGTATTCTCTTAACCGCACTGCTTGCCGGTTTAGTATATTTGTATCAGCAGAGCAGACTGGATTCGGAGGCGAAGACGCTCGCCAACATAGATTTGATCAATGAGGTAACTGCACGCAAGAAGATCGAACAAGTTCTGCGTGAAACTTCCGTTTTTCGTCAGGCAATTCTCAATAGTGCCGATTATATAATCATCTCGACCGACACTGACGGGACGATTACAACTTTTAATAAGACGGCGGAAAAACTGCTCGGTTATGAAGCCGAAAAAGTTGTCGGAAAATTCTCGCCCGCAGATATTCACATCGAAAATGAACTGCTCGAATACTCGAAGGAACTACTTGAGAAGGAAGGAATAGAAGCCGAATCAGGGTTTGAAACTTATGTTGCCAAAGCAAAGAAAGGCATTATTGACGAACGCGAATGGAGTTTTGTCCGTCAGGACGAAACTGTTTTTCCCGTTAGACTGTCCGTTTCAGCTCTGAGAAACAGCGACGGAAAAATCACGGGTTTTCTGGCTATCGGCAAGGACATTTCCGATCTGAAGGAAGCAAATGAGAACCTTCTGCAGAGCGAGGAAAGATTCAAAACCTTTATGAATAATTCCCCGACCGTCGCGTTCATCAGGGACGACCGGCATCGCTACACGTTCATCAATAAAACATTCGAAAAACGCTTTCGTGTCAAAGCCGAAAACTTGCTTGGAAAGACCGATTTTGAATGGCTTTCTGAAGCCGCTGCGAGAGAATCTCAAAGAACGAACAAAAAAGTGATCAACAATGGAGAGATCGTAAAGTTAACTGAAAAGGTTATCAAGAAAGACGGCTCGGAAGACTATTGGCTGTTGGTCAAGTTTCCGATTGTAAATCCGGGCGGTAAAAACTATGTCGGCGGAATGGCAATTGACGTAACCGAGAGCAAAAATCTTGAGAAAGAATTGAAGGAAGCCAGAGATACCGCACTTGAATCGGTTCGGACGAAATCTGAATTTCTTGCCAATATGTCGCACGAAATACGAACACCGATGAATGGTGTTCTCGGTATGACCGAAATCATTCTTGAAACCAATCTCGATGATGAACAGCGGGATTATGCTCTCACGATTCAGAGCAGTGCCGACTCTTTGCTCCGCATTATCAATGATATTCTTGATTTCTCGAAAATCGAAGCCGGCAAGATCGTCTTTGAGAATATTGAATTTAACTTGCGTTCGACGGTGGAAAATATCGCCGCGATGTTTGCCGAAGAAACGCACCGCAAAGGTTTGGAAATAATTTCACTGGTCGAAATGAACGTGCCGACAGGTTTGATCGGCGATCCCGGCAGACTCAAACAGGTTTTAATAAACCTGGTCGGTAATGCCATTAAATTTACCGATGAAGGGAGCGTTTATATTAAAGTTGGCAAAGTCAGCGAAACAGACACTCACACTGCGTTACAATTCGATATTACGGACACGGGAATCGGAATAAATCCCGGCTCGCAAAAATATTTGTTTCAGGCATTTACGCAGGCGGACGGATCCATGACGAGAAAATACGGCGGAACGGGTTTAGGACTTGCTATTTCGCAACAACTGGTTGAAATGATGAATGGCGAAATCAGTGTTAAAAGCGAGATCGGCAACGGCTCGACATTTACTTTTACGGCACATTTTGAAAAACAATCAACCGCCGTTGTAGTAAAAATCGAACCGATCAGAACTTTGAAAAATCTGCGGGCGTTGATCGTCGATGATAATGCAACCAACCGTGAGATAATTTCGCATCAGATTCATTCCTGGGAAATGGTCGGCAGCGAGGCTGACGGAGCTGACGCAGCGATGAAATTATTGGAGCAGGCGAATGCTCTCGGCAAACCTTTCGATCTCGTCTTCCTTGATCTGATGATGCCCGATGTTGGCGGTTTCGAGCTTGCCAATATGATTCGGGCGAATAAAAATCTGGCTCATACGAAATTGATTCTGATGCCTTCATTCGGAAAACGCGGACACGCACAGGACGCACTCAAAGCGGGAATCGACGCATATCTGGTTAAACCTATCCGGCAGGCTGATGTGTTTGATTGTGTTGCAACCGTGATGGGAAAAGCAACCGACACGAACCGCAAAGAGAAGAGCGTCGAAAAACTCATCACCCGCCATACGCTTTCGGAACAACGATTTACCGATGAAGTCCGGATACTGCTCGCCGAAGATAATCCGGTCAACCGAAAGGTTACCGAAAACCAGATTAAGTTTTTAGGCTATAAATTTGAAACTGTTTCAAACGGATTGGAAGTTCTCGAAGCATTAAAACGACAACGGTATTCGCTGATTTTAATGGATTGTCAGATGCCGGAGATGGATGGTTACGAGGCTGCCGCCGAAATCCGCCGGAATGAAGCGGTCGGTCAGCATATTCCGATTATTGCGATTACGGCGAATGCTCTACTCGGCGAAAAAGAAAAATGCTTTGCTGCCGGAATGGACGATTATTTGTCGAAACCATTCAAGAAGGAAGAACTCAACAAAACGATTAAGCGTTGGGCAACGAAAGCCGAAATCCCTCAATCCGTCAGCGTTGAAGCATCGCCGGTAAAGTCAGCTATCTACGATTTTTTACCGCAGGTGTCTGAAAAGCTGTACGAACTGAAGGGCGAGGTTGGCGAAGAAATGGTGGATATGATCGTGTCGCTATTCGTTGAAGATTCTTTTCTGCGGCTCAAAAAAATGCACACATTGATGAATGCGGAAGATTTACAGGGAATTACCGATGAAGCTCACTCTCTTAGGGGAAGTGCCTTAAATATCGGGGCGGAAAATGTCGCAAATCTCTGTGCGGAACTCGAAGCGAATGCAAAAAATCTTTCAAAACCGAAACTCGATAAGCTGTTTTCAGAGGTGGAAGCAAGTTTTCTGGAGTTGTTTGAGGGTATCGAAACGCTTGATTTACAGTTTGAGGAAACTCTAGCAAAAGCCTAAGTCCTGAAGTTTCTCCACCGTAATATTTTCACCGTTCTGATTTTTACCGCCGCCGTAAAGCATTATTCTTTCGACGTATTTAGCAATCACATCAACTTCCAAATTCACCGCCGCACCTTTTTGCAAAGACGATAAATTTGTCATTTCCCAGGTTTTCGGAATCACCGCAATTTCAAAAAATTCGTCCGTCAAATTCGCAATCGTGAGCGAAATTCCCTCGACCGAGATAGAACCTTTATGCACCAAATACTGCCCGATCTCGTTCGGATAAGAAATGCGAACCGTCCAGAAATCGCCTTCCGCCGACGCTTCCATAAATTTCCCGCGACCGTCAACGTGTCCCTGCACGATGTGTCCGCCGAGCCGCGTCGAAGGCGTAACCGCCCGTTCGAGATTCACTTTTGAACCCGCACTTAAATCCCCGATGGTCGAACGATTCAAAGTTTCCTGCGAAACATCCGCCGCAAACGAATTCAACGAAATATCGAGTGCCGTCAAACAAACGCCATTGACCGCAATCGAATCACCCGCCGCCGTTCGCTCAACCACAACCTTTGCGGAAACCCGAACTTTCGCCCCTTTCGCGTGTTTTTCAACTCCCGCAATTTCGCCCAATTCTTCTATAATGCCCGTAAACAAATTCAATCTCCTTCTATAACTTCCAACATTCCAGAGTTTTTCTCTCGCCTTATTTCACTCTTCTCTGTCTACTTTCTCCGAAAAAAAGTCTAAAACCAACCTTTTTTATTGTTGATATATGTCTGCACGAATTCTTCGTCGGATTTTGTCAGATACATAATTCCCTCAACGACTCCCATAATCATTGGGATAAACAGCAAAGGAAATCCGAGTCCGCAGGTGATGGCGGTTAGAATCAACGCACCCAGATAAATACACAGCATTATAATTCCTTCCTGCTGATAACCGAGCAAAAACTTGTGTAAACCGAAGTTAAGACCAAGAATGCCTCCTACAATTGCGATGATTCCAACCAGCATTTTCTTGTCCGCACCGGGAATCTGCTGTCCGTTATTCTGATTGAATGGCTGCTGTATCTGTTGATCCTGCGGATTTTGATTAAATTGAAACGGATCACTCAGAGTCGTTCCGCAATTGCGGCAGAAATTCTCCAACCCCGTATTTTCCGTGCCGCAACTCGGACATTGAACTATTTTTGTCGCCATAATTTTTAATCACTCACAAATGCTTATTTTCAAAATCATTATTTATAACGAATGATTTGTCAATTTTGTTGCCCGTTTATCAGATTATTTTCTAAGAAGCCATATCAAACTCGGAGATGAAGAAACAGAACGCGGATTATTTCTTTAAGTTTTTTATAAATTGACTTTCTAAAATCAAAAACCTTAACCACCGATAAAACTCATCGTTCGCACAGGTTGAATAAAATCGGTGTCATTTATTTGATGGCTCGCTTCTTTTTGCAGGACGACTTGTTGAATAAATTCGATAATTTCCGCGTCGTCCGCACCGCTTCGGAGGACATCACGCAGATTATGTTCGGTCGTGGAAAACAGACAGGTGCGAATTTGCCCGTCCGCCGTCAGGCGAATCCGCGAACACGCTCCGCAGAACATTTCCGTCACGGGTGCGATAATTCCGATCTCGCCCTTGTCCGTATCGGCAAATTTATATCTCCAAGCGGTCGCCATTCCGCGTGATTTTTCAGTCAGTTCAAGCGGAAAATGTGCCGCGATTGTTTCCCGAATTTCTTTTGCCGAAACGACCATTTCGCGTTTCCATTCGTGTCCCGAATCAAGCGGCATAAATTCAATAAACCGCATCGAAACATCCATTTCACGGGCAAATTTTGCAAAATCCAGAATCTCGTCATCATTCCGTCCGCGAACGATGACGGAGTTTATTTTAACCGGCACAAGTCCGGCAGATTGTGCCGCGGCGATTGATTTGAAGACATTTTCCAGTTCATCCTTTCCGGTAATTTCTTTAAATCTTTCACGCTTTAATGAATCGAGCGAAATCGTCAACCGATCAAGTCCCAACTTTTTCAATTCAGCCGCCTTTGCCGGAATCGAAAACCCGTTCGTCGTCAACGCTAAGTCTTTTAATTTTTGATTATTTTCCTCAGGCGAATTTTGAACTCCGAACTCCGCACTCTGAGCTTTCAATTTTGAAAGTTTCCCAATCAGCAATTCGATGTCACGTCGCAACATCGGTTCGCCACCGGTCAGACGGATTTTTTCGATGCCGAGCGAAACAAAGATTTTGCAAATTCTTTCGATCTCTTCAAAAGTTAGAATCGTATCTTTGCGGGCAAGCGGCGGTTCACCGTTCGGTAAACAGTAAAAACAACGAAAATTGCAGCGGTCGGTCAACGACACCCGCAAATCCCGGATTATCCGTTTATGAGAATCTCTTAAAATCATTTCCACATAATGATTTTAAAGCAATGATTACGCTTTACGCAATTCGTCAGACGTTATTCGTCAAGAATCAAAAAACGTAAAATGGATAATGTGGAACGTATGGCGACTTACCGATGCCCTTCGGCGATCTGATTTATTTGGGAGAGAACTTTGGTTTTTTCAATGTGCGGACTTTTTGAAACGATTTTGCGGATGTCGGCGAGCATTCCGTTAAATTCCGCCCGGTCGCTGATGTCACCGGCAGTGTAATAAATTTTCTTGACGGGTAAATCCGAAATGATCGGCTGAAAAAGATTGTAAACATCAAGCAGAGCTTCCTTACTATGGGTTCCGTTCGGATAAAAATTCAGATATTCGCCGCGGGTAACACGCAGACGATATAAATGGCAGTTTATATAACCTTCGCATTCGCCCGCCGTCGGATTCCCGGCAGCCTGCCACGCGATTGTTTCGCCGATTTTATATTGTTTGTATTTCTCGTGCAGTTCCCAGAATTTTTCCGAACGAACATACCATTCGCCGGAAGGTTCACTGTAAATCACATCTTCTTTGTGAGCATCGAGAAATTCTTTGTAAGGAGAAGAATTTTCCTTACCGTTCGGGATCGTTTTGAGCAAAATCCCCAACATTTGCAGCCGCTTCAAACGCAGATCGCCGCCGACTTCAAAGGTTTTTGCTTCATTCGCCGCTTTCGGCAGAAAATCGAAAATTTCTCTTGCCGCACTGAATGACAAATTTTTCCTGTCAAGATACTTTTCGATTATCCGCTGATAAATCACGCCCGGTTTTGAAGCATCGAAGTCGGTCGTGATTGTTTTGGAAATCCAACCCGTTTGCGTTTCTACATTTTCGGCGGCTTCCTTTAAACTGACATTGCTCCAACCATCTTTTTCTCCGATAACCTTGAAGCGTGTGCCGATGGTTGCCTCTTTCAAAATCTCTGATTTCGTCGTCGGTTCGCTTCGCACTCGTCCCTGCGTTACGGCAACGACAATTTGTTTAGATTCATCATCAACATTCGTCTTTCCTGCATCGGACAACTTGTTCTCAAAGGCAAAACTGACGTTCGACAGAATCAAAACACTTGATAAAATCAAGATACTTCGGCTAATTTTCTTCATTCATTTCCTCATTCGACAGAGCGGATTCGGTCAACTTCCTGCCGGACAGCAATGCTTCGGCGTTTCGTTGAAGACCGGACAATTTTGTTCTTTTTATCGCACTTCGACGAAATTTGAGGGCATATTCTTCCGAAGTTAATGAAATTATTTCCTGTAAATCGGCTGAAACATTTCGGGGACGCGGTTCAAAGCGTTTTTCATCGGTCGGTTTTTCAAAACGATTCCACGGACAGACATCCTGACAGATATCGCAGCCGTAGAGCCAACCTTCCAGATTTTCGGTGATTTCGGACGGGATTTCCGAGGTTCTCAGTTCAATAGTAGCGTAAGATATACAGGCATTCGAGTCAACCAAAAAAGGCTGAACAATCGCTCCCGTCGGACACGCATCGAGACACGCCGTGCAGGTTCCGCAATGGTCTTCAACCAATTCGGTTTCGTATTCCAACTCTGCATCAAGCAGAATTTCACCGATAAAAAACCACGAACCGAATTCCTTCGTGATAATATTCGAATGTTTACCCATCCAGCCGAGTCCCGCCCGAATCGCCCACGCCTTGTCCATAATCGGTGCGGTGTCAACGCAAACTTTTCCATTAACTGCGGGAATTTCTTCGTTAATCCAGTTGTATAATTCCCACAGTTTTTCCTTGACGACATCGTGGTAATCATCGCCCCACGCATACCGCGAAATTTTCCCTTTCTCCTCGCTTTCTTCGTGTTTGTGCGGCGTGTAGTAGTTCATTGCCAGCACGATTATTGATTTTGCTCCGGGAAATAAAATCCGCGGATCGGAGCGTTTTTCGGGTTCGCGTTCGAGCCATTTCATCTCGCCGTGATAACCTGCTTCAAGCCATTGTTGAAGATGTTCGCCTTCACTTTTCAACGCTTCCGCTTTAGCAACGCCGACTTTGTGAAAGCCGATTTCCAAAGCTTTTTGTTTGATCTTTTTTGTAAGTTCTTGTCTATTCAATTTTGATTTTTAACTGCGAAATATACAAAATCTACGCGAAAACAGAAGGAATTAATATAATTTCAGCAGCAACGTTTTATTTAAGAATTTTCGTATTATTTCTTAAATTCCCTGTTCCTGTATTTCGTAATTAATTTCTGGAGTTAAAAAGTTCCGCAATCATACACCGCACCGAACCGCCGCCGCATTTTTCGATTATATCAATGTCGAATGAAACGATCTTCGCGTAAGATTCAAGTTTTTCAATCTGACCGGAATCCAAAGATTTCCTTGCCGTTTCACTCATCACAAGAATTTTTTCGTCATTTGTATTACGAATCAAAAGCATATTTCCCGCAAAGTTATTCATCTGCTCAAATGAAATTTCAATAATTTCCCTGCCGCTGCGATGCAGAGATTCGGTTACGGTTTTTTTCTCGTCCGCATCTTTTATACTTTCCAAACAAATCACCACGAATTTGTCGCCCAAACACATCATTACGTTCGTGTGATAGATTGCTTTTCCGCTTTCGTCGAACGAATGGAATTTTATGGCACCGAACCTAATTCTGTTTGCCCAAAAATCCACCGCGTCCGGGTGTGTGCGTGAAGAAATTGACGCGTAAGCGAGTTTATTTTCGTGGTCTATGACCAGACTTCCCGTGCCTTCGAGGAATTTATTTTTTTCTTCGTAGCCGGTAAAGTCCAGCCTTCGGGTAAAACTTATGTTGGCTTTTATCCGGCTGATCATCCGCGGACTTCTTTCAAAACGCCTTGCTCTCGCTTCCATCGGATAGACGCATATCGTGCCGTTGATATGAGTTGAAAACCAATTATTCGGAAAGATCGAATCGGGCGTATGTAAATTTTCTCTGTCTTCCATCACGACCACATCAACCTCGAAACTTTTCAGTTTCTCAACCATTGCGTCGAATTCCCGCAGAGCGTTTGCCTGAATTTCTTCAGCAGTTAAATCAACTTCAGTCTGAAACGCATTGCTTTCCGAAGTTTGCGGATTATAACCGAAATGCACCGGGCGAACCATAAAAATTTTGTTGGCGATATATTTCATTGTTGATTAGATTTTAGCATAGAAAAAGGCTGAACGATTATTAAAACCGTTCAGCCGAATTAAAGTTATTCCGAAGCAAAATTTAGAAGTTAAATTTCGCACCGAATTGGAATTGACGCGGATCGAATGCCGCCGTCGGACGGCTGTAATAACTTCCGCTGTCATTTTGCTCACCGAACGAATTGACGGCGTTGATAAATGGTGATGCCGCCGCTTCGTTGAAGCGGTTGAACATATTGAAACCTTCCGCGATCAATTCAAGGTTGAATCGTTCACCGAAGTAGAATTTTCGTGCAAGTCGCAGATCAACCGATGCAAAACCGTGTGTAATTCCGCGATTACGGGCAAGATTTCCGATTGAGAATTGTCCGTCGGTAATCAAAGGCGTGCAACCCGGATTGCCGGGAACACAAAGTGTGCCGTCGGACTGAACACTCGGTCGGTCGGTTTGTGATGCCTGATCGTTGTTCGTGTCCTGATTCGTAATGATGTTGAACGGACGACCCGACGAGAGTTCGATAATCGGTGCCACCGTAAAGTTTGCAAAGATTTTTTTAAATGTCGAATCCGAACTTCCCCAACCCTGCGGTGAAGAAAGAACGCCGCTGAAGACAAAACGATGACGCTGATCGAACAGAGAATCCGCCCGTTCTAAATCGAAACGATTCGGGTCTTGCGGAATTAAAAGCGTCTGCAAGTCGGACGAATCATCAATCGAATGAGCCCAGGTGTATGAACCGAGGAACGTCAAATTATTGGCAAAACGCCGTTTCAGTTCGATGTTCAAAGCGTTATAACTCGAATTTCCGTCGGAAACCTGAGCATTAACCGCACCGAACGGCGTGATTGCTCCCGGTGTTCGCAAAGTATTTGATCCCGCTAAAGCCCCGTTGAGAACTGCTGGTGTTAAATTTACTCCTACTCTTTGCCCTAGTGCTTGTGCCAAAAAGTAGTTCGGAGCATTCGGACGGAAGAAGTTGGCAACCGCCGGAGCAATCACACCTTCGCCTGTTCGCGGATTCACCGAAATAATTCCCGGAATTACGTTCGTGAAAGCTCCACCGTTGTTGCAAAGTGCCGGATTAACCGTCGAAACTTGTTGAGTCGTGGTCGGCAAAGTTCCAAAGCAACGACGATAATTCTCAATTTGCAACGCAGTATTCGGCGTATTCAAATCGGTTGGATGCGGAAGATGTCTGGCTCCGACATAGATATACTGAGCCGTTATCGCCATATCTCTGGTCAACTGACGTTGGACGGCAAAGTTTGCCTGTGTCGCGTTGGCATATTCAAAATCCTTCGATATTGGCAATGTGAACGGCAGAACCGCACCGAATCCCGAAAATGTCTGATCGTCGAAACGCTGTCTGCCGAATTGATAAACCGCCGTCGGTGCAACACCCGGCGTAGTAAATCCGGCGGGACACAGCGGATTGTTCGATGCCGCATTACAAACTGTTCCCTGAAAAACCTGAGCCGCATTGAGCAGAGCGGTCGGAGCAGGACTTCCCGCCGTCAGAACCGATTGCTGCTGCTGCGAAGCGTCGCCGATGTCCGAGTTCGTGGCAATTGCTAAAAGCGGGTGATCGTAAAACAAACCTAACGCACCGCGAATGACCGTTTTGCCGTCGCCTTTGAGGTCATAAGCAAAACCGAACCGCGGAGCGATATTGTTTCTATCCACCGGAATTCCCTGCTGAACATTGAGTGCATCCTGTGCCGTTAAAATATCGCCCGCCGACAGTGCGATTCCCGAAAGCGGATCGGTAACACCGACCGTATCAATTTGTTTTGTAAATTCGATGTCGTAGCGAAGACCGTAATTGATTGTCAATTTCGGTGTTACACGCCACGTATCCTGTGCAAAAAATGCCAGCGGCAAGTTTGAAAAATCGCCCGTCGGATCGCCGAAACCCTGAATATATGTCGAGGGAAAACCGAGTCCGTAAGATTGAACCGGAGTAAATGCCGGTGCATTAGCAGTTAATCCCAAACACGCACTCAATGCTGCTCCGGTTAAAGTAGAACACAACAGATTACCTGCCGGAGTCGGACCGAAATTGAAGAGTCCGGCAAAGTTCAATTCAAAAATGAAACTCGGAATGTTGACGAAATTTATATCGCCGCCGAATTTCAATGTATGATTTCCCAAAATATAATTGACGTTATCGGCAAACTGAAAACGTCGTTCGGTGCGGACGACCGGCGAAAAAAGTTCGCGTCCGATGAACGCCGCATCCGAAATATTAAAAGCAACCGCGTTACCGTTTTGCGAACGAAACGATGTGTTGCGTTGTCCGAAACTGAATTTGAATTCGTTCGTAACATAAGTGCTGAGAACCGAATTCAATCCGGCGGTAAAAGCATAATCGGTCAGGTCTTGAATACCCGTTCTCGAAAAATCGTTTTGTCCGAGAGATTGGTTTTGCGATTCGACCTGAATTCCGGTGACATCGTTCGTATTGTAGCTAAATCGAAGCGAAAGTTGGTTTCCCTCGTTGATATTCTGATCGCCGCGAAGTGAGAAAAAATTCGTGTTTTCCGTTACGGGAAAAACCGTCTGCAAATTATTCAGCGGACGAAATGCGATAAATTGTCCGTCAGCTCCGGTTGTTCCGACTGGAATCGGAGCTCCGGTCAAAGTAAAGCGTCCGCCGATTTGTTGTCCGACCGGAATATTATTCGACGAACTTATATTCAGTAACGGATTTGCACCCGTCAGAGCCGTGTTTGTTCCGCTGGACGCGAGGAATAAATACTGAATTCCCAAACCGGCAGTTTGCGGACTTCCCAGCAAACCTTGTGCAAATTGTACCTGTGCCGTCGTTAAACCGTTGAATGTTTGGCTAAACGGCAAAAACGGTGCTCCGACAGTAAGTGATTGATTAAGTCCCTGACCGACATTGCTCGTAAAAAATCCCGACTCGTCGCGGTCGCGTCTTTCATAAGAAGCAAAGAAAAACGTTTTTTCCTTAACAATCGGACCGCCGAAAGTTGCACCGTATTGCGTGCGGCGGAAATCCGGTTTATCCACCGGAGCAAAAGCGTTGTTCGCCTGAATGCTCTTGTCGCGGATAAATCCGAAGACGTTTCCGTGAAAATCGTTCGTTCCGCGTTTCGTCACGACGTTGACGATGCCGCCCGTCGCCCGTCCGAATTCGGGAGCGTAAGAGTTCGTCGCCACCTGATATTCCTGAACGGCTTCCTGCGAAACGGTTGTCCGAGCCGCATTGACCGAATTATCCGTAAAATCCGCCCCGTCAACCTGCACGAGCGTCGAGCGTCCGCGTTGTCCGCCGATGTTCAAACCCGATGTCGGAGCCGGTCCGACCGGACGACCGTTATCACGTCCGACCGTCGAAAGCGTGAGGGCAAATCCCGTCGCACTTCGTTCGTTAATCGGCAGATTATCAATTCGTTGCTGGTCAATCGTATTTGAAACGGTCGAACTCGTTGTTTCGACCAGTTGAATATCGCCGACACCGACCGTAACGACAATATCTTCGGTTCCGATTTCCAGCGGAATGGTCAATTCCGCCCGTTGTCCGACCGTGACCGTGATATTCGGAATCGAAACACTTTTGAATGTCGGTGCGGTTGCCGTAACATTATAAGTTCCGGGCGGCAGACCGATAAATTGATATGCACCGGAATCGTTTGAAGTCGTCGTGCGGTTGATGCCGGTCGTTGGACTTTTAACCGTAATACTTGCTCCCGGAATGATCGCCCCGGTCGGATCAACCACCGTTCCGATCAAGTCCGCTGTGCTTGCCTGTGCCTGTGCATACGCCGCACTCACGCTGATCGTCATCACGACAGCTAACAACAAAAGATTTTCAACAGTAACAGAAAATCGCTTTAAAAACGCTTTCATCAGTTTTTACTCCTTAAACTTTTTTAGAAACTTTATTTTGTAGATTCGGTTAGTGAATTGTAGTCAGAAACATTACAAATCGAGATTTATTTGCATCGTTCGATCTTTAACGAAATTTTTAGATTTTAACTATTTAACTAACAGAACTTTTTATATAGATTTGATAACTAAAGAATTTTAATCGCAACAACCCTTTTAAGCAAGTAAATTTGTAATATTCGTCTAATTTATCAGGATTTAAATGCCTTTTTAGTTTTAGTTTGTCGGGTTGAACGTGCCAGAAATTCTCTGGCAATCCGGCTCAGACTCAAAATCGAAACTGCCGCTTTTGCAAATTGCGGAACGAATACCAAACGCCGCATAATGCCGCACACACGAAGTCTTTGCTTGAATTTCGATGTGTGCAAAAGTTCGTAAGAGGAGGCGATTTCACCGAAGGAATTTTGACGATCAAAAGAATTTTGATGTTCCGCAATCACGTCCGCCAAAATTTCCGCACTCTCAAACGCCATCAACATTCCGCTTCCCGTGAACGGATCAATAAAAGCCGCCGCATCACCGACCGCCAATAAATTGTCTGTCGGACTCAAATCCTTTATTCCGAACCCGTCAACCGAAACCGCCAGCCAGTCAAACAAATTTTCCGCACCTTTCAAGGTTTCCTTCGCCCGCACATTTTGAAAAATAACTTTTTCCAGAATTGCTTCGACATCGCCTTTGAATTCCTTCACGATTTCCGCTTTCAGCAGAAAACAATGATTCGCAATTCCATCCTCGACATAATTCAAACCGCCGTAACCGCCGCGAAAAAAATATATCTCGCAAACGCCTTTTTCCAAATGAACATTTTTCAAATGAGCCTTGAAACCAACTAGCGGATTTTGGATTTTAGATTTCGGATTTCGGATTTTATTTACTCTTTTATCATCTGAACTCTGAACTCTGAACTCCCGATCAGCTAATTTCGACAAAACCTTCGCTCGTCCCGTCGCATCAATTGTTAAATCGGCATAAATCTCTTTTAATTCACCACTAATATTTTTAATTTTCACACCGCAAACTTTTTCATTTTCGAATATTAGTTCATTAACCGAACCTTCTTCGATAACTTCAACTCCAAGTTCTTTAGCTTTTTCCATCAGTCGAAAATCCATCTCCGCTCGACTTAAACCCAACGCACCTTGTTCACTTCCACCGAACCATTTGCTCGAAATCGCCGCAGAATTTCCGTTCTCCGAATAAAATATCGTCTGCGAAATTCGATCACCGCCACGAACCAGCATTTCATCCAAAACTCCCAATTCCCGAAAATGTTCCAGACATTCGGGCGAAATAAATTCACCGCAAAGTTTATGCCGCGGAAATTTTTCGCGTTCGATCAGGGTTACGTCAAAATTTTGTCTCACCAAACGAATCGCCAGACTCGTTCCCGCCGGTCCCGCACCGACAATTGCGATTTTAGATTTTGGATTTTGGATTTTGGATCGGTTTTTCATTATTTTCTAATAAGAGTTATTATAACTTTTGCAACAGAACTTGAAAGTAAATTTTCTAAATAATCCAAAATCCAAAATGAAAATAGTTCCAATCTCGATTCCAACACCTTTTTACGTCGGCGATGTCAATGTTTATCTGATTAAAGAAGATCCACTGACGCTGATTGATGTCGGACCGAAAACCGCTGAAGCATCAACCGTTCTGCGAAAAAAATTACAGCAAAACGGCGTAAATTTAAGAGATATTCGCCGCATCGTTCTGACGCACGCTCACGAAGATCACTGCGGTTTAGCCAAACAAGTCCGCGACGAAGCGAACAATGCCGAGATTTTTATTCATAATTGGGAAACCGGACATCTTTTCGGCAGATTGTCGCAGGAAAATCACAAAAGTCTGATACACAAAGCCGGAGTTCCGGCAAAAGTTTTTGAAGAATTACAAAAAACTTACGAAAAAATAAGTCTTCTGACGGATTCGCTCGGCGAAACGGAATTTACCGAATTACGCGACGAACAGGAATTGGAATTTGAAAGCGGAATGCTCAAAGTTCTGCACACACCCGGACACACGCCCGGCAGTTGTTCATTTTTACGCGAATCGAATCGAACGATCATCGCCGGCGATTGTGTCTTAAAACGAATTACGCCGAACCCGATTATTTCGCCCGATCCGATAAATCCCGAAAAACGCTTCAAATCGCTCGCCGAATACTTGGTAAGTTTAGCAAAAATCCGCAAATTCTCACCGACATTGGTTCACGGCGGACACGGCGAACCGATTACGGATTTCGAAGAAATTTTCAACCGTTACATTCGCTCGATTGATGAACGCCAAAAAAAGGTCATCGCGTTAGTTCCCAAAGACGGAATCACCGCGTGGAATCTAGCCAACAGACTTTTCCCCGATGCGATTGATAAAAATGTGCATCGTTTTCTGGCAATTTCCGAAGCCGTCGCCCATCTCGATTACGCCGAATCGGAAGGCAAAATCGGTGTTGAATTTGCGGATGGTGTCGAGTTTTATCGGAAATAATTTCAACGGACAGCGGGCATCCCTTACCCGCGAGTATTTTTCGTAAGGCAATTTTTGAAACAAATCAAGACTTACGGGCAAAGATGCCTACTGTCCGACTTTCAAATCAAACTCAAAACTTCCAACAGTTGATTCAACTCATTTTCCAAAACCGTTCGCAGATCAATCGAAACTTTGTCATCAATAATTCGCGTGATGACGGGCGGTTTTGAGTGCCGCAGTTTTTCTTCCAATTGACCAGCCGACAAATTTTTATGTTTTAAAATAAGCAACACAGTTTCCGGCTGAACATCAGGTGCAGAACCGCCGCCGATGACGGATTTGCCGTCGGTTAGTTCTATCAATAAATTAGTTTTATTGCCCAATTTCTTTCGCAGAGTTTCAGCAAAATGTTCAGTGCTATGTTTAATTTCAGCCTTTGAAAGTGAGAGCATTTTCAGCGTCGGCAAATTTTCGACGGCAGTTTCCCGCCGGAATTCTTCGAGCGTTTTTTCCAACACGGCATAAACGATTTTGCTGACACGCAACGCCCGGTAAAGCGGATTTTTGCGTAGTTTTTCGATCACGTTTTTTCGCCCGACGATCAAACCCGATTGAATTCCGCCGACCAGTTTATCACCGCTGAATGTGACGACATCCGCTCCGTTTTTAATCGAATCGGGAATTACGGGTTCGTCCGTCAAACCGTATTCCGACATATCGAACATCGCTCCCGAACCCGCGTCTTCGTACAGTAAAACTTCGTTTCGCTTCGCAATTTTCGACAGTTCCGCAATGTTCGGCGTTGACGTAAAACCGATTATCCGATAATTCGACGGATGAACTTTCGTGATTAATTTCGTGTTTTCGGTGATCGCGTTTTCATAATCGGAGGCTCGTGTTTTATTGGTTGTGCCGACCTCGACTAATTTCGCTCCGGATTGAATCATCACATCCGGCACGCGAAAATCGCCGCCGATTTCGACCAGTTCGCCGCGGGAAACAATCGCTTCGCCACCGTTGCAAAGTGTTGACAGAACCAAAATACACGCCGCCGCACAATTATTAACGATCAACGCACCTTCCGCTCCCGTCAATTCCACCAGTAAATTTTCCGCTTTCGCCCCGCGTTTGCCGCGTTTTCCGGTGGCGATGTCGTATTCAAGATTGCAGTAACCGGAAGCGTCCGCCATCGCTTTTCGTGCCGTTTCGGAAAGCGTCGAGCGTCCGAGATTTGTATGAATTATAACACCGCTCGCATTGATTATTTTTTGCAAACCCGTGTTCTGCTCACGTCGCCACTTGTCTGCGAGTTGCGATTCCGCTTGTTCCAGCAAAATCTCACGCGAATAGTTTTTTGCGTCAAACTTATTGTTCGCAACAATTTCTGCCTGAACTTCACGCCGCATCGAATTTATAATGACTCTTGCCAAATCCGCCAAATGTTTCATACCGGATTCCGAAGCGATTTCCTCAAGATTTTCGCTTCGCAAAAGCGTATCAACCGAAGGCAGCAGTTTCAGGATAGCAGCGGGATTATTTCGTTCATCGTTTTCCATAAATATATTTTAACCGATAAAGGATAAAATAAGGAAAACGGACGTGATTGAATGTTTCTATTTAATGCGGGAATATCACAAGTTCCGTTCCAATCCAGACATCTTCCCCTAAAAACGCTATGGCACTTAACACACTTGCACGCAAAGATCAGAACCAAAAAGCTAAGATACTTGAGATCGAAGAACAGATCGAAAGAATTGGCGAGGACATCCGGCGTTTGAAGATTGAGTTTGATATATTCTTCGGCGGCGGTACGAGAAAAGCTCCGCTGCAGCAAAGAGCGAGTCTCGATGCCCGCATTAAACGCATCAACGGCAATCGCGATCTGTCGTATGCGAACCGTTATAAACTAAATAATATGGTTTCGCTGTTTAATTCTTACCGCGAACTCTGGCGGCGGAAATTAAAAGCTAAGGGCGATGAGATTTTTTAGATTTCCAAGTATCCCCCAACTGAAAAGCATTTGCCGGAAAACTTTCCGGCAAATGCTTTTCAGTTAAATTTCAACATTTTTCGTGCTTAAAGCTTAGAAACGTTTTCCGCCTGTGGTCCCTTCGGACCATTCGTAACCTCGAACTGAACTTCCTGACCCTGAATCAAAGTTTTATAACCTTCGCCGGAGATCGCACTGTAGTGTACGAAAATATCCTGCTCGCCGTTCTGCTCAATAAAACCATAGCCTTTTGCGTTGTTAAACCATTTAACCGTTCCTGATTCCTGTGACATATTTTTGTAATTCCTCCTACAAACTTCAGTGAATTTTAAGTTTATGAACATCATTCAAAATAGACGTTCAGCCAAAAATTTTTAACCGACGCTTCGGTTAAATCAATAAAATACGCACATAAAAGCAAAGTCCGACAGTTCAGACTTCACAGCAAGTGCGGAAAAATAGAAAATTATTAAGACTCATTTCCAAAATAAGTAACAAATCTTAAACTGCAAGATTTTTTTGGGGACTTAGAATTTCTGTTGGGTAGTTTTATTTGACAGAATGACGGGAAATTTACATAAATTTTCCCGTTCTGTCAAGTTTTTTTTTTAAGTGAAGAAGTTTATCTGGAAAATTAACCCGAAAAAAGTTATAAATAATACTATCTAATGATAAAACAAAATATTTTATGAAACATCCGAATGGAGAAATGCAACGCGAACATTAATTCGCCTTTTTCCCTGCGAACTGAAGTTCGCACTCCGGTCGGAAATTTTTGCAAAAAATCCGTCCGACTATTTTATATAAAAATCCGGCGAGTAAAAATATGCACGAATACGGCGATAATCCAAAACTTTCTTATAACGAATATCTTAAAGTCCCTGAACTGATTAACTTACAGAAAACTTTGTCCGAACCGACGAGCCATGACGAACTTTTGTTTATCGTGATTCATCAGACTTATGAACTGTGGTTCAAACAGATTTTGCACGAACTTGACAACGCGATAATTTGGATGGGCGAAGACCGGAAATTCCGGGTAAATCACGCTTTGAAAGCGGCAACAGCAATTGAAAAAGTTATCGTTTCGCAAATTCATATTCTCGAAACAATGGCACAGATCGGTTTTTAGGAATTCCGCGACAAACTGAATCCGGCGAGCGGTTTTCAGTCGATGCAGTTCCGCGAGATCGAATTTATTTCCGGTGCAAAGGACAGAAAAATGTTGGACTTTTTCGCGTTCGATGATTTTGCTCACGAGCGTCTGACCGAACGATTCAACAACCCGACGCTCGGCGATGGTTTTTATAACTTATTGAAAATGGAAGGTTTTGAGGTCGGCGATGACGATGCTAAAACAAAAACAATCGTCGAGATTTTAACACATCCCGAAAAATATCCCGAACTTTTTATAATGCAGGACTTACTGATCGAACACGATGAAAACATTTCACTCTGGCGTTATCATCACGTTTTAATGGTCGAGCGAATGATGGGAATGAAACGCGGCACAGGCGGTTCAGCAGGTGCCGGATATTTACGAACTACTTTGGACAAGAAATTTTTTCCCGAACTCTGGGAAGCGAGAACACATCTCGAATCGAAACAGTAACGCCATCCGTCCCGCCGCCGCACACAATTTAACGAAATGAAAAATATAATTACAATCACAATATTAACTTTGTTACTGTCAATCGGCATTTTTGCACAGGAAACAAATCCGAATGCACCGATCAAAGTTACGTTTCTTCACGTCAACGATGTTTATCAATTTATTCCCGCCGACAACGGGAAAAACGGCGGACTTGCCCGGCTTTTGACCTTGAAAAAAGCTGCGTTGAAAGAAAATCCGAACACGATTTTCACATTCGGCGGCGATACGCTGTCGCCTTCGGTAGAAACGCGGGTTTATAAAGGTCAGCAAATGATTGATGCGTGGAACGCGGTCGGGATTGATTACGCGGTTTTCGGCAATCACGAATTCGATCTGAAAACACCGGAATTACTAAAGCGGATGGCGGAATCGAAGTTTCAATGGCTCGGTGCGAACGTCGTCTATACTGATTCGGGCAAGATTTTCGCCGATACGCCGCCGTTCGTGATTCGTGAGTTCGACGGTGCAAAAGTGGCGATAATCGGTTTGCTTCTGCCCGAAACGAAGGAAACTTCGGCGATGGACGACAGTTTGCAAATTGCTGATTACTGTCTGACGGCAAATTTAATTGTCAGCCGTCTGCGGGCGGTTGAAAAGGTTGATGCGGTCATCGGTTTGACGCATCTGTTTATGCATCAGGATAAAAAATTAGCGGGTTGTGCCGATTTCGATCTGATTTTGGGCGGACACGAACACACGCTTCTGCAATCGTCTTCACACGGCACACCGATTTTCAAGATGACTTCCGACGCGAGAGAAATGGGCAAGTTTACGCTTAATTTCGACCGCACGACGAGGAAACTTCTCGGAATGGACTGGGAAATAATCCCCGTTACCGACGCAATTCCCGACGCTCCCGAATTTGCTCCGGTGACAGCGAAATACAAAGATTTGCTCAACGAATTAGCCGAACCTGTCGGCAGAACGGCGGTCGTTCTCGATGCCGGTTCGGAATCGAACCGCACAAAGGAAACGAACGTCGGTAACTTTATCGCCGATGCCTTCCGCACTTCGACCAACGCCGACATCGGTTTCTTAAACGGCGGTTCGATTCGTGCCGACATCACATATAATCCCGGAATTTTAACAAAACGTGCCGTGATTTCGATTCTTCCGTTCAATAATCCCGTCTTGAAAATCGAGCTGACGGGCAAAACTCTGCGTCAAGTTTTGGAACACGGCGTAGCAAGAAGTGCTGAAGACAGCGAACCGGGGAGATTCCCGCAAGTCTCCGGTTTAACCTTCACATTCGATGCTGCCAAACCTGCCGGAAATCGCGTTATAGAAATTTTGGTTGCCAGAAAACCGCTTGACGAAAACAAGAAATATACGCTCGCCACATCCGAATTTCTGATCGCCAATGGCGGCGACGGCTACACGATGTTTAAAGACGCGAAGATTTTGACTGATAAAGCGACCGCTAAAAAAGATGCGGAAATCCTACAGAATGCGATAAATATTTCGCCGGACAAAACTATCTCGCCAAAGGTCGAAGGCAGAATCATACGATTTAATTGAGTTTTGCGAGTTGTGGAAAGTTTCGGAGTTTTGCGAGTTGCGACATCTTTTAATAATTACAATTTCAAACTGCAAAAGCTTCAATTATCATAACTCCGCAACTTTGCAATTTATTACAATCTGCGAATGTGGAAAGAGGAAGTGAAAATAAACAAAAAAAGGTTGAAAATATCTTAAATATTTTCAACCTTTTTAGACTAAAACTAGAATGCAATTACGAAGTTACACTTCTTCCCGTTGCCAAACGATAGATTGCTAAAACAATAATCGCTCCGAGAATTGCGAATAAGAATGTCGGTATCGAACTACCGATATTATCGAACGAACTGACCATTCCAAAACCTAATAAAGTTCCGACGAAACCGCCGACAACTGCCCCGACAATTCCTAAAATCGTCGTTAAAACTACTCCGCCGCCATCAGGACCCGGCATAATCAACTTCGCCAAGTAACCCGCCAAAAACCCTAAAATCAACCATATAATTAATGAAATCATTTTTTTTCTCCCTTGTCCTTTATTTTTTGTTTTTCCTTAACTTTTCTCAATTTGAATAAGCAATATAACACATAACAAGATTCGTGCCAAAGAGATAAGTGTAATGATTGGCTAATTTAGTTTTCATTGTATGCCCTATGTATTATTTTGGTAATAATTTATGTATGTTTATGATTCACTATTTTACAAAAATCGTTTTCGACATCGGAGTAGCACAATCCCCGCAACCGTCATCAATCTTTACCGTAATCGTATGAGTTCCCTTTTCAACACCTGTCAAATCCCAAACTACTTGCGAACCTTGTCCAACTATTTTTCCGGCGGAAACTGTGTAGTTATATGTTAATACATCATTTTGAGGATTTTCCACAGTAGTAATTACTGAAATTTTTTCATCATTTTCAAAACAACTTTTGCATATACTTGCTTGATTGCAACCAATCGTTATTTCATTCGCACTTAGAGTCAGACTGGAAATGGAAGCCGGATATTCTCTAATAATAACTCTATCTTTTAGTTTAGATTTTCCGAAAAAATTTTCAGTCGAATAAAATTCTTTTGCTGATTCTGCTTCTTCATTTTCGCATATATAAGAATAAAAACTGCTAGTTGGAAAGAGATGAACACTTTCAACTTCACTATCTCTACTATCAAACGCAATCCCCAAATTTTTGTTGTGATAAACGTATAAATCTTCAACATTGGCATATTTCTTTTCCTTCAGGAAATTTGAAAAGTCAAAGTTGAAGTCTGCAAACTTAATCGTTTTTTCAGGCAAAATCTTAATTGATTTGACTTTTCCTTCAGGAACATTCCATTCGTCATAACCATCTGAACAATTTCCTTGTGTGTAATCTATCTCGATATGAGCATTTTCAGAAGAAAGAAATTCCGAGTAGATCAGTTCAGACTTTTTGTTCTTGTTCTCATCTTTATCCGACTTATAATCTGCCAAGATTTTTTTGACATCCTCACGATTTGATTCAAGAAGTCTTATTTTTCTGACTTTATTAAGTTCAACAGGAAATGATTGAGCATAAACGAAACTGCACATTGATAAACTAATTAGAATCAGAAATATAAATTTTTTCATTATTTTAACTTCCCTCATTAACCTTCAAAACTGCCAGAAATGCTTCCTGCGGAATCTCGACGCGACCGACTTTTTTCATACGTTTTTTTCCTGCTTTTTGATTTTCGAGGAGTTTACGTTTGCGGGAAATGTCGCCGCCGTAGCATTTGGCAGTGACGTTTTTGCCCATTGATTTAACGGTTTGGCGGGCGATGACTTTGTTACCGATGGCGGCTTGGATCGGGACTTCAAACATTTGACGCGGGATCAAATCCTTCATCTTTTTGGTGATCGCAAGTCCGGTTGTGATTGACGAACCGCGGTGCATAATTAAGGAAAGTGCATCAACCGGTTCGTTGGCGACGAGGACATCGAGCTTGACGAGATCGCCTTTTTGATAACCCGTTAAATGATAATCGAGCGAAGCATAACCTTTTGAAACCGACTTCAAACGATCATAAAAATCAAGCACAATTTCATTGAGCGGAATATCATAAACGAGCATTACGCGATTGGTCGTAACGTATTCAAACTTTTTCTGCACACCGCGTTTTTCGTCTAACAGCGGCAGAATTCCGCCGAGAAAATCATCGGTCGTTAAAATTGTCGCTTCGATATACGGCTCTTGAATTTCGCTGATTCGCTCCGGCGGCGGCATTTGCGAAGGCGAATCAACTTCGACGATTGAGCCGTCAGTTAATAAAACTTTGTAACGCACGCCGGGTGCGGTTGTGATCAAATCCAAATCGAATTCCCTTTCAAGCCGTTCCTGAATGATTTCCATATGCAGAAGTCCGAGAAATCCGCAGCGAAAACCAAAACCTAACGCGGTTGAAGATTCGGGTTCAAAGAAAAACGACGCGTCATTCAAGCGAAGTTTATCCATCGCATCCCGCAAATCTTCGTAGCGTGCCGAATCGGTCGGATAAAGTCCCGAAAAAACCATCGGTTTGATTTCCTTGAAACCGGGAAAAGGTGTGTCGGTCGGATTCGCCGCTTCAGTGATCGTGTCGCCGATTTGAACGTCCGCAAGTGTTTTGATCGAAGCGGTCATAAAGCCAACCTCGCCAACGCTTAATTCATTGATTGGTGTCGGCACGGGCAGATTTACACCGAGCGTTTCAACTTGATATTCACGTCCGGTATTGAAGAATTTTATCTTCGTGCCTTTTTTAATCGTGCCTTCAATGACGCGGAAAAGTGCGATTACGCCGCGATACGAATCATACCAACTGTCAAATATCAGAGCTTTGAGCGGTGCATCCTTGCTGCCTTGCGGTGCGGGAATGTCGCGGACAATCGCTTCTAAAATCTCGTCAATTCCTACGCCCGTTTTCGCACTTGCCAACACAGCATTGTCGGTTTCAAGTCCGATGACATTTTCGATTTGCTCCAAAATCCGATCAGGTTCGGCAGACGGCAGATCAATTTTATTCAAAACCGGAATCAGTTCGAGATTATTTTCAATCGCCAAATATGTGTTTGCCAACGTTTGTGCCTCAACGCCCTGCGATGCGTCAACGATCAGCAAAGCACCTTCGCACGCCGAAAGTGAACGCGAAACTTCATAAGAAAAATCAACGTGTCCGGGCGTATCAATCAAGTTCAAGATATATTGTTGACCGTCTTTTGCCGTGT
Organism: Pyrinomonadaceae bacterium; assembly: GCA_041746675.1. Lineage (GTDB taxonomy): Bacteria > Acidobacteriota > Blastocatellia > Pyrinomonadales > Pyrinomonadaceae > Aridibacter. The sequence continues at coordinate 35,911 of JBGTGO010000004.1, read as the reverse complement.
AATCAAGGCGGACGGCGTGGGATTTTATGGTAATTCCGCGTTCGCGTTCCAAGTCCATATTGTCAAGTAATTGGTCGGACATATCACGGTCGGCGACGGCGTTCGTCTTTTGCAAAATGCGATCGGCAAGCGTGGATTTACCGTGGTCAATATGGGCAATAATTGAAAAGTTTCTGATGTTCTCTGGATTCATAAAATATTTTTTTTATTAAAACTTTCTAAACTAACTCAGTAGAATATCAAAACCATTGTAGTTTCGCACTTTCAGGAAAAGAGTTTGCCCACGAATTACACTAATCTCACTTATAAAGAAAAAAAAATTTAACCACAGATTTTCACAGATAAAAACGGATAATAAAAGAAATATGAAAAGTATTACTATCTTATCTGAGTGAATCTGTGAAAATCTGTGGTTAATTCTTTCTTTATTCGTATTCATTCGTGTAATTCGTGGCTGACTTTTTTACCTTTCTAAACATTTCCCGAAAAATAGCGTAGAATAATTCAACTCAAAAATTTTACGATTTCAAAACCAGAGGACTTAAAGAAAATATGCGTCTAATTATATCTATCGTTTTGCTTGGTTTGTTTGCCGTCGGTGTTTCGGCTCAGGTTTCTTTTAACCGTGAGCAATACCGCATCGAGCATAAAAAATTCGTTTTGAAAAACGGTTTGACATTGATCGTCCACGAAGATAAAAGTGTGCCGATTGTCGGTGTCAATATGTGGTATCACGTCGGTTCGCGGAATGAGAAACGCGGAAAAACGGGCTTTGCACATCTGTTTGAGCATTTCTTTTTTAACGGTTCGGAAAATCATCCGTTCGGTTTTCGTGAGGCGATGGACGATCTCGGTGCAAATAATCGCAACGGCACGACGAATGGCGACAGGACGAATTTCTTTGAAGATGTTCCCGTTTCGGCACTTGAAAAAACGCTTTTTCTCGAAGCAGATCGAATGGGTTTCTTGGCAAATTATATTTCAAAGGAAATGCTTGAGCGTGAACGCGGCGTTGTCCAGAACGAAAAACGGCAGGGCGAAAACCGACCTTACGGAAGCGTTTTTACACAGATCAGCGAAAAAGTTTACCCATATTCGCATCCGTATTCGTGGTCAACCATCGGCAGTATGGAAGATTTGAATGCGGCAAGTTTAGCCGATATTAAGGAATGGTATGCGACCTATTACGGACCGAATAATGCCGTGATTTCGCTTGCCGGAGACATTTCGCCGGAGAAGGCTCTCGAACTCGTGACAAAGTATTTCGGCGATATAAAGCCCGGTCCGCCCTTGCCGCGAACTGAAGAATGGATTCCGAAACTTGACCGCAATATACGCGACGAGATGGAAGACAGAGTTCCGCAAAATCGCATCTACCGCGTTTATCACGCACCCGCTTGGAAAGATAAAGAAGTGCAGCATTTGAGTCTGTTCGCAAGCGTTTTGTCGGGTTCAAAAAGTTCGGTTTTGGACAGAAAACTTGTTTACGAAAAAGAATTGGCGACAAATGTTTCTGCCGGAGTTTCCGATAGTGAATTGGGAAGTCTTTTTATTACTACGATGACGCTCAAAGATGGTGTGAATCCAGAAGTTGCGGAACGTGAATTGGATTTGGCATTAAATAATTTGTTGGAAAAAGGCGTTGATGCCGATGCTTTGAAACGCTCGCAAAGTCGCTATCTTTCGGGATTTTTGCGTGGCAGCGAAAGACTCGGCGGATTTGGTGGACGCTCCGATATTTTGGCGGAAAGCCAAACTTACGGCGGCGACACCGAGGCGTATTTAAATAAACTCGAAATTACCGCAAAAGCAACTCCCGCCGAAGTCAAAATAGCGGCGAATAAGTGGCTGAAAAATAATTATTACACAATGCTCGTCAAACCTGCGGCTGATCTTTCGACGGAAAAAATCGCCGTTGACCGCAGCAAAATTCCGACAATCGGCGACGCTCCAGACATTTCATTTCCGAAGGTTCAACGGGCGAAATTGAAAAATGGTTTGAATGTTCTGCTTCTAGAAAGACATTCCGCACCGATTATAAATGTAACGCTCGCGGTCGATGCGGGGTCAGCTTCCGATTCGGTTGAAAAAGCCGGACTGGCAACGTTGACGCTCGATCTTTTGGATGAAGGAACAAAAACCCGAAACGCATTTCAGATCGTTGATGAACTCGATATGCTCGGAGCGGGTTTAGGCACGTCAAGCTCGCTCGATATGTCGTTTGTGCGGCTTCAGTCAACGGCGGAAAATTTGAAACCTTCGCTCGGAATTATGGCGGATGTCATTTTGAATCCCGCGTTTCCTACCGATAAATTTGCAATTCAAAAACAACGCCGTCTGGCTGGAATCGGACAGGAAAAAGCACAGGCAAACGCTCTCGCATTCCGTATAATGCCGAAAATTCTTTACGGCACAAATAACGCTTACGGCAAACCCGCTTCGGGATTTGAAAATACGGTTGAAAAATTAAACCGTGATGATTTAATGAATTGGCACAATATGTGGTTTAAACCCGCAAGTTCAACCGTGATCGTTACGGGTGACACGACTTTGGCAAAGGTTTTGCCGATGCTCGAAGAAGCGTTCAGCAGTTGGAAATCTGGAACTGCACCGACGAAAAACTTAACAAATGCGGCAAAAACAACGGGCAAAAAAATATACTTGATTGACAAACCCGACGCTCCGCAATCAACAATTGTCGCCGCACACATTTCCGAAGCAACCGGACAGATCGAAGATTTGGCAGGCGAACCGCTTTTCCGAAACTTTGGCGGAATGTCCACGTCGCGTTTGAACAGAAATTTGCGGCTCGATAAACACTGGAGTTACGGTACCAGCGGCGGTTTGCGGGATTCACGCGGGCAGCGTCCGTTTTTTGTGATCGCTCCCGTGCAAACCGATAAAACCAAAGAATCAATGGTCGAAGTTTTAAGGGAAATAAGAAATGTTTCCGGCGACAAGCCGGTTTCGGGCGAAGAATTTCAAAGCATTATGCGAAATATGTCTTTGCGACTGCCCGGCAGATTTGAAACTCTTTCGGCTCTCGATTCGGCGGCAATCGAACTTGTTGATTATAAATTGCCCGATGATTACTGGGCAAAATACGGCACGACGATTCGCAATCTGACCGAACCGCAGCTTGCCGCCGCCGCCCAAAAATTCGTCCGTCCCGATGAAATTATCTGGATCATCGTCGGCGATATAACCAAAATTGAAAAAGGCGTGCGAGAATTAAATTACGGCGAAGTTATCAAACTTGATGCTGAGGGCAATGTACTGAACTAACTTATTGGTTTTTCGATATAACTTCTATGGCGGAATGCTTAATTTTTTCAGCTTTTTTATTTACAGTTTTCGAAAAATATTAAGATGTTGTCATTGGATTTCGATTAAAACAGATTGTCAACAAATTATTTTTTGCTAATCTGAATCCAAATTTAGAATATCAACGAACTACTAAGTTACAAGGTTAAATTTTCAAAATTAATTTGATTAAATTGATCTATTAGGATAATCGGTATGAGGGTGCTGATTACTCTTATAGGTAGAAAGGTTCACGAGATTTTTATTTCGTGAACCTTTCTTAGTTTTAGAAACTAACTCAAATAAGTTAGGATTTTAAATGAATCGAACATTACCGGAAATCAGAAAACAAAGTGGAGTGGGAGGAAAATGATTAAGTTTGATACAAGTATCTGCACGGATTTTGAGCAGTCGAGTCGGAAGGAATGGTTGGAGACGAACGGCATCGGCGGGTTTGCCTGCGGGACGATTGCGGGAGCGAATTCGCGGCGTTACCACGGGATTTTGACGGCGGCGACGCGTCCGCCGCTTGGACGCGTAACGATGCTTTCAAAGTTCGAGGAAGTTCTGACGATTGATGGCGAAGTTTTTGAATTATCGGCAAATCAATATCCGAACGCGGTTCATCCGAAAGGGTTTCAATATCTGACATCGTTTGAACTGAATCCGTTTCCGGTTTGGACGTTTGAAGTAAAAGGCATCGAGATCGAACGCAAAATTTTTATGGTCAGCGGACAGAATACGACCGTTTGCAAATGGCTCATAAAATCGAAAGTCGCGGGTAAGGATGCGGACGTAAAACTTGAATTAAAACCGCTTCTATCGTTCGTTGATTATCATCATTTGCAGAGTGCGACGGACGAAATAAGTGCCGAATACGTCGCTTCGGAAAACTGCGTGCTGATCAATCCGTTTGATGAAACGCCCGAACTTTTTTTCAATCACAACGCTGCGGAAATTACAGAAACCGGACATTGGTATCGCAATTTTGAGTACGAGATTGAAAAAGATCGCGGTTTTGATTTTCGGGAAGATTTATTTCAGCCGTTCACATTAAAATTCGATCTGTCGAACGCGGCGGCAATCGTCGTCGCTTCCACCGAACAGACGAATTTTGGAAAGGCAACGGAATTTGAAAAAGCCGAAATTGCCAGACGCGACGATTTAATTCAAATCGCCGGAGCAAAAGACGATTTCACCAAACAACTCGTGCTTGCCGCCGATCAATTTATCGTTAAACGCGGAAACGGCGAAACGATTATCGCCGGTTATCCGTGGTTTTCCGATTGGGGACGCGACACGATGATCGCCTTGAACGGTTTGACGCTGGCGACGAACCGCGAGGGAATCGCCAAAAATATTCTGCGTGAATACGCCAAATATATTTCCGAAGGAATGCTCCCAAATCGCTTTCCCGATGAAGGCGAAACGCCGGAATATAATACGGTTGACGCAACGCTCTGGTATTTTGAGGCGATTCGGGCATTTGCCGAAAAAACCGGAGATTACAAATTTGTCCGTGATGAACTGTACGAAAAACTCATCGAAATAATCTATTGGCATCAGAAAGGAACGCGGTTCAATATCAAAGTTGACGCGGATGACGGACTTTTGTATGCGGGCGAAAGCGGTTGGCAATTAACTTGGATGGATGCGAAAATCGGCGATGAAGTTTTCACACCGCGAATCGGAAAACCTGTCGAAATACAAGCTCTCTGGTATAACGCTCTGAAAATTATGCAGCATTTTGCCAAAGAATTTCGGGACAAAGACGGCAAAAACAAATATAAAGCGATGGCTGGCGATGCCAAAAAATCTTTTAACCGGGAGTTCTGGAACAACGACGAAGAATATCTGTACGATGTTATCAACGGCGATGAAAAAGATGCGTCCGTCAGACCGAATCAGATTTTTGCGGTGAGTTTAGAACACTCGATGCTGAGTATGTTTCGGGCAAAAAAAGTCGTGCAAAAGGTCGAACGCGAATTATTTACGCCCGTCGGTCTGCGTTCGCTGTCACCGGAGAATAAACAGTACCAGGGAATTTACATCGGCGATCCGCATCACCGCGATTCGGCTTATCATCAGGGAACGGTCTGGGCGTGGCTGATGGGTGCGTTCATTATTTCGCTTGGAAAAACTTATCCGAAAGGTCGCAAACACAAACAGTATATTGAACGGATTCTGGAAGGTTTCAATGCACATCTGACGGACGAAGGAATCGGACAAATCTCCGAAATATTCGACGGCGACGAACCGCACGAACCCCGCGGGTGCTTCGCTCAAGCGTGGAGCGTCGCGGAAATCCTCAGAATAATACAAAATTCAAAATTCAAGATTCAAGACTAAGCGAAAAGAGATTATGAAATTATTTTTCATTTTCCGTTTTCCGTTTTCCATTCTATGAAATACATTCTCGCATTAGATCAGGGGACGACTTCGAGTCGGGCGATTGTTTTTGACCGCAACAGTCGGATCGTGGCGATGGCTCAAAGGGAATTTGAACAGATATTTCCGCGAAGCGGTTGGGTTGAACACAATCCGCGTGAAATTTGGAAATCGCAGAGAGATATGGCGACGGAAGTTTTGCAAAAAGCAAGGATTTCCGCCGCTGATGTTGCCGCTGTCGGGATAACGAATCAACGCGAAACGGCGATTATTTGGGATCGAGAAACGGGCGAGCCGCTATATAATGCAATCGTTTGGCAGGATCGGCGGACTTCGGATTTTTGCAATGAAATCAAAGCAAAATTTGGCGATTTAATTCGTGCTAAAACGGGTTTGGAAGTTGACCCGTATTTTTCGGCGAGCAAGATCAGATGGATTTTGGAAAACTGCGTCGGAGCAATGGAAAAGGCGGAAAACGGCGAGCTGTGTTTCGGAACGGTTGACAGTTGGCTGGTTTGGAATCTGACCAACGGCGAACTGCATCTGACCGATGTTTCCAACGCTTCGCGGACGATGTTTTTTAATATTCACGAGTTAAAATGGGATGAGGAATTGCTTGAGATATTCGATATTCCACGCGGAATTCTGCCGGAAGTTCGCACGTCTGCGGAAATTTACGGCGAAGTAAAAACGCCGGATGAATTGAATGGAATAAAAATCGCCGGAATCGCGGGCGATCAGCAAGCGGCACTTTTTGGACAGGTTTGTTTTAAAAAAGGAACGACGAAAAGCACCTACGGAACAGGGTGTTTTCTACTGCAAAACACGGGTGAAGCCGCGTTTACATCGAAGCATAAACTGCTGACGACAATCGGTTGGCAAATTGGCGAAAAGTGCGAATATGCTCTGGAAGGAAGCGTTTTTATCGGCGGTGCGGTCGTGCAATGGCTGCGGGATTCGCTTGAGATTATTAAAGATTCGGGCGAAGTCGAAACACTCGCAAATTCGGTCGCGGACAACGGCGGAGTTTATTTCGTTCCCGCTTTTGCCGGACTCGGCACGCCGCATTGGAATCAGGAAGCACGCGGGCTGATAATCGGTCTGACACGCGGTACGAACAAAGCACATATTGCCCGTGCCGCCGTCGAATCAATCGCTTTTCAAACCGCCGATCTACTTGACGCAATGCAAAAAGATTCGGGAATTAAATTGAAAGAACTGCGGGTTGACGGCGGTGCGACGAAGAACAATTCGCTCCTGCAATTTCAAGCCGACATTCTGCAAATTCCCGTTGTGCGTTCAAAAATCACGGAAACAACCGCTCTCGGTGCAGCATATTTAGCCGGTTTAGCAGTCGGATTTTGGGAATCAAAAGAAGAATTAAGCGAACATTGGCGGGAAGATAAACGATTCGAACCGCAAATATCGGCAGAATTAGCCGATGAATTGCGGCTCAAATGGAATGAAGCGGTCAGACGCAGTTTGGATTGGGAAAAACTTCGATGAATATAAAAACATTTATTTTTGATTTAGGAAACGTCATCGTTCCGGTCGAAATTGACCGGGCGTTGACGAGTTTTGAAAATTCCGGCAATTTAAAGGGCAAAGAACTCCGCGAAAAAGCACTTCAAATCGCCGAAAGCAAACTCTATCATCGCGGCGAAATTTCCTCAAAGGATTTGTTCGCGGCGTATAAAAAATCGCTCGGTTTGCGGATGGAATTTGAAGATTTCAAAAATGCTTGGAACAGTATTCTTTTACTTAAACCGATTTTGACGGAAGATTTTATCCGCAAACTTTCCGATAAATATCGTTTGCTGATTCTGTCGGACACGAACGAAATTCACTTTGAATTTATCAAACAAAATTACGCCGTGATGCAGTATTTCGACGATTTTATTTTGTCGCACGAAGTCGGCGACGAAAAACCTTCACCGAAAATGTATCAAGCGGCGGTAGAAAAAGCGGAATGTGCGGCGGAAGAATGTTTTTTTACCGATGACAAAAAAGCAAATATTGACGCTGCGATATATTTCGGAATAAACGCGGTGCAGTTTATTTCCGCCGAACAATTTGAGAATCACTTGAAAAAGCTCGATTTGATATGAAGTTCTGTCTTCGGACTGCGGACATCCCTGTCCGCAAGTGTCTAATCTGAAATACCGTAAAGATTTGAAATGCAATTAAGAAAAAGCCAAGACTTGCGGGCAGGATGCCCGCAGTCCGAAGATCGAGTATTTAAGGTTAACTTCGATAAATTCGATAATCAATTTCTTGAAAGATCGTGTCGCGGCTTTCGATTTCCGTGAGCAGTTCTTCATTGACTTCGTATTTATCAAGATCATCCGCCAGTAAATTGAAGCGGTGAATGTGTGATTTGAACCGTTTTGATGAATATTCGACGGTCGTTCCCTGATAAATTTGAAATGCCCAATCGCTTGATTGAGCGAGCAGAAGTTCCCTCGCACATTGGTTCAACGCCCGAAATTCAAGTGCGTTCGGATGCTCGAAGTGATTTGCCAGAGCGGTCATTTTGCGTTCGGCATCGTGGGCGTAATCATACATCCACGAAGTTGCTTCGTTGAGCCAAACTTTGTAGTAACCGTTTTCGCCCCAACTCGAAGCCGACGGTTGCTGAACTTGAATCGGCACGCCCGCATCCAAAAAATCACCGGGCGAAACGGCTTTGACGGCATCCTGATCGTAATGAAATTTGCGAAATAAATAATCAATAAACGCCGGACCTTCAAACCACCAATGCCCGTAAAGTTCGGCATCATACGGCGAAGTTACGAGCGGCGGATGTCCGCCGTAAGTGCGACGCAATTTTTTGGCTTGCTCGATGCGTTTGTTCAAAAAATTCGACGCATCGTCCGCCGCTTGCTGACGTGCAATCTGCGGACGATATGAAAGTTTTTGATTCTGCGGAGTTTTGCGTCCGGTGATGGCGAAATATTTCAAACCCAAATGCCGCCGATTGCCGTCTTTGTGCAGGTGCGGTGCGAGATAATCAAGCGGTAAATCCCAACCGACATCACGGTAAAATTCACGATAGACCGGATTTCCCGGATAACCGACTTCAGCACTCCAAACCTGTTGCGAAGTTTCGACATCACGGGCGAAAACCGCAACACCGTTCGGACACCTGACGGGAGCGTGAACGCCGTAACGAGGACGCGGTTCGCCGTATAAAATCGCGTGTGAATCGCCGATAAAATACTCGATTCCGGCATCTTTCAGCAAATCTTCAACGCCTTCTTCATAAGCACATTCGGGCAGCCAGATGCCGCGTGGCTGCCGTCCGAAATGCTTCCAGTAATTGACGACGGCGATTTCGATCTGTGCCTTGCGTGCTTCGCGGGTCGAGATCAGCGGCAAGAATCCGTGCGTCGCTCCGCAGGTGATTATTTCCAAAACTCCTTCGTCCTGAAGTTTGCGAAAAGCGTTGATCAGATTGCGTTTATATTTGTTATTCCAGAGATCGAGCGATTTTTCAAGCGTTTGCACATACATTTCAACGACATCGTAAAAATCTATATCTTCTTTTTTTACCCGCTCGAATTCCTTTTTCGCCAGCTCAATCAGATTTTCAAGGTGTGCCGTATAGCGTTTTTGCAGGAGATCATCCGCCAGCATTTCGCACAGAGGCGGCGAAATATTCATTGCCAAACGCGGTTTTGCTCCGCGTTCGTGGAGGCGTTCAAAGATATTTATGAGCGGCAGATAAACTTCCGTAACCGCTTCGTAAAACCAATCTTCCTCAAGAAATTCGGGGTATTCGGGATGACGCACGAACGGCAGATGTGCGTGCAGAATTAAGCTGAAATATCCGGTTGGCATAATTTTCGTATAAAAAGATAAACAAGATGAACAGGATTTACAAGGTTAAATACTAATTTATCCTGCTTATCCTGTCTATCTTGTTTGAATTTGTTTGAAAAAAAATTATGAACTGACGGAGAATTCTGCCGAACTGACGGGTGAGAATTTCGACAATTGCGGGAATTTCGATTCCTTCGGCGAGAGCGATTTCGGGACGCTTCGTTTTTTGATGCGTTTCGGGAAATTGACCAGACTTGCACCGAACACGGCTTCGCCGAATTCTTCGTCCTCGAATAATTCTTCAGTAAACATATCGAAATTTTCTTTAAGTGCCGACAAAACTTGCTCCGCACTTAACTTTTCGATTTCGTCGCTGATAAAATCATAAAGTTTCGGGTTAATCTCGTGGCGAATATCGGCGAGCGAATAACCGGAAGCGAGTGCGAGAAGCACAAAACGCAATTCGTCACCGTCGTTTTCGAGCGTGAATTTTTGCTTGTCGTCGCCGACTAATTTTTGATACGTTTTGTTCGTTGCAAAATCTGCCTGCATCTCATCATCGCCCGTAAATGCTACTTCAAACGCATCACGTTGATAACCGGCGGCATCTAAAACTTCGGCGAATTGATGAGCGTTGACATTGAAATACGGCGTATAATCGCGGCGTTTTGAAGGATTTTTTCGCGGTGTGCGGACTTCGTTGGAAAACATCACGCGGACGAACGGACGATTCGGTGCGTAAAAACCGAGTTCGGCGACATATTCGGTGTCGGCTTTGACATCGAACCACCAGTTTCCTTCCGGTTCGACCGAGAAAAGTTCTTCCGTTCCGGTTGTTTTATTTTTAAGTTTTGTAACGAGCGTATAATTTCCGGTGTTTCCTCTGAAAACGCGGTTCAGGGTTTGAAACGGATTATTCTTGACCGACCAGTAAAAATAAAGTTTCGTCGGCGACTGCATCTGCAATCTCGCCCGGTTTTCCCGCGGCAGCTCCGGTAATTTCGGTTCGGCGAGTTCTCTGAAAATCGGCGACATTTCTTCCGTCTCAACTTCCGCCGTTATATTTTCTGCTTCTAAATCCGCCGTTGCCGCTGCCTTCTGACGCTTGATTTGCGGTGCGTCCAACTCCAGAATTTCGTCCATATCGTCGGAGATCAGCCAATCTTCAATATATTCGTTGTCGGGAACAACTTCCGCCGACGAAACCGTTGCCGCCGTTGCCTTCTCCAACGTAAATTCTGTTACAACTTCTTTTGTTTCAGAACTTATTTCCGCCGCGTCTTTCATCAAATCTTCGTCTTTTTTGTTCATACCATTTCTCTCTTAATAATCTTACAAAATATAAATAGCGAGTATGAACATATTTTCACAAACTTACAAGTTCGGACTGCGGGCATCCTGTCCGCAAGTATTGAATTTGGGTTTGATTTATTAGAACAAAAACAAGTGAATTATATCGTTTAGAATCGGGTTACTATCCGACGGTTGATAATCGCTTTGGGAGTTAGAAATTTTCAAGAAAAGCAAATACTTGCGGGCAAGGATGCCCGCAGTCCGGTGAAATCATAACGGAAATTAATTATCATCGTCATCGTCGTCATCTTTTCCGTTGTTCTGAATGTTTAAGTTTTTAGTTTGAATTTTTTCGAGTTTGATGCGGACTTCGCCGATTTTCGTGTCGAGTTCGGCACGAATCGGGATTTTGTCTTCGTCGTCGGTGATCCAGATGACGAGATCGCCTTTTTGTTCGATGATGCGTCCGTCGCCGAAGACTTCGGGTTCGATTCGCCAGCACCATTTTTTGCCGAGAATACTTTTTTTGCGTTCGCGGGCGGTAACTTTGACGGGGATTTCGTAAACCAAACCGGAATCGCTGACCTTGAACACAAAACTTTTACCGACGGCAAGTTGTTGTCCACGCATCGCGTAAACGCTTGAGATGACATCCTGCGTGTCGAGTTCGATGGTCGAAGCAACTCTCTGCGGCGGACGGGCGGCATCTTTCGGATCGGTCTCGGTGTAAAAAACTTTCTTCGTATCGTAATTAAAATCCGCCTGACCTTCGCGGATGCGGTCGCCTTGTTCGTCGTGCTTAACGGTTTTCATAACGTCGAAGTTATTGCCGTTGATCGTGGATTCGTAACGCTGATAAAATTTGAAGTTGGCAAGACTCGTAATAAGTCCGGTTAAAGTCCCCTTCGAACGAGCTTCGGCTTTGATAAAATAGTTTTCCGTTTCGGGCAGTTTTGAAACGTTAAAAGTCAATTCGGCAACGCTGAAGGCAAAGCCGAGCTTTTTCAGTTTTGCTTCGTAAGTTAGAGATTCGCCTTCTTTATAAGCATTATTCGGTTCGTTCATTTGTGCGTAACTATGTGAAGCACAGATAAAAAAGGTCAGTAAAATTGGAAGGGAAAGAATTTTTTTCATACCTCTTAACATTTATAAAAAATACATTTTGATTGCTAAAATTCCGCAGATCGCCAAAAAACCGAGGCTTGCCTGATATTCACGGTAACGCATATAGAGTTCTTTTTCAAATTTTTTCCCGTCTGATGCGTAACTTGAAAACCACGGAAAAAACATCGAAACCTTTGCCGCATATTCTTTATATTTATCGCCGAAGATCGTTGTCAACTCATCCGATTCGACGCTCATTACGGGAAAATAGATGCCTAAATATAAAATGATGAACAGCAAAATCAACCACCACAAACCCGATGTGACCATAAAACCGAAACCGAGCAAAAAACTGCCGAGGTAAAGCGGATTACGTGTAAATCTATACGGACCGGAAACCGCTAATTCCTTATTTTTGCGAATGTGTCCCGCCGACCAACTGCGAATCAGCAAGCCGATAAACGCAATTGAAATTCCGATTATCATCAAAGTCGGAGTCGGCTTTGCGAATATAAGGAAAACTGCCGCGAAGATAAAACCCAACGGCACACGGAATTTTTGTAATAATTTTTTGTTTTTTGAACTCATTTCTTTATCAAAAACAGAAATTCCTGATTCTTCTTTTCCGCTTCCCGAATCCAGTCATTTGTCCAACGCATTGCCGCCATTACGTTTTGTTTATAATCAACTTTGACGAAATCAATTATCTTTCCCGCATTTTCCAAAATCCCGAACAAATTCTCCGCCGTCGCCCGTCCGCCGGAACTGTATGAAAGAATTATATACTTTGCCTTCGTTGCGTCCAACAGCTTTTCGATTGCCGCAGTGGCGATAAATTTTCCGTCTTCATTCTGCCGAAACTCTTCAAAAACCGAACCCGCTTTTGTGTCCGAAGTATCGGTGCGGCGTTTTGCCTTGCCGAAAGTTTCCGGTTTATCATTCAAAATTATGCTCGTCCAAAGATGATAATAAGCCGCGTAACGCACCCGCGACGGCGGCATTTTTTCGTTGTTTGAGCCATACGGCGGATCGAAATATGCTAAATCTGTTTCCGTTTTTTCAATCGTTTCAAAAATATCGCCGTGAAAAACTTCGTGCTTTTTCGATAATTTAAAAAGATGCGGAATTTTCAATTTCAAAGTTTTATATGAACGCGGCGACCATTCATTTAAGTATGAAGCGTGATGTCCGAGCGTGCTGTCAACTTTGTCCAACGCGAGAATCAAACTCGTAAGTAAAACCGATTTTTCGATTTCGTTCAAACCGAGATTTTCAATTTCATCCCGCATCGCATCCAGTTTTCGCGTGTTGTGAATCTGAAAAGGCTTCTTCAAACCATCCAGACTTTTTGAACTTTTCTCATTCGGCGAACCGCCGTAATGCTTTGTGAACCAACCGTTTTTATCCGGTAAATTATTTAAGTGTTCGATAATTTCCGTATAAAAACTTTTGTCTTTTTCGTTTTTCAAATAACAATCTGCAAAAGTCTTCGACCAAACCGAAATGTCATTTGAAATAACTTTATAACCGTTTTGAGCCAACGCCTGCGAAACCCGCGTCGTTCCGGCAAATCCGTCCAGAACCGTTTTCGCGTTCGTTTTGCTCGCAAGTTCCAGAATATGCGGAAGCAATTTCAATTTTGAACCCGCATATTTGATGCCTTCGGTTTTTGGAATTTTTGGAATTTGCATTATTTTTTCTACCTGCAAAACATACGAAAGATACGAAAAAAAGATAAAAGATAAATATAAAAAAATTTTATTTTTTCTTTGTTTCGTGCCTTTCGTGTATTTCGCGGGCAAATTATTATCTTAATCTTTTCACAACTGCATCGAAAACGGTTTCAACCGAAATATCCATACAAATCCACTTATCGCAAGTTCGGCGATGACAGTCAACGCGGCAACCGATGTCGTTTCGTTCGACGCAAATATCTTTTTGGTTGATGCTGCCGTTTCGCCACCATTCGGTCGGTCCGAAAATTCCGACGACCGGACATTTGGCAGCGACGGCGAGATGCGTCGGGGCGGTGTCGCCGCCGATGTAGATTTTTGCTTGTTTTGCCAGTTCGTAAAAGCCTTTCAACGACGGCACAGCGGAAATTATTCTGCCCGAAGTACTGTTTGCCAAAACTTTTTCGGCTAATCCGATTTCGTTCGGTGCGGTTGAAACTATGGAAACGACATTTAATTCGTTCCAAAGTTTATCCGCCAGTTCACCATATTTTTCGGCACTCCAAAGTTTCGTCCACCAACCGCCCGCCGGATTTAATACTGCAAATTTTTCGCCCGTCAGTTCGATTATTTTTGCGGCTTCGTGTTTATGCGTTTCGTCGGTTGAGATCACAAACTCCAAATTTTCTTTGTCCAGCTCAAAACTTTTGTTATCTAAAAAATGCTGCAAAGATTTTTCGGCGAGTTCAATATTTTTGTAGATTATATTTTGGTTCGGTTCGACCTCAACTGTTTCCGAAAGCAAAACGCGGCTGACCGGTTCGCGTAAATTTCGTTTGGAAAAACCGTAACTTTTTTTAGTTTTGAAAAGTTTCAAGATAGATGCGGATTTCAATAATCCCTGAAAATCTATTGCCAAATCAAATTTGCTCCGACGCAGATTTATCAACTGTTTCCGGGCATCGTTAAATGTTTTTCCAAGCAAATTTTTATGGCGTAAGGCTTTTGTGTCAACTTCAATGAGATTATTCAAAAGCGGATTGTTTCGCAAAATTTCCGCCGCACGTTTTTCGACCGTCCACGAAATTTCGGCTGCGGGCAGGGCTTTTTTAACGGCGGCAAGCGTCGGCAAAGTGTGGACGACATCGCCGATGCTGCTTAGTTTTACAAATAGAATCTGCATTGTGTTGTTTGGAGAATACAAATTATCCTGTGATTTTATCAAATTCAGAAGCGGAAAATGATGTCCGCCATCCGTCTGAAAGGATTCTTTTTATTGGCAAAACATCGGTAAAGTGCGTTATTCTTAACAAAGGTTCTCCGGCTGTTATTATAAAACCCTCAATTTAATGTTTCAAAATATGCAGACACGAAAGCGAACAAAAAGAGATTTGCGTCCCGCTCTGGTTTTTCTGAACGGGGATTTACTAGCCGTTCCGATTCCTCTAGAGCGTGAAGAAGTTATTTTGGGACGGGCGTTGAATGCGGATGTTCGTATAAACGATGTCGGAGTTGAACGCGAACACGCCCGCATCAAAACCTTGTTTGAGCCGGACGGTTCTCTGGTCGAATATGTTTTGACTGATTTGAAATCGAATAGCGGAACTTACCTTAACGGCGATCGGATCGAGCGGGAAATATTGCAGAGCGGCGACAAAATTACCGTCGGCGAACATATTTTGAGATTCGAGTTGCTCGATGAGATTGACCGTGAATATCAGCGGCAGATTCGGCGTTTACTGGCTCACGATGATCTGACCGGACTGCTTTCAAGTCGTTCGTTCTTCTCCGAACTGCGGCGGGAAACAGCTCGTGCGAAACTAGAAGAGCAAACCTTTTGCGTGCTGATGATGGACATCGACCATTTCAAAAAAGTCAACGATTCTTACGGACACCTGACGGGCAGCAAGACGATTGAGGAAATTGGTTTGTGCATCACGCAAACGCTGCGGACGGGCGATGCGGCTTCGCGTTTCGGCGGTGAGGAATTTGCGGCGTTTCTGCTCAATGCGGAACTGCCGCAGGCACTAATTGCAGCGGAAAGAATCCGCAAACTGATCGAGAATCAAGCGTTTAGCGTTATCAAAAACGGCAAACCGACCGGAATTCATCACATCACGATCAGCATCGGTGTCGCCATCTATCCGAATGATTCGGATGATCCGATAGAACTTGTCGAAATGGCTGATTCGGCACTTTATAAAGCCAAACGCCTCGGCAGAAATCGGGTTTGTGCATATCGGGAAATCAGCGACGAAGAATTAAAAAAACCACTGCCTTCACATCCCCGGTAATTTTTTGCAACAATTTAATATTTGTAACGTGAGAAGAAAAGTGAAAAAGTTTGGAAGTTAATTTTTACGGATGTGGATTAGACTCTGATTACTTTAACTTTTGTTTTTTTCGTAGAGGATTTTTTTGGATTGTATAAAATTAGCGGATTCGTGTTAGAATTTTAGAGTTTTACGATAAATACGATAAAGTTATTGATTTCAAATATTATTGTCGGCAAGGTTGATACACTTTTTGATGTAATAAGTGTTTGATTCTTTGAACTTTTACTTTTTACTTTTTACTTTCTACCGACAACCCGAATTGAAGTTTTAGATTCTTATATTTAAGTTGTGATACATAAACTGAATTTAGCCAGCCGACCTTTCCGCAATCGAATGCTGCCGTATTTGCTTGCGATGCTTTTATTGGGATGCACTCTTGCGGGTGCGGTTCTGACCTTTACGCAATGGCGTGAACTGGCGGCGAAAAATGAACTTGCTAAACGGGACATTACTCAGCTGGAAGCAAAAACCAGGGAGTTGAAAGACAAGGGACAATTGGTTCAGCAGAGTCTTTCGCCTGAGCAGAGACGGCTGATGATCGCCGGACACAAACTCGTAGCGAACAAGGAATTCGGCTGGTCACGGTTGCTTTCCGATATTGAGCGGGTGCTTCCGGGAAGCGTTAGTGCATCGCGGGTCAACGTTGAGAATATATATAAAGAAGATAATCAGATTAAAGCCGAACTGGAATTCGCGGTGCTTTCCAGAAACTATCAGGGCGTTCTGGAAATGATTCAACGGATGAATAATTCGGGAGTTTTCCGGGCATCGCTTCGCGGACAAGATCGGCAGGAAAGCGAAACCTTTACTTATCAGGAATATACACTGAGCCTTGTTTATCAGCAAAATGCGGGAGTTTCGTTAACACCTCCGACCGAAACCGCAGCGGTGGAAACCGTGCCGGAAGGAGGAAATAAATAACTGATGGAAAACAAAAACCTCCAGAATTCGGAAGAAAAAAAAGAAAAGTTTGAGCCGCAAATTTTGCGAAATGACGATGTTCATCCGGGCGAATCAACGGTCGTTATCGAGGAAGAAAACCGGACGGTGATGCTTACCGAAGACGAAACGATCATCATCGAAAAAGAGCCGAAAATTTCCATCACACCGAAGAACAGACCGCGAAAAGTTTATGCGGGAATGTGGGGAACGCCCGAAATTGTCACGGTCGCGTTGGCTTTGCTGTCGGTTTTGACGCTAGTTTTGATATTCGTACTGTTTGTATTGCCGATGCAGAAAGAAGTTGACGACAATCGGGCTAAACGCGACGCACTCGAACAGGAATATAACAGTGCTTTCGCAAAATACGGCGATATTACCAGTACTGAAACGCAGGTTGCCAAACTTATCACGAGCATTGATGATTTTGAATCGCGTTTCTTAAAAACCGAAGCAGTCGGACAAACCTCGGTTTATCAAAGACTCAACGGCTTGATCGGGGCTTATGGTTTGACCAATACGACGGGTCCCGATTATTCTCCGCTTGAGATTTCCGAAGATGAAAGGCGACGCGGTGCGAACAGCGATGATCAACGCGGTCGGTCTAAATTTCAGAGTCTATTTCCCGGCGTATATGTCACGATGACGGTCGAGGGTTCGTATCAGAATCTGCGGCAGTTTATGCGTGAGATCGAATCGAGTCAGGAATTTATGATTATCAGCTCAATCGAACTCGAACCGTCGGAAACGAATAATTCCAACGATAAAAATAAGACGATTACGGTTACGCAAACGAATGAGTTCGGCGAAACGACGAAAGTCGAGAAAAAAGCTCCGCCACGCGGCAAAACACGCGGCACGGTCGTTGCTCTGAGGCTCGAATTAGCGGCATATTTCCAGCGTCCGGCGGATCAGAGGGCGATCACTTCCCTGCCCGAAGCGGGAAATTTGGATGAGCCGATGATCGTTAAACCATAAACTGAGGGTTTTGAGGGTTTTGAGAGTTTTGAGGGTTGCGGAGTTGAAGAAGACTGCGGGTTTTTGAGTTTTTGAGAATTTTTTGGTATTAGGAATATGGCTATTTTTGAAGGAAAAAGTCCGGCGGAAAGAAATAAGATTATTGCGGCAATGGTGCTTGGTGCATTGGCTGTGATTTCGCTGACATACACTTTCAGCGGTTTATTCGTTGGCAGCAAAACGACGGTTTTGGTTACAGCAAACGCTTCGCCGACGGCAAGTGTTTCGCCGAATGGTTCACCGAACTCTCAAAGTCAGGTTTCAGTTCCGAATCAGGAAGAAATTTATTCGGTTTATACGACGATTCCCGTTGTTTTCAATGGAACTCCCGAACTCGGCTCAATCGGCGGACGCAATATTTTCGCGTTTTATGAACCGCCGACTCCTTTACCACCGACTCCTTATGTTCCGACTCCGACGATTTCACCGATTCCTTATGTTCCGCCGCCATTACCGGATGCGACTCCGTATCCGATTGAATTAGCTTATATAAGTCCGCAAAGCACTTACGCGGGTTCAAAAACATTTCGAATCGAGGCGACGGGCGACAGATTCACGCCCGAATCGAAGATCGTTCTGAACGGAACGCCGGTGCAGACGACTTTTGTAAGTCCGCAGAAATTATATGCGGATGTATCGGCGAATTTTATCAGGAATGCGGGTGTCATCGGTGTCATTGTGGACACATTTGACGGGAAAACTTATTCCCAACAATTGACTTTCAACGTTCAGGCACCGCCGAAACCGCAGATCGAATATATCGGAATGATCGCCCGCCGTCTGTCCAATAATGACACGGCGTACTTCGAGCAAAAAGGCAATGATGAGCCGGTCGGCAAACGTCTGAACGATGTCGTTGACGGGCGTTTTCGTCTGATAAGTATTTCGGAAAGAGAGGTCGAAGTCGAAGACGTGCGGTTGGGCTTCAAACATAAAATTGCGATGAAACGTCCCGATCCGGCAACTTATACGGATACACCGGCGAATCCTTCAAGCCCGATAATGCCGAACAGAAGAACCATTCCGAATAACAGAATTCAGCAACCGGCGACAATTGCAACCGACGATAACGATTGTATTCCCGGAATTCCCTGCGATATTCCGCGGGCAACGCCGAACCCGAATACGAATACGAACAATCCGAATGTTAAGATCAGACCATAGAACTAAGATGGAAAATGGAAAATGGAAAATGGAAAATGATGGAAACATTGTTCGCCGCATACTTTTCGCATTTCGTTCTTTTTCAAGGCAAAAATGTTCGACATTCGGCAAAATTACAGAAATGCCCCATCACTCTCGACTCGCCACTTTCAACTCTCGACAAGAAGGAATGACTTTGTTGGTGATTATGGCGATGATGGTTTTGCTGGCGATTGCACTGCTGGCGATTGCACCGAGTATTCAGCAATCTGTGCAGCGGGAAAAGGAACTCGAATCGATCCGACGCGGTGAGGAAATTGCCGAAGCGATTCGTCAGTATGTGGATTTTTACAAGGGAGCAAAACTTCCCGATTCGATGGACGAACTGCTCGAAGGTTTACCGAACGGCACGAAAAAACGTCAGATTCTGCGACCTTCAGCGGCGATTGATCCGCTCAGTGAAGACGGGCAATGGCGTTTGATCGGTCCGACCGATAAGGCTTTCCTCAACTTCGGCAAGCGTGTTTTAACTTATAATAATGGCTTGTTGCCGCCCGTCGGAAATCAATATTTAAATCGTTACGCCGTCGGTTTTGCCAACGTCATTGATACCAAAAACGAAGAAGATTTAATCGGTGTTGACGAAGCCGAATACGAAGTCAAAACCTCAAACGCTCCATTCATCGCCGTTGCCAGCCAATCTAAAAGCCGTTCAGTGCTGACATATTACGGCATTGAAAACCACTCCAAATGGATTTTTACGCCACTATTTCGGGGAACAGGCGGAACGCAAAATAACAAACAAGGTCAGGGTCAGGGTGATCCGCCGCCGCCGCCGCCGCCGCCGTCAGATATTAATCCATAATATCTTAATGTCGTAAGTAATGAATAAATATAATTTTTCAATCACAGACTACTGAGTTTGAGTGGAATAAGGTCTGCGGGATTTAAGACCTGAATTGTTGAAAAACTTTCCGATAGAAAAATTGAGATCAAGACAGCACTCAAATATGAATGTCAAAATTGACGTAGCGGCATAATTTTATATTTTGCTATACCGCCGAATTTGAAATTATTTCTCGCAGATTATTCTCATCCAATTCATATTTCTCATTACAGAACCCACAGTCCATCACCGCTCCTTTGTCTTTTTCGAGCATATCTTTAACTTCCGTTTCGCCGAGCGAGGAAATTATCTGAACGGCTTTTTCCATCGAGCAGGTGCATTTGAATTCGACATTTTTTTCCTCAAAAACCTCGAACGGTATTTCGCCCAACACAAGTTTTATCAAATCCTGTGGACTCGCTCCCTCTTTAATTACCGATGTCAGATGCGGAGCGTGTTTGATCGTATCTTCAATCATCGTGATAATGTGCTCGTTCGCTCCCGGCATCATTTGAATAATTACGCCGCCGGCAGCGGTTACGTAAGGTTTTTCGTTTTGCAGCAGAACGCCGAGCATCACCGCCGACGGGATTTGTTCGGATTTTAATAAATAATAAGCAAAATCTTCGGCAATTTCGCCCGTGGTTATCGGAACGGAACCGATATATGGGTCTTTGTGTAATCCGATCTCGAAGCCGGATTCGCGGATGACGTAGAACATTCCTTCGCCGACAATGCCGCTGACATCGAGTTTACCGTTGGCTTTACTCGGCGAAGTTGCCGACGGATTGCGGACGTATCCGCGAACATTTCCGTCGGGAGTCGCTTCGGCAACGATGCCGCCGATGTCGCCTTTCGCTTCGATCTTGACGGTCAGACGGTCGTAATCCTTCAAACTCGAACCGAGCAGTAAAGCCCCCGTCATAGTTCGCCCTAGAGCGGCGGAAGCAGTCGGTGTCGGATCGTGCCGCCGCACCGCCTCCGCAACCGTGTCGGTCGTAATCGCCGCCATCAAACGCACTGTTCCTTCTTCCGCGATTCCGTGTATTATTTTATCCATATTTTTTTAAATCCAAAGAGTCGGGAGTTTTGAGTAAGTATAGTTCATCCTATAGAACCAATGACTCTCGACTCTTGTCTATTATTCGCTGTTTTTAGTTACTCAAACCGACATAAAAAAGTCAAATTTACCGCGGCTGAAAATTTATTTTTTCGAATGTTCAAAAAACATTAGATGACGCAAGTTAAAGAATTACTTTAAGTTACGGACTATTTTGATGTTTTAAAACGAGAAACCACAATATATTGTGCTTTTTTTTAGTTGACACACTATGCAATTTTAAAGTATATTTCATTTCACTTGAGAGAAAAACCTTCTCTTATTATTTGAGAAAGTCTTGAAATTTACCTTCTAAAAAAACTTCGCAATAGTTAATTGCAAAATATAAAATTTAAAACAAATATTTTTCAGGCACAAATGTCTTTAAAATAAAGTCGGGAGAAAAAAACAAATGAGTGCAGTCTTTGAGCCTGTCGTATCGGGTGGTGTTGTCGCCAAGAACGGAAAAAGCAATGGAAATGGGAATGGAACGGGAACTTCTGCGAAACGTGAAGCCGTTACCGTCGGGGTAAATGCCGAAAAGGTTATCAGCAAAAGATATTCGCTAAAGGATGAGAAGGGCGAACCTTTAGAACAATGGAACGACATTGTGCGTCGCGTCGTCGGACACGTTTCAAAAGCGGAAAATGATTCGACGATGCGGGATTTTTTCTACAATGCGATGCTCGACATAATGCTCAACCGCGAGTTTGTGCCGAATACACCTTGTTTAGTTAATTCAGGCAAACCGAAAGGTCAGCTTGCCGCTTGTTTTGTCTTGAATGTCCCTGATTCGATCAGCGGAATTATGGAACACGCACAGAATGTGGCAATCATTCATCAAACCGGCGGCGGCACGGGAATGACTTACGAATTCCTGCGTCCGCACGGTTCGATGGTAAATTCGACCCGCGGAGTCGCTTCCGGTCCGGTTTCGTTTATGAACATTGTTAACGGCACAACCGAAGTCGTCAAACAAGGCGGCGTGCGGCGTGGTGCAAATATGGGAATTTTAAGCATTAAACACCCGGACGTTCTCAGATTTATTCACGCGAAAAACGATCAGGATTCATTGACGAATTTTAACATTTCCGTAACCGTTACTGATGAATTTATGAAAGCGGTTGATAATCAGGAATGGTTTCAAACTGAGTTCAAAGATAAACCTTGGGATCAAGCAATTTTTGACGCGGCAACTCAAAGCGATTATGTCGTTTATCGCCGTCCTGATGGAACAACTGCAACATTCGCCGATAAAAAAGCCTTTGAAAACGCCGATCTTACCGATTGTAAAACAGAACAACCGCCACATGACGGAATGGTTTACGCACCCGACATCTGGAATCGAATCATCGCTTCGGCACACAAATACGCCGAACCCGGAATCATCTTTATAGACGAAGTAAATCGTCATAATCATATGATTAGCTCGATGGGACCGATCCACGCTTGTAATCCGTGTGGAGAACAGATGCTCCATTTCAATAATTCGTGTAACTTGGGTTCGATCGACTTAGCAAAGTTTTATCAAAAAGTCGGCGACGGCACGAATGCTGATGAATGCGTGAATTGGGAAAAACTTGCTCACGTGACGCATCTCTGCACGAGATTTCTCGATAATGTCGTTGATGCGGGACATTTTCCGCTTGCTGAAATTGATGATGTGGTCAAACGCACGAGACCCGTCGGACTTGGAATTATGGGATTTGCCGATCTTTGCTTGAATCTCAAAGTTACATACGGCGAGCAGGATTCGATTGAATTGATTGAAAAAGTTATGGGATTCGTTCGACGCGAATCCTGGAAAGCATCTCTCGAACTCGGTGCAGAAAAAGGCACATTCCCCGAATTTGAAGCAAACCGCGATGATTATGCGAATTTTCTTTATAATGAGATCGGAATTTCAAAAGACACGCCGCTTACCCCAAGAAATTATGAAGTTACAACGATTGCACCGACCGGAACGATTTCGCTTGTAGCAGAAACTTCTTCGGGAATCGAGCCGAATTTCTCGTGGGCTTATGTTCGCCGCGATACGCTCGGCGAAAGATATTATGTCAACACGGCGGCGGCGGAAGCACTCGGCGTAAAAGTTGATCAATCCGATGCTGATTCGATCAAAACGGCGGCGGAATTCGTCGTTGCCAATGAAGATAAATTGCCTTCGTATTTTATTTCGGCAATGGATATTACTTCGCATCAGCACGTTCAGGTTTTGGCGGCGGCACAAAAACACGTTGACAATTCGATCTCGAAAACCTGCAACGGTGCGAATGACGACACGGTTGAATCGGTTGATAAATTGTATCGAATGGCGAAAGATTTGGGTTGTAAAGCGGTCAGTTATTACCGCGACGGAAGCCGTGAAGGTCAGGTTTTAACCTCGATGAAAAAAGAGGAGAAAAAACCCGAATCACCTGAATCAAACGAAGCAGCAGTTGCGGATACGGTCGGGCAAAGCGGCGAATATACCGTCACGAACACCGAAACGGACGAACAGCAACGTATTGTCCGTCCGCGTGAATTACAGGGTTCGACCTGGCGAATTCCTTTCGACGGCGTAAATCTATACGTCACGGTCAATCACGACGGTGAAAATGTTCTCGAAGTTTTTGCAACGGGACCCGTTTCCGAAGGTGTCGGACTGCTTGCATCGCGGATGCTTCGCGGCGGTTTCGATGTTCGGGAAGTTTCACGAAGTCTGAACAAAGTAACCGGAACACACGCCGTTTGGTTCAACGAAAGACTACTGACATCGCCCGAACAAGCGATTGCCGAAACCTTGCTTTTAACCGACCGACGCTTAAAAGGCATTCACACTTCCGAGCGGCAGATGCAGAAATCTATGATGGATGATGCTGAAAATGTAACTGCCGGCAAACCGAAAATGTCGAGTATGATCGGCAGTTGTCCCGAATGTAAAGGTCAACTCGAACACGCCTCGGGATGCGATTTTTGCAGAGATTGCGGCTATTCAAAATGTAAATAAACTTGATAGTTTTCTAAAATCAAAATTTAAGCCTGTTGTTAACTTTTAACAACAGGCTTTTTATATATATAAAAAATATATTAAACGTCAGAACAGAAAAGAAATTTAGCCACAGATTTACACAGATAAACACAAGATAAAAAAAGAGATAAATCCAGAATGATTTTCTACTTTTAAATCAACAATAATTTTCTTTTCTTCTCATCTTGTGTTCATCTGTATAAACGCAATCGCGGGATGGTTGAAACTCTTATTCTTACTTCGTATGGATTATTATCGTCAAAGCAATCCACGCATTGGCGAAATTTGTTTGATTTGAGTAAAGTAAATCATTTGTTATGAATATACTTTCGTTAGAAAATGTCGGCAAAAATTTCGGTATCAAACCTTTGTTTGAGAATGTTACCATCGGTTTTGAGGATTCGGATAAAATCGGGATCATCGGAGCGAACGGTTCCGGTAAAACTACGCTTCTACGTGTAATCGCGGACAGAGAAACGGCGGACACGGGCAGAGTCGTGCGGGCAAATGATATAAAAATTTCATATCTGTCGCAGAATCCCGAATTCGTTGAGGAAGCGACGGTTTTAGAAACGGTTTTTGAAGCGGCGGACGGCGTGATGAAACTGATTCGTGATTACGAAATCGCGTGTGAAGAATTAACGCATAATTACTCGGAGGAGTTGCTTGAGAGGGTTTCCGAATTGCAGCACGAACTGGAAATTTCGGGCGGTTGGGAGATCGAAACGAACGCGAAAAATGTTCTGACGCGGCTTGGAATTGACGATACTTCGGCGAAAATGAAAACACTTTCCGGCGGACAGAGAAAGCGTGTGGCAATGGCTCACGGTTTGATCGTCAAACCTGATCTGTTGATTATGGATGAACCGACGAACCACCTCGACGCGGACACGATCAAATGGTTGGAAGATTACTTGAGAAATTATAAGGGAGCATTGCTGCTCGTAACTCACGACCGTTATTTTCTTGACCGCGTGACGAATAAAATCTTCGAAATTGATCGTGGAACGGTGCAGGTTTTTCGCGGAAATTATTCGTATTATTTGGAAAAAAAAGAAGAACAGGAAACTCAACTCGAATCGGAAGGACACAAGCGTGAACAACGGATCAAAAAGGAATTAGCTTGGTTAAGAGCGGGAACGAAGGCTCGCACGACAAAATCGAAAGCACGAATCAATGCGGCGTATGACCTGATGGCACAGCCGAAAGATCAGAAAAAGGATGAGATAGATATTGCCATCGGCTCGAAGCGGCTCGGTTCAAAAATCATCGAAATCGAAAATATTTCAAAATCTTACGGCGAACGCAAATTGATTGACGAGTTTTCTTACTTGCTGAAACGCAACGACCGCATCGGAATTATCGGGGCGAACGGTTCGGGCAAAACGACACTTCTTGAAATTATTACGGATCGGGTTAAACCCGATTCCGGCGAAGTAGAGATCGGCGAAACGGTTCACATCGGTTATTACGATCAGGAAAGTCGGGCGTTGAACGAAGAATTGCGGGTGATTGATTATATCAAGGAAGTTGCCGAATATGTTACGACCAGCGACGGAAATCAAATCTCGGCGAGCCAGATGCTGGGCAGATTTTTGTTTCCGCCGAAAGTCCAGTATTCGTTTATCAGAAATCTTTCGGGCGGAGAACGCCGCCGGCTTTATCTGCTGAGAATTTTGATGAGTTCGCCGAACATTCTGTTTATGGATGAACCGACGAACGATTTAGATATTCAAACGCTGATCGCACTCGAAGAATATCTCGACGATTTTGCCGGTGCGTTGATCGTCGTCAGTCACGACCGCTATTTTCTCGACCGCACGATTGAAAACATCTTCAAATTTGAAGACGATGGCAAGATCGAAGAATATCCCGGAAATTATTCGGCTTATTTGGAAAGAAAAGAACAGGTGGAAGCGGAAGTTAAAGAAGCGGAAAAACAAGCCGAATCAAAACCCGTCGCGGAAGTTCGGAAACCTCTAAATGCCGCACCGAAAAAACTTTCGTATAAGGAAAAGCAGGAATTTGAAAAGCTGGAAAAAAAGATTACCGAAACGGAAGTCCGTCTGCCGCAAATTGACCAAGAATTAATGGAATTTGCGACCGATTCCTTCAAACTCAATCAGCTTTACACTGAAAAACAAACGCTCGAAAAGAATATGGAAAAAAATGTCGAGCGTTGGGCGGAACTTGCCGAAAGAGTTGATCAATAATTCAAACTCTCAAAACTCCGCAACTCCGCAACTTTTTTAAATAATCGTCGTAACGATTTCGCGGATACTTCGTTGCAGTTCTTTATCGTCGGTAATCGGCGAAACCATCGTTACTTCGGCGGCTTGAATGGGCGAAATTCCCTTTGCGATAAGTTGAGCCGCGTAAATTAAAAGCCGTGTTGAAACGCCTTCCTCTAAACCGTGTCCACGCAGATTGCGGACTTTCTGACCGATAGTTACAAGGTCTTTCGCCATAGATTCATCAACGCCGCCCTCTTTAGAAACGATTTCCGTTTCAAGATCGGGTGTCGGATAATCAAATTCCATTCCAATAAACCGCTGCCGCGTGGATTGTTTCAAATCCTTCAAAACCGATTGATAACCCGGATTATATGAAACGACGAGCATAAATTCCGGCGGTGCTTCGATCACCGTCCCGCGTTTTTCTATCGGCAGACGGCGGCGGTCGTCGGTCAGCGGGTGAATAATCACGACCGTATCTTTTCTCGCTTCGACAACTTCATCTAAATAACAAATTGCACCTTCCCGAACGGCGGTCGTCAGAGGTCCGTCGTGCCAGACGGTTTCCTCACCTTCAAGCAGAAATCTGCCGACGAGATCAGTCGAGGACAAATCCTCGTGGCACGCGACTGTAATCAGCGGGCGATTCAGTTTATACGCCATATATTCGACAAAGCGTGTTTTTCCGCAGCCCGTCGGACCTTTCAGCATCGCGGGCAATTTTGCCTGATACGCGGCTTCAAAAAGTTCGACTTCCTGATTGATCGGCAGATAATAAGGTTCGTTTTCGATTTTGTATTTTTCGACGGCTAATTCCATAAATTCTTTTAAGTCAGTTAATTAATAGGATAAATTATTTACGTTTGATCGGTGTCGGCAAATATAAATTTTACCGCATTTCAAAGGAATGTGAAACAGCAGGAGAAACCAAATTTCCATTAAATGAAATTTCGGCTGAAATTACCGACTGCATTTCCGGTAATCAACGGTTTTAAGGCAATTTAATAATTTGCCGATACTGTGATTTATACGCTCTGTTTCTGTAAAGTCCGTTTCTCCAAAGCGTTAAAGATTCTGTAACCGAACAGTATTAATAAAACCAGAGCAAACATAATCGGATAGGTATAATCGGATTTTTGAATCCAGAAAAAATGAATCAATCCCAAGATCGCGGAAGCATAAATTAAACGATGCAGTTTTTGCCAGTTTTTTCCACCGAGACGTTTAATCATTGCATTCGTTGAGGTTATGGCAAGCGGCATCATCAAAATTAACGCCGCCATTCCGACGGCGATAAATGGTCTGTTCCAGATGTCGCCGAAAATGTCCGCAACATCCAGACTTTTATCGAAAATGCCGTAAGTTATCAGATGGACAACGCCGTAGAAAAATGCGTAAAGTCCGAGCATCCGGCGGAGTTTGATTAGTTGATTCCAACCCCAAATTTTGCGAACCGGTGAAACGGCAAGCGTCAAAAACAAAAATACAAGCGTCAGAATCCCCGTCGTCCGCAGAAAAAATTCAACCGGATTTGCACCGAGTTGATTGAAAAACCAATCCCACGTCAAATATCCCAACGGCACGAGACTGTTGATAAATAATATTAATTTATTAAATTTTGCGTCGTTCATTTTTTTTAGCTAATAAGTGAAAACTGAAAACTGAAAACTGATATTCTTTCATTATCAGTTTTCACTTATTAGTAGTTTTTTCTTAAATCCATTCCGGCGTAGAGTTTCGCAACTTCGTCGCCGTAGCCGTTGAACATTAAAGTTTCGCGTCGTCCGAGTTCGCCGATGCGTCGTTCGTCGGCTTGCGACCAACGCGGATGGTCAACTTGCGGATTGACGTTTGAATAAAATCCGTATTCACGCGGTGCGTACAAATTCCAGGTCGTCGGCGGTTCTTTGTCGGTTAGAGTTATTCGCACGATTGATTTGATGCTTTTGAAACCATATTTCCAAGGCACAACCAACCGCAGCGGTGAGCCGTTTTGATTCGGCAGAATTTTGCCGTAAAGTCCCGTCGCCAAAATTGCGAGCGGGTGCAGAGCTTCGTCAAGCCGCAAACCTTCGACGTATGGAAACGCAATTCCGGCAAATAAACTCGACTGCATTGTATTGTCGCCCGTCGGCAAACTGACGTTTTCGCCCTTCGGATTCGTGCCGTCATAAAATGTCTGGAACGCGACATATTTCGCGGTGCTGTTCGGTTCGACTTTTTCAAGCAGTTTTTTGATCGGAAAACCGACCCACGGAATTACCATCGACCAACCTTCGACGCATCGAAAGCGGTAGATTCTTTCTTCCTGCTCGATTTTCAAAAGTTCTTCGATGCCGAAAACTTTAGGTTTGTTGACCAAACCTTCGACCGAAATCGTCCACGGCTTCGTTACGAATTTTTCCGCCGCACTCGCCACGCCGGTTTTACTCGTCGAAAATTCATAAAAATTATTATAATTCGTAATGTCCGCAAAAGATGTCGGCTCATCCGGCAAATTCGCTTCGGTCGGCTTCGTAATATTTTCGATCTTCGCCGTTTTGACTTCCTTCGGCGGTGGCGGATTGAGAAACCGATAACCCAACCCCGTCGCCGCCGTCGTTCCCGCCAATAATCCCGCCCGAATAAAATTCCGGCGGTTCAGATAAGTTTTTTCATCGGTGATGTCGCTCGATTTTATTTTATTTTGTTCGCTCATATCTTTTGTATATTTTAACAAAAACTTTTTGTTTTGTTCGCAAATTTCTGACACGCATTCCTCAAAACCTTGGAAAAGTTTTGGTTAATTGGAATTTATTTTGTTAGCAAAGGTTGGAAAATATGTAATTCAAAATTTATAACTATTTTCGGAAACAAGAAATTTACCCGCGAACAAACGCAAATTTACGCGAACATCTGCCGAATCTTTGTGCAGTATTTGTTGATTTACTTTGGTTTCAGAATTATCAAACAGGTTTTCGGGCGAAAAGTGTGAGAGTACAGGACTCACTCTCGACAGCCGGCGGGACGTTGGCGTTATCATTTGACAGCAAGAAAATATTCACAAATCAGCGTTTTTAAGATAGTATGAAACTCTAATCTGTTTTTCTAAGGGAGTTTCAAGATGAATTTTTCACGTCTTTACCTATCTGCATTTTTAATTTTCTCTGTGTTCACGATTTCCTTCAGTCAGGCAAAATCGGCGACCGAATCCAAGACCGAAAAAACCGAAGCACAACTTGAACTCGAGAAAAAGGCTTTGAAATTGACCGAACAAGCGGTCGGTGAAGCGGCAACTTTGAAACTTTGGGAAAATCGTTCGCTGGCTTTTGCGATGGCGGGCGATTTGTTATGGGATTCCAATCAAAAACGTGCCAAGGCACTTTTTCGTGATGCGGCTGACGAACTGATTCAGGGAGCGATTCAGCCGAAGGAAAAGGTAAAGGATTATTACGAAGAATTTTACTACTGGCAGGAGCGTTCACCGCGTCGCGTGATTTTGTTGATGATCGCTTCGCACGATGCGGATATGGCTCTGAAATTTTTGCAGGAAACACGCCCCGCCGAATTGCAGAAAGCGATTGACGACAGCAAACGCCCGTCGGTAAAAGGACAAAAGAAATCTCCCGCTGAAATGCAAAAGGAATCCGGCGACCGTTTCAAAGCCGAACAGGAAGTCAGCCTTGAACAGCAATTTGCCGCCAAAGCCGCCGAACAAGACCCGAAAAAAGCCGCCAAACTCATCCGCGAAAGTTTGAAAAAAGGCGTTACGATGTCTGCTGTCACATTGATTCAAAAAGTCAATAAAAAAGACGAAGAACTTGGAAAGGAGCTGTTCAAGGAAGTTTTGAGCAGCATCTTGGCAACCAAATTCGTCGGCGATAACGACGGCAGAACTGAACGCCAAGTAGCAGTATATTTGCTGAACCAATCAGTTAATCCGAAGGTTTTCGAGTCGAGAAATGAAAAGTTCGTTAAACTCGAAATCGAAGAATCCGACCTTAAAGATATTGCCGATAAACTTGCCGATTTTTATTTGGCAGCGAAAGGTTATGATGATTTTTGGGAATTCAACGAAATTCTTCCCGCCTTCAAAAAATACGCTCCGGCTAAAATTGATGCACTCAAACTGAAGGAGAAAGCGGTTCTCGAGAACACGCCCGAACAGATGCGGACGTATATCGAAGGCTCGAAAAAATCGTCCGATCCGAATTCGACCGCTGAAGAATTGATGGAAGATGCAAAGAATCAGACGGCTTGGCAAAAATATAATAATTATAAAATTGCGGTTGATAAATTCCTCGAAAAAGGCGAGGGCGAAAAAGCCAGAACTTCGCTAAAATCCGAACCCGACAGCAAACAGAAAACCGATGCGTTGGAATATCTTTCGACCAAACAATCGGAAAAAGCAATCAAGGACGGCAAAATGGAAGAAGCCCAAAGTTTGATCGAAAGTGCGGAAACGGAAAGTTCAAAAATCGGTCTGATGGTTGAAATCGCTCTCGGTTTTGAAAAGAAAAACACCGAAGAAGACCATAAAACCGCCGTCAAACTGATCGAAGACGCAAGCAAATTAGTAAATAACGTCCCCGAAAGCGTCGAGGAAGGCAATGACATTCTGAAGGTCGTTTCCGGCTACGCCTTGATCGAACCGAAAAGTGCTTTCGAATATTTAAACAATATGATCTATATGGCAAATGACCTGATGACCGCTCAGGCATTAATCGCCAAATACAATAAACGCAACAACTATTTCAAAGACGGCGAAGTGATCTACACGCAAATTTTCAATAATTCATACGCCAAATACAGCACGGCTCTCGCCAAATTAGCCGAACACGATTTCGGCAAAACCGAAAGTCTGATCGGTCAGTTCCAACGCCAGGACATCCAGATTTTCGCCAAGATGCTCGTCGCCCAAAGCATCTTAAAAGATAAAATCGGACTCGAAGGTAACAATCAATACGGCGTTTATTATTCATTTTAAGTAAATTTTTGATTGCGGTTTTTTCCGCCGCTGAAATGTTGAACATATTAATAATTCTTCCGAAAATTCAGAAGAAAATAAATTAATTGCTTGGGAAAAAGCTGATGCAACTGAGCGTCGGGCAAAAAGGCATAGTTCCGAAACTCCCGTCATTTTCGATGACCACCGCGAAATTATTTACTAAGATTAACCTGATGAAATGGATTACATCCAAACAAAAAGATTTTGAGCAGAGCTAGAGAAATTAGTGCTATTGAACTAAATCCAACATATAAGATTGCTTACTTTAATCGCGGGCTGGTTTACAGTAGATTGAAAGATTTCGATAGTGAGATAGCTGATTATGATAAGGCAATCAAAATGTATCCAAATTATATATATGCAATTAACAATCGTGCTTTAGCGTATTTATTGAAAGTTATTCAGAAAGTAAATTAAGTGCAGAGTTATTATCAGATTCGCAATTGTTTCTAATAACTTCCCGCCATGATGTTCGATTTTATTCCGCTTGCTTCCTGTGCGATTTTGACACCGACCGAAGCACCGATTCGCGTTGCTCCGGCTTCAAACATTGCTCGTGCATCATCAATTCCCTTCACGCCGCCCGATGCTTTTACGCCCAAATCTTTGCCGACCGTGCGACGCATTAAATTGACATCGTCAACCGTCGCCCCGCCTTTTGCAAAACCCGTCGAAGTTTTGACAAAATCCGCACCGGCATTTTTTGACGCTAAACACGCCCGGACTTTTTCTTCGTCGGTCAAAAGTGCTGTTTCAATAATCACTTTACACAAAATCCCGTTTTCGTGAGCCGCTTCGACAACTGCTTTGATGTCGGCTTCAACCGCACAGACATCACCCGATTTCAACGCACCGATATTAATGACCATATCAACTTCGCTTGCACCGTTAAAAATTGCCCGCCGTGCTTCGTAAGCCTTGACATCAGAAAGAGTTGCACCGAGCGGAAAACCGATCACCGTGCAGACCGGAACATCGCTTTCACGCAAAAATTCACACGCTTTTTTTACCCAAACCGGATTTACGCAAACCGACGCAAACCCGAATTCCGCCGCTTCATCGCAAAGTTTGCGAATATCATCTTCGCTCGCTTCGGGTTTTAAGAGCGTGTGATCAATCAAAGATGCCCAATCTTTTGCCGTCGAAGTTTCGCCCAAGACGATCCCGATCCGCGATGCTCCCGCATCAACAATGCGTTTGACATCCGCCCGGCAAAACGTCGGACAATAATCATCGTCCAATTTAGTTAAGACTAAATCTGTGATCTGCTCGACAAGTTGTTCGTAATTTCCGTTAATCATATTTGCTGATTTTCTTTAATTTCCGTTGATCTGCCAAATAAAGCCGTCGTCATTTTGCCCGCCGGTTAAAAGCAGTTTTCCGTCGTGGCTGAAACGTGCGGGGAAAACTGCATTTTCGAGCGATTGCAAAAACTCGCCGCGTTCATTAAAAATTTGGACATATTCGATGGAAGAAATTGCCAAAAATTTTCCATCCGAACTCCATTCGAGAGCAAGCGGACGCTCGTTATTTTCCAGTCGCGGCAAGGTTGCGATGAGTTTTCCGTCGGCGACAGTATAAATTTGTCCCAACTTGGTTTTATCTTTTTTGGCGAGCGTGGCGATCAAACTTCCGTCCGAATTAAACGCCATATCCCGAATTTGCAGTTTTCCCGTTTCGGATATAAATTCACCCGTCAGGGCATTGAAAATATGTCCTTTTTCATCTGATGAATGTGTCGCCACCAAATCACCGTTCGGACTCCAAACGCCGATCATTTCGCTTTTACCGGATTTGCCGAGCGTCGAAAGATTTTTGCCCGTTTCCGCATCCCAAATTTGCGAAACCGCTTTTCTGTCAACGGTTGCGGCAAATTTTCCGTCGGGACTGAAACTAATTTTGTAAACTTTCGCTTCCTGCGGTCCGAGTTCGGCGATTATTTTGCCCGTTTCCGCATCCCAAAGTGTCGGAACGCGGTCGCCATTCGACAACAATATCCGTTTGCCGTCGGAACTGTAAATAGCTTTGGAAATGTGCATTTGATATAAGGTGTTTGCAAAACCGGGTATCAAAGCAATTTTTAATACGTCCTTTATTTCGCTGGTGTCGCTGGTTTGCTCAACGCTAAAAAGTGTCTCGCCGTTTTCTAAGTCAACCACGTCAAAACGGCTGTCAGTTTTCCCGACCAAAACACTTTTGCCGTCGGGACTGATCGGCATTTCGCTCATTTCCAGACCTTCGTTTATATCTTTATTCTCTTTTCTAAGTGCATTCTTAAAACCCGAAATAGTGCTGCGTCCTTCAAGTTTGTGCCGACGCTTCCCCGTTTCCAAATCCCAGACTTCGACGCTAAACGACAACTTATCGAGAAATATAATGCTCTTGCCGTCCGCCCCAAATGAAAAGGAAATCGTTTTGTCATTGGCATATTTTATCGCTTGAATTATTTTACCCGTAGCAGTTTCATAAATGACGATCCGCTCATTATCACCGATCACCGCAAACATCGAATCATCATCACTAAACCGCGTCAAAGCATAGCGTTTTTTGTAAACGGACTGGTTTTTGTAATCCGAAATTTTATATTTAATTTGTGCGATAGGTGTAGTTTTTTGCTGTGCCGTCAAATTTACACAACACAATAAAATTGCAGCAATAACCAGTTTCTTAAACATTAAATTTTTTCTCTGCTTGTACATATAAATTAGATGTTATTTTCACTTCTAAATTTTAAATCAATTTCCATTCCTTCAAAATATCCATCAAATTCGGCAATTCTTCCTGCCAGAGCCAATCGGTTTTTATCCATAAACCTTCGATAACACGGCTTTCAAATTTTCCTTTTTCCGCAAGATGCAGTAATTGGTATTTTCCTTCTTCGTCAAATCCGTAAAAGTTTGCCGTGCGGGTTTTATAATCAATTATCCAATATTCCTTCACGCCTGCTTTTTCATATTCTT
Organism: Pyrinomonadaceae bacterium; assembly: GCA_041746675.1. GTDB lineage: Bacteria > Acidobacteriota > Blastocatellia > Pyrinomonadales > Pyrinomonadaceae > Aridibacter. The sequence continues at coordinate 1,717 of JBGTGO010000004.1, read as the reverse complement.
CAAATTTATCTAAAGTATCTCTTACGACACTTTCGGGAGATATGATTTCGATAATTAAATCTGCTGTTCCATCAACATATTGTTTTTTCAAAAGATGTAGATTCTCATTTGAAACAAACATAATATCAGGCTGTCTTCCCGAAGGACGAAAATCAAATTTGATTTGAAATGGTGCAGAAATAACTTTGCCGAGATTTTTTACTTCAATAAAAAATCTTGAAATTGATGTCAAAAAATCTGACAAATCTTGATGCTTTAAACTCGGATTACTCATTTCAAACACCTCTCCATTAATCCACTCAAACCAACCGTTTTCACCATTCCATTCGAGAAATTTCTGATAAGAAATTTTGTCATTCGGAATCTCAAACTTAGTTTGTGATGCAATTTTTGGAGATACTTCTGTTGTTACGTTTTCCATAGATTTTCACCTCGCCTGAGTAAGTATTTTAACATTCTTTGCTGTTTTCTATAACCTGTTTAATCATTGTAATTGTCCAAATTTTCATCATTAATGATTTTTTCTAACATTTTTAAATAATCAAAACAGCTACGCTCAGGATATTTTCGATGATAAGGTTCTATAAAATTTCTTCGGAGAATATCAAAACTAAAATTATCAGCTTCCAAATAAACAGGTAAATTATGAAAAGCATCCGCCAAATCTGATGCTTGTTGTGACTTGCCTTGAAATCCGAGAATTCTGATTTCGATAAAGGCTTCGTGAATCATTCTCAAAAGATTTTTGCGTTGTTTGTCAGTCGGTTTTTTAGAATCATCCCACATTATTTTCAATTTTTATACTGCTTTTCAATCGCATCAATTTTGCCGACACGCTTTTTGTGCCGTTCTTCGGTTATTTCATTTGTCATAAAAGCTAGAACAATTTCCTTAACTTCGGCAAACGAATTCTGTCCGCTTCCCAAAGTCAGAACATTTGCTCCATTGTGTTGGCGTGAATTTTTAGCGAGAGCAACATTGTAACAAGCGGCGGCGTGAACGTTCGGGACTTTATTTGCCGCCATCGCCGAGCCGATTCCCGCTCCGTCTATGATTATTCCGATGTCTATGTGATTTTGTGAAACCGCGTTCGCAACAGCGTGGGCGAAGTCGGGATAATCAACCGCGTCCGTTGAATCCGTGCCGAAATCGCGGACGTGCAAACCTAATTCGTCTAAATATTCTTTTAGTTTCTCCTTCATTTCAAAACCGCCGTGATCGCAGCCGAGTCCGACGGATTTTACTTTTAGCGAATCGTTCCGCGAAGTTTTATAAATGAGTTCGATGTTTTTATCTTTAACGAAATCTTCCGCAAGCATCGTAAATTTTGCATTCTCCGCGACGCGAACTTTGGCACCGTTTTCCAAACCTTTAAAATCATCTTCGGTCAAAAGCGACTTCGCCGATTCGTCGCGGTCAAATTCTTTTTCAAACGAATCCTGCAAAGAATTGACAACAATATGTTCCGGCAAGTTATCCTGCGATTTAATTTCCAACGGAACATTTTCCAGAACACTTTTGACCAACGCTCGAATTTTTTCACGATCTTGTTTGTTTTCTGACATATTTAAAAACTTATTAATTAACCATTGGTGCTAGTAGATCATAAGCTGAATTCAGCTAACGAAAGATGACAAACACCGTTTTTATCAAAATTCAAATCGTTCCACTGCTGCAGAAGATTGAACACTGCCATCGTGTAGGCGAGTCGCATCTC
>JBGTGO010000003.1:0-51234 GCA_041746675.1 Pyrinomonadaceae bacterium | reverse complement strand
CCGAATTTGCGGGAGTTGCAGAGAGCCGAGAATTTGGAAGATTTGCTTGGAACATTGCAGAAACAAAATGAAGCTTTGAGTCAGGATAATAAGAGTGTGGGACGCATTCTCGACAGCCGACGGGACGACGGTTTGAGGGGGAAACCTCTACTCGTGAAAATTGCTCCCGATTTAGATGAAAATGAGATCGAGGCGATTGTTGATATTTGTGTTCGTCTGAAACTTGCGGGAATAATTGCAACGAATACGACAATTAGTAGAAGTGGTTTGAAAACTTTATCGAAAACGATTGAAAATTATGGTAACGGCGGTTTAAGCGGCAAACCCGTCAGACAGCGTTCGAACGAAGTTATACGAAAAATCTATAAATATTCAAAGGGAAATCTGCCGATCATCGGTGTCGGCGGAATTTTTTCGGCGGAAGATGCTTTTGAAAAAATCACTTCGGGAGCAAGTTTGATTCAGGCATATACGGGATTTGTTTATCAGGGAATTTCGTTTGCCGGAGATGTCAATTTCGGACTGGCTAAAATGTTGCGTGATAAAGGGTTCAACAATTTAGATGAAGCAGTCGGAAGCGATGTTCGAAGCGGATTTTAAGACGTTCGATGTTTGACACGGTTTTACAAACAGGTATAATAATAAACTTTGCGTTAAACGCTATTTGAAACCGTATTTATCTTGTTAAGTTGATGATTGTAGAAGTTGCTAAAATACAAAATTCAGGCGTGAATTTCGATTTGAAATTTGAGCCTTCGGAAATAGATTTAGAGAGCGAACTCGCCGAAGTTTCAGGCGAAACGCTGTTTGAAGGTAAAGTTTTATACACCGATTTGCGAACGATTGTTTCCGGTGGGATTGAAACGCAGGTTAAACTAAATTGTGTCCGCTGCCTAAAAGAAATTCTGCAAAAGCTGAAAATTACGGTTGAGAATGCGTATATTTTAGCAGAAGATTATACGAAGCAGGAAGAATATGAACTCGAAAAGGAAGGATTGGAAATCTCAATTTTCGAGGGTGGCGAAATAGATTTGAAAAAAATTGCGGGCGAACAAATCGCACTTGCTCTGCCGTCGCAGATTGTCTGTGAAAACTCGTGTAAAGGTTTATGTGAAAAATGCGGTGCGAATCTTAATTCGACCGATTGTAAATGCAAAGAAAATGAAATTGACCCGCGTTGGTCAGCTTTGAAGAAGTTAAAAATTAAAAATTGAAAACTTGAAATGTTTAGATGAAATTCATTTTTAGTTTAGGAGAAATAAATGCCAAATCCAAAACGAAGACATTCAAAATCAAGAACACGCAAACGCCGTTCTCACGATTTTCTAAAAGTTCCAAAGTTCTATCTTGACAAAGATACGGGCGAAGCACTGCAACCGCATCGTATCAATCCGAAAACGGGAATGTACAAAGGTCGCAAAATTCTTGACGTTAAAGAAGAAGTTTAATTTTTTGAAAGTTTGGAGAGTTTTTAACTTCCCGAACTCTCCAAACTCTCAGAACTCTTCAACTGATTATCTATGAACGCAGGAATTATAGGCACGGGACACGATTATCCGAAAGGTGTTTTGACAAACGCCGATCTGGAGAAAATCGTCGATACTTCGGACGAGTGGATCATCACGCGGACGGGAATCAAACAACGTCATAAAGCGGCTGACGATGAATATACATCGCAGTTTGCCGTGCGTGCAGCCCGTAAAGCACTTGAAAGTGCGAAGCTGAAACCAGAGGATATTCAGATAATCATTTGTGCGACGACTTCGCCCGACCAGATTTTACCTTCGACGGGTTGTTTGATACAGAAAGAACTTGGTGCGACAAATGCCGCCGGAATGGATGTTTTTGCAGCGTGTTCGGGTTTTCTGTTTGGACTGACGCTGGTTGAATCTATGATTCGCACGGGACAGATCACGAACGCTCTGGTAATCGGTGCGGAAGTTTTGACTAAATACGTTGATTATACAGACCGTTCGACATGTGTCATCTTCGGCGATGGTGCGGGAGCGGCAGTTCTCGGTCCGGTGGCGGATAATAAAGGAATTTTAGCGACGAAAATTCTGTCCGACGGGCGTTACGAAGAGCAGCTTTTTTCGCCGGGCGGCGGGACTAAAATGGGTTTAACTCACGAAACAATTGATAACGGTGACAATTTTTTCAAAATGCGGGGCAATGAACTTTTTAAAGTCGCCGTTCGTTCGATGGCAAAGGTTTCAAAGGAAATGTTGGCGAAATCCGGTTACACGATAGATGATTTGAAAATGGTCATTCCGCATCAGGCAAATCAGCGAATCACTGATGCCGTTGCTTCTCGCCTGAAAATTCCCGAAGACAAGATTTACTCAAACATTGCCGAACACGGCAACACTTCCTCAGCTTCAATTCCGATTGCCTTGGATGAATGTTTGAAGCAGGGAAAAATCGTCGAAGGCGACCTTATTCTGATGACCGCATTCGGCGGTGGTGCAACTTGGGGCAGCACGATTCTGAGGTTTTAGATTATGGCAATTGAAATACTGGAGAAAAAATAATCTCATCATTAAAATTAAAAAAATTACCGACGAAACTGTATTGCGTGAAATAAATGGATGAAACCATCGAATGTTTTACTAAAAAGCAATTGAATATGTTAAAAAACCGGTAAGACCAATTCGTGAGAAAACCGATATTAAGTAAATAATTAAAAGAGTAAAATGGAAAAAGAGTTGACCGGTAATAATTTGATAAGTTGAAAAGAGATATGAATAGTCAAAATTCGTTTTAGCAATAGCTTACGATTTTGACTGTTTGCATCAAAAATATTTTGAAGTTGAAAAGGTTAGTGTAGATTTATAATAAATGGGAAAAATTGCATACATATTTCCGGGGCAGGGAAGTCAAAAAGTTGGAATGGGAAAGGATTTACACGATGAATTTTCATCTGCCGAAGAAGTTTTTGAAGATGCCGATGAAGCACTTGATTTTAAACTTTCAAAAATGTGTTTTGAGGGAAAAGAATCTGAATTAGCTTTGACGATGAATACACAACCGGCAATTTTAACGACTTCGATTGCGGCTTACCGGGCGATGGAGGAAGAAAAATTTCCGAAACCGGATTATGTTGCCGGACACAGTTTGGGCGAATACTCAGCACTGGTCGCTGCGGGTTCATTGAGTTTGGAAAACGCGGTTAAGATCGTTCGTAACCGCGGAAAATATATGCAGGAATCAGTCGCGGTTGGCATCGGTGCAATGGCGGCGATACTCGGTTCAGATTTGAAAGCGGTTGAAGATGCTTGCAATCAAGCTGCCGATAGACAAATTTGTATGCCTGCAAATATCAATTCCCCGCAACAAATCGTTATTGCCGGACACAAGATCGCAGTTGAGAAAGCTTGCCGAATTTTGAAAGAAAATGGTGCAAAACGGACGGTAATGCTAAACGTTTCCGCACCCTTTCACTGCGGTTTAATGAAACCGGCACAGGAAAAACTAAAGGCTTATCTAAAGGATATTACGTTCGATGATCTAGAGTTCCCGATAATCGAAAATGTATCGGCGAATGAAAATTCAAATGGTGAAAATGTTGCCAAGGCTCTCATCGAACAGGTTTCTTCTTCGGTTCGCTGGTTGCAATCAATCAATTATTTGATAGAAAATGGCGTGGATACTTTTGTCGAAGTCGGCACGGGAAAAATATTATCGGGTTTGGTCAAGCAGATAAGCAGCGAAGTTCGCACGTTTAATGTTGAAGATCAAGCAAGTTTAAGGGATACGAAAAGCAATTTATAAACTAAAATTACAAAAAATACAGGAGAAATTATGTCAGAAGTTCAAGAAAAAATTAAACAAATAATTGTTGACGAATTGGGTGTTGACGAAGCGGAAGTTACTGAAAATGCACGTTTTATCGAAGATTTAGGTGCGGATTCACTCGATTTAGTCGAACTCGTAATGCGGTTTGAGGAAGAATTCGACATCGAAATTCCCGACGAAGACGCTGAGAAAATTCAAGGTGTAAAAGACGCTTACGCCTACGTTGAGCAAAATCAAGGTTAATTAATGGATAGCGGATAATGGATAATGAATAATTAATATTATCCATTATCCATTATCAATTTTCCATTATCAAAATTATGAAACGTCGTGTTGTAGTTACGGGACTCGGAATGGTTACGGCTTTGGGGAATGATGTGCCGACAACTTGGGCATCAATTCTAAAGGGCGAAAGCGGTGCGGACTATATCAAAAAATTCGACACCAAAGATTTTAATATTAAATTTGCCTGTGAAGTCAAAAACTTTGATGAACAGGACTATATGGACAAAAAAGAAGCCCGCCGAATGGGTGCGTTTTCGCATTTTGCCATTGCCGCCTCAGATGAAGCGATGAGGAGTAGTGGGCTTGTCGTAGATGATACAAACTCCGAAATGATCGGAACATACATCAGTTCGGGTATTGGAGATTTCTGGGCAATCGAACGCGAACACGACAAACTACTCAAATCAGGTCCAGGCAGAGTTTCGCCGTTCTTTATCGTTTCGGCAATCGTCAATCTCGCTTCAGGAAATGTTTCGATTCGCCACGGATTGAAAGGACCGAATTCAGCGACGGCGACGGCTTGTTCGGCGGGTTCGCACGCTATCGGTGATAGTTTTAGAATTATTGAACGCGGTGATGCTGATGCGATGATCTGCGGCGGTGCGGAAAGTGCGATAACACCAATGTCGGTCGCGGGATTTTCTTCGATGCGAGCGATGTCAACGCGAAATGATGAACCGAAGCGGGCATCGCGTCCGTTCGATGCGGAACGTGACGGTTTTGTAATTGGTGAAGGTGCGGGACTTCTTGTATTGGAAGAACTCGAATTTGCCAAAAAACGCGGAGCGAATATTTTAGCGGAAATCGTCGGCTACGGAATGACCAGTGATGCTTTTCACGTTACCGCTCCCGACGAAACCGGTTCGGGACCACGCCGCGTAATGCAGCGGGCAATCAAAGATGCCGGCATCGAACCCGAAGACATTGATTATATCAATGCTCACGGAACTTCTACGCCTTACAACGATAAATTTGAAACCAAAGCGATCAAGGATTGCTTCGGCGAACACGCCTATAAACTGGCAGTCAGTTCGACTAAGTCTATGACCGGACACGCACTCGGTGCGGCAGGCGGAATCGAAGCGGTGCTTGCCATCAAAGCATTTAATGAAAATATTCTGCCGCCGACTATCAACTACGAAAACCCTGATCCCGAATGTGATCTGGATTATATTCCGAACGAAGCGAGAGAAGTTAAAGTTAATTATATTCTGTCAAACAGCTTCGGCTTCGGCGGAACAAATGCCTGCTTAATATTTAAGCGTTACGAAGAATAATATCTAAAACATTTTAGCGTTTTGATTGCAGTTGGCGATTAGAACGCTTTTATTTTGTAACGTAAATGAATGGTCATTCATTTTGTCGGTTGGATAAAGTTATTTCAAAGTTTTATAATAATAATTGAGGTGTTGATATGAGAAAATTACAATATACTTTTTGGCAAGATGGTGAATTTTTCATTGGTTTTCTAAATGATTATCCTGATTATGAAACGCAAGGTTATTCAAAAGAGGAATTACTTGAAAGCCTCAAAAGTTTATTGGTAGATATTGAAACTGAAGAAATTCCTCATATTAGAAAAGTAGAAGAATTAGCGATTGCATAATGAAACGAAGGGATTTGATAAAGAAAATCGAGAAAATGGGTTGTGTGTTTGTTAGACACGGTGGTAATCACGATTGGTATTCAAATCCAAAAACAAAAAAATCACAACCAATTCCTAGACATAGGGAAGTTAACGAAAATTTAGCAAATTCAATTATTAAGAAATTATCAAATTAAAAATATGAAAATTATAGTTTTAATGAAACAAGTTGCGAACAAAGACGCGGTTTTGCGAATTCGCAGCGATGAGAAATGGATAGACGAATCGGATGTTTCACAGCAGACGAACGAATCTGACGGCTATGCACTAGAAGAAGCTCTGCGTTTGAAGGAAGCGAAGGGGGAAGGCGAAGTCGTTATTTGCACACTCGGCAAAGCATCGGCAAAAAGCGTTATTAAAGACGGCTTGGCACGCGGTGCCGATCGCGGAATTCACATTATTGTTGAAGATGAAAACGAACTTTCGCCGTATCAAATCGCAAAAACGATTGCCGATGCTATTCGTGAAGAAAATGCTAATCTAATTTTTGCAGGTTTGCAGTCCGATGATGCGAGTTACGGTCAAACGGGCGTTGTGTTAGCGGAATTATTAGACGTTCCGAGTGCGACCATCGTGATTGACATTGACCGCGAAAGTTTATCGGACGACAGCATCCGCATCAAACGCGAACTCGAAAGCGGTTGGTATCAGTGGTTTAAATACCAGATGCCGGCGATGATGACGATTCAATCGGGAATCTCGCAGATTCGTTATGCGAGTTTGAAGGGAATTATGGCGGCGAAACGTAAAGAAGTTAAGGAAATAACGCCCGACATAGAGAGTTTTGAATCAGCACAGGTTATCCAAAAAGTTTATATGCCGCTTAAAACAAAGGAAACTCAGATGCTCGGAAACGGCGATGCTAAAGCGGGTGCAGTAGAACTCGTCGAGAAATTGAAAACGGAGGTTCGTGTAATATGATTTTAGTATTTATAGAACATAAAGATTGTGTCTTAAATAAGGCTTCACTGGAAGCTTTGGCGGCGGCTCAAAATATGGCAAAGGATTTGAGTTTAAAAGTTGCGGCGGTGATCCCTTGCGACAAAGATTGTGCATTAGCGGAAGAGATCTCGCAGTATGACATCGAAAAAGTTATCGTGGCGAAAAACGAGAAACTTGTCCCATACACGCCCGACGGTTACACGGATGCGTTCGAGCAAATTATCAAAGCTGAAAATGCTCAATATGTGATTATGCCGCATACTTATCGCGTGCGGGATTTTTGTCCTAAACTTGCCGCTAGATTCGGCAAAGAAATGGTCGGTGATTGTATCCGCTACACAAATAACGGCGGAGAATTAACTTTTACGCGTCGTATTTTCCTCGGAAAACTCGATGCTGATGTAACGATCAAAGGTGATGCTCCGTATTTTGTAACATTCCAATCGGGAGCATATCGCGGCGATACGGCTGAAAAAGGCGGAAATGCGACAACCGAAGTGGTTGATGTCGAAGTCGGCGATTTGCGAATGACTCCGGAAGAACCTTTTCAAGAAGCAAAAGCCACGGTTGATCTCTCAAAATCGGAAATAATTATCGCTGTCGGACGCGGCATAAAATCGCAGGAAAACATTGCGATAGCACAGGAATTAGCCGAAGTTTTAGGTGCGGACATCGCCGCATCACGCCCGATCTGCGATGCTGAATGGCTGCCGATTGACCGGCAAATCGGTTCATCGGGACAAACCGTTGCTCCGAAAGTTTACATCGCTCTCGGAATTTCGGGTGCGATCCAACACATCGTCGGAATGAAAAACGCGACGACAATTGTTGCAATCAATAAAGATGCCGAAGCACCGATTTTCGACATTGCCGATTACGGAATCGTCGGTGATTTATTTGAAGCAGTTCCGGTTTTAATTGAAGAAATTAAAAAAGCGAAAGTGTAATCTAATTTTATTCAAAGAAAAGAGTGACGAACATAAAATTATGTTCGCCACTCTTTTCTTGTTATGAAAATATAAAAATTACCTGTTCTCCGGTAAAAGTTCGTAGTTGCCCATTTCGCGGTTGTAAGCGTCTAAAGCACCGACTGAATCGGAAGTTGCGTCGAGCATTTGCTTGGTCATCGCAATCGAGTCGGAAAGTTGTTCAAAGTCGAGCAGAGAGAATTTTTCCGGTGTGGACATAGTTACGATCTCGTCGTTCAAGTAGCCGAAGAAATTTTCGATTGACTGCAACTGACCTTCGACGAGTTTGACGCTTCGTTCTAATTCATCGAACGATGACAAACGGCGTTTGAGAATTTCGACATTGGTTTGCTGAATCCGTTTTGTCTTTTCGTCCTCAGCCTCCTCGGTCGCACGAAATGCCTGAGCGAGCTGATTGTGAACTGCTTGCCGATTGATTGATTTTAAGTGCTGTTTTCGGCGGCGGTAAATGTCAAGCAGATCAACAAAATCTTCCCAACGGCGGTCGAGTGTTAAAAGATTAGTCGGAATTTGTTTCGCACCGGAAAACTTTTTGTAATTTTCCTGTATCTTGTTTTTCTGCCATCGCAGATACTCGACGGCTTCACGCTCACGCGGGCTGAACGATTTGATCATTTTCTCGCGTTGTGAATAATTTAATACTTTTAATCTGGTGCGTTCGCGGTCTTGGACGAGTTTCCGGTATGAGGGTAAATTCGGGACAATCATTATATAGATAGCTTCAAAAATTAGTGCCACCAGTAATGGAATAAAACTCTGTGTGTAAGCCGCTGCCACGGCAAAACCCGCCAACCCCCAAAAGTTCACCGGCTCTTTTAAGGATTCCTTAGCGTATGAAGTGTTGAATTTTTCGATAGATTGTTGGTATTTTGCTAAATCTGCCATAGAGATTAAGTTTGTTTTTTTTAGTTTCTCCAGTTCCGCTTTCAAGCGTTTATTTTCAGATTCTAATTCTGCTGTTTTCGTTGCAAATTCTTCCGTAGTTTCAATCTTGATAAAACAATAAGTTTCTACTTAATTGATTGAAAATATACCCATCTAACTTTTATTTTGATTTCTTAGCATTTCTTCCGCTTCAGCAAGAAGTTGTTCGGTGGATTTATCGTCGCTCGAATTTGATGAAACATCGTCGCCGCCGGCTTGGATTTGTTTTTTATCGGTGCTTGAACCTTCGCCGAGCAAACCCATATCTTTTTTATATGAAAGCAGTTTGTCCTGCAATTGAATGTCCATCGCTTCGCGTTCGATGTCCTGCATCTTATTGTCCACAGAGGACGTGCCGAGTTGAAGTTTGGCTTCCGCTGCCGCAACTTTACGGTCAATTTTTTCACGCATTTCGTTGAACACCGAAGCATCGTCTCCAATGTCGAACGATTCCATCGTTTGGGCAAGTTGCTCTTGAAGTTTCGCCTGTTTTGACGCACTGATAAGCTGCATCGCTTCGGTCGTGCGTTGCTTCATATTCAGCACGTAATTGTCGCGTGCTTTTAACGCTTGCTTAGAGGCATTTTCGGCGTATTCAAGTTGAGCAGACGTTTTTTCCTGATCGACTTGTGCCTGCTGAAGCTGTCCGATATAAGCGGTTGCAATATCATCGCGTCCCATTTTTACGGAGGCTTTGATCTTCGAGTCCAAATCAATAACTTGTTCCTGAAGGCGTTCGTTGTTCTTTTTCAGAAGTCTTTCGGTCGCCATTACTTGAGCAACCGAGTTATTGAGTTCGGGAACCCGATCCCGCATATCCCGGACGGTTTGCTGCAGAACCATTTCGGGGTTTTCGATTTTGTCCAGAGCCGCACCTGTTCCTGCTCTGAACATTGTTTTAATTCTTTGCCACAATCCCATTGTTATCTAATCTGCTCCTAAAAAATTTCGTCGTTAAAACTTTATTTTCACAATACTTTACGATAAATTATCTTCAAAGTTGCAAATATATTTGTCAAGTATAACAGGAAAAACGGCTTATTTGATAGTAATAATATAAAGAATAGTAAATTTTCCAAAAAGCCGCATTTCTTTTAAACGTAAAAGTATTTTACCTTATAAAGCTATGAACATTAAACTCGAAAAAAAAATAAACGAACTCGAAGCTGAAATCGTTGAGAACCATCGGCACGATACGGAACTTTTCCGGCGGCTGCACGAGGCTCAGAGTGAACTCGGAATCCTGGACGACGGACGACCGTTTTCACCATTTTTGCGTCCGTGTTTTATTTCACGGAAAAAATACGTTGAACTCACCTACGCCGCTGAGACCTTGTGGCAGGCGTTTGAGCGGATGACTTTTGCCGCATTCGAGAGCGATGAAATAATGCGGGAATTAGATTTGACCGCAACCGAAGAACGTCTGGCGAGAATTGATCCGAAATATGAAGGCGTGTGTCATTCGAGTCGGCTCGATACTTTTCTGCACGGCGATAATTTTAAATTCTTAGAATACAATGCCGAAACTCCCGCCGGAATCGTTGACCAGATGCAGATTGAAAAAGTTCTGTTGAACATTCCCGAAGTTAAAGAATTTCTGGATAATAATGAACATTTTCGACCGAAACCACACGAAAAATTACTAGATGCACTGGTTGCCGGCTACAGCGATTTCGGCGGTAAAAAGCAGTTGCCGAACATTGCCATCGTTGATTGGAAAGGCGTGGCAACAGCTTCCGAATTCGATGTTTTGAAAGAATATTTTGAATCGAAAGGGCATCAGTGTTCAATAATTGATCCGCACGACCTTGAATACAACGGCGAATTTCTGCACGTCGGCGATTTTGAAATAGACATTTTTTATAAGCGTGTTTTGATTCACGAATTTCTCGAAAAATTCGGCGAAGACAACCCGTTAGTCAATGCTTACGCTGATGGAAAAGTTTTTATGGCTAACTCTTTTCGTACGAAAATTCCACACAAAAAAGCAAGTTTTGCGATTGCGAGCGATGAAAGATTCCACGATATTTTCACCGCCGAACAACTCGAAATCATCAAAAAACATATTCCCTGGACACGCCGCGTTCGTGAGATGAAAACGAAAGATTTTGCCGGAAAAGAAATTGATTTGATCGAACACATTCGCAAAAATCGGGATGAATATATCTTAAAACCGAATGATGATTACGGCGGACACGGAATTATTTTCGGTTGGGAAAGTTCGGAAAGCGTTTGGGCAACGGCGATTGAAAAGGCTTTGAGCGAATCTTTCGTTGTGCAGAAAAAGGTCGAGATCGAAAAAATTGATTTTTTAACTTATGACGAAGAAAAGATTTTCTCCGAAAAACTACTGGTAGATTTTGATCCATTCCTGTTTCGCGGCAAAGTCGAAGGCGGACTCGTCAGACTTGCGGCGACTTCTCTGGTAAATGTCGCAGCGGGCGGCGGCGAAACAGCTTTAGTTGTAATGGATTAGATATAATCACCGCGTTTGCAAGATTCTAAACATACATCGTTCTCAAGTTTGGACGGATTAATTTGTCCGGTTTGAAACAGAGTTATTTTAGGAAATATACAAAAATGAAAAAAACGATTTCTTGGTTATTATTTGTCAGCATTTATTTGAGTTCAATTTCACCTTTGATGATCCAACATCACGCCCAGGTTTTGGAAAAAGTAAGAGAAAACAAAATGAAAGATTTGCCCGACGGCTTGAAATTCAGTTTGAGCGAAGGTGTCGAAGGTGCGGAAACACGCGAAAAAACTCCGCCTGCCGATGCCGATAAATTATCGGATGGTGAAACTTCAAATCTCTTGCAACGCATTCCTAAAATCAAGACGGAAGATAATGATAAGACCGATTTTGCGAAACGTGCCGGAAGTCTTCCCGCACCGAAAACGGGTAAAAAGATTCCGGTAAAGTTTCCCGCTGACGAAACATCTGACCGACCGGTTGTGAATAATGATAACACTTTGGAAGTCGTGCGATTTTCGCCGGAAGGTGAGGTTGAACTTGCTCCCGATTTGAGCGTTACATTTTCGCATCCGATGGTTGCGGTTACATCGCAGGAAGGTGCGGCGGAAACTGTTCCGGTGCAGCTTTCACCGAACGCGGAAGGAAAATGGCGTTGGTTAGGAACGAAAACTTTGATGTTCGATACGGCGAAGCGTTTTCGGATGGCGACGAAATATACGGCGAGAATTCCGGCGGGAACAAAAGCGGCGACGGGACAGATTTTGAATAGAGATGTCGTTTGGACTTTCACAACTCCGCCGCCGAAGATGTTACAGAGTTTTCCGTCAAACGGAACGATTACGCGACGCGATGAATTAATGTTTGTGGCGTTCGATCAAGAAATAAATCCGAAAGCGGTGATCGAAACGATTTCCGTTACTTCAAAAGGCAAACGCATTCCGATTCGGCTGGCGACCGACGAAGAATTAAAAGCGGGAAGTCTGCCATACTATATTAAAAATGCACAAAAAAATCGCTGGCTCGCATTTCGTGCAATAAACAGCGAAGGCGGAACTGAAAATGCTCTGCCCGCTGATTCGCCGATTCTGGTCACGATAAATAAAGGAACGCCTTCTGCCGAAGGACCGCTCACGACAACTGCCGCACAATCATTTAGTTTCAAAACTTACGGTGCAATGAAGTTGGTCGAAGGAAATTGCGGTTATCGAAATAACCAGGAATGTTCGCCGTTTGAAAATTGGTATCTGCAATTTACAAACCAGATTGACGTTCAAACATTCGATAAATCAATGATAAAAGTTTCGCCCGCCGTTGAAGGTTTAAATATCTATCCGAGTGGGAATACTGTTCAAATTCAGGGCGTTAAAAAAGGTCGCACAACTTATACGGTGACGGTTGATGATTCCTTAAAAGATGTCTATGGACAAGGTTTACAAGAACCGGGAAAAGCGGTAATCAAAACGGGTTCTGCTCCCGTAAGTATTTATGCACAGGGCGGTTCGATGGTCGTGCTTGATCCGACGACGAAGAAACCTGCGTTCTCGGTTTATTCGTCAAATCAGCCATCGGCGACAATTAAAGTTTATAAAGTTCAACCGCAGGATTGGTCGCAGTATCAGGAGTTTATGCAACGCCGAAATTATGACGACGACAAAAAAGTTGCGATGCCCGGAAAACTTATCAGCAGTGAACTTGTCCAATTTGATAAAAAGTTCGATGAAATGGTCGAAACGCGAATTGATCTATCTAAATATATGACGGGCGGTTTCGGCAATGTCGTGCTGGATATTACGCCGACGAAAAAGCGTGATAAATATGACCGCACACGTATCACGACTTGGATTCAGTCAACAAATATCGGACTCGATGCGTTTGTTGATTCGCAGGAACTCGTCGGGTTTGCAACACAACTAAAAGACGGAAAACCACTTTCAGGCGTGCAGCTTTCTATTTATCCGAATGGGGAAGGAGTGGAGAGTGGAGAGTGGAGAGTCGAGAGTGTAGGTGAAGAAAGTTATTTGTCGCAGGCTTGGGATTGGTTGAAATCTTGGGGCGAAATTGCGGAAAAAGAAATCGGTTCATTTGATGAACATGGGCGGGTTGTCGAAACAAAAACGGTTGAGAAAGCTCAGACGAATACAACTCCAGCAAACGGAATTTTGCGTCTGCAATTGCCGACGAATGCGGCGAAACAACCGAATATGCTAATCGCCAAAAAGGGAGATGATGTCGCATTTTTGCCTGAGAATTCGGATTATTATTATCGTGAAACGGGAAGTTGGTATCAGAAAGGACAAGGCGATTATTTGCGTTGGTTCGTTTTTGATGATCGTCAAATGTATCGTCCGCAGGAGGAAGTTGCGGTCAAAGGTTACATTCGCAAAGTTACGGGCGGAAAACTCGGTGACATTGCAGGACTTGGAGATTCGGCGAATGGTTTGACTTATTCGGTCAAAGATTCCCGCAATAACGAAATTGCCAAAGGAACGGCGACTTTGAACGCCTTCGGAGCATTTGATTTCAAATTCAAATTACCCGACAACGCAAATCTCGGTTATTCGAGAGTTGATCTTTCGACCAACAGCAGTTTGGGCGGAAACAATTTTAACCACAGTTTCCAAATTCAAGAGTTTCGCCGTCCCGAATTTGAAGTTACTTCGAAGGTCGTAACCGAAGCACCGCATTTTGTCGGCGGTTCGGCAAATGTCGAAGTTGAAGCAAAATATTATGCGGGCGGCGGACTTGCCAATGCTGAAACAAATTGGACTGTCACGGCAACTCCGACAAATTACACGCCGCCGAATCGCGGAGATTATATTTTCGGAAGCTGGGTTCCGTGGTGGTATTCTTCACGCCCATCAAATGACGGCGGAACGACGCAATATTTCAAAGGCACGACGGATGCGAGCGGAAAACATAATTTAAAAATTGATTTTGAAACCGTCAAACCGCCAAGACCTTACAACATAAAGGCTTCGTCAAGCGTTCAGGATGTCAACCGGCAAACTTGGTCGTCTTCGACAAATTTATTGGTTCATCCCGCCGATCTATATGTCGGCATAAAATCGCCGCGTTCGTTCGTTCAAAAAGGTGAGGATATAAAAATCGAATCAATCGTTTCAGACTTGGACGGCAAATTGGTCGCGGGCAGAAATGTTGAAATCAAAGCCGAATTAAAAGCGTGGCGATTTGAAAAAGGTTCGTGGGAAGAAAAAACGATTGACGAGCAAACCTGCAATGTGAAATCTACAAGCGAAGCACAGCTTTGCAAATTTACCGCGAAAGAAGGCGGGCGATATATTATTACCGCAATCGTGATGGATGACCGCGAAAGATTTAACGAATCGGAAATGACAATTTGGGTTGCGGGCGGAAAAACTCCGCCGAAACGCAATGTTGAAATGGAATCGGTCGAACTTATTCCGAGTCAGAAAGATTATAAACCGGGCGATGTCGCCGAAATTTTGGTGCTTGCTCCGTTCAGTCCGTCCGAAGGCGTTCTGACCTTGCGGCGTGAAGGAATTGTTGAAACGAGAAGATTTACGATCACGGATTCGTCCGTAACTTTAAAGATTCCTTTGAAGGAAGAATACTTGCCGAACATTCACGCTCAAGTTGATATTGTCGGAAATGCTCCGCGAA
Source organism: Pyrinomonadaceae bacterium (assembly GCA_041746675.1). Classification (GTDB taxonomy): domain Bacteria; phylum Acidobacteriota; class Blastocatellia; order Pyrinomonadales; family Pyrinomonadaceae; genus Aridibacter. The sequence goes on along the minus strand of JBGTGO010000003.1, from coordinate 36,536 downwards.
CTGACGATCAAGGCGAAATTCAAAAAGATTTGGCGAAACGTCCGGCGTTTGCGAGCGGAAGTTTGAATTTGAGCATTTCCACCGAATCGCGTGAATTAACGGTCGAAGCCGAACCCGTTGACAAAACTCTCGAACCCGGCGGAAATACGAATATTGATCTGACGGTAAAAGATTTTCGCGGTGAACCCGTTGCAAATACGGAAGTTGCGGTTATTGTGGTTGATGAAAGCGTGTTGGCTTTATCAAATTATCAGTTGGCAAATCCTTTGGACGCATTTTATACAAATCGCGGCGAAGGAACAACCGATTATCATTTGCGAAAAGATGTGCTTTTGGGAAATCCCGAAGATGTCAAAGCACCGCCGCCACCGCTGCCTTCAACTGTAGATGCAGAGGTGTCGAGTTCCAAGATGAAAAGGGAAACATCCAATCTGCCTGTTATTGGTAGAAGTCCTTTGGGATTGTTGGATTTGCAGGCGGGAATTGCCAATGAAGCAGAACAAGATTCTAATGATGCGAATAAACAAGAACAAATAAATCTACGCAAAAATTTTGATGCACTCGCGGTTTTTGCTCCGAATGTGAAAACGGATTCAAGCGGAAAAGCGACTGTGCCGATAAAATTGCCCGATAATTTAACACGTTATCGAATTATGGCGGTTTCGGTTGATACTGCAAAACGCTTTGGGAAAGGCGAATCTTCGATCACGGCGAAACAGCCTTTGATGGTGCGACCTTCTGCACCGAGATTTATGAACTTCGGCGACAAAATCGAATTGCCGATTGTCGTTCAAAATCAAACTGATAAAGATATGTTGGTAAATGTCGGAGTTCGGGCAACAAACGCGACTTTGACCAACGGCGGCGGACGCAAGGTTTTGATAAAAGCAAATGACCGTGCGGAAGTTCGTTTTCCGGTTAACGCTGATATGGCGGGAACGGCACGTTTCCAGATTGCCGTAAATTCCGGCAAATTCTCGGATGCGGCGGAAATTGATCTGCCTGTCTGGACACCTGCAACGACCGAAGCGTTTGCAACTTACGGAACGACCGATGAAAACGGTGCGATTGTCCAACCGATTCAAGCACCAAATGATGTTTATTCGCAATTCGGCGGTTTGGAAGTTACGACTTCCTCGACGCAATTACAGGAATTAACCGATGCGTTTATATATTTGTATCAATATAAATTCGCCTGTTCGGAACAAATTTCATCGCGGATGCTTTCAATCGCCGCATTAAAAGACGTTTTGCAAGCGTTCAAAGCCGAAGAAATGCCGAGCGAAGCGGACATCAAAGCACAATTTGCACGCGACATAAAAGTTCTGCAATCTCGCCAGAATTCAAACGGATATTTCGGTTTGTGGCGTAAAGATAATGAGCGTTACAAATATCCATTCGTCACCGCTCACACGGCACACGCTTTAACATTGGCAAAACAAAAAGGCTTCGATGTTCCCGAAGGTATGCTGACGAAAGTTAAGCCGTATTTGAAAAACATCGAATCGCATTACGATGAATGGCACAAATCGCCGCAAGTTCGTTGGACGATTTCGGCGTATGCGTTATATGTCCGAAATGTGATGGGCGACAATGATTCCGCCAAAGCTAAGAAATTATTAGCCGAAGCGACGATTGAAAAAATGCCTTTTGAAGCACTCGGCTGGTTGATGCCTGTTCTGGTTGACGGCAAAAATGCCGCAGCGGAAGTCGAAGCGATCAAGCGTTTCCTGCTCAACCGAACTTCGGAAACTGCTGCAACTGCACAATTTAACACAGATTACGGCGACGATGCGTGGGTGATTATGTATTCCAACCGACGTGCCGATGCCGTATTGTTAGAAGGAATGCTCAAAGCCGATAAAGATAACGACCTCGTGCCGAAAATCACTCGCGGATTACTCGACCATCGCCAAAAAGGTCGTTGGAACAACACGCAGGAAAATGTGTTTATTTTGCTCGCGTTGGACAAATACTTCCAAGCCTACGAAAAAATTACACCGAATTTTGTCAACCAAGTTTGGCTCGGAAATGCTTACGCCGGAGAACAGAAATTTGTCGGACGTTCGATTGATTCAAATCTGTTGGAAATTCCGATGGATTATCTATTGAAGCAAGGCGGCACGGCAGATTTGATTTTCAATAAACAAGGTGCCGGACGTTTATATTACCGAATCGGTATGAAATATGCTCCGAAAAACTTGAACTTAAAACCTGCCGATTACGGTTTTACGGTTTTGAGAACTTACGAAGCGGTTGATAATGCCGAAGATGTTTCGCAGGACGCAAACGGAAAATGGACGATCAAAGCCGGTGCGAGAGTTCGCATAAAACTGACGATGGTTGCACAGGCAAGACGCTATCACGTCGCACTTGTTGATCCGCTTCCGGCAGGACTCGAAATTCTAAATCCGGGATTAGCAGTTTCGGAGGAAATTCCCAATGCACCAAAGGGAAATGAAAACACATCGGTTCTCGAATACGGCAGCCAAAGTTACGGACGCGGTTATTATTACTGGCATTCACAATGGTTTGAACATCAAAATTTCCGCGATGAACGAGCCGAAGCATTCAGTCCGCTGCTGTGGTCGGGAGTTTATAATTACACTTACGTTGCACGGGCAACGACACCGGGCGATTTCGTCGTCCCGCCCGCCAAAGCCGAAGAAATGTACCATCCCGAAACCTTTGGTCGAACGGGAACTGACTTTGTAAAGGTTGAATAACCGACTGGAATGTAAGCGACTCGCCTGTAACGGATGAAACAACAGGAAGACAAAGCTAATAAACTCGAAAGATTACAACAATCTTTCGAGTTTATTACGCATTATTCGCAATAGATTAGTAATGTATGAATGTTTTCATGATAATTGATCCTTTATTCAACTAAGTTTCAAATGAAATAGTTTGCGGATTTTGCGAAAAATTTTGAGGCAAAGTCGCACAGATACACGCCAAAATTTGGAGAAGGCAGACACGAAACGATCAACAGCGGGTTGCTAACATCTTTTTAATTTCGCAAACTTGTATTCAAATTCGAGCAGAGGAATTAAAAATTCGTGCCGTCATTTAAAAAGAAATTCGTTGAAAAAGTAAACAGATTACGCAAAGATTTCGGGAAGATCGGATTTTGGGCAATCGTCGCCACGGTGATGCCGATTATCGGTCTTTCCGTTTTTCTCGGAACAATTTACAAGATCAGTCCGTGGCTTGCGGCGAATCAGGAAATCGGTGTTCCCGCATTTATTGTTTCAATTTCTATTTTATCCGGCTTGGCGATTTTGCCGACAAATATCGTTGGAATGACGAGTGGTTGGGCGTTCGGTTTTCCGCTCGGACTTTTGGCGATGCTCTCGGCAATTTTCGGTGCGGTAACGGTAAACTTTTTTATATCGAGAATAATTGCGAGAAAGAATTTCAAGCAATTACTGGAAGAAAAACCAAAATTAAAAGCGATTCACGAAGCATTGTTGGAAGGCAATTCCGGAAAAGTTGTAGCGATAATTATCCTGCTCCGGCTTTCTCCGGCGACACCTTTTGCCGCAACGAATTTTATGCTTTCCGCGTCCGGTGTGCCGATGAAGTCTTATATTGCGGGAACCATTTTAGCTTATATTCCGCGAACTGCGGCAATGGTTTTCGTCGGTTCAAGTCTGAGCCGTTTAAATTTTGACCAGCCGAGCGAATCCTGGATTTTGATATTGGGAATAATCGCCACGATCCTATCAATTATCGTCATCGGAGTTTTGAGCAAGCGAGCGTTGAATCGTCTGACTGATGAAGCAGTAATCTAAAATGTTACAGCCGAAACGCAGATGAGTTGTCTGCGTTCCGGCTGTGAACTTATTTGTTTGATAAAGAATTTATTTCTTCGGTCGCATATTCGATTGCAAAACTCTCTTTCGCAGACGAATCGCATTCGGCGTAACTTCGATCAGTTCGTCATCGGCGATAAATTCGAGTGCTTCTTCGAGAGTCAATTCCTTTGCCGGAACTAATCTCATCGCTTCGTCGGTGTTGGAAGTCCGCATATTCGACAGTTTTTTCTCTTTGATCGGATTGACATCGAGATCAACCGAACGGGCGTTTTCGCCGACGACCATTCCTTCATAAACCTTTGTTTGCGGGCGGATAAAGATAATTCCGCGTTCCTGCAAATTAAATAATGCAAAAGTTGTCGCTTCACCGACGCGATCTGAAATGAGCGATCCGGTCGGACGCGATTTCATATCACCACGCCATTCGTCGAATTTCAAAAACATCGTGTTGAGCAAACCCGTTCCTTTCGTTTCGGTCAAAAACTCGCCGCGAAAGCCGATCAGACCGCGTGAAGGGATTTCGTATTCAAGCCGCACGCGACCCGTTCCATTGTTGATCATTTTCGCCATCTGACCTTTTCGCCGTCCGAGTGCTTCGGTCACGACACCGATAAATTCATCGGGAACGTCAATCACGACAAGTTCAATCGGTTCAAGAGTTTCACCGTTTTCGCCCGGTTTTGTTATAACTTCGGGTTTTGAAACCTGCAATTCGTAACCTTCCCGCCGCATCATTTCGATAAGAATTGCAAGCTGCAATTCGCCACGTCCCGAAACTCTGAATTGTTCCGCCTGATCGGTCGGATTAACCCGCAGAGCAACGTTGCCGAGAACTTCTTTTTCGAGCCGTTCCTTGATTTGACGCGACGTGACGAATTTTCCGTCTAAGCCTGAAAACGGGGAAGTATTAACACCGAAGATCATTGAAATCGTCGGTTCATCAACGGCGATAACCGGAAGCGGTTTCGGATTATCGTAAGTTGTGATCGTTTCGCCGATATTGATTCCTTCAAATCCGGCAATCGAAATAAGTTCGCCGACTCCGGCTTCTTCGACCTTTTCCCGGTTCAAACCTTCAAAGACGAACAGTTCACGAACGCGAATTTTCTCAAGCGTGCCGTCGCGTTTCGACAGTCCCACTTCTTCGTTTTTCTTAATCGTTCCCGAAAAGATTCTGCCGATTCCGATGCGTCCGATGTATTCGTTGTAATCAATATTCGTAATCAGAACTTGCAGAGCCTCGTCATTAACCGCCTTCGGTGCGGGAATCGTTTCAATTATTTGGTCAAAGATCGGTTTCAGCGTTGTGGAATCATCTTCCATTGTATTTTTAGCGATTCCTTCTTTTGCAATCGCATACAGAATCGGAAATTCGATCTGCTCATCACTCGCTCCGAGGTCTATAAAAAGGTCGTAAATTTCATCCACGACTTCCGATGCCCGTTGGTCTTGCCGGTCAATTTTGTTGACGACGGCGATTGCCGGAAGTTTTAACTCCAGAGCTTTTCGCAGAACAAAACGAGTCTGCGGCAGACAGCCTTCCGCCGCGTCAACGAGAATCATCACGCCGTCAACCATTTTCAAAACCCGTTCGACCTCGCCGCCGAAATCCGCGTGTCCGGGCGTGTCAACAATGTTTATTTTATAATCGCCGTAGCGAACCGAGGTTGCTTTTGCCGTAATCGTAATTCCGCGTTCGCGTTCCAAATCCATCGAATCCATTACGCGGTCAGTCAATTCTTCATTGTCCCGGAACGTCCCGGACTGCCGCAGCATTGCATCAACGAGTGTCGTTTTCCCATGGTCAACGTGGGCGATAATGGCGATATTTCTTATATTTTGTGGTTCAATCATAATGTTTGTGTAATTCCTTAAACAAACTTTTGATAATGATGTTTTGCAGCGGAAAATGCAAATATGATGTGTCGAAAATTTATTTAAAATCTGAATAAGAATTTTTACCACAGATTGACACCGATAAACACGAGATAAAGAAAATCAGATAAGAAATTAATTCTTGGTTTTATCTTCTTTACAATCCGATTTCATCCGTGTTTATCTGTGGTAAAAATTCTTTTGTTTTTTGATTCAAATTAACGAAAAAGCTCAATATCTTCAAAAGAAATCGGGTCTTCCAAAGGTTCGAGATGAATAAAAACCGCCGAGTGCGGAATTTTCCCGATAATTTTCAACTCGATTTCCTCGACCAAATCGTGTCCTTTCTTAACCGACCATTCATCCGGCACGAGCAAATGAAAGTAAATAAATTTTCTTGCCCCCGATTTTCGTGTGCGGAAAGCATGGTAATCTATGCCGATTTTTTCTTTGTAATTATCCAAAATCTCCATTGCTTTTGCAGCAGATTCGTCATCAATTACCGTGTCCATCAAGCCGAGAACCGAACGCCGAATCAATTTGTAACCCGTCCAACCGATGCTGACCGCGACAAGCAAAGCAATGATCGGATCAAGTATAAACCAATCGGTTAGGGCAATAATTCCGACCGCCGCAAAGATTCCGATGGAAGTCCAAACATCCGTCATCAAATGATGCCCGTCCGCTTCCAAAACAATCGAATCGTATTGCTTTCCAACCTTTATCAAAGTTTGCCCGACAAATAAATTTATCAAACCTGCAACAAACGAAATTGCTAAACCGATGCCAACATTTTCAATCGGCTGCGGCGAGGAAAATCTTGTAACCGCCGCGATAATAATTCCGATTGCCGCCAGAAAAATCAATGTTCCTTCGATACCGCTCGAAAAATATTCCGCTTTGTCGTGTCCGAATTCGTGATCGTCATCCGGCGGACGTTCCGCAACTTTAATCATCCAAACCGCCAGAATCGCCGCCGCTAAATTGATAAATGACTCAAGTGCATCCGACAGAAAGCCGACCGAATTCGTGTAAAGATACACCGAAACTTTCAGCCCGATTGTAACAACCGCCGCCACCACCGAAAACCACGCATACGCACTAAGAGATTTTTTTTCCATCGCTGTTTGAAGTATAAACTGAAAGATATAAGTTGTAGCAAATCCAAATTTGAAAACTTTTCTCGATTCGATTACTTGATCTTACCGAATTGCATTTAAACGGTGTGAAAGTTAGGATTATATGATAAAAATTTTTACTAGAAAGAGGAATATATTTATTATGAAAATGCCGGGTGGATTTGATTTGAATTCGATGATGCAGCAAGCCCAACAGATGCAGGAGCAGATGGGTAAAGAGATGAAGGAAATGTCGGTGGACGCGGCGGCGGGCGGCGGTGCGGTTTCGGTGAAAATGCGTGGAGATTTTGAGGTTCTGGAACTCAAAATTTCGGAAGATTTGGTAAAAAGCGGCGATGGTGAAATGATTCAGGATTTGACCGTCGCGGCACTCAATGAAGCACGCCGCAAGATCGAAGAATCGCTCAAAGGAAAACTCGGCGGAATGTTGCCTCCGGGAATGGGATTTTAGTCAGGAGTCGAGAGTGGAGAGTCGAGAGACGAGAGAACAAAAAAATTTGACTCTTTGCTTTTAACTCTCGACTCTCGACTCTTCACTTTCCACTCTAAAAAAATATGCTCGAATACTCAGAACCCGTCGCTAAACTTATAGACGAATTTAAACGTCTGCCCGGAATCGGCAATAAATCCGCTCAACGGCTCGCGTTTCATATTTTGCGTTTGCCGGAAGAAAAGGTCAAAAATTTTGCCGATGCTTTGCAGGAAGTTAAGGAAAAGATTGTTTTCTGCACAATTTGCAACAATCTGACCGACACCGATCCGTGTCAATTCTGTCGTGCGACCAACCGCGAACGTTCGATGATCTGCATTATCGAAGAACCTTACAATTTAGTCGCTATTGAGAAAACACGCAGTTACAAAGGCTTATATCACATTCTCCACGGTTCACTTTCACCGATTCGCGGCATCGGTCCCGACGAATTGATGCTCGCCAATCTTTTCCCGCGACTTTCCGCTGACAACAATGAAGGAATTGAAGTAACCGAAGTGATTATCGCCACCAATCCGACCACCGAAGGCGAAGCGACCGCCAATTACATCGCCCGTCTAGTCAAACCGCTCGGCGTTCGCACGACGAGAATCGCAATGGGAATGCCCGTCGGTTCCGACTTGGAATTCGTTGACGAAGTGACGATGGACAAAGCAATGTCAAATCGCCACGAGATTTAAACATTCAACTTTGGACAGCGGGCATCTCTGCCCGCAAGTGTTGCTTTTGTTCAACTTATTATAAACACGATAGTTGCGGGCAAAAATGTCCGCCGTCCGATTGACAAACAATTTCTATTTACACCGAATTATTTTATTTAGGAATGTTTACTAACATTTTTTTCATACAAACGCTGTTTTCAACATCTTTATATTGTCCATAATTCTCGATAATCGCGTAGCCGCTTTTTTGGTAAAGATGAATCGCTTCGGGTTGTTTTTTGCCGGTTTCCAAAACTGCAAATTGATAGCCTTCTTCCAATGCCCATTTTTCCAACTCTTCTAACATTAAACCGCCGACTCCTTGCCCGCGATTTTTCGTCCGAACGAACATTCGTTTGATCTCAACGGTTTCTTCGTCATATTTTTTGAAGGCTCCGCAACCGATTGCTTTGTTATTTTCGTGAGCAACAACGGCAAATTTTATTGAGTCAATCTTATTGAACCGAGCATAGAACGAATGTTCTACGCCATCACGACTTGCTAAATCTTTATCGAGAAAACGGACAAGCTCTTGAAAGTCCGTGTTTTCGGAATTTGTTCGGTGAATTTTTATCATTTGTTTCGTCCGTTTTTCGCTAAAATTTAATTTGTTGTGTATATTTTTATAAAAGGTTTGCGGAATATGCAAACAATAAGAAAGTTTTTCGATAAAAAATGGCGAATGAAATAAAAATTTTGCGGCTCGGTGATATGATTTTCAATCGTCGGGGCAGTTTTGTGCGGCGGATTATTCACGCGATTTTGAGTCTTTCGCTGCGGTTGTTTTTCCGGCGGATCGAATCGGTCAATGCGTCGGAAGTTCCGTATAAAGACGCTTTGATCTTCGTGATGAATCATCCGAACGGCTTGATTGATCCGGCACTTGTGTTCGTGGCACTTCCGCGAAAAGTTTCGTTTTTAGCAAAATCTACGCTGTTCACGATGCCCGTTATTTCGTGGATGATAAAAAATCTGGAAGCTCTGCCGATCTATCGTCATTCGGATAAGGCGGATGTTTCGCAAAATCTGAAAACTTTCAAGGCTTCCAACGAACTTCTGCAAAAAGGCGGTGCGATTGCGATTTTCCCTGAAGGCGTTTCGCATAATTCACCGCAGCTTCTGCCGATCAAAACGGGTGCGGCGAGAATCGCTCTCGGTGCGATTTCAGGCTTTGAAACACACAATCAAGTTGATTTAAAGATCGTTCCCGTTGGACTTTTTTACACCAACAAAACGACTTTTAGAAGCGAAGCACTGCTGCATTTCGGCGAAGCATTTAAGGTCGAACCCGTTGAACTTGAAGCAGACGGCGATGTGCCGCGGGAAGCGGTCAGAGAATTATCGAAAAAGATTGAAGACGCTCTCCGCGAAGTTACGATCAATGCCGAAACGACCGCCGAAATCGAAAATGCCAACGAAGCCGCCAATTTATTTTTGTCCGTCGGTGAAACCTTCGATCTCGAAGAATCGCTGACTGCTAAATCCGCATTTATCAAAGACTATCTGGCAAAAAAAGACACTTTCAAAATCGAAAATATTGAAGCCGCAGAAATAACCGAACGAATTTCCGCATACAAAAAAAGGTTGAAAAAACTCGGATTCGAAACTGAAAATTTATCGCTTTCAAGTCAACCATTCTGGTATGTAACACAATTTTTTCTCGTCCGCGTCTTGCTGTTATTAATTTTTTCGCCGTTCGCCGTCGCCGGAATAATTCTGCATTTTCCCGCGTATCAACTCAGCAAATTTCTCGCCAAACGCTACACAAATCACGGCGTTGACGATATTATTTCGACCGTTAAAATAATGTCGGGAGTTATATTTATGCCCGTAACATGGCTGATTCTGGCGATTGTTCTGTATATTTATACCGATTGGAAAATCGCCGTAGTTTCAATTCCGATTTCGTTTTTCTGCGGCTATGTTGCGTTGCGTTCGCTGGAAGAATTTGAAGATTTACGCGGTTGGTTTCGGGCGATTTGGGTGTTTTTTACGAAGCGAAAATTATTTTTGGAATTACTGCTGGAAAGACGTGCGTTGCATAAACAATTAAATTTTGAGAAACCCCGAAAAAACTGAATTTTCTCTAATTCTCATTATTATTTTGTTTTGTTTCACTCAATGTTTTGTCTATCAATTCCTGCAAATACGGATGCTGTTCGATTTTTCTGTGATTCTTATTGTTTCAACTTCTTGCTTACTACCGTTGAAAATAAGAGCCGAAAAAGCATTAAACCGGATCAATTCCGCTTTGTCCGAAAGCATCTGAACAGATATTTTTGACCGGTGAATTCATATTAAAATTTTACATTATTTTTGAAACAGCATTCAAAGTTTTTTCAGTATCTTCACACGAAACATCATAATGCGTTACCATCCGAATTTGCTTGCCGAACGGACTTGCTAAAATATTTTCGTCTTTCAGCTTTTCGCAGATTTCGTTTGCATTTAATTCAGCTTCCGAAACGTCGAAGATAACGATATTTGTTTCAACCGTTTGAAGATCAATACTGACACCTTTGATATTTGCCAAACCTTCCGCCAGCCGTTTCGCATTCTTGTGGTCTTGAAGGATTTTCGGCGGAGATTCTTCCAAGGCAACAATTCCCGCCGCCGCCAAAACGCCGACTTGCCGCATTCCGCCGCCGAAACGCTTTCGCCAGATTCTTGCTTCGGCAATAAAATCTGTTGTTCCCAAAAGCATCGAACCGACCGGCGAACCTAAGCCTTTTGACAAACAAAACTGCACCGAATCAACACTTTTCGTCAATTCCGCCACGCTTTGATGTGCCGCTTCGGAAGCATTAAAAATTCTCGCTCCGTCCAGATGAACGGGAATTCCGAGGTCGTGGGCGTTTGCACAAAGTTCGTCGCAATGCTCCGCCGACATTACGCTTCCGCCGCCGAAATTATGCGTGTTTTCCAGACAGATCAAACCCGTCGGACACGAATAATACGGCTGATCTTTATGCACCGCCGCTTCGATTTCCGCCCAATCAAGAATTCCGTTTGAACGTGCCGCTTTGACCGAACGAATCGTCACGCCCGACAATATCGCCGGCGATCCCATTTCCCAATTCAAAATATGCCCACGTTCTTCAACGATTATTTCATCGCCCGGTTTCGTGTGCAGTTTAACCGCCACCTGATTTCCCATCGAACCCGTCGGCATAAAAATCGCCGCTTCCTTGCCGAACATCTCGGCAGATTTTTCCTGCAAACGCAAAACCGTCGGGTCTTCCGCATAAACATCGTCGCCGACTTCCGCTTCCGCCATCGCCTTCCGCATCGCCGGTGTCGGTTTTGTAACTGTATCGCTTCTTAGATCAATCATATTTTTTCAGCTTCTCCATCTTAAAGTAACAGGTTCCTTGATTGGATGCTCCATTGCTTCGCCGTTTTGTTGGGCTTTTTGATAGGCGTTTTTTAATTGAAAATACCATTTTGCCTGTGTGTCGGCATCGTCAATTAAAATTAACTTTGGATTATCACGCAAGCCGACGGATTGTTTTTCCATAATGTTTTGGTCTTGTCCGATAAATTTTTTGGCGAAGATTTTATATAAACTTTTAACGAACGGCACGCCGTTCAAGATATTCCACGCGGCAACGAAATCGAGACGTGATCCTAGGTCGGTGATCGGTGTCACGACGGCTTGCGAACTGAACCAGTATTTGCCGCAGCGGATTTGTTCTAAACGTCTGTTCGGGAGGACGAAATCAATCTGTGTTGTGATCGGTTCATTGTAAACATTGAGTAGTTTGTAAACTCCGCTGTTTTTTGAAGGCGTGTGCGAACTCATCCGAAAACCGTTTTCTATCGGCTCGAATTTTTTTGCTTTTTCGTAGATGCTTTTTTGTTTTCGCCACCACCAACTCTGATGCACAAAAGGTCCGTGTGCCGGGTCCATTAAACCGATAATTCCGTGATCCATACCGCACTTTAAAATGTTTGAAATTACGTGTGATTTATACTTCTTGCTGAATGTTTCAAGAGTTGGAACGTCCTTTGTTTCTTTGTATTTTTCATCGGCGAGATAAATCCAAATCATTCCGTCGCGTTCTTCGCACAGAAAATTTCTGGTTTTGATACGTTCCGGTTTGACGGGCGAATCCGGCATTAGCGAAGGAATTTCGGTGCAGATGCCGTCGCAGTTAAATTTCCAACCGTGATAGCAGCATTCAACTTCTTTGCCGTCAAAATTTCCATCCGAAAGCGGAATTCCGCGATGCGGACAATGATCGTCGAGTGCAGAAACTTCGCCGTTTTCATCACGCAAGATCAAAAACGGACGATTGCACAACATCTGCCGTTTCATTTCGCCACGCTTTAATTCGGATGCAGAAAGTGCTGCATACCAGAAGTTTGTCGGGAATTGTTCAAGTGCAATCTCTGACATTTTTTTATGTTATACATTTGTGAAATTTTTGGGAAATGTATAAGTATTTCGCGGAAATTATTCCAGCTCAAACTTTTCAATATCCCAATCGGCGGATTTTGCTCCGGCAAGATACGCACTTTCTAAAAATTCGAGAATCGTTTGGCGTGGATCGTCAGAATCTCGCACGTTATCATACATTAAAATCGCCATTGCTCCGTTGTCCGTGTTCCATTCGGCGGAATCAGGTTTGAGCGGTTTTTTCGGCAGGTTTTCGGGTTCGGGTGCGGTGTAAGAATAAAATGCCGGAGCGGAAACATTTTCATCACCTGCCCAAAAGCCGAAGCTGATGACTTCGTGCGAATATGCCCGGCGTTCGACCTCGCCTGCGTCTTTCTTTTCGGGAGCTTTTCTGCCGGAGAATCTTGTAACAGCCAAATCGAAACTGTGCCAAAAAAGATGAACCGGAGTTGATTTGCCGATAAAGCGTCCGCGAAATTCCGTGAAAACATCATTAACCGAAGTTAATATTCGTTGGAACTTTTCGATATATTTTTTGTGGTAGGATTTGAATTCCGTATTTTCTGCAAAAGGAATTTTGGTCGATGCTTCGTAGGGAATTGATTTGATCTTGACTTCGATTCCGAGCGATTCGAGATTGGCAAAAACCTGTTTATAAAATTCCGCAACGGTCATTCCATCGTGCAAATTAAACTCACGATCTTCGCCTTTGCTTGTTCTCATTTTGAGTTTGTGATTGATAAAATCGAATTCAATTTCAAAACTCCCAAAGCCATATGGAATTGTCGCCGTCGTCAAGCCAAAGGGCGTAACATAAAACGGAACATTCCACCAATGATTGAGCGGCGGATGAGTTTCAAGCCGGATTTTACCGACGATCTGCAAATACAGATGCAGAGTGTTTTTCGTGTCCTTCCATTCTGCCAAAGGTAATTCGGGAAACGCTTCTTGTTTACTGATAAATTCTTTCATAATTTGTAGGTTAGTGAATGATTTCAACCATTATTCATTTTTAGTGTTTTGTAAAACAAATCATCAATATAGCAATAGCCCCAATCTTCACCTTTTTCAAATGATTGAATCATCGAATGATTTGTTGAGTGGAAATGTTTTGTGGCGTGTTTATTGGGCGAAGAATCGCAGCATCCAACGTGTCCGCAAACTAAGCAAAGCCGCAGATGCACCCAGCGTCCGCCGGTTTTCAGACAATCTTCGCAGCCTTCCGCACTTGGTGTAACTTCTTTTATGTCGCTCAAATGCTCGCATTTGTTCATAATTTTTTACTCTTACTCTATGTTTTCCTTGTTTCTATTCTCAAACGTCTGCATCAGCGGCACAAACTTTTCATCGGCGTAACACCAAGCCCAATTTTCGCCCGGCTCTAATGATGAAATGATCGGGTGATCGTCTTCGTGAAAATGTTTTGTGGCGTGTTTATACTTTGAAGAATCACAGCAACCGACGTGTCCGCAGCTTGTGCAAAGCCGTAAGTGAACCCATTTATAATTATTTATGATACATTCTTCGCAGCCGTCCGTGCTACGCGGCTCAAAAATCTGCATTTCATCAGCGTGCCGACACGGTAAAAGATGTTCTTCATCAGCGGCGGCAATCTCTCCAAAACGGTCTTCTAAATAAACGCCGATGGCGAGCAAGAGAAAGAAACCTGCAATCGCAACAAGCGGCGGAACGAATTGACCGATAAAAATAAAGAGAAGCGAAACGGCGACGGTCGCAAGCCGTGCATACATCAAACTGCAGTTTTCCGATGCAAGTTTTATTGCCGTAATTGCCGCGAGAAAGAAGGCGATTCCGCCGCCGAGAAGTGCGAGCGTCGGCAGATGCAGATGGCTTTCGCCTTTGCCTGCTTCGATTACGGCGTGTTCGACTCCGATTCCGATGACGACTATGCTTGCGACAATGAAGAAATGTCCGTAAAGATACACAAAACGCGAGGCGAGCGAGTCCGAGCGGATCGCCGTATCTTCGACAAAATCAAAGTTTATCCACCAGATCGCCGTCGCCATCGCAAAGCCTGTAAACGCCGTCATCAAAGCAGCAAAATTCCAGACCGTTCCTGCAACTCCGGTTGCCGTTGCGACAATCACTTCGCCGAGAACGATGATCGTAAAGAGACCGAAGCGTTCGGGAATGTGTCCGAAATCAATCGGAAGAGTATTTATATTTCGGACATTAAAAAATGGACTGGCAAGTTCGACAACTACGGCGATTGCCCAAAACGCATAGCGATAGGGCGGCGGAACTAAAAGTGAAATCAACCAGAAAGCGATAGCGATTGAAAATCCGGCGATGTATCGAAGGCTCATCGAACGTGCAATCGGAACGTAATACGCCGAACGTATGTAAAGCACAACGAGAACAAGCCGCACGCCGACATAGCAAATAACAAAAGAAAAATCGCCTTGCTGAGTAAAACTATCCTTCAAACTCAACGCCAGAACTGCCACGGCAAACATTCCCGCAAATACCAAAATCCGGTAAGTTTTTTCCTCGCTTTCAAAGCGGTCGGCATAAAATGTAAAACCGATCCAGGTCCACCAAATGGGGATAAACAGGGCGATATATTTTGCGATTCCCGCCCAATCGGAATGTTCGGCGAGTATTTTTGCAATAGTAGCGACGGCTAAAACGAAAACCAGATCAAAAAAAAGTTCGAGCCAACTGGCGTGCCGTTCGCCTTCATTATTTTCAAGCGTCCGCAAACGCGGGCGGTTTTCCGATAGTGAATTTTTGCTCAGATCAGCCATTGATATTTAATTTATCAGAGAGTTTGCCCGCGAATAAACGCGAAATTCCGCGAAATAAAGAAATGATTTTTAATTTTATATTTAAATTTATTTATAGCTTCGCTAATTCTTCCGACACTTTTTCTCTCGCAACATTTTTCTGGTCGCCTGTTTTCATATTTTTAATTTGAACCGTATTCTCCGCTAATTCCGTTTCGCCCAAAACGCAGGCGTATTCGACATCAATCTGGTCGGCGTATTTGAATTGTTTGCCGAGTTTGTCAGGCTGCGGATAAACCATTACACGCAAACCTTTCTGGCGAAGTTCGCCCGCGAGTTTAAGAGATTCGCCCGCCGTTTCCTCATTCCAAATAGTTATCAAAACATCCGCCGCATTGGTCGTCAGATCATTGGGAAACATTCCGCGTTCTTCCATTATCAAAAGAATGCGTTCGAGTCCGAGCGAAAAACCGACGGCGGGAATTTCTTCTTTGCCGAACATTCCGATCAAACCGTCATAACGTCCGCCACCGGCGATGCTTCCCTGAAAATCGGGAACATTTACTTCAAAAATCGCTCCGGTGTAATACGACAAACCGCGGGCGAGACTTTCGTCAATTTTAATAAACTTGCGAGCCGTTGAGTTTTTTGTATATTCGACAATTTCACCCAATTCCTTTTTGGCTTTCCAATAAGAATTTAGATTTTTATTATTGCTTGCAAATTCATCCGCAGGTGTCGAGGTTTCGCTTAAAATTTGCAAATTATATTCGTAGTTGTTCGTTGCTTCATTTAGTAAACTCACTTGATTTTCGATCTGATGCGTGATGATTCTGACACTTTCGACGGCAAAATCATTTGCGAGCAATTCCTTTTTGATTCCGTTTAATCCGATCTTGTCGAGTTTATCAATGATAACAAGTGCATTTGCTCTGTTCGCTTTTGGAATGTCAGCGACTTCCATCATTCCGTCAAGGATATTTCGGCTATTTATACGGATCGTAAAATCAAGAAATCCCAATTTCTGTAAAATTTCGCAAACCGCCGAAATTAATTCAGCTTCAACAATCATTGATTTTGAGCCGATTGCGTCAACGTCGCATTGATAGAACTCTCGGTAACGTCCGCGGGCGGGGCGGTCGGCACGCCAGACGGGTTGGATTTGGTAGCGTTTGAAGAATTTCGGCAGATCGTTTTTGTAGTTGGCGACGACTCTTGCGAGCGGAACTGTTAAATCATAACGAAGTGCGAGGTCGGTTAATTCGTTTTCGTTTTTTATCCCGCCTTTTTCTAATTTGTTCGCAAGTTTTTCGCCGCGTTTGAGTATCTTGAACATCAATTGATCGCCTTCTTCGCCATATTTATTGGTCAGCGTCGAAAGGTTTTCAACCGTCGGAGTTTCAAGCGGCTCGAAGCCGTATTTTTCGTAAACTTCGCGGATAATTCCGATGACATAATTGCGTTTGCGAACATCTGCGGGCAGAAAATCACGCATTCCGCGTGCCGGATTTGTATTGCTCATAGGTTTATCAATGGAAAATGTAAAACGGAAAATAGATAATATATTCCTATTTTGAAATGACTTTTATTACTTCCAATTTCTATTCCAGACATCTTCTGTTTCGGGTTCCAGTAAAGTTTTTCTGAATTCTACTTTGTTCATAATCTTATTGATTAAAACTTCATAATTACGATATGGATTATCTTTTCTTTTTTCAAATCTCAACAAACCAAATTCAGTTCTTTCATCATTGCGAAAATATAATTCGTAAGGCAAATTATCATATTCACCAATTCCACCAAGAAAACGGCGACTTACAAAATGCCATTGATTACCCTTATTATCAAGCCGTTTAGCTTTATCGTATGACCAATATTCTCTCATTATTTGTGTCAACTACTTCTGATAAATCCCGTTTAATTCGACATATCCTTTCCAAAATCTTTCTAAGTCGGCAACTTCTTCATCGGTCATTTCGCGTTTGACTCGTGCCGGAGTTCCGATTACAAAAGACCTTTCGGGAATTTGTGTATTCGGCGTAACGAGCGAACCTGCCGCGATTAAAGAGTTTTTGCCGATTCTTGCACCGTCTAAAATTATCGCACCGATGCCGATCAAACAACCCGTTTCGATATAACACCCGTGAATCGTCGCCGAATGTCCGACGGTTACTTCGTGTTCGATAATTGTCGCGTTCGTTTCCCGCGAAACGTGAATAATCGTGCCGTCCTGAATATTCGTTTTTTCGCCGATGCGTATAGAATTGACATCGCCGCGAAGCACGCAGTTATACCAGACACTCGCGTCGGCAGAAATTTCGACATCACCGATAATGACGGCATTTTCCGCCACAAAAACGCTCTCATGAATCCGCGGAGATTTATCCTGAAAACTTATATTCATAACTTTGAACTTTAAACCTTGAACCTTGAACTTTTTTCAAGCTATTTGCGGATATAAAAATAAAAACGTCAAAGCACCGGCGATAAAACCGAGTGCGGCGAGCCAGCCGATGTTTTTGAGATACCAGCCGAACGGGATTTTTTCCATTCCCATTGCCGCCACGCCCGCTGCTGAACCGATGATAATCATACTTCCGCCAGTGCCGACGCAGTAGGCGACAAAGTGCCAAAGTTTTGCGTCAATCGGTTCGGAATACATTACGATTGCCGCCGCCGCCAGCGGAACATTATCAATAATCGCCGAGCAAACGCCCAAAAACATTATAACAATGTCCTGATTCGGAATATATATCTGCAAAACTTCCGCCAAATAACGCAGCGTGCCGACCTCTTTTCCGGCAACGACCCCATAAACCATCGTTTCAAGTGCCGCGACTGCCATTAAAATTCCGAGGAAAAATAAAATGCTCGACATTTCGATCTGACTCAGAGCGTGTTTTGCCGAATACATCCGGCGTGCTTCCTTGGTAATATTTCTTTCAGGTTTAACATATTCAGAAAAAAGCCAGACGACTCCCAATCCAAAAATCATTCCCATATACGGCGGCAGATGAGTTATGGTTTTAAATACGGGAACAAAAATAATCATTCCCAACCCCAGAAATAACATCTTCCGACTGCTTAAGAGCGTCTTGTCTTCACCTTCATCGTCCACCGCTTGAATGTCTGTATAACCAGAAAAAGCGGGCAGAAAAGATGCAATTGTAAACGGCACGGCAAAGCACACGAGAGCGGGAATTATCAAAAATTTTATTAAACCGACGGCGGTAACTTTTTCGGCGATCCAGATCATAGTTGTTGTAACATCACCCATCGGCGACCACGCACCGCCGGCATTTGCCGCAATAATCGTCATTCCGACATACCACATCCGGCTTTTTGCATCAGGCACCAACACCCGCAGAATCGTAACCAACACGATTGTTGCCGTTAAATTATCAATTACAGCTGAAAGTAGAAAACAAATCGCTCCTATCGTCCACAATAATCGTGTGCGGCTGCGGGTTTCAAGGAATTTCCGCACAATCGAAAAACCGTTATGGAGGTCAATCAGTTCCACAATCGTCATCGCACAGATCAGAAAAATAAGTATCTCCGCCGTCTTTGCCAAGTGGTGCAGCAGTGCGTTTTTAAAGCCTTCTTCCGCCGCCGCCCCGCCGTTGCCTAAAAAGCTGAAAACTTCCTGATGATAATCAATCACATTGAGCCATCCGTTATAAAAACCAATCGCCAGAATACTCCACATCAACGCCGCCATAATCAGAGCGGGAACCGTCTTATCGAGTTTCAAAGGGTGTTCAATTGTAATCGCTATATAGCCGAGAATAAATATTATAATTATAAGTGCAGTCATTGTTTTATAGTGTGATGTTCACGGTTTCGGGCTTTTATCTTTGTAGAATTCGATAGATACGAAATTGCAATTTTGCGGATTTCCACTCTGCCCATTATTATTCAAGGGGTTGTTATAATCAAACAACGGTTGATTATAAGCGTAGTGAAAGAGCAGTTTCAAACCAACAAAACGGGGTTTTTGCACCGAAATTGCAAAACAATTGAACAAAAGTGTTTAGTATTTTGGCGAAATAGAAATTTACTGAATACTTGAATAAAATTTATGTGTGATAATTACCAGCGAATAAATTGTCAATTTAACAGAGGAGAATTTGAGGTGTGGCGGAAGATAAGGAAGTAGTTAAGGAAAAAATAAAGGTCGAACGCGAAGGGATTTTGCAGCAGCTCGATGATTGGCTCGAAACACCGATGCTGGTTTTGAGTTTAATCTGGCTGGGGCTTTTTGTTTATGAACTTTTTTATGAACTCGAATTTTACTTAGAGATTGTCGGCATAATTATATGGATTCTGTTTATTGTTGAATTCATTATAAAACTGATAATTGCGACGAAAACAATCAAATACCTGAAAGATAATTGGCTGATCGCAATTTCGCTGATTCTGCCGGCATTTCGCGTCTTTAGAATTTTCCGCGTGTTCCGCATCTTTCAAGCGACACGAGCGGCACGCGGGCTTCGGCTGGTTCGCCTGCTCGCTTCATTAAATGTCGGGATGGATGCTCTCGGCGAAAGTTTCCGGCGGCGTGGATTTAAATATGTTTTGTTCGTAACCTTGATCGTAATTTTTGCGGGAGCAGCGGGAATGCTCGCGTTTGAACCGGCGGCGGAAGTCAAAGGCGGTTTTAACAGTTATGGCGAAGCGTTGTGGTGGACGGCGATGCTGATGACGACGCTCGGCGGCGAACATATTCCACAAACGGTCGAAGGCAGATTGCTGTATTTCATTCTCGCCCTTTACGCCTTCGTTTCATTCGGCTATATCACCGCCACTTTAGCAACATTTTTCGTTTCTTCAGATGCCAAAAAACGCGACGAGAAAAAAGCCGAAATAAAACCGACACTCGAAGATTTACAAAAAGAGCTAGGTGATATGCGGACAGAGATTCGGGAACTTTTGGCTGAAAAGAATCTAAAAACATAAGAAATTTTGCCCGCGAAAAAACACGAAAAAACGCGTAAGAAAAAGAAGAAGAAATTTGATCACAGATGGACACGGATTTAACACAGATGTTTTTTATTTGTTTTGCAATTCATATTCCATAAGATTTCTTATCATCTTTTATCTGTGCTAATCTGTGGTAAAAACTCTTTTATTTTTTCTTATTCTCTTTTTAGCGTCCTTTCGCGTATATCGCGGGCAAACTTCTTAAAATGCTGAAACTCAAATTTGAACAGGGAACTTTAATTTTAGAGAACATCAATGAAAACGGCGATGTTCCGAAGGCTTTTGTGTGGGATGAGCGGACAAAGCAATTTCGCTCTCCTGCCTATAAATACCGCGAAATTATTATTGATTTTGTTCGTAATAAAACACCTTACGAAGATTTAGCGAAGAAATATCATAAGTTCGATTTTACACAGAAAATTCCGCTTAAGCCGCGACCTTATCAAAGCGAATCAATCAACGAATGGAAAGAGAATTCAAAATGCGGTGTGGTTGTCTTGCCGACGGGAGCGGGGAAAACTCACGTGGCGACGATGGCGATCGAGATGTGCGGGCGGCAGACGCTTGTGATCGTGCCGACGATTGATTTGATGAATCAATGGTATGACACTTTGATCGAGGCGTTTGATGCGGAGATCGGTTTGATCGGCGGCGGATTTTATGAAATCGGAGCGATTACTGTGACAACTTACGCGTCGGCGTTTCGGCATCAGGAACGCATCGGGAATCAGTTCGGTTTGGTGATATTTGATGAATGCCATCATTTGCCGAGCGAAGGTTATAAATATGCGGCGGAGTTTGCACTTGCACCGTTTCGGCTGGGGTTATCCGCCACGCCCGAACGCACCGACGGAGCGGAAGACAATATGGAAAAATTGATCGGCAAATTCGTTTATCGCTTGGAAGCACAAGAACTTGCGGGCGAATATTTGGCGGATTACTCGGTCGAAAGAATCGAGGTTGAACTCTCGAAAGAAGAACGCGAAGAATATCAAAACGAACGGCAAATTTATCTCGATTTTCGTAAAAAGATGAATTTGCCATACGGACAAGCCGGCTGGCGTATGTTCATAATGCAAAGTGCGAGAAGCGAGGACGGCAGACGGGCGATGAAAGCCTATCGAAATTATAAAAAAATCGCCCTCGGAACGGATTCAAAGTTAAAGGTCTTGCAGGAATTATTAAAACGCCACAAAAAAGACAAGTGCATAATCTTCACGCAGGAAAACGAAATGGTCTATCAGATCTCCAACGATTACTTAATTCCCGCGATCACGCACAACACCAACATCAAAGAACGCCGCTTCTGGCTCAAAGCCTTTAACGAAGGCGATGTGTTGGCATTAGCAACTTCAAAAGTCTTAAATGAAGGCGTAAATGTTCCCGATGCTTCAGTTGCAATTATTCTTTCAGGTTCAGGTTCAACCCGCGAACACATTCAACGCTTGGGGCGAATCCTCCGCAAACAAGGAAACAAACAAGCCACACTCTACGAAGTCGTTGCCCGCGACACAACCGAAGAATACACATCGAAAAAACGCTCTGATGTCCGACAATTTCAAGACGCGAAAAAAGGCGATAATCGGAAAATGTTTGAGTCATAAAGTGAAAATTAAAGTTTTTTTATCATAAGTAAACAAGGGTTTTCTGTTCCCCAGATTTCAGGAATAACATCTATCGGAACAAATTCCATTTTTTTGTAGAAAAGCCGCGTCATTTCATATTCTTTTGACTCTCTTGATTCATCCAAAGTTTTAACCAATAGATAAGAATATCCTTTATCGCCAAGCATTTCGGAAACGTTATTTAAAAGTTTTTCGCCAATTTTAAGCCGGTGATATTTTCTTTTGATTCCCAATACATAAACCTCTGCTGTAAAAGAATTATTTGACTTGATCGAAATAAATCCAACCGGAATCGAATCGGCACAAACTTGAATAAAATAATAATTTCTGACGTTTTTAATATATTCTTCTGTTTCGGATTGAATCCCGAACCACAACGGCAGGTCGGCAAGAATTTCCTGAGCTGTTTTTGATTTTTCCTCGTTTTCTGAAATGGATTGAAATGTCAATTGCATAAATTGATAAGACTGTAAATTTTTTTTCTGCGAAAAACAAATTATTATAACGTGAGTTCGAGATAAGAAAAGACCCCAAAGATAAGATATAATTTGGTTTACAAGACAAAACTATAAACCTAAGGAGTCTTTTCAATGGATAGAGTAACAATTTTTTGCAAAGTTGACGATTTCTGCCGGATATTTGAACCTAAATTTAATCAGCAATTGCTTACCGATGGAACCCGAAAACGGATCAAACCGGGTAAGATGTCGAAGGCGGAAGTGATGACGATCCTGATTCTTTTTCATCGGTCGGGATTTCGTGATCTGAAAAGATTTTATACAAAAGTAGTTTGTCAGTATTGGCGGGCAGATTTTCCTAACTTGCTCAGTTATAATAGATTTGTTGAAGTGCAGAGAGATTCACTGATGTTGCTGGCGGCATTTATGCAGACCCGGTTGGGGGAATGTTCGGGCATCTCATTTATCGATTCAACGAAGTTGGCGGTGTGTCATAACTTACGGATCAAGCAGAACAAGGTTTTCAGAGATGTGGCGAAACGAGGAAAGACGACGACGGGCTGGTTTTACGGGTTCAAGGTACATTTAGTGGTGAGTGATTGCGGGGAGATTCTAGCGTGGCAGATCACTGTTGGAAACGTTGATGACAGAAAGCCGGTGCCAAAAATGGCGAAGCGTTTGTGGGGCAAGTTATTCGGAGATAAAGGTTATCTTTCAAGCAAGTTAAGCGAACTTTTAGGCGAAGATAATGTGCAGCTAATTACAAAGTTGAGAAGGAATATGAAGAATAAGCTGATGCCATTGTTTGACCGATTATTATAGCGAAAGAGAGCGATCATTGAAACGGTCAATGACCAGTTAAAGAACATCTCGCAAGTCGAACACAGTCGGCATCGATCGGTCTGGAACTTCTACGGCAATGTCGTCGCCGGATTGATCGCTTACACATTTCAAGCAAGAAAACCAAATCTTCGTTTGAGAAAAGATCTGGTTCTAAACTAATTCTTATGTCGAACTGACGTTATTATAGTTTTTCGGCAGTTTCTTCTAACAATAGCGGACGAATCACACTTTTAAAAAATATAACATTTTCGTTTTGAGAAGTTTCTTCTTCACGAGTTCCACGAAGTTCGTTCGAGGCGGCGAGGATGAAGTTTTTAAGGCTTGTTCCTTCAAATTGTTCCAATCTTTTTTTCAAAATCTTCGGTGTCCAAAATCCCAAAATGTCGAGATAGACTTTTTTCATTTCATCGGGCGAAGTTAATACAAAATCTGGGATAAACGCCGTTTTGCCGAGGTTAATTACTTCTTTGTTTTCATTCAAAATCCATTCGGTCGAAGATTTTTCCCAATCCTCTTTTAACTTTTCAAAAAGTGGATTTTCAAATTCGGGTTCGTCGAAATAGCAGGAATTTAATTCGGTTTGTTCGCTTGATAATTCATAGATCGCATTGCCATATTTTTTGTCGTGAATTTCCGCCGACATTTCCCAATCTTTGGAAAGTAGAAGTGCGGGCAAAAAAACCGCCATTTGAATTCCATATTTTTGCGAACGGTGAAACAGCGAAGCCGCTCCCGTAATCGTTATTTCATAACCGTTTTTCGCATCACCTTTGATCGAATGAATCAAACCGAAATGTTTTATCGCCTGAAAAATTGCCCGATAATTTGCCGTGTCGGACAGCGAAACATTTATTTTCATTTCGACGCATCGGTAAAGCAAAGCCTGTGCTTGAGCGAGATTATAACGGTCAAGTAAATCATTCGGCGAAATTTCATCGAATGAAATTAGACTTTGCTGTTCGGGCAGATCAGCGTAAAGCGTTGCAAAAAGCGTGTCGGAATCGGTGTGAAATTCTTCGGCGACTTTTTCTAAAACTTGCTCTTTCTCTTTTGAATCGGGCAGAACGGGTTGAAAATTTCTTGCTTCGAGAAAGACTTTTTGGCGAATCTCAATCGGTTCGGCAATGCTCACCGTTTCAAATTCGCATCTGTCCATTAATAATTTTATGAGCCCACGCAAAACGCGATAATTCGTTCCCGTGCCGACATATTCGTCCAATTCATTTTCCAATTCGCCGCGAGTTTTATTCTCAAATTCTTCAAACATTGCGATCAAATTTTCCGCGTCCGCCAAGTAATCGGCATTGTCGGTTTTTATCAGGCGTGGAAAAATTTTGCCGCCGCGTTTGAAACTGATTGCTAAGTCGGATGTCAGCATAATTTTAGAAGAGGTTTAACCACAGATAAATGCTGATAAAAACGGATAAGAAAAGAAATAGATAAAAAGAAATTTAAAGTAAATTTTAAAAATATCCTGTGTTAATCTGTATTTATCTGTGGTTAAATTTCTTTTCTTATTATAACACTATGAATCTATTTGAATTAACAACCGAACTAATGAAAATCCCGTCCGTTTCGGGCGATGAACAAGCAGTCGGCGAGTTTCTGGGTGAATATTTAGCTTCGCTCGGTTATGAAGTCGAATTGCAGGAAGTTGAAAACGGACGCAAAAATGTGATCGCGTGGGCATCGGATGATCCGCAGGTTTTTCTTTCAACGCATATGGATACTGTGCCGCCGTTTATTCCGCCGACGGAAAATGACGAGAAAATTTACGGTCGCGGTTCGTGTGATGCAAAAGGAATTATTGCTTCGCAGATAATTGCGGCGGAAAAGCTGCGAAAGCAGGGAATTGATAAGATCGGTTTGCTTTATACGGTTGACGAAGAAGAATCCGGCAAGGGTGCGAGAGTTGCGAATGAACATCCGATTGCCGAGAAATGCAAGTATTTGATAAACGGTGAGCCGACCGATCTTGATTTGGGTATCGGTTCAAAAGGTTCTTTGCGAATGACTTTATCGACAAGAGGAAAAGCGGCACATTCGGCTTACCCGGAAATGGGCGAATCGGCGATTGAAAAATTGTTGGATGTTTTACAAGATGTTTTGAAAATAGATTTGCCAAAAGACGAATTTTTTGGCGAAACGACTTTGAACATCGGCACGATCAAGGGCGGTTTGAAAACAAATGTTGTTCCGCCGTCTGCCGAAGCGGGTTTGCATATTCGGATGGTTTCAGAACTTGAGCCAGTGATTGAAGCGTTGGAAAAAGCAATTGCGGGGCGTGCGGAACTTGAAACAATGTCGTGCAGTCTGCCTGTGAAAATGCTTGAGGTCGAAGGGTTTAAGCAAAAGGTCGTGCGTTTTACAACCGATATTCCGTATTTAACAAATTGGGGAATGCCGCTTCTGCTCGGTGCGGGTTCAATTCTCGATGCTCATACTTCCAATGAATTTGTGTTGAAGAAAGATTTGGAAAAAGCTGTGGAACTTTATGAAAATTTAGTGAAAAAACTGTTGAAAAATTGAAATGGATAATAAATATGACTTTTTCTATGAAGAAATTGCTTCGTTGATTGAAGAATTAGAACGATCAAAACCTGATGATGCGGATTTATGGTGGAGAATTTGGGATGAACTACATCATCAAGGTGATGTTTTCATTAGTTCTTATGTTGCTGTCCCCAAAATCTTTGAAATCTATAAAGAAAGAGAATGGCTTGATGCCAATTTACCTGCACTATTTGCTGTCATTGAAAATTGCCGACAACAAGAGAAGAATCCAGAGTTACCAGAGTGGCTGAAGAAAGAGTATTTTCTAGCCTTAGAAAATACAGTCCGTTATTGTGCAGAACGTATTAGAAAGAAATGGGACAAAGAACTTTTGGTTTATTATCTTTTATTAATCTGTGCAATCAAACAAGACCAAGGATTGTATGATTTGTTAAATATTGCATCGGAAGATGAGCAATACTTACTGAAATTGTACGATGAAAGTCTATAATCTTTATGGCAATTTGGTGAAACATCTTTTATCTAATTAAATTGAAAGAGAAACTACAACCTTTTCATAATTTCATTTTTCGTTTCAATTTGCATTTCAGATTTCGGCAGACGGATGCGTTTGGTTTCAAAGTCAAACGGCAGCGGATCAATGCGGCAGTCGAGGACTTCTTTGAGAAAATCGTCCTGCAATTTTTTATTGACCACGTGGCTTGCTCCTTCGTGCATCAGTACAAATCCGACTATTCCGTAATTTTTTGTGTAAATTAAACCGGCAAAACTTGCCATTCCGATTCCACCGTCGGCGGCGGATAATGTGCCGGTTTTGCCGGTTACAGCTTGTTTAAAAGTAGTTTCGCTAAACCGACTTCGCAGCGTGCCGATAGTTTCTCCGGCGGTCGGCAGCACATCAACGGGTTCTAAATCCTGTCGTTTTAATTCTTCTTTTAACGCACGCAAGACCAAAAAAACATCGTGGGCAGTCATTCCGTTGTTTTCTTCTAAACCGGAAGTCGTTTCGAGTTTTATTTTGTTAGGATCGAGTTTCAGTTCATCAATCAAAAATTGCCGGACACCTTCTGCACCGCCGACTTTATTGCCAATTTGATGGGCGATGAAATTGATCGAAAAAGTGTTCATATAAAGCAAAACTTCCTGTAAGGTGAATGATTTAAAGTCAAAAATTTCCGTGCCGGAAGGTTTGTTTGAAACGGCGAATTCCGGTTTCTTTTTGAGATGCAGATTTCCCGCCATTAATTCAGCGGAGCTTTCTCCCGGTTCATTGTAATTAAACGTAAAATCGGGCGAAACATAAACTTTTCCGGTAATTTGCAAAACACCGCGATCCTGCAATTCTTTGGCAATAACATTGGCGGAAATTCCGTTAAACGTCGGATCGCTGCCGGAAAAATACAGATCACCGTTGAGCGTTCCTTCTTTATCAACTTCGCCGTTAGTATAAACTTTGACCGAAAAACGATGGTTAGCTCCGAGCTTATTGAGTGCGACCAACGTAGTTGAAAGTTTTATCAGCGAAGCCGGATTCAAAACTTTATCGGTATTATATTCGGCAAAAGTCTTTCCGGGTTCGAGCGTGGCGACAAGTGCCGTAACCAGATTTCTGTCAGGAACACGTTCCGAAAACCACCCGTCGGCATCAAATTCAGGTTTGCCGATAACCACCGGCGAAGTCGAGTATAAAACTGTCGCCTTCTGCGTCATTACCGCCGATTTGATTGGCTGATTTATTTCATCTGCTGTCTTTGAAACACAATTGGATGTTATTCCAAGCATAAAAATTAAAATAATTAAACGAAAATAAACTGTCATGTTGATTGTAAAAACTTAGATTATTAATTGAGGGAAGGAAAAATATATTGATCGAATTTATTGGTTAATTTATGTTACTGCAATTTGCATTTTTGGATTATTTGGGTGTTTATTAATAAGGAATGAAAGAGGATTTATTAAACTTTATTATATAAATGCTAAAATTCAAACCTAAAATACATTTTGATAATCGCTTTTATTTTTTACGCTTTAGATTAGCGTAAACTTATAATAATAAAGTCTGTGGAATTATGACAAGTGAGATTTTATTCTCGCAGCAAATAAATAGTTTCGAGTTCAGTTGTTTTTTGTAATAAAAGTTAATTGTTCAACATTAAATAAGCATAATTAAAAATCTTATGAAAATAGTATTGATCGGTTATGGTGCGATGGGAAAACTCATTGAAACTTTGGCGAAAAATAAAAACCACGAAATTGCTGCAATTGTTGACGAAGCGGATGCAGATTTATCCGTCGAAGATTTGGCGGAAAAATTAAAATCTGCTGATGTAGCAATTGATTTTTCAATTGCGAAAGCGGTTCGGAAAAATGTCGAAGCGTGTTGTTTGGCGGATATTTCTCTGGTTGAAGGTGCAACGGGTTGGAATGATGAACTTGAAGAAATTAAACAATTTGTTGGCGAAAATAACGGTTCTTTCGTCTTCGGTGCAAATTTTTCGATTGGCGTGAATTTGTTTTATCGCGTAGTTGATTATGCGTCGGAACTGTTTGCAAAGTTTGATGATTACGAAGCATTTATCGAGGAACAGCATCATTCACGCAAAGTTGACGCTCCTTCAGGGACGGCTTTGAAATTAAAGGATATTGTTGCCGAACACATCAAAAAAGATTTTACGGTTGCGGCGACGCGTGCGGGAAATATTCCGGGAACACATCGCGTCGGTTTTGATGGAAATGCCGATCAAATCTTGCTCGAACACTTTGCACGTTCGCGGGAAGGTTTTGCATCGGGAGCAATTTTGGCGGCTGAATGGGTTGCGGGACGAAAAGGTTTCTGGGAATTTACTGAGATTATGGACGAGATTTTGAAGAAATGAGTTAGCGGTTTCGCTCAATAAATTCCGACGGATCAATCCAGCCGTGTTTTTTATCGCTATAACCTGCTCCCGCTTTATTCCACATTGGACATTCCGACCAGCGAATTTCAAAATGTAAATGACACAAATAACGTCCGTTGGCATTGCCGATTTTTCCAATCTGCTCACGTCTTTTTACTTTACCGTTCTTCTTTAAGATTGTTTGCAGATGTCCGTAGAGACTCTGAACTTTTGTTCCATCTGCGGCAATGTGTTCGATTATAACAACATTTCCCCAACCCGTTCCTGCATCTTTGGCAAAAACAATTTCACCATCGGCAGTTGCATAAACAGGTTCGCCGCAATCGGTGTTGCCGCCCGTCGTTTTGTTCCAATCTTCGCCGAGATGGCGATTTTCGCCGAAATCCTGTGCGTTATACCATAAATCCCACCAATCATTTTTCTCCGTTACATAATCCTTTTCACCAACGGGATAAGCAAAACTGCCCTTTGAAAATTTATTGAGCAGATGTCTTGGAATTTCCTTGTCAGGATTTGATTCTTTTGAGCAAGAGGTTTGCAGAATAAGGAATGCAAGGATGATAAGAAGTGAAATTTTCATATATAATAAGAATAAATTAGTCTTTGAATCTAAATAATTATGAACATATACTTCTGAATTGGTCAACAAAAATTTGTGTGGGAAAAATATAAATTATGACAATGAAATTAGATTGGTTAAAAGGATGTGCGACGGCACTTGTTACACCGTTTAGAAATGACGGTTCGATTGATGATGAGTGTTTCAAATCACTGGTCGAAAGACAGATAAAAGGCGGCGTAAAATTGCTTGTGCCGTGCGGAACGACGGGCGAAAGCGTGACGATGGATAAGGACGAGAAAATTCACGTTATTAAAATGACAGTTGAAATTGCGAAACAGCACAAAGACGTAAAAGTCATCGCCGGAACAGGAAGCAATAACACTGCCACGACGATTGATTTTACACGCAAAGCCAGAGAAATCGGTGCTGATATGGCTCTCGTCGTCGGACCTTACTACAACAAACCGACGCAGGACGGATATTTTGCACATTTCTCGGAAATCGCAAAATCCGTCGGTAAATTTCCGATTATGCTCTACAACGTGCCGGGCAGAACCGCTTCAAATATCTCGGCGGAAACACAAGTTCGCATCGCCGAAAATTTTCCGAACATCGTTGCGACAAAAGAAGCATCGGGCAATCTTTCGCAAATTATGGAAATTATCCGCACGCGACCAAAAAATTTCCGCGTGTTTTCGGGCGATGATGCAATCACGGTTTCTTTGCTCGCCGTCGGTGCAGACGGTTTAGTTTCGGTTTGCTCGAACGAAATTCCAAACGAAACTTCAAATATGGTCGAAGCCGGATTAAAGGGCAATTTCTCAAAGGCTCGGCGACTTCATTACAGAATCTTAGAATTGATGGAAGCCAATTTCATCGAAGCAAATCCCGCACCTTGCAAATTCGTGATGAAGGAAATGGGTTTACTCGAAAACAATCTGCGGCTGCCGCTTGTCCCTGTTACGAAAGCGACGGAGAAGAAATTGATGGCGATTTTGGATCAACTCAAGTAGAGAAATCTCTACAAAGAAAATAAGCAACATAAAAAATAATGAATCTACAAGAACAAATAAAACAACTATCGGAAAAATCAGAATTTGACGCAGATGACCGCAAGGTTTTTGAAAGCTTTAAAGCTGCATTGCGAAACGGCAAAATTCGTGCGGCGGAAAGAAATGCTGATGGAAACTGGCACACGAATGCTTGGGTGAAACAGGGAATTTTACTTGGTTTTAAAATGGGCAAGATGGTTGAAATGTCGAGCGAATCGGAAAGTTTTAAGTTTTTTGATAAAGAAACTTATCCGCTTCATCCGATGACTATTGACGATGGTGTTCGCATTGTTCCCGGCGGTTCGACGATTCGGGATGGTTCGTTTGTGGCAAAAGGCGTTGTTTGTATGCCGCCGTGTTATATCAATGTCGGTGCGTATGTTGACGAAGGAACGATGGTTGATTCGCACGCACTGGTCGGTTCGTGTGCTCAAATCGGCAAAAATGTCCATTTATCCGCCGCCGCCCAAATCGGCGGAGTGCTTGAACCGATCGGAGCGATGCCGGTTGTGATCGAAGATAATGTTTTAGTCGGCGGAAACACGGGCGTTTATGAAGGAACGATTGTGCGGGAACGTGCGGTTTTAGCTTCCGGCGTGATTCTGACCCGCTCGACTCCGGTGTTTGATTTGGTTAATGAAAAAATTATTAAAAGCGACGGGACGAATCCTTTGGAAATTCCGGCGGGTGCCGTTGTTGTGCAAGGTTCGCGGCAGATTACAAAAGGCTTCGGGAAGGAAAATGGTTTATCCCTCTATGCACCGATTATCGTCAAATATCGCGATGAAAAAACCGACGCTTCAACACAACTAGAAGACTACTTGCGTTAAAGGTTTATTTTGTAATTCATCATTATTTTGAAATTTTCCACTCTTTTTGTGTTAAATTCAGAATTATAATGTCAATACCGATCAAGGTCATCATCAATCAAGGTTCGGGCAAAGATGATGGGGAAGATTTAGAAACTGAACTAGCCGGATTATTTACGGCGAACGGCTTAGACGCGGAAATTTTTGTTGCGGAAAGCGGCGAAGATATTTTGAGATTTGCCGAAGATGCTGTAAAAAGCGATGCAGAAATTATAGTTGCGGGCGGCGGCGATGGGACAATGAATGCGGTTGTTTCGGAAATAATAAAAACGAAAAAAACACTCGGCGTTTTGCCGCTCGGCACGCTTAATCATTTTTCAAAAGACTTGGATATTCCGCAGGATTTGCCGGATGCTGTTCGCGTAATCGCGGATAACCATACAAAAAAAATTGATGTAGGCGAAGTCAACGGGCATATTTTTATCAACAATTCGAGTATTGGTTTTTACCCGAAAATTGTCGAAGACCGCGAGAAACAGCAGGAAGAACAGGGACGCGGAAAATGGGCGGCGGCTTTTTGGGCGGCGATGAAAATCCTTTCGAGTCATCCGTTTTTAAAGATCAAACTAAAAAACGAAAGCGGCGAACGCACCGTTAAAACGCCGTTCGTATTTGTCGGAAACAACAAATACGAAATGGATTTTTTCAACAACGGCAGTCGGAAAAGATTAGATGCAGGCGAGTTGAGCGTTTATTTTCTGCACAAAAGCGGTCGCCGGGGTTTGTTCGCACTTTTTTTGCGGACGGTTTTCGGAATGCTCAGACAGGCAAAGGATTTTGAGGAAATCGGCGTAAAAGAAATTACGATTGAAATGCACGATAAAAAAACGCTGGTCGCTTTCGACGGTGAAGTTGAGGAACTGGAAATGCCGCTGTGTTATAAAATTCTTCCGCTTGCTCTCAAGGTGATTGTTCCGCGTGATGAAAATTCTTAGAACGAAATATAAATAATGAAAAAATTAGTCCACATTTCAGATATACATTTCGGGCGGGTTGATTATGCTGTTGCTAAACGGATAATCGAGAAAATCAACGAGTTAAATCCGGATCTGTTGATTGTTTCCGGCGATCTGACACAGCGTGCAAGATCGGAGCAGTTTCGTGAAGCGAAAGAATTTTTAGACAAATTGCCGAAACCGCAGATCGTCGTTCCGGGTAATCACGACGTGCCGCTTTATAACATTTTTAACCGTTTTTTCTCGCCGCTTGAAAAGTATAAAAAACATATCACCGAAGATTTAGAGCCTTTTTACAGAGATGAAGAATTAGCCGTAATCGGTATCAACACGGCACGTTCACTGACGATCAAAGACGGAAGCATTAGCGACGAACAAATTGCCGACGTTCGGGAACGGATGTGCAGCTTGGATAAAAAAATGTTGAAAGTTATCGTTACGCATCACCCGTTCGATCTGCCCGAAGGTTTTGATGAAAGCGATATTGTTGATAATGCCGACGAAGCGTTGGTAAAAATCGCCGATTGCGGTGCGGACGTTTTTCTGTCGGGACATCTGCACGTCAGCCGCGTTATCAGCACTGCCAACCGTTACAAACTCGAATCGGGACGCAACGCCCTCGTCATCCAAGCCGGAACCGCCACTTCGACACGCGGACGCGGCGAAGCAAATTCATTCAATGTTATCGAATTTGCCTCACCAGGTTTAAAGGTAAAAAAATTTGAATGCGTCGACAATAAGGTTGGTTTTGTGCAAGCCCAAACTCAAGAATTCGTTCGGGACGAAACAGGGTGGAAGGAAATTTAAGACCGATCCATTTGCCGCCAAACTATCCGTGAAAATAACTTGGAAATATCTATGAATGTAACAAATACACCATATTATCTGGTTCAACCGACGGGTAGAATGGTTCCATTTGTCTTAAGTATTCCGCACTGCGGGACAAAATTTCCTGATGACCTAATTGAGAAATATGTTCCATCATTGATCGAAAAATTGGACGACACGGATTGGTATTTGGATAAACTATATGATTTTGCACCTTCGCTCGGCATCACGACAATTTACGCAAAATACTCGCGTTGGGTAATTGATCTAAATCGTGAGCCGAATTCAAAACCGCTCTATGATGACGGCAGAATTATTACCGAACTTTGTCCGACAACGGATTTTCTCGGCAATAATATTTATCTGAAAAAAGAATTCGAGCCGGATGAAGCGGAAAAGCAAAGGCGTTTGGACGAATATTTTTGTCCGTATCACAATAAAGTTGATGAACTGCTAAATAATCTAAAAAATGAATTCAAACAAGTTTTATTCTGGGACGGACATTCGATTCGGCGTGAAGTAAAAACTATTCAGGCAGAACCTTTTCCGGATTTTATTTTGGGCAATAATGGCGGCAAAACTGCAAGTGAATCAATCATTGAAAATACTTTGGAATCTTTACGAACAAGCGATTGGCAAATAAATCACAATTCGCCTTTTAAAGGTGGTTATTTAACTCGTTCAAAAGGAGATCCATCGGAAAATGTTCACGCTCTGCAACTCGAAATGTCAAAGGATTTGTATATGAGCAATGACGAAATGGAATAT
Organism: Pyrinomonadaceae bacterium; assembly: GCA_041746675.1. Taxonomy (GTDB): domain Bacteria; phylum Acidobacteriota; class Blastocatellia; order Pyrinomonadales; family Pyrinomonadaceae; genus Aridibacter. Next base: position 3,012 of record JBGTGO010000003.1, on the reverse strand, counting down.
GATCTAGACAAAGCCAAAAAGGTTAAAAAATTATTAAAATCAACATTCGGGAATTTGATTGCAAAAATGTTGTAAAAAATGCTGAATCGCCGGACAGCGGGCATCCCTGCCCGCCAGTCTTTACTTTTTGCAGTTGGATTAAATCCGATATTTGAGGGCAGGGATGCCCGCTGTCCGATTGAAAAAAAATTCTATGGAATTCAAGTTCAAAAAATTACTGCAAAACGACGATTGGCTTGAAAATGTCAAAATCACGACTGATGACAAAGGCATAATTATATCAATTATTGAAAATTTCGAAACAGATTCAAATAATTTGGCAATTCCGGGATTTCAAAATGCACATTCGCATTCGTTTCAATATGCGATGGCGGGAATTGCGGAAAACCACACAACCGACGGCGATTTCTGGAGTTGGCGAAATGCGATGTATAAACTCGCACTTGCCGTAAATCCCGATCAGTTTGAAGCGATTGCCAAAATGCTTTACAGCGAAATGTTGCGGCACGGCTACACAAATGTCGCCGAATTTCATTATTTACATCACGATCAAAACGGAAAATCTTACGACAACTTAGCAGAAATGGGAAGCCGTTTAATAAACGCCGCGAAAGAAACCGGAATCGGTATAACTTTGATTCCGGTTTTTTATCAAAAAGGCGGATTCAATAAAGAACCCGAAGCGAATCAAAAGCGTTTTATCTCAGCAACGATTGATGAATACGCAAAGTTATTTGAAGCATCAAAAAAGGCTTGCGATGATTACGAAAATGCAAATATTGCCATCGGAATTCATTCGATGCGTGGCGTTGAACCTCAAGTAATTAAGGAAGTCGTAAAAGAATTTCCAAAAGATATTCCGTTTCACATACACATTTCCGAACAGCTAAAAGAAGTTAAAGATTGCATCGAATTTCTCGGCAAACGTCCGGTTGAATGGATGCTTGAAAATATCGAATTATCCGACAGATTCCATTTCGTCCACGCGACTCATTTAAATAACGCAGAAATAAAAGGTTTAGCTGAAACAAAAACCAATGTCGTGCTTTGTCCGACGACGGAAGGGAACTTGGGCGACGGGATTTTCCCTTTGCGGGATTTTCAGGATTTGGGCGGAAATTGGAGCATCGGAACGGATTCGCACGTTTCGCTTAATCCGTTTGAAGAACTGCGTTTATTGGATTACGGGCAAAGACTGACCACTCACAAACGAAATACCTTTGCAGAAAACAGCGGAAAATATGCCATCAAACAAGCGACAATCTCAGGTAGAAAAGCGATGAATAATTTTGAGCCGGATTACTTCAAAGTCGGTGAAAAATTAAACGCTTGTGTGATTGCAAACCAACATCCGCTGATTCAAACTACTTCTGATGAGCATCTTTTGAACACAATTATTTATTCATCCGATGCAACAATGCAAAAGGGAACTGTTGTTAATGGAAAGTGGAAAGTGGAAAGTGGAAAATTCGCAAATCAAGAAAAGATTATGGATGATTTTATAAAGGCAATTAACGAATTGAAAAATAGATGATTTTACAACCCAATTTAAAAGAAATTTAGCCACAGATTGCCACAGATAAACATAGATAAGAAAATAATTAAAAATCAGATTTTGTCTTTATCTCTTAAAATATCTGAGTGAATCTGTGGCAATCTGTGGTTAAAAAAAATCTTAGTCAGATTACTTATGAAAATTTATCAAAAACAGTTTTGACACTCAACAAAAACATAACCACGACAACAAACCAACCCGCAATTTGCAGCCACAGCGGATGTTTATAATCTCCGACAATTTTCGCTTTTCTCGAAGCAAGTAAAACCAAAGCCAACCCGACGGGCAAAATAAATCCGTTAAAAGTTCCCGCTAAGATCAAGACCAAAACGGGTTTGCCGATAAAATAAAATATAAGTGTGGAAAAGGCGATAAAACCGATCACAAAATAGTTTGATTTTTCGTCAATTTTGGGATGAAAAGTTTTAAGGAACGAAACCGAAGTATAAGCCGCACCGATGACGGAAGTTATCGCCGCTGCCCAGATGACAACGCCGAAAAGTTTGTAACCGATATTTCCCGCCGCATTTTGAAAAACCGATGCGGGCGGATTTTTATCGTCAATTACAAAACCCGTTGCGACGACTCCGAATGCCGCGAGGAACAATAAAAATCGAATTACGGCGGTTAATAAAATTCCCGTTGTCGCCGCCGTATTTACTTCACGAAGCGAATCTTTGCCCGAAACTCCCGCGTCAATCAAACGGTGAACTCCCGCAAAAGTTATGTAACCGCCAACCGTTCCGCCAACCAAAGTTACGATTGCAAAAGCATCAATCGTTTCAGGATAAAACGTCCGAAAAACTGCTTCACCAATCGGCGGACGCGAAACGACAACGACATAAACGATTAAAGCAAGCATCACAAAACCAAGAACTTTTACGAAAAAATCCATCGCCTTGCCCGCGTCTTTGAACATAAAAATCCCTATGCCGACAAACGCACTGATGATCGCTCCGTATTCGGGTTTGAGTCCGAACAAAACTTCCAACCCAAGCCCTGCACCCGCGATGTTTCCGATATTAAAAGCCAATCCGCCAAAAACTATCAAAGCCGCCAAAACATAACCGCTCCCCGAAATCGTCTCATTCGCAACATCCTGCCCACGCTTCCCGCTAACCGCCAAAACCCGCCAAATATTCAACTGTGCAAAAATATCCAAAATGACAGAAATCAAAATAACAAACCCGAAACTTGCCAGAAGTGTTTTGGTAAATGTAGCAGTTTGCGTAAGAAATCCGGGACCAACGGCAGAAGTCGCCATCAGAAATGCCGCTCCGAGAATGACTGATGATAATTTTTTATTTTCTGTCATGTATTAATTAACCATTGGTGCTAGTAGATCATAAGCTGAATTCAGCTAACGAAAGATGACAAACACCGTTTTTATCAAAATTCAAATCGTTCCACTGCTGCAGAAGATTGAACACTGCCATCGTGTAGGCGAGTCGCATCTC
>JBGTGO010000002.1:0-75847 GCA_041746675.1 Pyrinomonadaceae bacterium | reverse complement strand
ATTCCGACCGAAGACGGTTGCGATGTATGGGCAAGATTTCGAGTTCGTATGCTCGAACTTTACGAATCGGAGAAAATTGTCCGACAGGCATTAGAGAGATTAAAACCGGGACCAATAAAAGCCGATGCACCGAAGGTTGTTCTGCCGGATCGTGATGATATGCGAAAACATATGGACTCATTAATTCATCACTTCCTTATCGTTGCCGAAGGTTTCAATGTTCCCGAGGGCGAAGTTTATCACGCGATCGAAGCGTCAAAAGGCGAACTCGGCGTTTATATGAAATCAAACGGCGGACCGAAACCCGAACGGGTTCATTTCAGAGGACCGAGTTTTGTAAATCTTTCAGCACTCCCCGATATGGTTGAAGGCGAATTGATTGCAGATGTTGTTGCGGTTATTGGTTCATTAGATATTGTCTTGGGCGAAATTGACAGGTAGTTTTATGGCTGATGGGCAACTAGAATATAGACTTGATGAAATTTTGCGAATTTCGCAAAATTTGATTACTGCTGTCGGTGAAATAAGGGAAACTCAAAATACTCACACTGGAATTTTGGAGTTACATTCAAGAAAATTTGAGAGTATTGAGAGTGATGTTTCGACTTTGAAGGACGATGTTTCGACTTTGAAGGGCGATGTTTCAACTTTAAAATGTGACGTTTCAACTTTGAATACTGGTCAGAAGCAACTTGAAGGAATGTTGACTGATGCATTATATAAAATCATTGAGTTGCAAAACCGTATGGATAAAGTCGAGAAACATTTGGCAAACCATAATAAAAGATTTGACAGTTTGGAATCAAAAGTTGAAAGCATAAACACAGAATTATCTAAAATATCTAACAAAGTAGATAACATAGCCGTGTCACAGAAAGAAATTAAAGAATTAGAAAAGCGTGTTGAAAAAATAGAAGAAGAAGTTTTTGCATAGAATAATATGGCTTCCGTAGCAACAGATTATACAAATAAAGTGGTAGAAACCGACGAGATTGCGAAATTTTCCGACGAAGTATTCGCGGAAATGGAATCGCACCTTGTGAAATATCCGAAAGGCAGACAGCGTTCGGCGTTGATTCCTCTGCTTTTTGTAATTCAGAGAGAACGCGGTTATCTGGATAATCCGGGCGTGAATTTTATCGCCAAGTTTCTGGATTTGGAAGTTACCGACGTTTGGGAAACGGCGACATTTTATTCGATGTTTAATCTGCATAAAGTCGGTAAACATCATATTCAAGTCTGCAAAACGCTTTCGTGCCGAATTATGGGCGAGCCTGAAATCACGGGATATATTTGCGATAAGCTTGGAATCAAAGCCGGCGAAACGACCGCTGACGGAAAATTTACCGTAACCAGAGTTGAATGCTTAGGAAGTTGTGGAACTGCTCCGATGTTACAGGTTGGGTTTGATTATTACGAAGATTTGACGATTGAGAAAGTTGATAAAATGTTGGATTCGTTAGATTAAATATTAGTTTATGAACTCTAAACTGAGATTTAAAACCTTTTCAAGTTCAATTGATTCTTGGGAAACTCTTTTCCGTAAAGCATGTGAATTTGCAGATGAAATTGGTGAAAAAGATATTTTAAGCGTCTCGCAATCTGTCGGTAACCATAATAGAGGAGTAGTAACAGTTTGGTATTGGCGAAGATTTGAGGAACAGGCATCAGAGCAAAATTCGATTGACATTAGCGAATGATTTTATATGGAAATTAAAGCAATAGGTTGCGAACCTTTACAGTTAAAAATGATGCACGTTAAAGACGGGCATACGCTTGAGGTTTATCAAGATCACGGTGGATATAAATCTTTGAAGAAGGCGATGGATATGTCTTCGGATGAGATAATTGACGAAGTTAAAAAATCGGCACTTCGCGGACGTGGCGGTGCGGGTTTTCCGACCGGGATGAAATGGAGTTTTGTTCCGCGTGATTCGCCGAAGCCGAAATATATCGTTTGTAATGCGGACGAATCCGAACCCGGAACATTTAAAGATCGCTATTTATTAGAACGTGATCCGCACGCTTTGATCGAAGGAATGCTGATTGGTGCTTTCGCACTCGGCGTTGAAACCTGCTATATCTATTACCGTGGCGAATACAATTATTTGATCGACATAATGGACAAAGCCATCGAGGAAGCAAAAGCGAAAAATCTCGTCGGCGAAAACATTTTGGGAAGCGATTTTACTTGTAACTTCTATACGCACACAGGAGCGGGAGCTTATATCTGCGGTGAAGAAACCGCTTTGCTGTCATCGCTTGAAGGTTTTCGCGGACATCCGCGAATGAAACCGCCGTTCCCTGCCGTCGAAGGTGTTTATGCGTGTCCGACGGTTGTCAATAATGTTGAAACCTTAACCGCAATTCCGCAAATTATCGAAATGGGCGGCGAAGCGTGGCAAAAACTCGGCACAGAAAAATCCGGTGGAACAAAACTTTGGTCGGTTTCGGGACACGTCAAAAAACCGGGTGTTTATGAAATTCCGATGGGTTATGCCGATATGGAGAAATTCATATTTGAAGACTGTGGCGGAATTCGTGACGGACATCAATTGAAAGCCTGTATTCCGGGCGGTTCGTCGGTTTATGCAATGCGAGCCGATCAAATTATTGGCAAAAACGTCATAATGGATTACGAAGGTTTGGTTGAAGGCGGTTCACTCGTTGGTTCGGGCGGATTTATCGTCATTGATGAAACGGTTGATATGGTTGATTCGACCAAAAATCTGACCGAGTTTTACAAACACGAATCGTGCGGTTGGTGTACGCCGTGCCGTGAAGGAACGGATTGGTTGACAAAAATTTTCACGCGAATTGCCGATGGCGGCGGTCGCCCCGAAGACGCACAGCTAATTTTAGATTTGTGCGACAACATTGAAGGTAAATCTTTCTGTGCATTGGGCGACGCAGCAGCATGGGCGATTCAGGGAGCGGTTAAACGTTTTCCCGAAGACTTTAGAAAACATCTGTTACCGAACGGAAATGGTAATGCGAAAATTTAGTTAGTAATTTTAATAATCTATTGGAGTAAAAAGATAATGGGAAAAGGTGATAAAAGATCAAAACGCGGCAAAATTTTTGCCGGAAGTTACGGAAATTCTCGTCCAAAGCCGCAGGCTTTAGCTAAACTTGAAAAAGAAGCTGGAATGGAAGGCAAAGACGGTAAAGACACAAAGAAAAAAGACGATAAATAATAAGTTTAATTATCAATAAACTTCTATAAAAATGTCAAAAAAAAAGTTAGTAAAAGTAACCATAAACGAGAAAGATTTTGAGGTTGAAGAAAATTCACCCTTGATTGACGCTTGTAATAAAAACGGCTTTGGAGTTCCCTCTTTTTGCTATTACAGCGATTTGGAAATTCAGGCTTCGTGCCGGATGTGCTTAGTTCGGGTTGATAAAATGCCGAAACTTCAAGCATCTTGTTCGATTCCCGTTCGTGATGGAATGGTCGTGACGACGCAGAGCGACGAGATCGAAAAAGCACAACGGGCGATGGGCGAGTTTTTGCTGGCTAATCATCCGCTTGATTGTCCGGTTTGTGATCGCGGCGGCGAATGTGAATTGCAGGAGATTATTTTCGATTGGGGCGATGTCGAAGAACGCTTCGTCGAACCGAAAACGGCTTATCCGGAAAAATTCTTGTCGCCGATGGTCGCCAACGATCAGCAGCGTTGCATTCTTTGCAAGCGTTGCACAAGAGTCTGTTCCGAATGGATGGGCGAAGACGAGATCGAAGCGGGAAACCGCGGTGCAAATTCCGTTATCGGAACTTACGGCGGTTGGCTCGATTGTTCGCAGTGCGGAAACTGTGTCGAAGTCTGCCCGACGGGAACTTTGCTCGACGGAGTTTATCGTCACGAAACACGACCTTGGGAATTAGACCAAACGGTTACGACCGACACATATAGTTCTGACGGAATGCAGCTTTCGATCGGTACGCGGAGCGGTTTGGTTCACAGAATCGTCGCTCGTGATCGTTATGTTGACGGTTTGAACGGTGAATTTCTCGATGTCAAAGCACGTTTTGCACACGAATTTATCAATCATCCCGATAGAATCAAAACACCGATGATCCGCTATAAAAAAGGCGGAAAATTGATTCCGACAACTTGGGACGAAGCAATTCAATTTGTTGGCAGCAAGTTGAAAGAAGCAGGTGAAAATATCGGCGTGATTGCCAGTTCGCGTCTGACGAATGAAGCGGTCTTTACCTTGAAAAGGTTTGCAACCGAAGCCGTCGGGAACGATAACTTTGCGGTTTCAGATGCTTACGATTTATCGCCGTTTTTCGATAATTTAAGCGTTCCGCTTTGCACCCACAAAGAAATTCGCTTTGCTAAAACAATTTTATTGATCGGCGGCGAACCCGAAGAAGAACAAACATTTACCGCCAAACAAATGCGTCAGGCGGTTAAAAACGGCGGAGCGAAACTGATAATCGTCAATGATACGCCGATTCGCCTGACTCAATCCGCGACACAATTTTTGCATATCAATCCGAATTCTTTGGACGCTTTTGTTTCAGCATTTACAGGCGATGCCGATGCTGCCACTTTGAAAAAACTCGGCGTAAAGTCGGAAGAATTCGAGCAGATGCTCAAAACCATCGGCGAAACTGAAGGCGATTTTATCGTAATGTTCGGCGGAGATATTTCGCTCGAGGCACAGGCGATTCTGGCAAGTTCGGTTGGAAATTTTAGTTCCGACGGCGGCAAAGTTCTGCTTCATCCGTTGCCGCTATACAATAATTCAGTCGGTGCAAATGATATGATGCACGGCAAAAAATCGGTAGATGATGTATTAAAAAACTCAAAAGCTTTGTTGATCGGTGGAAGTTTGCAGGATAATTCGGCGTTGAAAAACAAAGATTTTGTCGTTGTTCAGGAACTTTTTGAAACGGAAACGACCGATTTTGCCGATGTGATTTTGCCCGCTGCAAGTTTTGCGGAAGTTGATGGAACTTACACAAACAACACGGGTTTTGTCCAGAGAGTTCGCAAAGGAATCGATCCGGTGCATCAGGCAAAACCGGATTGGATAATAACTTCGTATATCGCTCGTGAACTTGGAACGGATTTCGGTTATAATCTTTCCGCATCGGCAGTCTTCAAAAGTATCTCGGAAAATGTAACCGCTTACAATAGCATTCGTTATCCCGATATGAAGGACGAATCAAGACCGGCTCAGGTTAAACATTTGATCTCGGAGAATTCTGATTTGTCGAAGGAAAACGAAGCATTACAAAAACGTGTGGAAGTGATGCCGGACGAAGCGGAGAAAATTTCGGTTACGCCGAAAGTTGGTCATAAATTGTTTAGATTAACCACTTTGACCAGCAAAACGAACCAGTTTCATTTGCTTGCCAATGGAAATCCGAAGCCTGAAAATTTACTCGTTTCACCACTTGTTCAGTTTAATTTGGATGGAACGCCTTTACATTCAAACGGAAATGGTGACGAAGACAAAACGGGAGTCAGAATAAATCCGAATGAAGCGGCAAATTTGAATGCGACTGAAATAAATCCGATTGATAGAGTAAATTTAAGCATTGATAATTAGTATGAAATATTTTGCAGTTTTATTTTTTATTATTTTTCAAGCTAGTTTTGCATTATCACAAGATGGTTCAGATATGTGGTATGTAAAACCTGAGAAACTTGATAAATCATATATTGGACGATTTCATCATATAGATTTTTATAGAGAATCATTTGGTGGATTTAAACTTGATGAAGTAACTCTTAAAATAAACGGCAAAGATATAGAATTTATTGAACATCGTGAAGATGACGGCTTTAATAATTGGTTTATTGATCAACATCTTGAATCAGTTAATAAATTTAACGATATTAAACTTATTATTGATAAATTTAAATTACTTGAGATAAGTGAGAAGGATATTTTAGTTTTAGCTTATTTTAATATGAAACCTTTCACTGAGAAAATGAGTTTTGAGAGAAAAGATATTGCACAACTTTTATTTAAAGATAAATGAAAACTATCAAAGTTGTTTTTGAGATAATGTATGGCATATTCGAGTTTCACTTTGAATGATGTTGAAAACAAACTTGGAATTGCCGTGAAGGTAGAATCAGGTGTCTTCAGTTCGATTGAAGCAAAGGAAATTCCCGAACTATAGGCGGAAATTCTGCACGATAATATTCCGTTGGCACTTTCGATCAGCACTGAAAAAGCTCGCTCCGAATTGATTATAATGCCTTTTTTGGTGGAATTACGGAAGGAGCAGAACAAGAATATAAGTTTGTTCTCAGGGATTGAATTCAATGTTGATTTTGATAAGGGTTTGAATGGCGTTTGTGATTTTTTGGTTTCACAATCGCCTCAACAATTAAAAGTTGATGCACCGATAATTGCTTTAGTTGAAGCTAAAAATGACAACTTAAAATCCGGTTTGGCTCGATGCATTGCTGAGATGGAAGCGGCGAACATTTTTAATTATATTGAAAGAAATCCGATTAAGCGGATTTTCGGGGTTGTTACAACGGGAAGTATTTGGAATTTTCTTTATCTGGAAGAAAAAACGGTAGTTATTGATGCGTTTGATTATGCAATCGAGAATCCGAACAGAATTTTCGGAATTTTATCTAATATGCTCCATCATAATCGCAAAAATACATAAGTAATATGGAATCTATTTTTGAGACATCGTTTCCGATAATCGTCATCAGCATCGGCGTTTTGCTGGCGTTTCAGGGCGTTCTGATGATCGTTGCCTATACAGTTTTGGGCGAACGCAAGATTTTAGGTTGGATTCAGGGACGAATTGGACCTAATCGGGTCGGTCCGTGGGGAGTTTTGCAACCGTTTGCTGATTTGTTTAAGTTTATTTTTAAAGAAGATTTAGTTCCTGACAAATCGACCAAATTTATATATTTTCTCGCACCGATCATTGCGTTATTGTGTGCTTTAATGCCGATTGTCGTTTATCCGTTCGGTCCGAATTTAACTGATCCTCTGAGCGGTTTAGTTCCGATGACAGCGGGAATTCCGTATCTCGGCGATGCAATCGCGTGGCTTGCTCCGCGAGCAATGAATTTTCCGCTGACGATTGCCCGAATTGATGTCAGCGTGTTATATGTATTGGCAATAACTTCGGTTGGAGTTTACGGAATTGCACTTGCGGGTTGGTCTTCAAACTCGAAATATTCATTGATGGGCGGTTTGCGTTCATCGGCTCAGATGATTTCCTACGAACTCGCAATGGGAGCATCGGTGATTGGAGTTGTAATGCTGGCGGGTTCATTGAACTTGGTTGACATCATTAATGCTCAGATAAATTCGCCGTTCAGATGGTTTATCATTCCGCAGTTTATCGGATTTTTCGTGTTCTTAATCGCGGCTTTTGCTGAAACAAACCGGGTTCCATTCGATTTGCCCGAGGCGGAAACCGAGCTTGTCGCCGGATTTCACACGGAATACTCAGCATTGAAATTTGCCCTGTTCTTTATGGCGGAATACGTGAATATGTTCACCGTTTCCGTAATGGCGGTAACGCTGTTTCTAGGCGGTTGGTATATTCCGGGACTTGATTGGTTCGCCCGACTTATCGGCTTACAGGAATGGTTCGGCTATGGAACAGTTCTATATGCTTTAATCAGCCACGTCGGATTTTTGCTGAAAATATTCGCATTCTTGTTTTTATACATCTGGGTTCGCGGAACTTTACCGCGTTTCAGATTCGATCAACTGATGAATTTCGGTTGGAAATTCCTTTTGCCCGTCGCCATCGGAAACTTGATCTTGACGGTAATTATTGTCTTTTTAATGAACAGCAAATGGTTGTTCGGTTAATAAAAGTCAAAACTTAAAATAATGGTAACAGCTCTATTTTTTATCTTAGCCGGACTCGCCATCGCGTGTGCGATTTCTTGTGTGTATCACAAAAATCCGTTATACAGTGCGGTTTCGCTGGTCGGCGTATTTATATCGCTGGCGTGCATTTACTTGACACTTGCCGCACCTTTTATCGCCGCCGTGCAGATTTTGGTTTATGCGGGAGCGATTATGGTTTTGGTAATTTTCGTCATAATGCTCTTGAATCTCGATGAAGAACGTCCGCTCAATCGTCTTAGATATTTGTTTCCGGTCGGCGGAATTTTAAGTTTGTTGCTGTTGGGACAGACATTTTTTATATTTTACGTCGTCAGCCACGCTCAAAAAGCTTCTGTCACTGAAACTTCTGCCGGAAAAGCAATGAGCATCGGAACGGCGATGTACACAGAATACTTATTGCCCGTTGAGATTGTTGGGGTTTTGCTGTTGATGGGAATTGTCGGAGCAATGATTATGGCAAGGCGTTTGAATGTACCGGATTTAAAATTAGTAGTTAATAACGAAGAAGATTTTTAGAATTTTGTCCTATGCCGTTCGTCCTTGTCATTTGAAATAAGACTCTGGACTTCGGATTCTGGACTCTAGGACTCAAAAGAAATGGAACCAAGTTTAGCAAGTTATTTAGCACTTTCGGGAATACTCTTCTCAATCGGAGCGGTTGGCGTAATCTATAAACGAAACGCGATCGGAATGTTTATGTGCATCGAGTTAATGCTCAACGCCGTAAATCTTTCGTTCGTCGCCTTTGCCAGACATTACGGCGACACGACCGGACAACTTTTCGTATTCACCGTAATGAGCGTTGCAGCGGTTGAGGCGGCAGTCGGACTGGGAATTTTCATAACATTTTTCCGTAACCGTGAATCAATTGACGTTGATGATGCGAGTATTTTGAAGTATTAGAATTTCAGAATGATAAATGCCGATGTTTTGACATTTCAGGAGTTTATGACACACGAAACATTGCCCTTGTCAAAAATTCACGGAGTGGTTTTGGAATTTTTGCAAGGTCGTGATGATGTTGTTTTATTTGGTGCGTATGCGGTCAATGCTTATGTTGCCGAACCGCGTATGACGCAGGATGTTGATCTGCTCTCAACAAATGCGGAAGATTTGGCGGAAGAACTACGGGATTATTTGAATGATAAATTTGATATTGCAGTTCGTGTGCGAAAAGTTGCGGACGGAAAAGGTTTTCGGGTTTATCAAAAACGAAAAGAAGGAAATCGTCATTTAGTTGATGTTCGCTTAGTTGATAAATTTCCTTCAACTGAAATAATTGAAAACATTTCGATTTTGTCACCTGCTGAATTGATTGCGAGCAAAGTTGTTTCTTATCAATCAAGAAAAGGACAACCGAAAGCAGGAACGGATTGGCGGGATTTGGCATTTTTGTTATTGAAATTTCCAGAGTTGAAAACGGAAAAAAGCGAAGTTTTTGAGATTTTGCAAGAACGGCAAGTTAGCGAAAATGTTTTCAATTATTGGCTTGATATTGTTGGGCAAGATTTGCAAATTGAAAACGATGATGATGATTTAATTTTTTGAAGGGAAAGAAAAATTTATTTCAAATCTTCAATCTACTATTTCAAATCTTCGTGCGAATAAGGTTGAATTTAATAGTTTTGAAATTGGTGAACCGATCCAAGCAATTAAAATGGATAACAAAATATTTGCTGTTTTATTTTATGAAACTAAGATGAAAAATCCAAATAGGATTACAACGGAAACGGGGAATCTTTTGGCGATTTCAGATAATAACGGTCAAAACTGGAAATTTATTCGGACTAAATCAAAAGAAAGATTACGATTTATGTTTCCTAAACTCGTAGATAAACTAACTTTTTATGATAGTAAGATAAAATAACATTTAATTATTTATATAAATGACTGAAAATAATTTATTAAGTCTAATAATTTTTGCACCGTTATTCGGTGCGATTGCCAACTGGATTTACGGCGGTTGGTTGAAGCAGAGAAACGAAACGATTAGCGGAGTAATCGCTTGTGCGTCGGTCGGGATTTCGTGCGTGGTCGCTCTTATGATCGCGTTTGGGATCGGCACGGGGCAGGAAGGAGCTTTGTTTGCGAATGAAGGAAAACCGATTCTTGACCATATTTGGACTTGGATTCAGGTTGGCAATTTCCACGTTGATTTCGCTCTAGGAATGGACAGACTTTCGGGGATTTATGTCTGTTTTATCACCTTTGTAGGTCTGCTGATACATATTTTTGCGACGGGTTATATGCACGGCGATAAGAGTTTTTATCGCTTTTTTGCTTATTTGAATCTGTTTATGTTCGCAATGCTGACGCTGATTTTGGCTGACAATTATCTTCTGATGTTTGTCGGTTGGGAAGGCGTTGGACTTTGCTCATATCTGCTGATCGGTTATTACATCAAACGCGACGAGGCGAGAAAAGCGGCGAAGAAAGCTTTCGTGATGAACCGCATCGGAGATTGGGGCGTTCTGATGGGAATGTTCCTGATCTATAATCTGTCAGGCACGCTTAATTTTTTCGACAAAACAGTTGACGGCAAAACAGTTGATAGTGTTTTTACGTGGGTTTCCAAAACCGTAATGGTTGCTGATCCGCTCACTTTGGGTGCGATTCTTTTAGGCGGAATGACAACCGTTTCACTATTCTTCTTTATCGGTGCTTGCGGAAAATCGGCACAAATTCCTCTATTAACGTGGCTTCCTGATGCGATGGCTGGACCGACTCCGGTTTCGGCACTTATACACGCGGCGACGATGGTGACGGCGGGCGTTTATCTGGTTGTTCGTTCAAATATCATTTTCCAAAACGCACCGACGGCGATGGCGATTGTGGCGACAATCGGTGCGGCAACGGCGATTTTTGCAGCGACGATTGCGATTGCACAAAATGACATCAAGAAAGTTCTCGCATATTCAACCGTTTCGCAACTCGGTTATATGTTCCTTGCGTGCGGAGTCGGTGCATTCGGTGCGGCGATATTTCACGTAATGACACACGCATTTTTCAAAGCTCTATTATTCCTCGGTTCGGGTTCGGTCATCCACGGAATGCACCACGAACAAGATATGCGAAAAATGGGCAACTTGAAAAAGTATATGCCGATCACGTTCATCTCGATGGCGGCGGGTTGGTTAGCTATTGCCGGAATTTTCCCGTTTGCCGGATTTTTCTCGAAAGACGAGATTTTATACAAAACTTTTGCAAACACGGCACTCGGCGAATATACATTTTTCCTATGGATTATCGGAGTTGTCACGGCAATTTTAACCGCGGTTTATATGACGCGGATGATGGTGATGACATTCTGGGGCGAAGAAAGATTTCACGATGAATTTCCTGAAGAATCGCCGACCGTACAGAATTTGGATGAGCCTTCGAGGGCTGAGGAAAACGCTTTTGCGATGGGCGATGCTCACGATGCGGTTGAACCGGGACACGATGCACACGCGTTGAATGCTCATCTTGACGACGAACACGACGATGCCGATGATGAAGAACATCACCATTTACCGCACGATTTCAAACCGCACGAATCACCCTGGAATATGACAGTTCCATTGATCGCCTTGGCTGTTTTATCGGTTTTCGGCGGTTTGGTCGGAATTCCTTATGCGTTGAGTTCGATGGTCGGTGCGGATGATGTCAATGTATTTGAACACACGCTCGAACCGATTATCAAAGAAGTTTCGCACACGGGCGAAAACGCGGAATCTGCAAGTAATCATACGGAAACAGCAGGTGAAAAAGTTGCGGAGAATGCAGAAGAATCACACGCGGCACATTCGCCGGAAGAAATTCAAACCGAACGACTGCTTGCCGGTTTATCGTTACTTTTAGCAATCGGCGGAGTCGTTCTCGGATTTTTATATTTCAAAAAGCAACCGCTCAAAACGATGCCGAAGCTGTTCCGCAACAAATGGTATCTCGACGAATTTTACAACGGCTACATTGTTGACCCGCTGACGAGAATTTCACGTGATGGTTTGTGGAAAGGCTTCGATGTCGGATTTATTGATGGAACGGTGAACGGAATCGGAAGTTTCGTTACGGAATTCGGTTCGGTCGTTCGCCGCATCCAAGTCGGTTTCGTGCGTTCTTACGCAGCCTTTATATTATTCGGGGCAATGATGGTTATCGGATATTTTGTTTATTACGGAATCAAATTGATTAGCTAAACGACAGACGTAGAAATTCGATGTTAGTAGATGACTGAAAACTGCAACGTCTAACATCCAGCAACTAAATATATGGATTTTATAAGAGAAAATCTGATCACGATTTTGATTCTGCTTCCGGCATTCGGTGCGGTTGCGGTGCTTTCGCATTCAATTTTTTGGGATGAAGTAAAAAATCTGAAATGGATCACGCTCGGCGTAACGGTTTTTATTTTTTTCGTATCACTTCTGCTTTTAGGAAATGAAACAATTTCGGCAAACGGATTTTATTTTGAGCGAAATGTGCCGTGGATCGAAGCAATCAACACAAATTATCACGTTGGAATTGACGGATTGAGTTTGTGGCTGATCGTTTTAACGACGTTTATTATGCCGATTGCGGTGCTTTCAACGTGGGATGCGGTCGAGAAAAGACATACGGCTTTCTATGTGTTTCTGCTGCTTCTACAGAGTGCGATGATCGGAGTTTTCGTGTCGCTTGATCTACTCGTATTTTATTTGTTTTTTGAAGCATCTTTGATTCCGATGTTTTTTCTGATTGGAATCTGGGGCGGTTCAAACCGAATATACGCAGCAGTTAAGTTCTTTATTTTCACGGCGTTAGGTAGTCTGCTGATGCTCGTCGGAATAATCGCACTTTATTATTTGTATGCTAAGACCCACGGCGGAGTCGGGACTTTCGATTATGTTCTTCTACTGGAAGCATTAAAAGGCGGAATGCCGCTCGAAGGTGCGGGAACACTTTTGTTTTTCGCATTCGCACTCGCATTTTCAATCAAAGTCCCGATGTTTCCATTTCATACGTGGCTCCCTGACGCACACACCGAGGCTCCGACGGCGGGTTCGGTGATTTTGGCAGCGGTGCTTTTGAAAATGGGAACTTACGGCTTGATGCGTTTTTGTTTGACGCTTTTCCCCGAAGCCGCCCGCGAATATGCGTGGCTTTTTATAATTCTGGCAATTATCGGAATAATTTATGGGGCGTTGGTCGCAATGGTTCAGCCGGACATCAAACGGCTCGTCGCTTATTCATCCATCGCCCATATGGGTTTTGTCATTCTCGGCATTTTCTCGTTTACCGAAATGGGGATGCAGGGAGCGTTATACACAATGCTTGCTCACGGCGTTACGACCGGAGCATTATTTTTACTCGTCGGATTTATTTATGACCGCCGCCATACTCGTTTGATTACTGAATACGGTGGTTTATCAAGTATTATGCCGATTTATGCGACGTTTTTCGTTATCACAACGATGGCTTCCATCGGACTTCCCTTTTTGAACGGATTCGTCGGCGAGTTTCTGATAATGATTGGAATGTGGTCTTCGACGGCACTTTCGGGAAGTTGGAACGAAATTGCGGCGATGTTTGCCGGAACGGGCGTTATTTTTGCAGCAGTTTATCTGTTGTGGATGGTGCAGCGGGTTTTCTTTGGCAAAGTTACGAATCCGAATAACAGAGCTTTGCTAGACTTGAACGGACGCGAGATCGGTTTGATGATTCCCTTGCTGATCTTAATGGTTGTAATGGGCGTTTATCCGAAGCCGATTTTAGACAGTTCAAAAGATGCGGTCGTCGCTATCCAAAAAAGAGCCGTTGGCGAAACACGCGGCGGAACGATTACTAAGGATGAAAAAATTGTAGAACATAAGACGGAGAATCATTAAACATCAATTTTCAACGCAACGCCGCAAAATAATAAAGTCCCTAAGACTTTAGAAATATAATTTTATACTTAGAAAGTTTTAATAATATGATTTAATAGTTTTTCATTAGCAACTCAGCATTTTTACAACTTTGCAATTATGCAATAAAAAAACTTTTGCTCATATCTTAAGAAAAAATGAATACGATTTTACTAGCAGATTTAATAGCACCGGATGTCAACGTGCCGATCATCTTACCCGAAGTAATTCTTACACTGACGGCGATTTTGCTGATGATATTTGAAAGTTTCAAACCGAATCGGCATCGCATTTCGGGAATCATTTCGATTGTCGGACTGATTGCCTCGGCGGTGGCGACTTTTTCGTTATGGGGTTATGCAAATGCTCCGGTTAATGACTTTAACGGAATGATCGCAACAGATGGACTGCGTTTGAGCTTCACGATGATTTTCATCCTCGTCACGGCTCTGACGATTCTGATTTCGAGTGTTTGGATTGAAAATGAAAATGTTCCTGCCGGTGAATTTCATTGTCTGCTCTTATTTGCGACCGTCGGAATGATGTTTATGGCTTCGGGAAATGATCTCGTCATCATATTTCTCGGACTCGAAACGCTTTCCATCGCAACCTACGTGATGGCGGGAATGCGTAAGAAGAGCTTGAAATCTAATGAATCGGCGATGAAATATTTCATTCTCGGTTCGTATGCTTCAGCATTCTTGCTGTATGGAATGGCTTTGATTTATGGTGCGACCGGATCAACCAATATCACGGAAATCTCGACGTTGATTGGAAACGCAAACTTCCCTGCTTTACTGCTGGTCGGCGGTGCGATGTTATTGATCGGTTTCGGATTCAAAATTGCGACAGTTCCGTTTCACGTCTGGACACCCGACGTTTACGAAGGAGCTCCTTCGCCGATCACGGCATTTATGGCGGCGGGACCGAAAGCGGCGGGATTTGCTTCATTTTTGCGGGTCTTCGTCATCGGATTTCCGGTCATCGCCGGAATTCAAGCAACGGAATATCTGCATAATTCCTGGGTTACGGCGTTGACGGTAATCGCAATTCTGACAATGACCGTCGGCAACGTCGCGGCAATCGTGCAGGATAACGTCAAACGAATGCTCGCATATTCATCAATCGCTCACGCCGGTTACGCACTCGTCGGATTTATCGGTGCGGGCGTGGCGAAAACGGTTGCCGGACGCGATGAAGCTATCGCCGCCGTTGCATTTTATATGCTCACTTATGCGATCACGAATCTCGGAGCATTTGCAATTATCACTCTGATCGGTCAGAAGAACGACCGCCGCACCGAGTTTGAAGATTATAACGGAATTGGTTTCAAATCCCCGATTCTCGCTTTCACACTCTCGCTGTTTATGCTTTCGCTGCTCGGTTTGCCCTTAACCGCCGGATTTATCGGTAAAGTCTTGGTGTTCCGTCCGGCACTTGAAGCCGGTAGTGTAATGCTGACGATTCTGGTTATCGTCGCCGTCGTCAATACCGCAATTTCCGCTTACTATTACTTGCGTTTGATCGTCGTGATGTTCTTCAAAGATAGAGGTTCGGACTGGCTCGCACCGAAAATTCCGACGGCAATCGGAGTCGTTCTCGTCATCACGGTTCTCGGCGTATTTTTCTTCGGCATTTTCGGCAATAGCACGATTAAATCATTCGTAGATGTTCCCGCCGTCAAAGCACAGCTGAAATAATTTGCCGACTCGAAAGTTTAAAGAGACAAAATAAGAGTCGGACAAAATAAGATTATATTGTCGTTTAGAGTCAGGCTGCCGACTGACGATAGATAATTATCTTGAAATTACGTTGATATATTCGCTTCAACTTCCGTCGGGCGGTAACCCGAATCTAAACAATCAACTTTTAATATGTAATGATTTTGTCCGATTACTTAGTTTAAAAAACTATAAATTATTTAGGAATAAAAAAAATTCAAAAAACCTAATGTGAATACAGACAAATAATCTGTGTTCACATTTTTTCGTATTTATTTGAGTTTTACGGCTATTGGAAATATCTTATGTTATGGTAGGTATTGAGGAATTATGGCTGTTGTTGACGAAATAATAAGAGATTTGGGCGATGAGTGGATTCCACAGATTTATAAGGAAAAAATCCGTTCGCAGAGAACACGTTCGCACGAACTCGATATTCCTAAAAAAGAAAACCGGGCGATTATACAGCACACGCTTCTGGGTGTTGAATTAAAAGTCGGCAACAGTCGTTTTTCGTGTCCCGATCTTTCAACCGCACGTTATTTGCAGATTTTTGCAAGGCTCGGCTGCCGCGATGTTGCTATTCCTTACGATATTTCAAAAATTTCCAGTTTAGCGGATGAACTTGATTCATCATGGCACAAGATGCTTCTGCTGATTGCAAAAGAAACCGAAGGAAAATCGGCGGCGGTGCGGGGTCGTCTGAAAGCGGGTTTGATACGGGAAATAAGACAGGAAATAATTAAAATCGGAGCGGGCGAACTAATGCCGGAATTTAAAAAAAGCACGAAACAACGACGGAGTTGAGATACCATAAATGAGTTGCGGAGTTGCGAAGTTGAGAAAGCGAATTTCATTTTGCTTTTTCGGTTAATCTCGTCTGATTGATTATATTGTTAAATTTTAATTAGATTACAAATTATGAAAATGATACTATTTTTAGCTTATGTTGGATGCAATTAATAACGAAGTGATTCCCGATACGCCGAATCTGCCATTCCCTTATAATAAGCAGAATTTCTGCCGTTACGAACCAATTGAAAAACGAATTGAACACGCCCGCGTTTTGATTATGAATAATCTTCTGCGGTATGATTCGGACCTCTCGGAACTGGCGAAAGAGGATTGGAAGAACGAAGCAGATTCGCGTTTGCGGCTTGAGCGAAGACTGACGCAGATGGCTTGTGATAATATCGCGAGCAACGTCAAACGGCTCGTCAAACAACCGAAAACATTGACCGTTCACCTTTCGGAAATTGCCGAAGCGGTTGAAACCTTTCGTCCTGATGCTATCGTGATGAGCGGAACTCTGACGGATTTTGATTATTACAATCCTGATTATTTAGCGAGTTTTGCAGAATTCATCACATCCACGAAAGTTCCCATTTTAGGAATCTGCGGTTCACATCAGCTGATCGGCGTTTCTTACGGTTGCGAACTGCGAACGCTCGACCACCGGCGGCAGGAAGAAATACGTACCGGCAGAATGAACGAATTTCAGTATCGGTTTGTTAAAATAATCGACACGGATGATGCGATATTTGCTGGAATCGCCGACGAAGAAAGCGGTATTTGGCAGGACTATACGTTGCAGGATAACATCTTACGAGTTTGGCAAAATCACGGTTTGCAGGTTGACGGAATTCCCGAAGGATTCACGCATCTGGCAAAATCTTATTTGTGCAACAATCAAATGATGGTCAAACACAGCGACGGGCAGATGATTTATTCGGTGCAGTTTCACCTTGAGAAATCATTCGAGGATTGGTCAAAAAATCCGACGCGTTGGGAACATCCGAACGAATCCCGCGACGGTCGCATTTTGTTCGAGAATTTTTTGAAACTTGCTCTCGAACATAACGGAAAGCATTTGAATCCTTAAAGAATGTTTATTTTTCAGCCGGAGATTTCTGATTTTCAGAAATCTGCTCTCTTTTGCTGTCCGGCTGAGTTGGTTGAACTTCAGCGTTGTTTGGTGGATTCGGAGACTGCTTGGGAAAAACAGGTTCGGGAAGCGGAGACACGGGTTGTCCAAAATCATAGCTCTGATTTTGTTGGTTATTTCTTTGTTTACTTTCGGCGATGTCGTTTTTTCGTCTTTCCAAATCGTCGCGGGTTTCGTAAATTTTAACGATTGCGGCAATTTTGTCGGGCGAAATGCTGAGAACCGTGTTCAACATATTCGCTGGGACATTTTCCACTTTTCCGCCGACGGCATATATATAAACCTGCTTATCGCCTCTAACGGGAGTCCGCACCATAATCATTTCTATTCGCGGATCATTCTTGAAAACTTTTTTTTCGGTTTTATTCCCGTAATCATCATAAGAAACCGTTAGAACCGCATTTTCGTTTTTGAGATCATAAGTTTGAGAAGTCCGTTTCTTCAAGTCTATCGTTCTGGTCTGAACATTTTGCAGTTCACTGTCGCTAATCGACACTTCACCTTTACCATTTAGATTCTCATCAGCAAAATCCTTATCGGTGATTTCTACGACAACGGCAGAATTCTTCCAGTTATTGCCAAAATATCCATAAGAAATTATTACAATCGTGGATATGAGTATTAATAATAAGGATGATTTTAACAGCATATTTGTAAATCTGAAAAAGAAAGGAGAAAAAAAGCGAAATTATCTTTCAGTCAAACGGAAAAAACAATTATCGGAAAAGTATCTGACCGGAATTTCTTTGGTTAAATCATTTATTTTTGAGATGTTGATTATTTTTCAGCAACGCCCAGCACAAAATTACTGACGGCGGTTAAACCGTTTGCCAGACTGCTGGAGTTGTATCGCACCTCCGAAGTTCCTCCACCGGCTATTTCGTATTTAGGTCCGCTGAAGCCAGCCGCCAGATTATTTGAATCATAAGGCGAAACGACAATATTTCCGTGTAAATATCCATTTCCGCCGCCGCTTCGTTCAACTCCTTCAGCCCCCGTCACGATTATTAATCCGCTGAAATCAAAACCTCCTCGCAGTTTTAGTTTTCCCGTGACGATAAGAATTCCGCCGCCTTCTTTGGCAATTTCCAGATCTCCGTCAACGTAAGTAATGCCCTTGGCGTTGATCGGATCACCGAACGTCGTCGGAACTTGACCGTTGGCAAAGTAGCGTCCCGATGATTTTGCTACATTTTTTAATGCTTGCAGCGTGGCATCCAGATTTTCCGTCGATTCCAACCAGGTCGGTAATTCAAATGTAACATCCGATGGAGTTCCATCAACATCCGCTTTCGTCCCTTTGCCCGAAAAATTGGCATTGACCGCATCGAGATTTTGTTGATTCGTCGTGCCTATCGGCGGCAGTCTGAAATCCGACGCAACATCATCGCCCGAATATGAAACATTTTGCGATGATCCGGCGACAAACTTAAATCCCGTTGATGATCCGACCATTGTCAGAGTCGCGGGTGCCGACAATCCGTTGAAAAAATTCTTCTGAACAACCGCTTCGAGTTCTTTGATCGCACCGCGTGGACCAAATCCCGTTGATTTGACCAGAATTCTGATCGGTTCGGCAGGAGTGATCGTTCCAAGCAGTTCCGCTGTTGCCTCGAACGCAGAAGTTGCTACCGGGTTTTGCGGTTGTTCATTGAGTTCAAACTCACTTCCTAAGAGAAGATATTTTTTGGAATCATAGTCTATAATTAAACCGCCGAGCGTGCCGCTTTGAAAATTTCCTTTTCTGAAAAAACCTCGAATGATTCGAGTACCTGTGTATGGAAATGACATTTCAACGCGAATCGAAAATCTGACATCTTCGAGAATTGCGGCTCCGGCTCCCCTTATCTTGAACTTAAATTTTCCGAAATTAGTATTTGCATTGCCCGCCGAAACATCTATGTTGCCCGTATTTACTGAAGGAACATATTCGATCTGTAAATTGTTTACTGCATCACCGATAGTTTTGCTGCTTCCTCCGCCTTCGATACTTCCAATTGTTGTAAATGCAATAGCATTTCTCGTATTGTCCGGGTCACTGATAACAACTTTGTAAGCATTGTCCTTCAGGGGATTGTAATTATTTGTTCCGAGAGTAATTCTGTCGGTGATCAATGAATTTGATGGAGTATAATTATACTTCAGCCAACGCGATAAACGCGGGTCGGTGCTGCTGTCGGCACTGGTATTTGATTGGCTTAAAGTTAGTGCTTTCTTGAAATCAATTCTGTTAGCTGCATCACCGGCAGGTTTGTTAGCATCCAGCAACGGACTCGGGATCGTATGTCCCCGCAGAACGTTGAGCGTTGCCTGAATCCCGCTTTCAGCAGCATTATAGGCTTGCTGTTCGGCGGTCGCATCGGTTACATTCGCGGTGTTCAGCGTAACTTCCAGTAAAATTCCGGCACTGGCAATCAAAAGCAGAAAAGAGATCAGCAAAACCATTACCAAAGCCGCACCTTTCTCGTTTTTTCTGTCTTTTAAATCAACCTGTTTTAATTCATTTGCTTTCATCTCGATCTCCTTTTTAGCCAAAACTTAATACTGATTTAACATATAGTTAGAATTGCGTAAGGTAACATCCGAAGTAAAAGAAACGGATTGTCCCCTTGGTTGTCCCTGCACGGCTTCGAGTTGAACGCTGATCGTTATTCTGACACGTCCTGTATTTGTTGTCGGGACTGAAGTTATGGTCGGAGTTGAGTTTGTCCCGGCGTAGTTGAAATATTGAAACGTAACTTGACTGATCTTGTTAATTATAGCCGAAGTGGTCGGATTGGAATTCCGGTCATACCTGACAATCGAATCGGTTGTTGCTTCGTAATAATACGTAATATCTTCACCCGGACTTTTGGTTTGCAGATCGCCATTAACAAAATTGGAGCGAAAATGCAGTTGATTGGAGTTTGAATCCGCTACGACAATGCCGTTATATGTCAAACCAAATCCTGAATTTGCAATCTCGTGCGACATTACATTGAGAGCTGCCTGTGCCGATGTGAGAGCATCCGTTTTGCGGGATTCTCTATCTCTGGTGCCGATAGATTTTGCAAATAATGTCGATACAATTCCCATCAGTCCAAGCATAATCGTCATTGCAATCATCAATTCGAGAATCGAATACCCCGCATTTTTTTTGGTTTTTGGATTCATATTGTTAATTAATTCGAGCGGACTCTTTGCAGAATGACCGTTGCCGGAATTGCTGTCTGCCATCCGGGAGTGGGTCTGTCGAGTGTAACGGTAACTTTCACTTCCTTAAGTGTTGTAGTATTATCCGTCTGGATATCGGGTGTTTTCGGATCATCATCAATCGCAACCTGTACACGAAATCTATTTTGGCTGTTTCCATTGACAATGTATGGAATCTTGTTTCCTCCGGTCAAAGACGAGTCGGTAACTTGCGGTGTAAACTTCGCACTTCGCATCTTTTCCACTTCCTGCTGCATAACTGCCAGGGCTTCCGACCGCGAATTGTTTCCCGCGTTGTAATTAACCGCATAAGTGAATGTTATAAAAACTCCGAGTAGAGCAATCAGCAAAATAACCATTGCGACAACGACTTCAACCAGAGTAAAGCCATTTTCACCGGAAGTTAAACTACTCGTTTTCGCTTCGTTGGATTTATCGTCGTGTTTGTTTTTTATTTTAATTTTATTCTCCACTTAAAATCACATTACTGGTGTTATAACCCCAATTTCAGCTAAACAGTAAGTTTCAGCATTAATTATTTGGTGTCGGTGCCGGTGTTCCGTTCGGGATTTTGCCATTTTGAAAGGCTACCAAGGGATTAACTTCAAAATTACTGTTGACATTGTCAATTGTTGGATTATTGTGTTTCGGCAAAGTTTCTCCGCTGTTAAGCATCGTTATCGTTCCCGTCGGCGAAACGGAAATCAGATATGAATTTGCTGCTGAGCTTGCAGTCGCAGCGGAGCAGTTTTCGCAAATGATAATTGTCGGTGTCACCGCCGTTCCCGAATTATCGACGGCAATAATATGTCCTTTTCTGTCAAAAGCAATCGTTAGAGGCAACGAAATTCCGTTCGCTATTATTTTAAAGTTGCCTCTCGTTGCTAAATCTACTGTTCTGGTGTCCGCGGTTTCAAGTTTACCGCTTTGGTCTGAATCAATCGTGATGCTGAATGAAGTCTGACTGCTTATGACAACCCGTGACATATTTGTAATGTCTGACGGTCTTCGTTTAACGGAGTCAAATCTTGCTCTTTCCAAATTAATTTTTAATTCGCGGGCAACATTGCGGGTTTGAAAATTACCTTTGGCATTACCAAGCCGGGTTACCGAAAAAACCGCAAGCACGGAAATAATAACGATGACGATTAAAATCTCAACGAGTGAAATTCCGGCTTGTTCAGAAACTAATTTTCGTTTCATTATTTATTTCCCTATCTGACAGAATTGGCACCGTTCGGCTTGAAGGATTCTTAATTCACATTATTTTGTAACATTTAATTATCAATCGTGTCAAACAATTTTTAACATTGTTTTGGAATTAGTTTTTTTTAGCTGTTGTAATTGGTTTCGATTGATTTTCAGCTTCTTCAAGGTATGTGCTGACGGCAATAACAGGTTGGATGGCACGATTTTCAGCTAAATGTTTTTTATCTGATTTACTTTCGGCATTTATTTCTTCCGATTTCACCGGATTCTGGTTGCCGTTGAAACAACATTGTTATTCAGTTTTGTTTTCGTGTGCGGGAAAACAGAATTGTGAAATTATTTTCATCGTTTTTAGGCGAACACACCTTTTCATTAAAGTCTTTTCGCCTACTTGCGTTATATCAAATTCAAATAAATTGTGTCAAACATTTTTTAATACAGTTAAACCCAGTAAGTAAAAGGCTGATAATTTCTTATCAGCCTTTTACAAAAGTTCGAATTGTTAGATTTTTATGAAGAAGAAGTTAGTTAGTCGAAGCAGTCTTTCGGAACATTCTCCATCGTTTTCTCAATCAGCATATCAATCACAGGTTCAAAATTCTCATTGTTTTCGTGATAAACCTTGAGTTGTTCATCGGCGGAGGTACCGCGTTCCATAATTGTGTAAATATGTTCGATCTCCTTGCGTGAATCTAGTTCGTCAACGACATCATCAACGAACTCAAGCAATTCACAGATCAGATCCTTCACCGGAACTTCCTTCTGTTTACCGAGATCAAGCAAATTGCCTTCCAAGCCGTAACGCACCGCACGCCATTTATTTTCCTGTATCAAACGGCGATGATAGAGCCGGAAGCCGAGATTTTTTTCAATCAGCATCGTTAGTTTAGCGACGATTGCCTGAAAAAGTGCGGCGATGGCAATCGTGTCGTCAACCTTCGTCGGAATATCGCAAACGCGGAATTCAAGCGTCGGAAAAAAAGGATGCGGGCGAATGTCCCAGTAAATTTTCTTCGCGTTATCAATACAATTCATCTTGACCAGCAGATCAACATAACTCTGATACTGCTGATGTGATTCAAAATTTTCGGGAATACCGGTTCGCGGGAATTTTTTGAAAACTTCGGAGCGATAGGATTTCAAACCCGTATTAAAACCGAGCCAAAAAGGCGATGAAGTAGTTAGTGCAAGAACGTGCGGCACGAAGTATCTCGCCGCGTTCATAATGTCTATCTGTCTGTTTTTATCGGCGATGCCGACGTGGACGTGTACGCCGAAGATCAACAAACTGCGGGCGACC
Source organism: Pyrinomonadaceae bacterium (assembly GCA_041746675.1). Lineage (GTDB taxonomy): Bacteria > Acidobacteriota > Blastocatellia > Pyrinomonadales > Pyrinomonadaceae > Aridibacter. The sequence continues at coordinate 52,756 of JBGTGO010000002.1, read as the reverse complement.
ATCTGCAATTCGTCAACCAGAAGTTTGTAGCGGTCATCATCAAAAATATCCTGTTCCGACCATTTTGAAAAAGGATGCGTCGAAGCGGCGATAATTTCCAATCCTTTTTTGCGGGCAAGACTCGAAATTATACAGCGAAGTTTGGAAATATCTTCGCGTGCTTCCTGAATATTGGCACAAACGCCCGTGCCGACCTCAATCATAGACTGAATCATTTCCGGCTTGACCTTCTCGCCGAGCATTAATTTACCTTCTTCCAAAATTTCCGAAACGTGCGATTTTAACTCGCGTGTTTTCGGATCAACGATCTGAAATTCTTCCTCAATTCCCAATGTAAATGTATCAAACATAATTTTCTCCGTTCCGATTGATGCCCGACTAAACGCATATTTCGATTCAGGCTGTTTTCAACTAATCTATTTCCAACTCTTTTTTGAGCAAAGCTTCCTGCTTTTCCGACAAATCCCTAAAACGAACACCAACGCCTTCACCTTCGTCAATATAAGCGACTACGCCAAGAACATCAAAGTCCTCGTTCATCAAAGTCATCTGCATCGAGATTTCGTCCCCCATCTCAAGTGTGGCTTCGGTTTTAATGTAAAGTCCGCCGACTCCAATATCCCGCGTATTGGCGATTCCCGTCGCGTCGCCGCCTTCAAATTTAACATCAACAATCAGCCTTTTGCGGTCTGAACGCCTTTTCTCTTTCGGCAAAAGTGCTTCGGTCAGTTCATTTGGTATCATAATTTATCCTCACATTTGTAAATTATAGTATTGCTTGTCTTGCTATTGTAATCAATTTTTAATATTTTGAAAGTCATTTTCCGAAATTTGTTAATAAATTATATTTCGGTGATTTATTCCGCAAAATTTGAATAGTAAAATTTATCTATTTTTATTAGAATAACTTACACTGCAATTGTGAATTTCAAACGGTTGCAAATTTTTATCAGTCAAGTTACCATAAATCTCAAAAAATGAGCCTTTTGATAGTTTTTTCGTCCTTCAGGGTTTATAATCAAAAAGGGCTGTTTTTTATTTTTACACACAATACTTAATAAACTTATGGGTTTTTCAACAACTGCGATTCACGCCGGAAATGAGCCGGATTCTGCAACGGGTGCGGTCAGCGTACCGATTTATCAGACCTCAACTTATAAACAAGACGCACTCGGTGAGCATAAAGGCTATGAATATGCCAGAACGCAAAACCCGACGAGAACGGCACTAGAGAAAAATATTGCCGCACTTGAAGGAGCAAAATTCGGCTTTGCGTTCGCTTCGGGAATGGCGGCGATTGACACGGTTCTGAAACTTGTTAAAGCGGGCGATCACGTAATTTTAGGCGATAATACTTACGGCGGGACATTTCGTTTGTTTGATAAAGTTCTGTCGCGTTACGGAATCGAATATGATTTGGTTGACACGACTGACCTTGATAAAGTCGAAAAGGCGTTTAAATCGAATACGAAGATGGTTTTTGTTGAAACGCCGACTAATCCGGTGATGAGCGTAACAGACTTGAAAGCCGTTTCAAACATTGCTCACGCTCACGGCACGAAAGTCGTTTGCGACAATACATTTATGTCGCCGTATCTGCAACGCCCGATTGAACACGATATTGATATTGTCGTGCATTCGACGACGAAATATCTGAACGGACATTCGGACAGCATCGGTGGTTTTGTTGCTTTGAACGATGAAAAAGACGCGGAATGGATTCAGTTTATTCAGAATGCGGTCGGAGCGATTCTTTCGCCGTTCGATTCAGTTCTCGTTTTGCGTGGCACGAAAACACTTGCCGTGAGAATGGAGAAACACAGCGAAAACGGTCAGGCGATAGCAAATTTTTTAGCGGAGCATCCGAGAGTTGAGAAAGTTTACTATCCCGGCTTAGTTTCGCATCCGCAACACGAAATCGCTAAACGTCAGCAGGACGGCTTCGGCGGAATGGTTTCATTTGAAACGGGTTCGCTCGAGAATGCAAAAAAAGTTCTGGAAAACGTCAAAATCGCAACTTTAGCGGAAAGTCTCGGAGGTGTCGAAAGTTTGATTTCGCATCCGGCAAGTATGACGCACGCTTCAGTTCCGTTTGAAACGCGGGAAGCACTGGGAATTACCGATGGATTGGTCAGAATTTCCGTCGGCATTGAAGATATTGAAGATTTAATCACAGACTTAGATCAAGCACTTAGCTAGTCGAGAGTCAGGAGTCGAGAGTCGGAGAAAATTTTACATAAGATTCTCCACTCTCCACTCTCCACTCTCCACTCGAAATATTATGTTGAATGTTGAAACACACGCCACATCTCACGTCGGGAGAGTCCGCAAAGGGAATGAGGACAATTATTTATTATTGGACATCGCCAACTCTGAAGCTTGGATGAGTTCGCAGGATGCATCCGAATTTATTGTCGAATCACAACAATTTCAAGTTGATGACAACGGAATTATTCTTGCTGTTTCCGACGGAATGGGCGGAGCATTAGCGGGCGAAGTCGCCAGCAAAATGGCGGTTGAAACCGTCAGTAGTGTAATTTTGGAAGAAGACCCGGAAAAGACGATTTCGCCCGATGGTTTCAATGATTCATTGATCGGAAAGCTATATGATGCAACTGTTTACGCTAATCACAAAATTCATCAAAAAGGACGCGAAGCCGAATTTGCCGGAATGGGAGCTACCTTTACCGGTGTCGGAATTACGAATTTCGGAGTTGATGTCGTGCAGGTCGGCGACAGCCGGACGTATTTGATCCGTAATGCGAAAATTTATCAGATAACGAAGGATCAATCGTTGGTTCAGCAGTTAATCGACTCGGGACAGATTACAGAGGAGGAAGCCGAACATCACGCGATGAAAAACGTAATTTTACAAGCCCTCGGAGCGTTAAATGAACTCTACCCGGTTGCCGCCCGCCTGATTCCTCAGCGTGATGATATTCTGCTGATTTGCAGCGACGGGTTATCGAATAAAATCGATGGTGCGGGAATGCAGAAAATCGTTTTTGAACACATCGAAAACCTAAAATTGGCAGCGGCGGAACTCGTTAAAGCAGCGAATGAGAATGGCGGTGAAGATAATATCACAGTTATTTTGGCAAAACTTACGGGAAGTAGTCTATCCGAGCCGAACGACGAACAAATCACCCTCGAACCAATCAATCCGTCAAGCATTCATGACACCGCCGATCAGGAAACAATTGAAATATAGGGAGAGACAAGTAAGAAAAGAGTTTTTATCACAGATATTAACGGATGGACTTCGATAAAAAAGATTTGTAGAGTAATTAAAAAATATCTGAATTCATCTATATTGATCCATAGTTAAAATTTTTCTCTTTACTTCGCGTAATTTCGCGGGCAAAATCTTCGCTCTGCTTCCAGTTAAATTTAATCACTACGCCAATCGGGTAATTCTCTAGAACCCGCTTTGCGAACATATATCGACGAACCTTCGACCCGTACAACTTCAACCTTTTCACCTTCCTTGAATTTTGCTCTTCCATCAATCGGAAAAGCCTTCCAGTCCGAGCCGTAAACTCTGACATTCGCCGCGTTCAAAGCACCGTTGCTCGCCTTTCGGACTGTGCCGATCTGCCCCGGCAATGTGTCAATCCCCATTTTTACTTCCTCGTTACTATGCGGATAATATTTTTCAAAAATAGTCTTTGACATCACCGTCAAAATAGTTGCAATCCCTGCAAATATAAGGAATTGTCCAAAAATTCCGACACCCAAATAAGCCGCAAATGCCGCAGCCAATGCCGCAATTCCAAACCAGAACAACACGAATCCAAGCGTAAAAATCTCGGCGACTACCAAAAATACACCGAAAATCGTCCACAAAATCCACGCGAATTGTTCCATTATTTTCCTCGTTAAATATATTCTCTAAATAGTATCGCAAGTATTTCGGTTTTTGTCATTGACGGTTTTTTCCAAGATTACATTCCGCATTTGCACTTCCAAAACAAGACGTGCTAATTTATTCAAAGTAAGTTGCTTGGGTGGCGGAATTGGTAGACGCACAGGACTTAAAATCCTGTGTCCCTTGTGGACGTGCGGGTTCGACCCCCGCCCTAAGCATAAACTTACCAAATACATTAAAGAGTTTCGATTTATTTCGAGGCTCTTTTTTCTTTGCCGCCGACTTTCCACTCAATAAACCATATCGTTAAACTGATATACGAAAATGTTTCGATAAAAAACTAGACAATTTACATCAATCACCTGTAATATTCCACAAAACCACGATTTTACAATGCAATCCGGCATTTTCAGTTTAATGGCACGCACGTTGCAATATACATTTACAGGATGCTCTTCAAAAAAGCATTTTGCAAAAATGAGGAGTTCAGCAGATGAAACGAAAGGATTTGACCGCATTTTTTGCATTTATTTTAACTTTGTTCTTTGTAAATTCCGCTACTGCACAAATTAGCGAACTGAAGTCCGGCACAAAAATCCGTGTTCGGATGGACAATGAAATCAACTCTAAGGTTTCGAGCCTGGATGATACATTTACAGTCGTTGTCGCTGATCCGGTGTTGGTTAGAGATGTAGTAATTTTGCCGGTTGGAGCAATTATCGAAGGTCGCATAATTAGAGTCGGACAGGCTTCGACGGGTGGCAAGAATGGCGATTTGGAAGTTATTTTTGAAACGATTATGCTGGAAAGTGGTGCAAAGCGTAGAATCGAGGCGGTGTTGGTCAAAAAACTAGAAGCAAAAACTTCAAACACGGGAAAATTTTTGACGATCTTTGGTGGAACGGTTCTCGGCGGAATAATCGGAGCGGCTTCAAAATCCGACAACGGTGTTTTAATTGGAGCCGGAATCGGGGCGGGAGCCGGAACGGGAACGGCATTTCTTCTGAAAGGTAAGGATGTTCGCATCGAAGCGAATGAAAAATTCGAGATCGAACTGACGAAAAGCGTCATTTTACCGGCGGAAGGTTTTTGAAAATCACATAAATAATTTTAAGTTTGGTCGTTGGCGAGAGAAATCTAACGCGACCTTTAAAGAAGGTCTGACACGAAGGGGAGAGCGTGTCGGACTTTCTTTATTTTAAATTGACACAAACACAAATAAAGATACATAATTAACTCAAATTCAAACAAAAAAATTTTCAACAAAACTTCTGAGGTTCATATTATGACTATTTCGCGTCGTGATTTCCTAAAAACTACGAGCATCGCACTTGGAGTTGCCGCAATTCCATCGTGGGCGTATTCAGCTGATTTAACATCGCAACCGCTTCCCTTCTTTGACAAAGAAAATCTGGCGGATGCGGCGTTGAAACTTGCCAAAAAACTTGGTGCGAGTTATGCCGACATACGCCTAAACAAATACCGAATCGAATCAGTCAGCACCCGTGAACGCGAAGTTCAATCGGTGGCGAAGGGACAAAATTACGGTTTCGGTGTGCGGGTTTTGGTTAATGGAACGTGGGGTTTTGCGGCAAGTCCGCTGGTTGATGCGAAGGAAGTTGAACGAGTTACACAAGAAGCGATAGCAATTGCAAAGGCGAATTCGATGTTTCAAACGAAAAAGATTGAACTTGTTGATGCACCGAAAGCTGTTGGTAAATGGAAAACATCATTTGAGAAAGACCCGTTCGATGTTCCGATCAATGAGAAAACTAACTTTTTGTTGAAGTTAAACGAAACGGCACTCAGCGTCAAAGGTGTCAGTTTTGTGAATTCCTCAATGGCTTGGGTGAACGAGCAGAAATATCTGGCGACAACTGACGGAACGAGAGTCGAGCAATATACGATTCGCGGCGTTCCGAGTTTTTTCGTAACGGCGATTGATCGGGCGAAAGGAGATTTTCAAACGCGAAATTCGTTGGCACAGGCGATGAGCAAAGGTTGGGAATATACGAGTGAATATGATTGGATCGGCGAAGCAAAACAGGCTGGTGAAGAAGCTGTACAAAAATTATCGGCAAAACCGATTGAGGCGGGAAAATACGATTTAGTTTTACAACCGTCGCATTTATTTTTGACGATTCACGAATCGGTCGGACATTCGACCGAACTTGATCGGGCGTTGCTCTGGGAAGCAAATTACGCCGGAACTTCGTTTTTGACTCCCGACAAACTGAACAAATTACAGTTCGGTTCAAAGATCGTCAATTTCTTTGCCGACAGAACGCAGGACGGCGGATTGGCGACAATCGGTTGGGACGACGAAGGCGTTAAAGGACAAAAATGGGATTTGGTCAAAGACGGCAAATTCGTCGGTTGGCAAACGACGCGAAGCCTAGCTCCGCTAATCGGTGCAAAAACTTCGACGGGTTGTTTGCACGCCGATAGTTGGGCGAGTGTTCCCTTTCCGCGGATGCCGAATGTTTCGCTTGAACCGAATAAAAAAGATGTTGCGACCAAAGAACTGATCGCCGATGTTAAAAACGGAATAATGATCGAAGGACGCGGCAGTTATTCGATTGACCAACAGCGTTATAATTTCCAGTTTGGCGGACAAACCTTCCGCGAGATCAAAAACGGCAAGCTCGGTGAGATGCTGAAAGACGTTGCCTATCAATCCCGCACGACCGATTTCTGGAACGCTTGTGACGGACTCGGCGGAAAATCAACTTATGAATTGCCTGGAACTTTCAATGACGGCAAAGGTCAACCCGGACAATCAAACGCCGTTTCACACGGTTGCCCGTCCGCACGTTTTCGCAACATCAATGTTTTGAACACATCTGCCAGCTAAATTCGGAGAAAATTGAAAATGTTATTAAACGAACAGGAAGCCAAAAAATTAACCGACAAAATTCTGTCCTTCGTCAAAGCAGATGACGCGACGGTTTCGGTTAGAAGTGAGAAATATTCGCATTTGAGATTTGCCCGCAATGCTTTCCTGACAAGCGGAAATACGGTCGAACGCGGTGCAAGTGTGACGGTTTGGATCGAAGGAAAACGCGGTTCGTCTTCGACTTCCGATTTTGACGATGCAAGTTTAAAAGCGATGGTCGAGCAAGCTGAGGAAATTGCGAAAATCTCGCCGGTTGATCCGCAATATCTGCCGACATTGGGAACGCAAAAATATCTTACGGCAAAAGGTTTTTCGGAAAACACGGCAAATATTTCGTTGGAAAAACGTGCAAAAAGTATCGGTGAAATTTTGAAAATGAGCGATCAGGCAGGTGTGATTAGTGCGGGTTTTCACGAAGCAAGAACGTTTGCGAGCGGATTTGCGACGAAAAATAAAAACTTCGGGTTTTCGCAAAATACTTACGCTAATCTTTCGATGACCGCACGCACGACTGACGGCGAAAGTTCGGGATATTTCAGCCGCAGCAGTGTTGATATAAACGATTTGAACACCGCACGAGTTGCCGCCGAATCAATCCGCAAAGCGGTTGACGGACGTAATGCCCGCACCGTTGATGCAGGAATTTATCCGGTTATCCTCGAACCGCAAGCCGTCGAAGATTTGCTCGGCGGAATCGCGGATCAGTTTGACGCACGCCGTGCCGAAGAAGGTCGCAGTCCGTTCTCGTTAAAAGACGGCAAAACGAAACTCGGCGAGCAGATTTTCGATAAACGCATAAATATTTACAGTGATCCGTTTAATCCGAGTATTCCCGATTCGGCTTTTGCTCAAGAGGGAATTCCCGCCGAAAAAATCTATCTGGTCAAAAATGGTAAGCTGGAAAATCTTGTTTATTCGCGGTTTTGGGGAAAACAGAAAAAAACGACACCGACTCCGGGACCGGTTAATATGATTTTAAAATCGAGCGGAGAAGCCGCCGAACTTGACGAAATGATAAAATCCACCAAAAGAGGTTTAATCATCAGCCGTTTCTGGTATATCCGCACGACCGATGCACGAACGGCAAGCGTCACGGGCTTAACCCGCGACGGAATCTGGATGATCGAAGACGGAAAAATCGCTTATCCGGTCAAGAATTTCCGTTTCAACCAATCACTAATTCAAATGTTGGCGGAAGGAAACGTCGAAATGATCGGCGAACCCGAAAGAATTGGCGGTGGAAATGCCTCGCTGATTCCGCCTTTGAAGTTAAAAGAATTCAATTTCACATCACAATCGGAAGCGGTTTAAATTTCTAACCTGTTTTGCCGTTTTTCGTCAACTATGACAAAATATGTGTTTCGTATTTAACAAAATAACTTTAATAAACAAGAGAGGAAGATAAATATAATTATGGTTGGAAGAAACAAAATAACGGTAGTCGGTGCGGGAAATGTCGGTGCGACGGCGGCACATTGGATTGCGAGTAAGGAGTTGGCGGATGTCGTTCTGGTTGATATTGTCGAAGGCACGCCGCAGGGCAAATCGCTCGATCTGGCACAAGCAGCTCCGATTGACGGGTTCGATGTGAAACTTGTCGGGACGAATTCTTATGAAGAAACGAAAGATTCGGATGTCGTCATCATCACGGCGGGACTTCCGCGAAAACCGGGAATGAGTCGTGATGATCTTTTGAAAACGAACTCGGATATTGTCGGTTCGGTCACGGAACAGATCGCAAAATATTCACCTGATTCAGTTATAATTATTGTTTCAAACCCTTTGGACGCGATGGCACAAGTTGCTTTTAAGCGTTCGGGCTTTCCGAAAAATCGCGTCATCGGAATGGCGGGCGTTTTGGATTCGGCTCGGATGCGTTGCTTCTTGGCTGAAGCTCTCAATGTTTCGGTTGAAAATGTAACGGCGTTCGTTCTCGGCGGACACGGCGACACGATGGTTCCGTTGCCGCGTTATTCAACTTGTGCGGGAATTCCCGTAACCGAACTTTTGTCGAAAGAAGAAATTGACGCAATCGTTGACCGGACGGCAAACGGCGGTGCGGAAATTGTCGGATTACTGAAAACAGGATCGGCATATTACGCTCCTTCGCTCGGTGCAGTCGAGATGGCGGAAGCGATCTTGAAGGATAAAAAGAAAATTCTGCCGTGTGCGGTTTATCTTGAAGGCGAATACGGCGTGAACGGTTTGTTCGTCGGTGTTCCGGCAAAACTCGGCAAAAACGGTGTCGAGCAAATCATCGAAATCTCGCTGACGAATGAAGAACGTGCGGCTTTGCAAAAATCGGCGGGTTCAGTGCAGGAATTGATAGATGTTTTGGGAATATAAAATATAACAGCAGGAAGCAGATGCAAGTTCAGTAAAAGAAAATCTGTATTGTGAACGATTTTTATCTTCCATCAATTAACTTTTTGGCTGAACTCTAATATAACATATTCAGAAGATGTAAAAAATATCATCAAAGATAACAAAAACGACTGTGCAATCAACGCACAGCCGTTTTTTTGTCTTCCACCTTCATTCAATCTGACCTGATATTTCATTCAATCTGACTTTATTCATTTGAAAAATATTCTCACTTAGTCTTTAACTTCAATAAACTCAATAGTTTATCCTCTGGCACATTCGTTGCAAATATGTCTAGTGACAGTAGACCCGTGATCAATACGCTCTACGAAATTGGTAATCCTAGCTAACAGAAGATAAATCGAAAAATGAAATACCTTAAACAGAACAAATTTATTACCGAGATAATGTCCCTGATGATTTTATTCTCGATGATTATGCTGAATGTTGTCGCGGCTCGAACGAGTGTTTTTGCCCAACGAAATTCAACGCAAAGTGATTTTACAACCCCGAATTTGGACAAATTCACGACAAACTTAAACAATCCGGCGATCAATAAAAAACTTCGATTGTCGAATAATTTCGACGGCGAAGTTAAACGCCTGATGAAATCTCTGACTTCAGATGATGTCCGTCAGCCGGTTCTGCTTGATCAATTCGGTGAAAGTCAGGAACTGATCGTCGAGGTTTTAGCCTCACGCATTGCTGCCAAAAACGCTCCTGCAAATCTGCGAAATAAGCGGATACTAATGCTTGATGTGAGCAAAATTTACTCGGCTTCACGCAATGAAACAGAGGTTTCAAGCCGCATCGGGGAAATTATCGGCGAACTCGAATCACAAAAGGGCGAAGCTATTTTATTTGTTAACGAGTTAACTAACTTCGTCGGCAATCCACAGTTAACCGACAAAATCACCGATGCTGTTATGAGCGGTCGGCTGAAAATCATCGGTGGTGCCGCAAAGCAATCTTATATTGAAAGAATTGACAATGTGCCGGAAGTTTCGGCATTATTCGATCCGATTATGGTCGGCAAGAGCGATTATAAAGGTTTGGAGAATGACACGAAAAACAAATACCGCGGTGATAATGTTTCATCGGATATGCGTGAAATGATGAAGAATAATCCGACCGGAAAAGAAAGACTAGATGTGATTTTGCAGACTAAGGACGCTGATAACTCTACACTCCGTTCAATTATGGCACGAAACAATGTGCGTCTGAACGACCGCATCGGAGATTCGGATACATTAGTTGTAAATCTTCCGCTCAGTGCTGTCGCAGAACTTGCGGAAAGCGGGTTTATAAATTATATGTCGCCGGATCGGGCAACCGAAACTACCGGACATATTGAAGATACTTCAGGTGTGAATGTCATACGTAATCAACCGCAAACAAGTACTCGAGCGGCAACAGCACTAGACGGGACGGGCATCGGAGTCGCAGTACTTGATTCAGGAATTCTGGACAGCCATATGGCATTTAGAGGTTCGGGATCTAATAACCGGATAGTTTTCAGCAAAAATTTTGTTACCACTGAGTCCGATACTGATGATGATTATGGACACGGAACACATGTTGCAGGAATCGTTGCGGCAAAGGATTCAAGAAGCAACGGTGCTTACAGAGGAATCGCTCCGAATGCGAAAATAATCAACCTGAAGGTTTTGGACGGACGCGGACGCGGACGTACTTCGTGGTTACTGAATTCGCTTGACTGGTTAATAAATAATCACGCTCAATATAACATCCGCGTCGTCAATATGAGTCTCGGCACGCCGGCGGTTGATACATACACAAATAATCCGATCAACCTCAAAGTGCAAGAGTTAAACGCACGTGGTGTTTTAATCGTAGCGGCTGCCGGAAATGAAGGTAAGGATAAAGATAATCGTAAAATTTACGGCTATATTCATTCACCGGGCAACGATCCGTCAGTTTTAACGGTGGGTGCGGTCAATACGAAACAAACGAACAACCGAAGCGATGATGGTGTGGCAACTTACAGCTCACACGGTCCAACCCGGAGCTATTATGTTAATTCAAGTGACGAGAAGGTTTACGACAATATAATTAAACCGGACATAGTTGCTCCGGGTAATCGAATCGCATCGGCTAAAGCAAAATCCGGTAGTTATCTGCCGAGCAATTATCCTTCACTCGTCGAATCAGGAATGGATGAAGTCGGTGATGATAATGATGTAATGAATATGAGTGGAACATCTATGGCGACCCCGATAGTTGCGGGTGCGGCAGTTCTTCTCTTTCAATTGAATCCGAATCTGACACCGCAGTTGGTCAAAATGATTCTCGAATACACGGCTCAACCGCTGAACGGCTACAATATGTTTGAACAGGGTTCGGGACAATTAAATATGGAAGGAGCGATACGCCTCGTTAATACGTATCGAACCGATGTCAAATTTAATACCGTCAACAACGGGTTCTGGATGATCGAAGCGGGAGTTCCTTTTCCAACTCAAACATCAACTTTCAATGGCGAAACGATTAAATGGTCAAGTGGAATCATTGCCAATCATACTTTTCTGAAAGGGACAAATATTGCCGACAGATTCCATGAAATTTACAGACACGGTTCGTGGTTTGATAAGGGCGTGAATTTTGACCGCACTGAAAAAAGTTTTTCTTTGAACACGGAACTTTGGTGGCAGAGTTTAAATCTGAAGGTGTCAATTTATACGAATGTTATGACAAGTAACGGCAACACAATGTCCGACGGGCAGACATTCTGCGAAAGCGTAACAATAGCTGACGGCGTAGTAATGTCGGACGGCGTAGTAATGTCGGATGGCGTAATCGTCTCGGACGGTGTGATAGTGTCGGACGGCGTAGTAATGTCGGACGGTGTAGTTATTTCGGATCGCGGAGATTCGGGTGGAGATCCAGATCGGGGAATGGCTGGAAACTCAAACGCTCGCACAATGTTCGGTGAAGACTAATTTCAACATACTAACAAATAAAATACGGAGGAATAAATATAATGAATTTACAAAATGTTGAAATCGTCAATAATATCGAATATCAAGTTGCTCATTCGCAAATCGGTTTGATCGTCGCCCCCGACTTGCGAAATTTGGAAATACTGACCGCAGACAATTTGGCTGAAGTTTTAGATTTTTTGAAAGTCCGCCCTGTTCATACAATTGTGATGACCGGCTTTATCAGAGATAACGGCTTGGAAAACGAACTCAATCGCGGTAAATTTTACGGTTATCGCCATCGGGACGGAAAACTTACCGGAGTTGCTCTGATCGGACACACGACGCTGATCGAATCTCGTTCGGATGAAGCGTTACGGGCGTTTGCGGTCATTGCCGGACAATCGAAAACACCGATTTACGTAATGATGGCGGATGGTGATTCCATCGAAAGATTTTGGAATCTCTATAAACCGGATGGTTCAGAACCAAGACTTGTCTGCACCGAAAAACTTTTCGAATTGAATTTTCCCTTTCCGGTTCAGAATTGTAAGTGGAATTTGCGTCAGGCATCAGTTGCAGAGATTGATCAAATTGCCGAAGCCCACGCCGAAGTTGCGTTTCTCGAAAGCGGAAGCAATCCTTTGGAAAAAGACCCGGAAGGTTTTATGAAACGGTGCTTGCGAAGAATTGAACAAGGCAGAACTTTTGTCGTATTTGAAAATGATGAACTTGTCTTCAAAGCTTACATAATATCTGAAACTGAGGATGTTATATACCTCGAAGGAATTTATGTTTCTCCGGCATACCGCGGGCAGGACGTTGGTTCAAGTTGTTTGTCAAAATTGAGTCTTGAACTTCTGGAACGCGTCGAAAACATCTGTCTGCTCAGCAATTTGGATTTCAAAGCTGCTCACCGTAGCTTTCACAAAGCCGGCTACGTTTCTAAAGATGTCTGCACAACTATTTTTGTTTAACAAAAAACAAAGATAGACAAAATGTTTGAAGTTGTTTATAATAACAGTGTTTTGCGGCTGTCTCCACAGACGTTGCAAAATACTGTTTTTTTTATTCAAAAAATCTTCCCGTTAACCTCTTGACACTCAACTAAAAATTTTTAGATTGCCATTTGTATGGAAGTTCTCCGATAGGCTACTTGAAACCAAAGACTTATGAATACTGCGTTAATTACAAAAAGGTTTATGACTATTATAATGATAATAGGCTTGCTTTGCGTTGCTTTTGCGTTGTTCAGATTTCCCTTCCAAGAAGTTGATTTTAATTTTATACTACTCTTCGCCTTCACTATCGGAAGTTCGCGTATTTCGATCCAGATTCCTAGATTCAAATCATACATCGCGGTTTCCGACACATTTATTTTTCTGGCATTACTTTTATACGGTGGCGAAGTTGCCATAGTTTTTGCCGCGGTTGAATCGTTCTGTTCAGCATGGCGGGTTTGTAAAAGAAAGTTCACCGTATTTTTCAATGCCGGCGTAATGGGGTTCTGCACGGCTGCGACGGTCGGATTTTTATATTTTTCGGACTATCTTCCCCAACTTCAATATCGCGGAAAGGGACAGGACTGGAACTCGTTTATTGTGGCATTGACGATAATGGCATTCAGTCAATTTGCTCTAAGCACCGGTTTTGCGGCTTATTACGGTGCCTTAAAAAGTGAAAGTCCTTTTTGGGAAACTTGGAAAACGAAATATCTGTGGATTTTCGTAACATTCATAGTTGGTGCGGGAAATGCCGGAGTGCTTTTTCAGCTGGTTCATTCAGTCGGATTCGGAGTTGTTGTAGCAACTTTTCCGATTATTCTGCTAATTTATCTGAGTTACAAGATGTATATCAAAAATGTTGAAATATCAATTACTCAGGCGGAACAGGCGGAACAGTATGCGGAAACTCTCAAGGGACAATCCATTGCGTTGAAGGAATCTGAAGAAAGATTCCGTAGTGCGTTCGATTATGCACCGATTGGAATCGCTCTCGTTTCATCCGAAGGTCGTTGGCTGAAGGTAAATCACGCTCTATCGAATATTCTCGGTTACAGCGAACAGCATTTTTTAGCGACCGATTTTCAGTCGATGATCTTCAAGGAAGATTTGGGAGATACTTTGGTCAAAATCCACGAATTAACCAGCGGTAAGGTCAAAGCGTGTCAACTCGAACAAAGATATATTCACAAAAAAGGCGAAACGGTTTGGGCTTCGTGGAGTGTTTCGAAGATCAACAAATCCACTGCGGATAAACCTAATTTGATTTTTCAGATTCAGGACATCACCGATAAGAAACTTGCCGAAGAAAAACTTCAGTTCGAGGCAACTCACGATTCATTGACCGGACTTCCGAATCGGGCATTATTTATGTCCAGTTTGGAAATAGCGTTAAAAAAAGTGACGTATAACCCGGACTATAAGGTAAGCGTTTTATTTATTGATCTGGATCGGTTCAAACTCGTTAATGACAGCCTCGGACATCTGATCGGCGATCAGTTATTAGTGAGCATCGCTTCAGATTTGCAGGATTGTCTGCGTCCGTTTGATTTGGTTGCACGTTTAGGCGGTGATGAATTCATTATTTTAGTGCAAGGAAACTATAAAGAAGATGAAATAATAAAAATAGCCGAGCGAATTCAAGGAAAGTTCTCCAAACCTTATAATTTAAGCGGCAATGAGGTTTACAGTTCAGCGAGTATAGGAATTTTGCACAACACGAAAGATCATCTGACCGCAGAGGATATGATGCGTGATGCCGATACCGCAATGTATCAGGCTAAAAATGCGGGCAAAGCCAGACACGAAGTTTTCACTCCCGGAATGCACAAATTAGCAAAAGAAACCCTCCAATTTGAAACAGATTTGCGGCGGGCGGTCGAAGAAAAAGAAATTCGCGTCTTCTATCAACCGATTTATTCAATCGCCGATAATACAATCGAAGGATTTGAAGCATTAGCCCGCTGGAATCACGAAACTCTGGGAGACGTGTCACCTTCCAAATTTATTCCGGTTGCCGAACAAATCGGCTTGATAGATACACTCGGTGAACACATTTTGAGAAAAGCCTGTCTTCAAATGCGTTCAATTCAGGAAAGTTCATCCGACGCGAAATCTTTTTATTTAAATGTGAATCTGTCTTGTAAACAATTTGCCAATCCCGAACTGGTTGAGAGCATAAAAAGAGTTCTTGAAGAAACCGGATTTTCACCCGTCAAATTAAAATTGGAAATCACTGAATCAGTCTTTTTTGAACATAAGAATCATGCGGTTAAAATGCTGAAAGACTTAAAGGAACTTGGCATTGAAATAAATATAGACGACTTTGGAACTGGATATTCTAACTTGAGTTATCTGACACAACTTCCGATTTCGACGCTTAAAATTGATCGTTCTTTTATAAGTTCTTCTCAGAATGAAGACCAGAATAAAGAGATCGTTCAGACCATTATCACCCTTGCCAGAAGTTTCGGAATAAAGGTAATCGCCGAGGGAGTCGAAACCAAAGAGCAATTGCAACAGCTAAAAACACTCGATTGCGAAGGAGCCCAAGGATATTTTTTCTCCAAACCGCTGTGCTTTGCCGAAATAAAAGAATTCGTCGAAAACACCAACGACAATGTATCAATACCTTTCGAGAAAATACCGACTGTCGAGGTCATACAATAAACAAAAATGGTTGTCGTATTATTTTTTTTGGATTAAATCAGACAAAGATAAGAAGGAAGGGGACAAAACTTTGCAGATAATCAATGTCAGGTTAAGCAATTACGAATCAAAGTATAACGAAATAGAAGTTCTGCGACTCCCGACGGAGAAAGTTTTACCAAAATATGAGTTCAAAAGCCAATGGGCAAAACGCGACCTCAATGGAATAGTCAACGGCGACAGTTTTAAATTGGGAGATATGGTTTCGATAAAAACTGATTTTGTTGAATTACTAAAATAATTTTTCTTATTTTCTCAACCAACCAAATAATCCGTGAACCGTAACTTCGCGGTTCGTTTCATAAATCGCACGAGTCAGAGGTAACCCCATCGGACAGACCTGCACGCAGTTTTGCGAGTTGCCGCAATTCGTGATTCCATCGTCATCCATCAGAGCTTCGAGCCGATTATCACGATTCATTTCGCCCGTCGGGTGCAGATTAAACAGACGAACCTGTGCAATCGCCTGCGGTCCGATATAATTATCATCGTGATATTGCGGACACGCTTCGAGACAGCAGCCGCACGTCATACACCGCGAATAAGCATAGCGTTCCTGCTGAGTTTCCTGCGACATCGTCGGTCCCGCACCGAGATTATACGAGCCGTCAAGTTCAACCCACGCTTCAACTTTTTTCAGATGCTCGAACATCTGTGTCCGGTCAACTTTGAGATCACGCACATTCGGAAACTTCGTCATCGGTTCGAGTGTGATTTCGTTCCCGCCCGCCGCCAGCAGAACATCATCAACCAACGCTGAACAAGATTGCTGCACGCGTCCGTTAATGACCATCGTGCAAATTCCGCAAACCTGTTCGAGACAATTCATATCCCAAACCGGCGGATCAACATCTCTGCCGTCTTTCGTCGTCGGGTTTTTGCGAATGTCCATCAAGACCGAAATTACGTTCAGATTCTTTCGATAAGGAATCTCGAATGTATCCGTATATTGATTCGCCTTCAAATTCTCACGCCGTTTGATGTTGACTTTTATCGTCTGCGGCGGATTCGTCAATCTTTTTTTCTGCTCTGTGCCGTTTGCTTCGCTCATATTTTCCTCAACTGCTTTTCGTTTGGTTCTTCGTCAAATTCTACTAAATCATAAATGTCTTCAAGTTTTAATGTTGTTTCAACCGACTCAAATGTAACTTCGCTGTCAATTCCAATCGTTGCCAGATATTTCCAACTGCCATCAGTTTGTTTAATATATTGTTGAACCGCCGGACGATTTTGCGAAATCAACACGTATTCCTGAATGGTTTCGATCTTTTGATAAGTCAAGAACTTATCATTTTTATCGTATTCTTTC
Organism: Pyrinomonadaceae bacterium; assembly: GCA_041746675.1. Taxonomy (GTDB): domain Bacteria; phylum Acidobacteriota; class Blastocatellia; order Pyrinomonadales; family Pyrinomonadaceae; genus Aridibacter. The sequence goes on along the minus strand of JBGTGO010000002.1, from coordinate 35,670 downwards.
GTGCTTTTAGATAGAACTTCTATCAACAGAATGGGGTTTATTACGGTGTCTTTTCGATTTTTATAAAAATCTTTTTCACCGCAAATAACAGTTATATCAGGATAGAAAAACGTATTGACTGCATCTACCCAAACTTTTATTTCACTGGCATAACCTCTGCATTTTCCACGAAATTTTTCATTTATTTTCGATGTAATATTGAAAGTTATGTCTACGTTCCGGACACTTGCTCCAGCCATCTGATATATCAAACCGTTGACATATTCGCTTCTGTATTCGGCAGTTTCTTCCAATGCTAAATATTCTGTGGGCGTATATAGTTTTTCCTTCAATAATGCAGACATAATTCAATTTACACCGGATTTTCATCGTGTTCTTCCTCGAATGATTCGCCTTCCGTAATTGTTTCCAGATCTTTATTTGCAATCGCTTGACGGCTTTCGTTTTCCGGTTTCAATTCATAACCTTCTTCAACAATTTCCGCCGCTTCTTTTTTCTCTCCGCCCGATCCTTTTTCCTCGCTCGATGACGAATAATCTCTCGCCCGTGGTTCAAGCAACGACAAGTCAACTTTTTCGTAAGAGAAAATCGGTGATTCTTCAGAGAATTCGGCAATCGTCGTTTTCAGCCATTCCTCATCATTTCGTTTCGGAAATTCCGGTTTGAAATGAGCTCCGCGGGATTCATCACGATTTAATGCACCGAGCGTAATGACTCTCGCCAGCTGCAGCATATTCCAGAGTTGCCGTGCCTGCGGAACGGCTTGCGTCGCCCACAAATTCGAGTCGTTGATCGAAAGTTTTGAAAATCTTTCCTGCAATTCCTGAATTTTATTGTCAGTTTCCTGCAAGCGGTCGTTATATCGAACGACCGTTACATTTTCGGTCATCGTTTTACCGAGTTCTTCGTGCAGTTTGTATTGATTCTCCGTTCCCGAATTGTTTATTATCTGATTATTTATCTCTTGCTGCTTTTTCAATTCCGCCGCGTGAATGCCGTTTGATTCAGTCGTTTTGCGTTCGACATTTTCCGCATATTCGATTGCCGAAGGTGCGGCTTTAAATCCGCCGTAAACACAGGAAACAAGCGAGTTTGCTCCCAAACGGTTCGCTCCGTGAATCGAATAATCGCATTCGCCCGCACCGAGCAGTCCGGGAATATTCGTGCGTTGATCAAAATCAACCCACATTCCGCCCATCGAATAGTGAACGCCCGGAAAAATTCGCATCGGCACATAACGCGGATCGTCGCCAACGAACATTTCGTAAATTTCGAGAATCGCACCGAGTTTTCGTGTCAAAGTTTCCGCCGGAATATGCGTCAGATCAAGAAAAACCTGATTCTCGCCGCCAATTCCCATTCCGTCCAGACAAACCTGAAAAATTTCGCGGGTCGCAATATCGCGTGGAACAAGGTTTCCATAAGCCGGATATTTTTCTTCAAGAAAATACCAACGCTCATTCGCCGGAATACTGTTCGGACTTCGTGTGTCGCCTTTTTTCTTCGGAACCCAAACTCTACCGCCTTCGCCGCGAGCCGATTCACTCATTAGACGCAATTTATCTTCGCCCGGAATCGAGGTTGGATGAACTTGTATAAACTCACCGTTCGCGTATTTCGCACCCTGCTGATAACAAGCCGAAATCGCACTTCCCGTACAAACTTGCGAATTTGTGGATTTGCCCCAGATCAAACCGGGACCGCCCGAAGCCATAATGACGGCATCTGCCGGGAAAGATTTCAGTTCAAGCGTCTGCAAATTCATTGCGATCACGCCGCGGCAAACCTGATGGTCATCCAGAACCAGCGAAAGCATCTCCCAACCCTCGTATTTGTTGACCTTTCCTTCCGTTTCATAACGCCGGACTTGTTCATCCAACGCATACAAAAGCTGTTGTCCGGTCGAAGCACCGGCAAAAGCCGTGCGGTGATGAAGCGTTCCGCCGAATCTTCGAAAATCAAGCAAACCTTCCTTCGTGCGTGAAAATGGCACGCCCATTCGGTCGAACAAATAAATGATTTCGGGAGCCATATCGCACATTTGTTTGACCGGCGTTTGATTTACCAAAAAATCTCCGCCGTAAACCGTATCGTCAAAGTGTTTATACGGCGAATCACCTTCACCTTTTGTGTTGACCGCTCCGTTAATTCCGCCCTGAGCACACACCGAGTGCGAACGCTTGACCGGAACAACCGACAACAAATCTACATCGTGTCCCGCTTCGGCAATTTTCATCGTCGCCGCAAGTCCTGCCAAACCGCCACCAATTACTACTATTTTAATTCCGTTTGATTTACTCATATTATTATAAATTCTCTAAAACTTACCCGAATTACTCGGCTCAACGACATCATTCTTTTCAAGTTCACCGCAGAATGCTTTCGGAAATAATCCGCAGTCCCAAACGAATGAAACCGCCGCATTGATTCCAACCGCTGACAAGAAAAACGCCAGACCGACACACGCATACAACGCCATTTTCTGGGCTTTTTCGCCGATTAGAATTCCCCAATCAACCGCGAACAGAAAAATTCCATAAGCCAAGTGCCACGCGGTAGCAATGATTCCGAGAACATATATAGCCATCACCCAAGGGATCGCAAATTCGTTTGAAACGATGTTGAACGCTTGATCGGCATTGCCCGCGACCGCCGTCGTATTTAGTCCCGGAACTAAACCGAAGCGGAAATTCAGAATGTGAAAAAAGATAAAGAAGAACAGGAAAATTCCCGTAATTCGTTGAAACAGGTAAAACCAGTTTCGCCCGTAACTGTAACTCCCGACGTTCGGTCTTGATTCAGCCGAGATAATCACGCCGTAGACGGAGTGAAAAATAAGCGGCAAAAATATCCCGAAAATTTCGACAAAAAGCAGGTATGGAAGATGATGAATATCCTCGACCGCGTCGTTAAAAACGCCCGCTCCGCTCATCGCTTTCGAGTTCGTGAACATATGCACCAGAAAAAATATTCCGAGCGGGACGATTCCCGTAAGTTGATGTAATTTGCGGAGCAGAAATGTTCTGCTGAATTTTGCTGCCATTTTTCTTCCTCGTTAAAATTTTGGATAGTAATAAATTGCGGATGAAATTATTATATTTGCGAAATGCTCCGAAAATCAAACTCGTTTGCCAAACATTTCATTATAAATGTAAGAAATCCGCACTTATCTATCCCGTTTCAATATTATTTATCATAAATCATTTCCTTAATTAGATAAAATGAATTCTTTTACGGTCATTGTGTAGAACAACTAATAATTTGCTTGACAACCATATTTTCAATTTTATAAACTTATTCTTATAAAAGAGATTCTATAAAGTTTAGAGGAACTAATAAATTATGCACATCGAAACATTGAAAGTATTTTGTGATTTGGTTGAAATGCAAAGTTTTTCACTCGCCGCCGAGAGAAATTTTGTTACCCAATCTGCAGTCAGTCAGCAAATAAAAACTCTGGAAGAAAAATTCAAACGCAAACTTCTTGAACGTGTTCGCGGCAGACGCGAGATTCGGATGACACCGGCGGGCGAAGTCTTTTACCGCGACAGCAAAAACGTTTTGGAGTCTTACCAGCAACTTGATGAAAATATGAATACGCTCGTCGGCAAGATCAGCGGAGTCGTCAAAGTGGCAACGGTTTACAGTATCGGTCTGCACGAATTGCCACCGAAGGTCAGAGAATTTATGTCGAAATTTCCGTCGGCTAAAATTGATCTTGAATATTCCCGCACGACGCGGGTTGTTCGTGATGTTCTGAAAGGGGTGATGGAACTCGGCATCGTCGCTTTTCCCGAACCGCGTCGCGGTTTGGAAATTGTCGAAATGGCAAGCGACCGGCTCGTGCTGATCGCTCCGCCCGATCATAAACTGGCAAATCGTAAAAATATTCAGGCGAAGGACTTAAAAAATGAAGACTTTGTTTTGTTTGAACGCGATGTGCCGACGCGTAAAGCGACCGACAAAATTTTGCGTTCGTATGGTGTCAGCGTCAACAAAGCGGCGGAATTCGACAACATCGAAACGATTAAACGGGCGGTCGAAGTCGGTTTCGGTTTAGCTATCGTGCCGCATCCGAGCGTAATGGACGAAGAAAAAAACGGGCAGCTATGCGTTATCAATCTAAAGGAAAAAGAATGGAAACGCCCCGTCGGCGTGCTTTACCGCAATGATCGCGAACTTTCTTTAGCGGCGAAAAAATTCGTTAATCTGCTGAAGAAAAAACCCAAAGGTTAGGAGCCTGCAAATTCAAATTCCGGCGACGAAAGTCAGCGATGAAGTGGCGTTGATGCCGTTTAAGGCTTGTTTAAGTAGCGGAATAAGTCCTTCGGCTTCCATATATTCGCGTCCCAGCAGACGGCGGAATCTTTTTTGCTTATTCTTGCCGGTAACTTCATTGAGCATTCCTTCGCAAAATGCCGTCACTAATTCGGGGGCAAACTGTTTTCCGCTGTTGCGACGCAGATCTTCGATCACATCATTTGCCGGACGGCGTTGTTTATACGGTCGGTTCGTCGTCATCGCGTCGAAGGAATCGGCGAGATTGACGATTTTGGCGATATATGGAATTTCATTGTCTTTCAAACCGTCGGGATAACCGCGTCCATCTAATCTCTCGTGATGATATTTTGCCGCCAGAGGAACGTCCGTATATGGATGATGAATCGGCATTAAAATTTCGTAACCAACGCCCGGATGTTTATTCAGTTCGGCGGATTCCTTCGCGTTGATTCGATACGGAGCGTTGATAATATTGCGTTCGACCGTCAATTTTCCGACATCGTGCAAATATCCGGCAATCGCTACGCCTTCGATTTCTTCTTCGCTCCAACCAAGTTCTTCAGCGATAATTTCCGAGTATTTACCGACGCGAACCGAATGTCCTTCGGTGTATTTATCTTTGCAGTCAATCGCCGTGGCAAACGCCTTGACCGTATCTTTGTAAGTCAGACGCATATCGTCATACATCCGGCGGTTTTCGTCCGCCCTTCGTTCGAGTTCCGCCATCAGATTGCGTTGATGAATGCCGACTCCGATGTGCCGTGCCATCGCCTGTATGACCGATTTATCGTCGGTCGTATATGCTTCGCCGCTTGCTTTTTCACCAAGAAAGACAATGCCGACCAGTTCATCACGCACGATCAGAGGCATAATCAGTTCGATTCGTTTGCGTTCCAAGATCCGCTGATACCGCTGAAAGAACGCGAGCATTTTTGTCTGACTGACTTCGATCTCGCTCATTCCCGAATTCAAAAACTCCTTTTCATCCGACATTTCCAGCGAAGCACTCAGCGGAAAATCATCGCCGAGTCCGCGAACCGCCAAAAAATTCAGTTCGTGTCCGAACTTTGAATATCTCGCCACGCCGCCTCGCATGATCGCCAGCGAACCGAGCAGTAGATGCAAAGATGTATGAATCATTTCCTGAAAGTTATTCTTATTCGTAACTTCCTGTCCGATGTCGGCAAGGGCGGAAAATGTGTGGATAAGTTTTTGCTGTTGGTTTTCTTGTGGTTGAAGCATATTTTTGTATTTTGGAAAATCAGGAGGATTTGAAGTGTTTTATTCAGCGTTGTATTTTCGACATATTTCCGACGTTAACAACTTCACGAGCTGATAACTTGAACGTGATTTGTCAGACCGAGCATTTCAAAAAGTTGTCCGGTGTCCGCATCAACTTCGGAGAATATGACTTCAGTTTCCGCTTCGGCGGCGGCATCAATCACGCCTAAAAGTATCGAAACGCCGATACTGTTGACGATTTGCGTATCCTTGAAATTTACGATGAGTTGTTTGCAGCCGGCTTCAATCTGCCGTCGGCACTCGCGTTCGATCTTTTCACCGCTTATTTTATTCAAATAATCGCTGGCAAAGACGGTAGCAATTTCGCCTTCCGTGCGAACGGTTATGTCAAAATTATTTTCCACTTTGTAAATTTTACTTTTGAAATTGATTTTGAATTTAGAGAAAAGGCTGTATTGGATTCCTTGAAAATTATCAGGGATTACAAGCAATCTCTAAGCAACTCTTTAGATAACAAAACTTAAAGTAATACTTTAACAAAACTTTGTCAACCTTTTTTTTGCCTGTTTTTTTTCAGTGGAACTAATTGATTTGCCGGATGATAGACATTGTAAGGTTTGAAATAAAAAAGTGATTGAGAATTGATATTTGAAAAATGAGAATTTTACAAAAAACGGAGTAACAACTAAAAATCTTAAATCTTTAGACTTGAATTTAGAGTGCTTTGACGATAAATAAAGTCCCGTCGTCGTCTAAAAATTCGCGGTCGGTAAATTTGCGAAGACCTTCGCGGACGAACTGAACCAGCTCTTTAGCGGACAGGTCGAAGCCTTCGAGAACGCATTTAGCAAAGCGTTCCTGACCGAATTCTTCACCGTCTTTGTTTGTCGCTTCGGTTACGCCGTCAGTGTAGAGTACGAGAATTTGTCCCATTTCGAGATTGATAAAATGTTGGTGATAGCGGATGTCGCGAAACATTCCGAGCGGCAAATCGCCATATTCGACGAATTTATATTCGCCGTTCGGCTTGATTAAAAGCGGTGGATTATGTCCGGCGTTGGAATAAACGAATGTTTTATTGGTCGCATCTAAAATTCCGTAAAGTGCCGTAATAAATTGGTGGGCTTCGGTCGAATCCCACAACAAATTGCTGACTTTTGCAAAAGCAATTTGCGGTGCGTAACCGATCTGCACGCCCGCCCGTAAGGAAGCCCGCAAAAATGCCATCAAAAGTGCGGCGGGAATCCCTTTTCCGACGGCATCGGCAACAATGACCGCAATTTGATCGTCGAACATTTTGACCCAATCGTAATAATCGCCTGAAACTTCTTCCGTCGGAAAAACATACGCACTGATGTCGAAACCTTCGACCTGTGGATCTTCATCGGGCAGAAGTTCAAGCTGAACTTCCCTGGCAATGTCCAATTGAGCTTCAAGCCGTTTTTTCTCGACGAGTTGTTTATGAAGTTTGACCTTTTCGATAATTATGGCGACCTGCGAAGCCAGCGATTGCAAGATTGAAAGATCATCCGTGTCGTAAGCATTGAGTTTATCGCTTTCGAGATCGAACACGCCGATCACTTCATCATTGGCAATAATCGGCGTAACCATTTCCGACCGCGTGCGTTTTCTGGCGGGAAAATACCGGTCGTCAAGACTGACATCGGGTGAAATCAAAGAGTTGCCGGTTTGAGCGACGTAGCCGATGAAACCTTCACCGAGTTTTAATTTCGGTTCGACCAGATCAAAGCTGATGCGATACCCGCGAATCACTTTGGTCTTGAAAATATACTGAGTTTCGCCGTCAATTTTGACCGATTCAAGTAAGTATATTCCTGCCGCATCGAACCGCACGAGCGAACCGAGCGTGTCCATTACAAGCCGCAGGACTTCCTCTGAATCGAGCGAACGGCTGATCTTCTTTGTAATATCGAGCAACATCCGCAGTTTATCAACCACGGTCAAAAGTTCATTCGGTGATGAACTTTCGTGAATTTCTTCGATAATCTGATCTTGATCCATAACTTGTTTTTTTCCGGTGCAGTTCGATTTTTTTACTCGTCGCTTCTTCACTTTTTCACTAAACAATGCACTTTGCATTAGTATCGAACGCCGTCGCCCTGAATCGAAATATAATCTTTCCAGAGTCTTGAAACTTTGATGCGGTATTCGATCAACTGAAAACTGACATCAAAATGTTCGGCAATCGCTCTCGAAGTTTTGCCTTCCAAGACAAATCGCTTTAGAGCCGAATATGGAACAAGTGCCGCCGCACCGACCGAATAGGCTTGCTCCTCGATTAAGGCATTATAATCTCTGGCGATAATTTTGCCATCCTTGGTTTTTGTTTTTACGGCAAGCCGACTCGGTTTGTGTCCGAGGAAAACGTGGCAGATTTCTTCCATCAGGGTCGCGTTCTGACGATTTTTGGTGTGCGTCGGATTTAGAACGATAAGTTTCCGACCGTTCGGCAAAGGCTGCGAACACGCTCCGCCCGACCATTTATCGCGTCCCGTGCCGAGCAGATGAGCTTTCGTTTCTTGGCTTAAAAACGGTTCGATTTGTTCAAACGAAGCAATCAAAAGTTTTGCATATTGAGCAAGTTCAAACGGATTCAATCTTTCATCATCTTTTCGCAATCCGGCAAATTCACGCAGACCGATAGCGTGAGTTTCATAACTTCTGCCCTTTCTGGTTGGTGGTAAGATGCTTGTATCCACGCAAAGCATTATATAGAGAGTTTATAAAATTTTATAGCGAAAAACATAATTTGAGGAACTTTGCAGATTTTTTATTAGTCTTTATCCTTCTCAAATCCGTTCACATCTTCGAGTGCGGAATTTGAATTGTCATCATCGTTTTGTGATTTTTCGATGACACTGAATTGTCCGTCGGTTTCGAGAACCACGGCTTCGATCTTCTCGATAGAACCGATACTCGAGGTTCTGATCGCCGATAAAATCTCCGATTTCGCTACCCGCTGCTGCTTCATCGCATCTTTTTTATAATCGCCACGGTAATAAAGCAAAGTTGGTTCAGCTTTGATAATTTTGTCAATAAATTCGAATCGGGACGCGATAAATGTGATGATAAACTGAAAAAGAATCAGTAGAAATGCGGCAAATAATCCTTCGGAAATAGCGGTTTTGTCCGACAAAATAACCGATGCAAGAATCGAACCGAGAGCAATCGTTACAACAAAATCGAAGGCATTCCACTTTGAGAGAGTGCGTTTACCGGAAATTCTTAAAAAAACTACCAAAACGGCGTAGGAAATTAGACTTGTTAGAAATATCGCAAAGATATCCTCCCAACTATCAAAAAACATTTTAATTTATCCCCTTGTTAAAAATGTAACGCCTTCAGGATGTTTGTCTAAACATCCTAGAAAGCGTTAGTTATTTGCAAAAATTTTTACTGAATGAGTTAAACTTCTTTATACTCCGAATCGACATCTTCGCTCGATAATGCAACCCGATAGTTCGGTGATTGCTTTTGCTTCGTGATTAACAGATCGTCCTTCGTTTTAAGCAGGTCGGCTCGATTATAAACCGAAAGTTCAAAATTATATCCGTGCGTGATCGCATCTTTCGGACAGGCTTCGACGCAGAAACCGCAGAAGATACAGCGTCCGTAATCAATGTTGTAAACTTTCGCATAACGTTCGTCACGTCCGATTCGCTCTTCATAAACCCGCGGATCGTCTTCGGCTTCGATGTAAATACAATCGGACGGACACGCCGCCGCACACAAATAACACGCCACGCATTTTTCCTTGCCCATTTCGTCAACGTGCAGCAGGTGCTGTCCGCGGTAACGCGGCTGAACGGTGACGGGTTCTTCCGGATATTGCACCGTCCATTTTTCCTTCGGAATTTGGGCGAGAGTCGTCCGCATCCCGTTAAAAATAGCTTTAGTTGACTTGAAAACTTCGCTGATTATTGACATATATTTCCTCTAATAATGAGTTCTTTTAAACTATAACGAAAAAGCCTGCTCCTATCCAATCGAAGCAGGCGTAATTTTAGGATTTCAATAAGTTTTAAGAACCCGCCGCCGCCACAATTATAATTATGTAGAAAATAATGACGATTGCAGTCAGGAATAAACTTATTCCACCTAAGACCATTCCGACCGTCGCCAATGTAGCACCGCCGTATTTGTCGGGATTCTCTTTAATATTTTTCTTTGCCAAATATCCGGTTATAAGTGCTGTGATACTTCCAATCGGACCCAAACAAACAAATGCCGATATTCCCGCACCGAGCGACACATAAGCCAAAGTTTGATCCTGACCACCCGCCGGCGACTCGAAGGGCGTGTTCTGCCCGATAGATTTATTCTCAAATTCCTGCATCGGAGCAGCGGGCGGTTGCCAGTTATCCGTATCGTTCGCCCCGAAATTCTGTTGATTAAATTCTCCGAACGGCGGCGGTTCCGAGAAATCAAACTTTTGTCCCTCATTCGGAAGTTCGGGTTTGAGAGTCTCCCGCGGGACTTCAAATGGCGAAGTATTGACGGCTGAATCGAAATTATCGAAGCCGCCGAAAGGCGATTGATTCAACATAGATTCATCTTCCGCAAAATCATCTGCACGTGATGTGTCCGAAGCAAATGGCGAACCGGGCGGCGGTGTCGCATCTTCTTTGAACGATAAATCATCCGATTTGAAAAGCGGCGGTTCTTCATCCAAATCCGGCGGAGCAATTTCTGGCTCATCAAATTTAGGAATCTGCGGAGTAATCATCGATGTAATTTCGCTTTTCTTAATATTTCCCGAATCCTCCGGTGTGTCTGCAATATCTTCTTCGGAAATGTTCAACCGATAATTATCAGCCGTATTTCCGCCCGCCGCCATCGTTTTATTCGGATCATATTCATCAATATTATTACCCGGAATCTCCAACAGATTAAAGTCATCATCATCCGCTTCATCCATCGGTAAAGAATATCCGCCACCGACAACCGTGGCATATGGATCAGCATCCGCCACCGTCTTATCCGCAGATTTGTCATCCGGCGGAATCGGCAAATCATTTTGATTACCGACCATTGTCGCATACGGATCACTTTCGTTCGTCTGCTCGCCCGCAACTGCCACTAAAGCTGTTCCGTCGGTCTGACAAAACTTCATCCCTTCATCAAAAATATTCCGGCACTTTGGGCATTCTTTCATAACTTTTCCATCCTTTTTCTTAAATAGTTGCAGAGTTTGGGGAGTTTAGAGAGTTTAGAGAGTTCAGAAAACAAATAAACTTTGTAGCTCTAAAAAACTCTGCAACTCCGTAACTCCCCAAACTCTCCAAACTTTTTATAGTCTTTTGCTTAAACTAATTCAAGTTTACTGAAGAAATAGGCGATTTCGATTTCGGCGTTTTCATCCGAATCCGAACCGTGAACCGCGTTTTCGCCCAAAGATGTGGCAAATTCCTTCCGCAAAGTTCCTTCATCCGCTTCATCAGGATTCGTCGCACCCATCAGTTTCCGCCATTCGGGAACAGCATTTTCCTTTTCCAAACACAAAACCACACACGGAGCCGACGACATAAATTCCGTCAACTCCCCAAAAAACGGACGCTCCGAATGCACCGCATAAAATCCTTCAGCTTCCTTCAACGTCAAATGAATCAACTTCATCCCGCGAATCCCAAAACCATTGTCCAAAACCTTATCAACTATTTTCCCCTGATGCCCGTTTTTTACCGCATCGGGCTTAATTATTCCAAATGTTAAATTACTCATAACTGTTTATTATTTTTCCTCTTATTATTATTTATTAATTTTGTCTTTTTCGACAATATCTGTATTTATATCTTCAAAAACATCTAAAGTTATATCAAAATGGTTATATCCTTTATCTAATTTATAGTTTTCAATTTTTTTTGGAGTAAAACTTTCTTCTCCAATAATCTCTAACGTATAATTTCCACTTTCAACATCTAAACGATAATAACCGTTTTCGTTTGACAGAGTTTCAATTCTCTTCCCATTTTCAGCAATCAAAATAACTTTCGTATTCGGAATTGCTTTATTGATTTTATTTTTAATTTTTCCTGTAACAACTGATAATTCTTTTAAATTCAAAGCATTCTCAGAATCAGTATTTTTTAATTCTAACTTATAGCTTTCAAAACTGCCTGTTACTTCAATTTCTTCCTTAAATTTATCAAATTTTCTAGCACTTACTTTTAATAACCCTTTCAACCTTGAACCACAACCATTCAAAGTTGAAAAAGTATAAGCATTTGTAACCTTATCTTTTCTTAAATCACGTCCACGAAATTTAACTTTGGTATTGTTTAATATTTCACCTTCTTCATCAACAACAATTAGTCTAAATCTATATGAACAATCAGCTTGAGCCATTGCAACATTATTTATAATCAATAATGATAAAGCTATAACTAAAATCTGTAAAACTTTCATATTTACCTCATATCAAAAAGTTTAATAAGTTCATTTGTAATGCGTGTCGGCTTATTAGTTGTTGCATCAAGCAAATTATATTTGTCTAAACCGATGCCTCTCCGCTTCGATAACAACAAATGCCGACTTTAATTCTTTTTCGGAATAGTTTGATAAAACACTCTCAAGTTCGGCGTGGACAGCATTTATATTTGAAGGCAAAACTCTCAAATACAAAACTCCGCTCCTGATCTGTTTGATAAAAACGAGATTTCCGTAATCTCTATCTCTCGTTACAAAAATTCGTTCGAGTTCCTGTGATTTTTTTAAATTTTCTTCATCTGTTGCCGTTGCCATTCCGAGTTCGGCGACTCGCACAACATCAAAACCCAAATCTATCAAAAAGCGTGCTGTGCTTTCATAAACATCTTGGTCTAATAAAAGTTTCATACACCAACCCGAATATCTTCCGCCGAAATTAAAGCGATGGCATAATCTAAACAAGCCTTTATATCCTCAGTTTCAAGGTCAGGATAATAATCTTTTTTTATCTCCTCAAAAGAAACGCCTTCATTTATCAACTCCAAAATATTCTGAACCGTTATTCTTGTTCCGTTAATACAAGGTTTTCCAAAATGTATTTCGGGATTTATTGTAATTCTCTCGTTCATATTTTTTTCACTCCATTTCAAAAAGTTCCTTTAATTCTCCTGTAATGCGTGTCGGCTTATTAGTTGTTGCATCCAGCAAACACCAAACGCTTTTTGATTCTACCAAAATATCTTCGCCACGTTTTATTTCGGTAAATCTTTCACATTTTATCTTGGTCGCTTTGCCAACCCAAGTTGTCGCGGTGATATCATCATTTTCAAATGCGGATTTTTTATAATCAATCTCGTGCCGCAGGACAAACCAAGTGTAATCTTCTTGTATTTGAGCAGAAGCTGCCGTTTGCCAATGTGCGACGGCAACATCTTGAATCCAACGCAGATAAGCGACATTGTTGACGTGATTATGTGCATCAATGTCGCTTTTTTGAACTCGGAAATTATGAGAAAACTTCATCGAAATTTAACCACTGGCGGAATTTGCCATCACTTCCTGCAGAGCCTTTCCGATGTCTGCGGGCGATTCGACGACGCGAATTCCGGCTTCTCGTAATGCCGTCATTTTATCGGCGGCGGTTCCCTTTCCGCCCGAAATGATTGCTCCGGCGTGTCCCATCCGTCGTCCCGGAGGTGCGGTTTGTCCGGCGATAAAGGCGACGATTGGTTTCGTAACATTTTCTTTCGCATAAGCGGCGGCATCTTCTTCGGCACTTCCGCCGATCTCGCCGATCATCACGATGGCATCGGTTTCATCGTCTTCCTGAAATAAACGCAGAGCATCGGTGTGATTCGTGCCGATAATCGGATCGCCGCCGATGCCGATTGCCGCCGATTGTCCTAAACCCAAAGCGGTTAATTGTCCGACGGCTTCATACGTCAGAGTTCCCGAACGCGATACGACTCCGATGCGTCCTTCCTTATGAATATGTCCGGGCATAATTCCGATCTTGCATTTACCAGGAGCAATAATTCCGGGACAATTCGGACCGATCAGACGTGTTTCGGGTCGGTCAGCCAAGAATGCACTCACTTTAATCATATCGGCAACCGGAACGCCTTCGGTGATACAGACGACGAGCGGCAAACCGGCTTCGGCGGCTTCCATAATCGCGTCGGCGGCAAACGGCGGCGGCACATAAATTACCGAAGCATTAGCGTTCGTTTCCGCAACCGCTTCGGCAACCGTGTTGAAAACCGGAACGCCTTCGTGCGTCATTCCGCCCTTTCCGGGCGTTACTCCGCCGACAACATTCGTGCCGTATTCGATCATCTGCTGCGTGTGAAAAGTTCCTTCCGTTCCGGTGATGCCCTGAACTAAAAGCCGTGTGTCCTTATTTATTAAAATACTCAAAATTATTTTCTCCTAAAGTTTTTTTACCTGATTTATGCCGCGATTATATCACGCAAAAATAATTTTGTTTAAGTGCAAATAATTTTTCGCTTTTATTCGTCAAACCGTTAAGACAACTTTTGCCTTATCCGAGTATTTGATGTTGTAATCGGAGAACTGATAAAATTGTTGATTATTCAGGACAAAAGTTTTTAAAGTCATCAAATAAAAGAATGAACACAGGTATAAAAAAATCGCACATTACCGTCGGTTGTCAGGGTTGGAACTATAAGGATTGGATTTCAAAAGCGGGCGGCGATACGATTTTTTATCCGCGTGGAACAAAACCCGACGCGATGCTCGAACTCTACGCGAAGATTTTCGATACGATTGAAGTTGATTCGACCTTTTACGCGATTCCGCCGACTTCGGTGATTGAAAACTGGTATCAAAAAACTCCCGCCGATTTTACTTTTTCATTAAAAATGCCGCAGGAAATTACGCACGAACACGAATTGCGTGAAGAGTCTTTTGAGGTTTTAGATAGTTTTTGCGAACGAATCGGCGAGTTAAAGGAAAAACTTGCCGTCGTTCTGATTCAAATGCCGCCGAATTTTGACGGCAGTAAAGCGAACGCTCAAACTTTGCGTGAATTTTTGAAAAAACTTCCGCCGGAGATAAAATTTGCCGTCGAATTCCGCCATCGTGATTGGCTTATCGAATGGACTTTTGAAGAACTCGAAAAAAACAACATCGCCCTTTGTTTGTGCGAAGGAAAATGGATTCCGCGTGAAATAATCTTCACGGCTCTGCACGAAATACGAAACAAATTCGCGTATGTGCGGTTTATGGGCGAACGCGATCTGACGAGTTTTGATAAAATCTACCGCAATGAAGACACGCTTCTCGAAATCTGGAAAGAACAGATCAAGGACATTAAAGCCGAAAATATATATATTTATTTCAGCAATTTCTTTGAAGGAAACGCTCCCATCAGTTCCAGTAAACTCAAACAATCATTAGATCAAAACATAATTCATCCGAGCGTTTTGATAAATCAAGGTTCATTATTTTAACGATAAGAATTCTTCAAAAAATGTAACGCCGGCGTTACGTTAATCGGCGGTTTATAGAAAGCCTGTTCTGTAAATTCAAAACTTTTCCTGCTTTTCAAACGTAATATGAAACAGGTGTTCACATTATGGATGCACACCTGCAATTTTTAGGGGAGCAACTCTACAAGAAAATATGGCAATGTCTAAAACAGCAAAAACACTTCTCATCATCGGCGGAATTCTTTTCACTCTGGTTCTGGTTTCGATTATCGGAATCGCTCTGATACTTGAAAACGTCGGCAATCCGAGTGTGCCGGAAAACAGCGTTCTGGAACTCAAAATTTCGGGTGAACTTCCCGATTACGCACCGAAAGACCCGTTGGCAGATGCCTTCGGTTGGGGATCATCGCAATCATTTACGGGACTCACCGCTCAACTTCGCAAGGCAAAAGTTGACACGCGAGTCGGTGCGGTTCTGCTCGATGTCGAGATGTCCGGCATCGGTTGGGGCAAAGCCAACGAACTGCGGGCGGCGATCAAGGATTTTAAAACCTCCGGCAAACCGATCTATGCTTACACCGAATTTGCTTTAAACAAAGAATATTACATTGCCTCCGCCGCCGATAAAATTTTTGTGCCGCCGCCGGGCGATATATATGTCAACGGACTTGCTCTGAATGCGATGTTCTACAAAGGTTCGCTTGAAAAACTGGGCGTTGATTACGAATTTTTGAAAATCGGCAAATACAAAAACGCTCCCGATCAATACACGAAAAAAGAAATGACCGACGAGCAGCGGGAAGTTACGAACGCGATTATAGATGACATTTACGGAACTCTCGTCAATGCGATCTCGGAAGACCGCAAACTTGATGCCGCTAAAGTCAAGGAAATTATTGACACCGCACCGCACCGGGCTCCGCAGGCAAAGGAATTAGGCTTGATTGACGGTGCGTTATATCGTGATGAAGTTAAGCAGGAATTGCAGAAAAAATTAGGTTATAAAGACGGCGATAAGCTCCGAATGGTCAGCGATACGGCTTACAGCGAAGTCCAGCCGAGTTCGCTCGGTATCAATAACGGCGAACGAATTGCCGTTATATATGTTGCCGGAGCGATTATTTCGGGCAGTTCCAATTCAAGTGCGTTCGGCGGAAGTTTTGCGGGTGCAGATACGATGATCGAAGCCTTTAATCAGGCGGCGGAGGACGATTCGATTAAGGCAATCGTGTTGCGGGTGGACAGTCCGGGCGGTTCGGCTCCGGCTTCAAACTTGATGTGGCACGCCATTGAACAGGCTAAAAAGAAAAAACCCGTCGTTGTTTCGATGGCGGATTACGCGGCTTCGGGCGGTTATTATATTTCCTGCAACGCCGACAAAATCGTTGCTGATCCCTCCGTTCTGACGGGTTCAATCGGTGTTTTCGTCGGTAAACCAAATATTAAAGGAATCTATGACTGGCTCGGAGTTTCAAATGAATACATCACACGCGGCGAAAATGCCGGACTTTTCCGCGAAGATCAAAACTGGACGGATGGCGAACGGGCAAAATTTCAGGAGCAGATAAATGATTTTTATTACAACGATTTTCTCCCGAAAGTTGCCAAAGGTCGCGGAATGACGACCGAACAGGTTGATGCGATTGGACAAGGACACGTCTGGACGGGCAATCAGGCAAAAGCAAACGGCTTGGTTGATGAACTTGGCGGTTTGGAAAAAGCCATCGAAGTTGCTAAAGGTTTGGCAAAACTTCCCGCCGACAAAGATGTAACCCGCGTAGATTTACCGAAAGTGCCGACTTTGCTCGAATCATTTTTCGGCGGCGGCAGCGATGCTTCCGTCAAAGCCAAAACTCAGGAGCAGAAAACACAGGAAGCATTCGCCAAAACACTTCCCGAAGATGTCCGCCACTCGCTGCGTTTTGTCGAAATGTTCGACAAAATGAAACGCGGCGAATCTATGCTCATTCTGCCTTATGAAATTCGGATCAAATAATTTGAAACCGGAATTTTTACAAATTTGAGCGGTATGTAAAACTATTTTGCATACCGCTTTTTTAATCAAAATTTATGTCAAAAGAATATATTCTCGGTTCATCCGCCCGCGAGATCGAACGACTCGCATATCAGAACGAAGTTTGGTTCGATGCAACAAGTGATTTGTGGAAAAATGCGGAAATCGGTTTGGGAAATTCGGTCGTAGATTTAGGCTGTGGTCCCGGTTTCTGCACATTTCCGCTGTCGCGTCTGGTCGGTTCGGACGGACATATTTTTGCGGTTGATTCATCCGACAAATTTGCTTCGGTTTTGCAGAAAAAGATTGCGGCAAACAATGCGGAAAATATCTCTCTGCATCAAACCGATGCAGGCAATCTAGACTTGGAAGACAATTCCGCCGATGTTGTTTTCTCGCGTTGGCTATTTTGTTTTCTGGAGAATCCTCTGCAAGTTATTGCTGAAGTTAAAAGAGTCTTAAAGCCGAACGGAAAATTGATAATCATTGATTACTTCAACTATCTCACCGCAAATATTTTTCCCGTAAACGATGATTTGTCAGCACTTTTTAAAGGTTATCTGCAAAGCGTTAACAATCACAAAGGAAGCTACAACATCGGCAACGATCTACCGCAGATGATTGTGGAAAACGGCTTAGAAATAGAATCGCTAACACCGATCTGCCGCATCGCTCGTCCGAACACGAGAATCTGGAAGTGGATTGAATTGTTTAACGAAGCTGCTGTTCCGAGTCTTATTGAACAAAAAATCTGGAGCGAACAGCAAAAAGCGGATTTTGAACGGGAATGGAACAAAGCCAAAAAAAATCCCGCCGCATTCTTTTTTACACCGCCGATGATCGGGATAGTAGCAAAGAAATTTGAATAGAATTGTCGGCTTTTGCCCATTTAATCGAAAAAAGTGCGGATCAAACGGGCACTAAGCAAAAATTGAAATTTTGTGATTTACATATTTTGGTAAACTTTTCACATCGAAAACATTTCCTGCAAAGTGTCCGAAATTTTTTGCTTCGTTGTTCCCTTGATGTCGCCGATTTTTTTGACCAGACGGGATTTATCAACCGTGCGAATCTGGTCTAGAACGACACTTCTTTTTTTGTTGAGAAACTCGAAATCAATGCGGGTCGGATAGCTTCTACTGACGGTGGAGATTGGTGCAATGATGACAGATTCGATGTGCTTATTCATTTCATTCGGCGAAATGACGACACACGGACGAGTGTGCTTTGCGTCATCGGCGGAGTTTTCGTCCAAGTTGAACAGATATATTTCAAAGCGTTTTACCATCTCCAATTCTCCTTTTCGTATGTATTGGATAAATCTTCGATAATCAGTTCATCGCCGTCGTTCTCCGACATTTCCTGAAATGCTTTCGCCCAAGATGCCCGCGGTTTACCTGAAGATTTTATCAGTAATCCGTCGTCGGTAACTTCCAACTCAACTTCACCGTCCAAATTGCTCTGTTTCAGCAGAGGCTTCGGAATGCGAATGCCCTTTGAGTTACCTATCTTTATAATCTGCGTTTTCATAAAAAACAGTGTAACTACTTCGTAATTACACTGTCAATTTGAACAACTAATGTTATGCGAAAAGTTTATTGAACCTAACAGCTATATCTTCCATAAACCGCAAACATTCGACCAAATTCTTTTCTTATCAAATTGCATTTTCCAACTCAAAGTTCTAACTTTAAAAATTAGATGAGCCAAGAAAATTTTGGGGACGAAATTGCCCCGCCGGTCACAGAACCATTCTTTACAAAACCGATTGCAATCATATTTTTGACGGTTTTCATAGACCTTGTCGGCTTCGGCATCGTTATTCCCGCACTGCCTTTTTATGTCGAAGGCGATTTATTTAAAGCCACGCCGCTTGAAATCGGAATGCTTTTTGCTTCGTATTCGGCGATGCAGTTTATTTTCGCACCGATTTTAGGTGGGCTTTCCGATAAATACGGTCGTCGTCCGGTGTTATTTCTTTCTATTTTAGGCTCTGCCGCCGGTTATGCAATTATGGGTTTTGCGACCGCGTTATGGATGGTTTTTCTGGGAAGAATTATTGCGGGAATCACCGGCGGAAATATTTCCACCGCTCAGGCGTATATTGCCGATGTAACCAGCCGCGAAAATCGTGCGAAGGGAATGGGATTATTCGGGGCGGCGTTCGGGTTAGGTTTTATTTTCGGTCCGGCAATCGGCGGGATTCTAGGAGATTACGGCATTCACGTTCCGTTTTTGTTTGCCGCCGTGCTGAGTCTTATCAATGCTGCCGCACTCTATTTTATTCTGCCCGAATCCCTCAAAAAAGAAGATCGAACTACGGACACAACAAGACAAAATCGTTTTGCCGAATTGTTTGAATCACTCAGGGATTCACGCTTTTCACTTCTCGTCGGCTTGTATTTTCTATTAGTTACGGCATTTTCGATTATGACTGCAACCTTTGCTCTCTATACACTTTACCGCTTTGATTACGGTATTAAAACAAACGGTTATCTGTTTGCTTACGTCGGGGTTCTGGCAGTTGTAATGCAGGGAGTTTTGTTTAGCCGTCTGGCAAAAAAATTCGGTGAAGCGTGGCTGGTTGTCGTCGGGAGTTTTATCTTGATCGAAGCGTTTTTCTTCATTCCGTACATCGGTCCCGACTATGGCGGACTCACGGCACTACTCATTTGCGTGGCATTTTTCTCACTCGGAAATTCCCTTTCATCGCCCGCTCTGACAAGTCTTGCGTCCAAAGTTGCGAGCGAAAAAGAACAGGGCAAAGCACTCGGCGTAATGCAGTCGGGAGCGTCCTTAGCCCGTGCCATCGGTCCCGCCGTCGCCGGACTTCTGCTTAATAATTCGTTCGGCAAAATAGACGATTTTACACTTTTCCGCACATTCTGGACGGCTTCCGCTTTGATGTTCGTTACATTTCTCGTCGCATTTTATTTTGCCAAAGTCAGACAGAAACAAATCGCTTTCGGTTAATTTTTGTTTATTTCAGCCGGGTCGGAAAAGTGACCGTCAGGAGGCGTGTCAAAAGCGATCAAATCAGACGCTGCTTGAAACTCACTTTTCCGACTCGGTTCGAACAAATCAGTAATTGGGCGGAAACTGCTCGTTTTGCTTCTCCTGTTGTTTCTGCCCACATTGTTCATAATCGGAAAATTTTTCTTTGTTACGCTGCAACAGAATTTTTGCCGTGCGACGTGAAAGATTCCACGAGCGAAACGCATCCTGCCGGTTAAGTTCGGTCAGACGGTCGTGCAGTCTGTATTTGTAGTTGCAAACCTGATATTCCTGAACTTTCGGAAATGTTTCGTTGAATGTTTCCATAATTGCAGGAATCGCGTCACTACTCAAATTTACATTGTAATCCGCATCATATGCCCTACCTTCCTGCATCAATTTTACATTCGTCCGCACAATAAAATCATCGGGATTCATTACGTGCAGGCTGGCGAGAACGAAAAACGCCAGCCACAGACTTCCCCACGCGAACTGCTGTCCGGCACCACGCAGAACCGTTAGTGCAAACCAGACAAAGACGAGTGCGAGGAAAATCATAAACGCCATCGGATAGAATCTGACAGTCGTTAAACCGTAGCCGACATTTCCCGTCAAAAGCAGCAATCTCTGTGTCGCAGAGATCATAATCACGAACAAAAGTCCGATCTGAATTCCGGCTAAAACTCGATAAATTTTCTCGTTAACCGGCTTGTCTTTACGAAGCAGCCAGTGCGACAAGAGCAGAATCGGCAAAACGAGTGCGGAAACAGCGACCAGTTCGCCGAAGCCACGGCGGGCATATTCCGCCAGTTTGAAATCGGGCGTTGACTGCACCAAATCCATTCCGCCGAACAAATACGGCACCTGCACAATTACGAATGCCAAAAACAGTAAATTTATCAAACCCAAAACCACCGAAGTTTCGATCAAACCGAGCGTGAAAAACTTTGGCAAAACCGAGTTGTCGAACTCACGCCAATTCCATTTCTTTTTGTTTAAGTCTTTTGATTCGAACTCGGATTGAGCGAAGGTTTCCGTTTTTTCTTCTCTCGACGTATCTTCCGATGTCTGTTCGGTTACGCTTTTGAATTGTGCTTGCGGTTCGGAATTGATCGACAAATGTTTATCATAAACCGCCGCCGCGTTTTCGATTCCGCCGACTAACACACCACGCAAATATCCGGCGGCGAGCCACGTTATTAAACAGATAAAAAATGTGTGAGCGGCGATTTCATCGGGATTTATATTAAAAGTGTTCTGCATGATTCCTTCAAAAACCGCGTCTGCAGCCATAAATAATGCACCGAACACAAACAGAATCGGTACCGCAATCGCCAACCCGCGAATCACGGAAACCAGATGCTTCGACCATCCTTCGTTCGGAATCTCTTTCCACGTTATGTCATTAAATAAAAGCCAAAATGGAGCTAAAGTTGCACTCAAACCCGCATAAAACGCCGCGATTCCATACTGAAAAATCCCCGCCGCTTTCTGTTTGATGTTCAACGCCGGCAAAGTCAGCAATGCTAATATTGTCAGAATCGCCGCAAAATTCAACACCTTTAATTGAAATGAATCCCGCCAGACATACATCGCCGAAAAAAACAATAGTGCCGCGTGGAGTGCAATCGTCTGCGGTGTCAGATTTTTGCTCTTTCGCCGAAAAGTAATCGCCGTCATCGCCGCGATCAGCAACGCCGTCCATAGAAATATATTTAACCCCCAAGGCGTTTCCCGAATCAGCATATCGCCCGTAACTCCAAGCAAAACCGCCGATTGCAAAATCTCTAAACCCGTTTTTGTTTTGTCATTCATAACTTTTTCCTGCTGAATTTATCGTAACGCCATCCGTCCCGCCGCTGCTTTTCTCTACATCTAATCTACTTAATCAGATCAGAAGCCGGTTTTAAACCAATCTTCGATTCTTCCCGCAGAATATCAATATCGGGAAATGAACTGCGTCGGAAAAATATCTTTTCCGCAATCCGTCGTCCTAATCTTCCACGCAAAAATTTGAATCCGAACTCAAGCAGCGGTTGACTGTTCAAAGCCTTTAGAACTGAACGCAGCCACAGTCGCGTCGTAAATTTTGCCCGAAACATTTCGCCCGAATACTTCAGCAAAACTTCTGTGTCATTATTTTTCAAACGCTCCACAATCACTTCTGCGGCAAGTTTTGAAAGCCGCAAACAAGGATCGAGTCCGCCTGCCGTCAGCGGCGAAACCGCTCCCGCCGCATCGCCGATCAAAAGCCCGTATTCGTTGGAGATATTTCGCAAAACTCCGCCGACGGGAATCCGTCCGCCGCGAGTTTCTACTAATTTTGCATTTTTCAAATCAACGATTTTCTTATCAAGCGTTTTATCTTTGAACAGTTCTATCGCCTTTCGCGGCTCGAATCCAGACGGATAACCACCAACTCCGATGTGGCAATCCTCACCGTCATTCGTGATCCAAGCCAAATATCCGGGCGATAATTCCGCATCCAGAAAGCAGTGCAGCATCGGCTTTTTTGTTAAAGGAACGCCTTTATAAACTTCTTCATAACCGATAATATATTCTGCGTTCTCGTCTAAATTCAAGTCCTTTGCGACACGCGATTTCGCCCCGTCCGCACCAATCA
This sequence comes from Pyrinomonadaceae bacterium, assembly GCA_041746675.1. Classification (GTDB taxonomy): domain Bacteria; phylum Acidobacteriota; class Blastocatellia; order Pyrinomonadales; family Pyrinomonadaceae; genus Aridibacter. Next base: position 13,118 of record JBGTGO010000002.1, on the reverse strand, counting down.
GAACTTTGGTTTTTATTTGAATTTTCTCGCCTTTCTTCTCTAAATTTACTGTCGTGTGATAACCCAAGATCGGCAAAATGTTATCAATGTGAAAATCCAAACCGCCATCGAACGAGCTTTCCAAATAATCTCCGCAACGCTCGGTTTTGACCGAAACATAACGAGTCCCGTTCATAAATTGCACGCCCGAATCAATGCAATCCTGCAAAAACTTTTTATACAAAACGCCCATTTTTCCGACGCGAAATTCTTCCTTATCGCTCGTCATTTGAAATGATTTCAGCTTCGGAGAATAGAGTTTCACGTCGCTGATCGCCCTGCCGAGAGTTTCCGGCGGAAAGTCGAAATCCTCAAAAGTCTTGCGGACAAAAATTCCCGTCGTGTGAACGCCCTTCGTCAAATCTTCCTTGCGGTCAACCAGCAAAACTTCGACATTTTCCTTCGCCAAAAGTCTGGCACACTGCAAACCCGCCAATCCCGCACCGATTATTACTACATCAAAACTTTTCATATTTTTTTGAATAAATTTATTTGCTGCTTTTGTTCATTTTCAATCAAAATAACTTTTGAGACTTGATTCAAAATTCTTCCCGGTAAGTTCCTCATAAGCCTTAGAGATTTCTTCTTTTTCATATCCTTCATCCATTTTGTAAGTTCTTAGCAAACTTTCAAAATTAGTTATCGCACTAACTAATTTCAGATATTTCGTGTTTTTCCTGATTGTATTCACATCACCTTTTACTAAATTTTCCAACATCCGATTTATTTCAGAATTAACAACGACAGGAGTAATCAAACTAAACATCGCCGATAAAATAAATGCCCGAACCAAAGTTTTTCCTTCAAAATGAGGCTTTGCAAAATCGTAAGCACGAAAAGAGTTTCTGATAAATACAAAGGAACTGAAAAAAGGCGTAAATCCTAATACCCCGATAAGTAAAATTAGTCCTATCAAACTAAATGGAATCAATAAAATCCCGACTATTAAGGAAATGATTCCACCAATTACAAAAAGACCTGACAGAAACCCGTTTAACCACTTGAGTTCTTTGCCCCAAACCAAAAATATCGACATTGCCGTTAATGAAGCAAAACTCAAAACATAAGCAAATGGTTTATATTTACCTAACAGCGAACCTCCCATCGAACTTTCAAAGACGATTGGATCAAACAAAAAACAAATAAGCGGCATAAAAACTCCAAATGCCCAATCAAATGAGTTTTGTGAGGATGTTGATTCTTTTTGAAACTGTCTTCTCCAAAAAGTTTCTTTAACCTCAATAATATTTTCATCTTCCAAATTTAATATCTGCATTTTTTTATCCTGTTTTCTAATTTCCCTTCATCGCATTTATTAACGCTTCCATATGATCCAAATATTTTTTCAACGCCGCTTTTCCGGCATTTGTGATTTTATACTCGGTCAAGGATTTGCGTTTGATAAATGATTTTTCGCACTCCAAATATCCCGCATCTTCCAACTTTCTCGCGTGAACGCTGATGTTTCCGTCAGTCGTGTTTAGTAAATCTTTCAACTCGTTAAACGACAATCTTTTATTCACCGCCAATGCCGAAATAATTCCCAGACGCATCCGTTCGTGGATAACTTTATCCAGTTCGTTAGAAACGTTCTCCGCCGCTTTCTCCGCTTTGATAATTCGCGGTTTTTGCGGTTCTTCATCGTCCCTTTCTATATTTTTTGCTACTGCTAAATTTGTCTTTGCCATAATTTACTTCCCATCCGAAAATAAACGCGAAATCACGCGAAAATTTATGAGGTAATTGAACCGCACCAAAACTTCTTCACTTTTTACCCGCCGTATTTTCGAGCGATTATCAAGCCGAAAATTATATGCAGTCCGCCGAAACCGATTCCCATCATCCAATTTCCGTAATTGATCGGAATAAATACCGCGATTGCTCCAAGCATTAAAAAAAACCAACCCAAAATCGGCACGGTTTTGACCGAATATGCTCCGCCGGAAACGACCGCCGTTCCGTAGAGCGTCAGCCACATTATCGGCAGATATTGAAAAAGTCCGTTGAAATAAAGCATCGCCGTCAAGATAACTGCCGCCACAATCGGCGGTGCAAATCCGCGTGCGAATTTCTTCGCCGGTGTCGAATTCAAAGGTGTTTTAACCGCTTTTGACTTTTGCCACATCGTCAACAAACCGATGGCAAAAGCTAAACACGCTTCGACCAGCCAAGTTACCAGCCAAAATCGCCAATTTGTCTGCTGTGCCGCAATAATTGCCGTCCCGATCGCCGTCGCTCCCATCAACATTCCGCCGTAACCCGGAACCGCCGTAAACTCAGTCGAACGCTCCATCGCCTCGCGGATAAACTCCAGATTATCCATCGCCCGCCCGTGCAGACTCGGCGGCTCGTCCGTTATTTCTTCGCTCTGTTTTTTGAATTTATGTATCGTTGCCATCGTTTTAGAAAATACACCAAAGTTATTTTATATGTCAAGTACTTTATAATATAAAGTCCGATATAAAAAAATTTATTTAGAATTTCTCTTACCTCTTTTCGACATAATCGTTCGGTATTACCTGAGTGCTGACCAAAACATTTTTGTCTTCGCTGTTATTTCATCAAATCAACCGCATCACTGCATAACATTTTTTGATTTTTAGCGTAATTCAAACCTGAAGTGGAAACATTCTCATCGGCGAGATTGAAGTAAGTAAAATCACCGCTTTGGTCAAAATCGCGGAAATCGAGTTTGTTCTACCGTCGCTTTATTGAACAGACGCTTTTTCAAAAAAGGTCTGTCCACAATTCCTACGAGTTGCGAACGGACTTTTTTTTATCTACCATTAAAAACTTATGTTCAAACGCTATATGCACAAGCGGGAACGGTATTTCGCATTTCTCGACGATAATCGCGTGGTGCGTCCGTTCGAGTGGGGAACGGAATTTATTGTTGATAATCCGAATGGCGATGATCCGTTGAAACTTTTCCGCAAACACGCCGAATATGTTTTTGAAAATAGTGACGAATATTTTGCATTGGATGAAATTACGGACTTTGAAATCCAAAATCCAAAATCCAAAATCCAAAATCTAAAATGGACGAGTGCGATCAAAACGCCTTCGATTGAAAATAATACGGCACACGCGAAGCTTTTTCCGCACGAAAAAGATAAAAAAGCGGCGGTCGTCGTCTTGCCGCATTGGAACGCGAAGGCGGGCAGTTATTTTGATTTGTGCAAATTTTTTAATAAGGTCGGTATGACGGCTCTGCGTCTGACTTTGCCGTATCACGAGGAACGGATGCCGCCGGAGTTGGAACGGGCGGATTTTGTCGTTTCGCCGAATGTCGGGCGGACTCTGCAATCAATTCGGCAGGCGACTTTAGACACGAAAGCGGCGGTTCGATGGCTTTATCAACAAGGTTATGAAAACGTCGGAATTGTCGGCACGAGCATCGGATCGTGTGTCGCGTTTCTCGCTTTTACGCACGATCCGACAATCGAATCGGTAGTTTTCAACCACGTTTCCGGCTACGTCGCCGATGTCGCGTGGCGTGGACTTTCAACCTATCACGTCCGCGAAAGTCTGGAAAAAAACATCAGTCTGGACGATTTACGAATGTGTTGGTCGCCGGTTTCGCCGATGGCTTACATCAAAAAAATGGCGGCTCTGCCCGAACGTCCGCAGCGATATATCTACACGCTTTACGATCTGTCATTTCCGATTGATTTGTCGCTCGACACGATGAACGCACTCAACAATCACGGCATCAAACACAGCAAAGTTTCGATTCCCTGCGGACATTATACTCTCGGCGAAAAACCGTGGGTTTATTTAGATGGCTATAAAATAATTTCATTCTTACGAAAAACTCTGAGGTAAAAATTATGCAAAGCGAAAACTTTTCCATCGAACAAATATATAAAACCGAATTGATAATCTGGTTCGCACTCCTTATGTCGCAGATTATGTTTCTGTTGGTCATATTTTTGGTAAAACCCGAAGTTTATCAATTTGATTTCACCAAATCCCCGCTCGGCGAAAATGCGATTATAATTTCAGCCTTCGCACTAATCGCGGTTCTAAATCTAATAATTTCATTCGTGATGAAAAAAAATCTCCTCAAAAACGCCGTCGAACACCAAAACCCCGGACTCGTCCAAAACGCAATGATTATCGCCTGTGCCTTGTGCGAATCAATTTCCCTACTCGGCTTCGTTTTAGCAATCGCGTTTGCTTACCAATACTTTTTCATTTTCTTTATAGTCGGAATTGCCGGAACGATATTTCATTTCCCGAAACGCGAGAATCTGCATCAGGCAGTTTATAAAAAATCGCAGGGACTTTAATCAAAAACATACGAAAGAATTCCGCTGACATTGATCGGTTTTCCTGAAAGTTTCGGCGGCTCGAATTTGTTTTTACAGAATTCAATTGTAAATTAACAGTTTAAATCAAAAGAAAACTCAACAGTAATAGAATTATGTAGGGAAAGTATCTGTTATAATAACTCTAAAAACTTATTACTTAATCCGTAAAAAAATTGCGAAATTTTTAAGCACTTCTAAAATAACTCCCCAAACTCCCCAAACTCCCCAAACTCTCCAAACTCTCAACCTTCACCCAGTTTTTCTTCAAACAATTTTGCCGAAACGGTTAGGAAATCGTGAGCGGTGATGATGCCGATGAGTTTATTGTTTTTGATGACGGGCAGGCAGCCGATTTCTTTTTCACGCATAATTTGCAGGGCTTCGAGTGAAGAAGTTTCGGGCGTAACGGTGGCGACATCGGTTCGCATTACGTCGCGGACGGCGATTTCGTCTTTATTTTTGAGTTTGTCGTTGGCGAGAATTTCCAGCAGTTCGCGGCTTGTGATAAGTCCGACGAGATTTCCCTCGTCGTCTTCGACGGGAACGTGGCGGATGTGTTTCCAATTCATCAAACTTGCCGCAAAATCTATGATGTCTTCGGGGCGAACGGTGAACAAATCCTTTGCCATAAAGCGTTCGACGGTGCGGTAATTATCTATCCAATCGCTTTTTTCCGTGATTGTTGCCAGCTCCCATTTGTGGACGGGTTCGCGGGTTTCCTGATTTTTGATAAGTGCCGCCGTTACCGCCCGCATCCGAACATTTTGTTTGACATTTTTCGGCATTTTTTCGAGCGAATTGATGATCCACCGCGAACCCGTTTTTTCCGCTTCGACTCGTTCCCGAATCGTTCCCAAAAATCGTTCGATGTCTTCGCCGTCAACGTTGACGCTCTCCAGACCTTTTTGTGCCAACGGTAAAAGTTCATCGAGAATCAGGTTTCTCGCCGAGTAAGTTTTCTCGTCTAACCACGCTATTTGCGACTTGAAACCGTAGCGGGCGACGCTGAAAAAATTGTCCTTGGCATCGTCGAAAGAGATGCGTTTCGTAACATCGCCGTATTCGAGCGGCATCTGAATCATCAATCCCAAGAAGAAAGCGGCGTTTGCCATTTCGTCAAGAATTGTCGGACCCGACGGCAAAAATCTCGCTTCGACGCGAAGTCCCGGCTTTTTGTTCATCACGCCGTAGCAAGCCCGATTCCAACGCCAAACCGTGCCGTTGTGCATTCCCCACGCGTTCAATTTCGGAATGCCGCCGTTTCTCAAAACTTCGAGCGAATTTTCTTCGACTTCCCTCGTTAAAATAATGCGGAAACGTGCCAAGTCTTCGTGAAACAGTTCGAGCATCGAGTTTTTCACCCAATCATCACCGAAGTTGACGCGAGTCGGTTGTGAACGTGCCTGATGAATCGGCGAACGGGTGTCAGTCGCGTGCTGGAAAAGTGCGAGCCGCGTTTCGCTCCACAAGCGATGTCCGAGAAAAACGGGCGAATTAACCGCCGATGCCAGAACGGGAGCGGCAATTGCCTGCGACCAGTTGTAATAATCCACGAATTTGCTGATCGGAACTTGCAGGTGAACCTGAAAACTGGTGTTGCAGAATTCGGTAAAAATATCATGTAAATGCAAGGTTAATTCATCCAAACCCTTGATATTTATAACGCGGTCTTCACCCTGCATTTCGGTCAGAATGCGGTTTAATTCCTGATAACGGACGAACGGCGTTAGATTTTCGATGACGAGATCGGACTTTTCAATCGTCGGCAGAATCCCGACGAGAGCGACATCGCCGTTTAATTTGCGGGTTGATTCTTTGACCTTTGCGTGCAGTTCGTAAAGCTCGTTCTCCAGATTGCTCAGACATTTGCCGGTAAAATCCTGCGGTGTCAGATTTGCTTCGAGATCGAACAGACCGATTTCCGTCGTCAGCCGTTCATCGTTCGCATCTTCCAGAACTTTCAACGCACACGGAGCCGGAAGCATCGCCGAATCAACCAGAAACATTTCCTGTTCAGCCCCGATTCGCAGTGAATCTTCCTCAAACATCCCGCCGTCGAGCATTTTTTCTATCGCCTGCAAATCCGTGAGAACAGCCTTTGTAAACTCACGCATTTTGCTCTCGTTGATTTCAGTTGAAACTTTTGGATCGCCCATAAATTAAAATTTTTTATACTTTTTACCGATTTTTTGCAAAATCTATTTTAAGTTACTTTATTTTTTACAACAAACTCCGGTAGAAGTTCAGCAAAATCCGGTTTGTTGCTGTCGGATATTTCACGCTATAATTGATGAACATTTTGCGAATAAAAAAAGGAGAAAATTATGACTGAAATTAAATTTACGAGAGAGCAGTTGGAAAAACGAGCCGCCGAGGTTAGAAAACAACTGGGCGAAGTCAACGAAGATGAGCGAATCCAACTCGACAAAGATATGGAAGAACAGGCGATTCAGATGGAGCAACACGAAGTTTCCGTAACGATGGAAGAAAATCTGCGAAAGGAACTGACGATGATCGAAGAAGCATTACGGCAGATGCAGCAGTAAAATCAGCCCTTTACAACGGACTCGACTATTAGAAAATCAGTGATTGTCAGTCCGTTCTAAACTGTAATCAATAAATTTGTGTTCGGTTACTTTCGGCGACCGAGTGTTTTAGCTGAAGCAACTTTCAGAATCCTGCCGCTCGCGGAAAGATCGGCTTCGAGTCCCGGAACTTTACATCGAACTTCGCCGTCAATTGTCGCTTTGATCTCGCATTGCTCTTTATCTTTGCACGAAGCTAAAATTTTCTTACCGGCTTCCGAATCATTTGTAAAACAATACGCCGCATAATCGCCCGTTTCCATCCCGACATATAAAATCACCGAGTCGGTTTTGCCGAGTTGCAGCTCGCCTTTGATGCTCTCGGATTCGGAATCATCTGCGGGAGTCACTTCATCCGATTTTTTTTCCGAATTTGTATCAGCAGTTTCTGTTTCCGAAACAACGGGTGTTTTGCTTTCGGTCGGCATTTCGGTGCTTGTTGTAACTGCTCTGTTGGAATTATCCACCATCGTCTTATCCGTTAATTCCGCGTTACCGTCGCAAGCGGAAAATGCAAAAGCAAACATTACTGCACACAATGCCGAAAGCACAAATTTATTAGTTTTCATCAATTTTGTTTTCTCCATTTCTTTACTTAAATACGTTTTCTCTGCGGCTTGCCGTTTAGAACCAACTTTGTTCCGCTTAATTTGTAATCGAAAGTCGTGATGTTCTCCGGCGAGGCGTTTGAACCGTCGGCAAAAACTTGAAAGATCAAATGATCTTTATCAATTTTCACATCGCTTTCATTTATAAGAATAATAAAGCCGTCGGCGTAGGTTTTTTTGTAATCTTTTTCAACATTTTGATAATCCGTCTGTGCAAGCAATTTCGCCTTTCCGTTCTCGAATGTATATACCTTGATTTCAAAACCTCTGAACGTCCCGGCTGAACTTCCGCAGGCGATTTTAACGACCGCATCTTCGTTTCCATCGCCGTTTATATCGCCGTATATGATTTTTTTGTCATAAACGCTGTAAAAATTTTGTTCCCGGTTAAATGAGCCGTTTTTAACTTTAACCGCCGTAGAAATTCCTAAATCATCAGCACAAGCCGTTGATTGATACGTATAATTTAGGAAATCAACGCCCCGGATATTTGAGGCATTGGTTTTTGTGTCGGTTTGAGTTTGATTAGCACTCTGTTTGCCGCCTTCTTTTTGCACGAAAATCTGCTGCGTAACGGATGGATCGTCGTCCTCCAGATTACTGCAGTCGAGCGTAATTTCTTTGGTCGCATTTTTATAACCTTTTTTCATCACGGTTACTTGATATTTGCCTTCGCTCAAGTCGCTGAAAACCGGCATCGCTTCAAAAAGCGTCGCTTTTGAAGTTTCTTTGGTTTCCGCATTCATCGCCGTTGCAGTTACATTTTGAACCGGAAGTCCGTCCGCATTGTTTTCGGTAATTTCCAGATTCAAACCGCAAACTCCGGCTTGCATCTTCACTTTTGTAACGGTTGATTGTTTGCCTTTCGCATCAAAGAACTTGCCGTTATCTTCGCCATTCTTGAAGACAAATTTACCTTGTTGAACTCCTTTTGCATCCAGACTTATGTAAGCGGTTTCAACTTCGCTGCCTTCGATCTCGTAAAACTTAAAGCCGTCCTCGCCTTCGCATTCGATCCGCATTCTGTAACCGTCTCTTGTCGGCGTAACCGTGCATTTTTTTTGTCCGACATTGTATTCGCCGATGAAGGGCTGGCTGTCGTATTCATTTCTGAATTCTTCATCCTGTGCATACTGCAAGGTCGAAACAAGATTTTCGCCGTCGCTGTATGAAATATCTTTGATCTTCCAGACTCCTTTTTCACGGTGCATTTCATAGACGATTTTTTCGGCTTTTCCGAAGTTTTTGAAAGTTACGGCAACAACTGAATTATTCTCATCGCCGTCGGCTTGCGGTTTGCCGATAACGAAGTTTGTAATTTCCGAATCCTGTGCATAAAAGAGCGGATCAAAATTGATCGTTCCGGCTCCGTCGGCTGCATCAACCGAATCTTTCCAGATCATATCCGCCAGTACTTTGGCAAAATACTTATCGATAAGACCGCGGTTTTTTGATTGAAAAAACGGATTGTTATTTTCACTTTTCTGTGCCGCGTATAAATTTTTAACAACCGCATCGGGCGTGTTGGTTTTGACATTTGCTGTGCCTTTACTTTTCGACTGTGTAAAAACGCTCAAACCAAACACTAACATCAGTCCGGTCATTAGAAATACGTTTATTTTCATTAAAGAGATCTCCTTGATTTTTTGATAGAAATTGTCTGAGTTTATATTTGCCGCAACAAAATCAAATTCTTGAACTTCGGCTTTGTAATCATCTTTTCCCCTCTTCGCTTTACCTTTACAATTCGAGCAGCCGAATTCGCTGCCCGATTTTGGAATAATGCTTCTCGAATGACAGGGTTGGAAAGAATTTTTTGCCTAATTTGTGAATCGAAATAAAATATTGAACCAATGTCAATTAACGTTAATAAGTATAATCACATCAGACATTTACAGATATTATTTAACAGATTTTATTTTTTTTAAGCTGATAGATACTAGCATTAAAAAATAATTATTACTACAAAAATAATCCTCCTCAAAATAAGAGATAAGTTTTAGTTATTTCTTATTGTTTTTCCCCCAACGTAATGCTAAATTTATTCATCCGCAAGCGGATTATTTTTTACAAAAATTAAGTATTCAAAAATTGATTTCGCAGATATAATGCTGATTTATTTTTGATTAAGGCAAATATGGCGGTTTAGTTTGTCTATTATTGCATAAGAAATTTTAGAAAAACATTCAAAAATAATTAAATGAAAAAATTAAAATTAGGCTTCGTAGTTGTTATGTTAGCTTTGGTTTTTGGTGTTGCTGATAGCACACTCGCTCAAAATATACCGATGGTCGGCGGATATAAAACAGTTTCGGTTACAGATCAAGGCGTTATAAATGCGGCGAATTTTGCCACGAACAAAATTAACGAAATAGAAAAGATGGAATTTAAATACAATTCCGTTTTGAAAGCTGAACAACAACTTGTTCAGGGAATGAATTACAGTTTATTTTTCAAAGTAACCTATGCGGCAGAAGGAAAAGTTGGCGAAGGTTGTTTGACCGCAACGGTTTACCGCAGTTTGAAAAATGTTTATGCGTTATCAAAATGGGCAGCCGTAGATTGCCCGGTTGCCGCACCGATAATGGTCGGCGGATTTAAAGCGGTTTCCGTTACAGATAAAAATATCATTTCTGCCGCAAATTTTGCGTTGAACAAAATCGGTGAAGCTGAAGAAATGGATTTGAAAATGGGTTCAATTTTGAAAGCTGAACAACAGGTTGTGCAAGGAATGAATTACAAAATTCTATTCAAATCAATTTCTATTGAAGATGGCGAAGAATATGAACTTTGCCTGAGTGCCAAAGTCTATCGCAGTTTGAAAAATATTTACACGCTTTCAAACTACGAACCGCTGGAATGTCCCGAATAGATTCTTCATTACTGATTTATCAAGTAGAGCAGCTAAATATTTGTAAAATGTTTAGCTGCTCTATCAATTTTAAATAAGTTAAAAATCACAAACTCAAATTTTCCGCCATTTCACCGAGTTGTTTTTTCATAGCTTTTTCCATCAATCCCGAAATTTGCCCAAGCAAAGGTTTTGTTAAAAAACTAACCGGATAAAGTTTAAGTTTTCTAATCAAAAGTGTTTCATTTTCCGATAACTGTTTGAAATCCCAATCCTCAATAAAATGCGTCGCCATATAACTCAAAGCCGTCGGAAAATTATAAATTTTCATAACGAGTTTTCTATTCTTTTCCCATTCAATAATTTCCTCAAGATGTTCCGTTCCATCCGAGTTTTTCACACGAATAATCGAACCGACCAATTCACCCGTTCTCTTTTCATAAAAAGCTTTTTCAATTCCGGGAATAAGTCCATGTCCATCAAAACTACTCCAAGTCTCCACATCAAGAATATTCTCGCAAACAGCTTTTGGCGAGTTTTTGATCGTTTTTTCAACCTTAAATTCTATTGGATTCATTGTAGAAAAGATTATAGCTAAAGATATTTGGCAATAGTAGTTAAGGTTAAAACAAGTAAATTTCTTCCCCATCAGAATCCAAAAAAACGAGCATTGAATCATTATTATTTAGAGGATAAAGTTTTTTATTTACGAATTTTCTCTTTACTTTAGTCGCATAAATTTGTGATATGTTTTTATTAAAATCCCTGTCAAAATCTGCGACTTCATTATTCAAAGTTACTTGCCATTGACCATTTTTATTAGGTTCAATAAAAACATGACGAACACGACCATGAGTTCCTGAATATAGAAGAATTACATATCCACGTTTTTTATTTTTCCAATGATTCAAAATAAACTTTCTCGCTTGTTCCACTTCTGATTCGCATTCTTTAGAAGAATAATTAAAACAACCCGCAACTTCACCGCCAAAGTCATATTTAGACAAATCTCTATTTTGGAAGATAGGTTCGGGTTCCGGTTGCAAACGAACTAATAAACTTCCATAAATTGAATTATCAAAAGATTGCCAATAATTTACGCCCAATACGCTAATGATTAAAACCAAAAGGGCAAAAATTCGATATTGTAAATTTTTAAAAACAAATCTTTTTGTTAAATAGATTTTCATAAACCAAGTCCCATTAATCTTATTGTGTCATTCAATATAATGATTCTCCAAAAGGCTGATAGGATGCTTTAGGTGCTAACTTATTTTACAAATGAATCGTGGTATAATTTACAGAGAAATTATCATTTGAAACATTCCAAAATTCTATGACAAATGACACATTAATCGGCACAGTAAAAGGTCCCGGCTTATTGCCGCACGAATATCTCATAATTACCAAAGATAACGAAAAAACACGCATCGGCGAATTCGTCTATTATGCGGTTGATATTGACGGCGAAAAACGTCAAATTATCGGCACGATCAAAGGGCGAAAACTCGTCCGCAATTTGCCCGATGCTTTTCTGGCTGATCCGACGACTCCGCCTTCAATGATTTCATCGTTGATTGGTTTGGACAGCGTTGGTTGCGAGATTTATGAGATCGAGGTTGAAACTATCGGTTATTTCAGTAAGAAATTGAGCGATTTTGTAAATCCGCGAATTCCGCCGAATCCGGGACAGCCGATTTATCTTGCTTCAAGCGAAACTTTGTCGGAAATGCTTAGTCCGAAACAAACGGGACAAGCGGGTTCAGCACATATCGGTTCGCTTTTGACGAGAGAGCAGGGCGAAGTTCCGGTTGTGCTTTCGGTGAAAAATGTCGTTTCAACGCACTTGGCGATTCTGGCTTCGACGGGTTCGGGAAAATCTTATACGGCGGGCGTTTTGGTTGAAGAATTGATGAACGAATATAATCGTGCGGCGGTTTTGATCGTTGATCCGCACGGCGAATATCACACGATGCAATCGGTTCACGGCGATTCTCAATTTTTTGGCGAGGACGGTTATAAACCCGAAGTTAAAATCTTCAAACCCCAACAAATAAAGGTGCGTTTTTCGACTTTGACCGAAGCCGATATAAAATACTTATTGCCCGAAGGAACGTCGGACAAGATGCACCATATTCTTTCGCAAGGTTTCCGAAAACTTACCGATATGCCGAATGCAGATCGCAAAATGTGGGGTTATCACGATTTGCGGGATGCTGTTCTTGAACAAAAGTATAAAGAAGAAAGTGTTGCTCCATCAGTTGACGGTTTGCTGTGGCGATTAGATTCGCGGTTTGATAAACGCGACGGAATTTTCAGTGACAACGAACATATTCCTTTGCAGGATTTATTCGCACCCGGACGCTGCACCGTTTTGGAATTATCCGACATCGAACAGCACGAACAACAAGTCATCGTCGGCACACTTCTTCGTCGCGTCAATAAAGCCCGTATGATGACCGTCCGAGAAGGCGTGGATTCGGGCGAAAATTTCCTAGACTATCCAGTTTTCGCACTTCTCGAAGAAGCACACCGTTTCGCACCCGCCGGAGCAAGCGTTGTTTCAACCAATATCTTAAAACAAATTTTATCCGAAGGACGCAAATTCGGAGTCGGTATCGGTTTAATCACGCAACGCCCCGGCAAACTCGACCAAGACGTGCTCTCGCAATGTATGACGCAGATAATTATGCGAATCGTCAACCCGATTGACCAACAAACC
>JBGTGO010000001.1:0-57295 GCA_041746675.1 Pyrinomonadaceae bacterium | reverse complement strand
AAAATAAAAAGATACCACAAAAACCGTTTTTTCTAATATTTGTCGGAATTAACCTTCATTCATAGTCGCCGCTTTTTCTTGAATTTCAATCGGTTTGTCACTCGAAACATCTTCCTTCAAATTCTCACTTTGCATACGATTTTCCCAAGCGGCTTCAACGAATGAAACAAACAGCGGATGAGCATCGAGCGGTTTTGATTTGTATTCGGGATGGAATTGGCAACCGACGAAAAACGGGTGAACATCCTTTGGCAGTTCAACCATTTCGACAAACTTTTTATTCGGCGAAATTCCGCTGAATATCAAACCGTTTTCTTCCAAAACTTCACGATACGAAGGATTGAATTCAAACCGATGACGATGTCTTTCCGAGATTGTTTCCGCACCATTATAAATTTCCTGTGCCAGACTCCCTGACTTCAATATACAATCCCACGCACCGAGTCGCATTGTTCCGCCGAGTTCTTCGACATCAACCAGATCACGCAATTTGAAAATTACGGGGTTTTCGCAGTCTTCTTTAAATTCAGTCGAATTTGCATCATTTAATTCACAAACGCTTCTCGCAAACTCCAAACAAGCCGTCTGCATTCCAAGGCAAATTCCAAAATACGGAGTTCCCGATTTTCTTGCATATGTTATCGCCCGAATCATCCCGGAAACACCACGTTTGCCAAATCCGCCCGGAACTAAAATCGCATCATAATCCTGCAACTGAGTTTCATAATTATCCGATTTCAGTTCAGAAGATTCCACCCATTCAATTTTCACCTGTAAATCGTTCGCAACGCCGGCGTGTGTCAGAGCCTCCCGCAGAGATTTATATGAATCTTCCAATTCGACATATTTTCCGACGATGCCGATTTTCACTTTTCCCACGCCCGGTTCTTTGATCGTCGAAACAAGTCTTCGCCAATCCTTCAACTCCGCATTCGGAAATCTCTCGGTCAGATGTAATGAATCAACGATCAGCGAATCCAAACCCTGCTCGTGAAAATAAAGCGGCACTTCATAAATTGTATCGACATCCAAAGCCGAAATAACGGCGTGTTCTTTAACGTTGCAAAATAGTGCGATTTTCTTGCGTAATTCTAAAGGAACAGGACGATCCGAACGGCACAGCAGAATATCCGGTTGAATTCCAATCTCGCGTAGTTCTCTGACCGAATGCTGCGTCGGTTTTGTCTTTAATTCGCCCGCCGCCGCAATATACGGAACAAGCGTAACGTGAATAAAAATCGCGTTGTCGCTCCCTTCCTCATTGCCCATCTGCCGCAGAGCTTCCATAAACGGCAGCGACTCAATATCGCCAACCGTTCCGCCGATCTCGACAATCAAAACATCCGGCTGATCTTTTTCTGTCACCGCCCGCACCGCATCTTTGATTTCGTCCGTAATATGCGGAATAACCTGAATCGTTTTCCCCAAATAATCGCCGCGACGTTCTTTTTCGATGACCGATAAATAAACGCGTCCGCTCGTCCAATTATTCGCCTGCGTCAATTTTGCGTGAGTAAATCTTTCGTAATGTCCAAGGTCGAGATCAGTTTCCGCACCGTCATCGGTTACAAAAACTTCGCCGTGTTGAAAAGGCGACATCGTTCCCGGATCAACATTTATATAAGGATCGAGTTTCATCATCGAAACCGTCGCCCCGCGAGATTCCAACAAACACCCGATACTCGAAGCCGCCAAACCTTTTCCTAAACTCGAAACAACTCCGCCCGTTACAAATATATACTTTGTCTGTTTTTCACTCATTTGTTTATTCCTCTTCTAACTCATCTCCAATATCTCTGCCCTTCGCCTGTTTTTTATTATAACGCCCTTTTTTAACTTCCGTGATTGCTTCCTTGCCCTTCGCTTCGCCCGGATTCAGCATTCCGTTTAGAGCATTTACGCCGGCACTTAGTAATGAGCCGCTTTCGCTTGCTCTCTGTTCAAATTCCTGTTCGGTGCTTGTTCTGTTTCGGCTCAATAATTTTAAGCCGATCAGGATTCCGACGGGAATTAGTAAGAAAAATGTTAATCCGATCCAATCACTCATAATTTATAAGATGGAAAAATGCAAACTAACTGTCTTTCGATTTTCCACTTTCCAATATCTGTTCTGCTTTCTCAAAATCTTCTTTCGTATCAACTCCAATCGAGGTTTCGGAAACTTCGACGACTTTTATTTTTGCACCGTTTTCCAGAACCCGCAGTTGCTCAAGCATTTCGGTTGTTTCTAAATTCGTCTGGCTTTCCTTTGTATATTTTAATAGAAATTCCCGGCGATAGACGTAGAGTCCGGGGTGTTTGCGGTAGAGTTTTAATAAACTTTGATCTTCCCGCAAAGCTGATTCTAAACTGCCGTATTTCTTGACAGCATCACGCGGAAACGGAATCGGCGAACGCGAAAAGTATAATGCAAATCCGGTTTTGTCAGTTACGACTTTGACGATATTTGAATCTAAAACGTCTTTGTAATCGGTAATTTCTTCGCTCGTTGTTGAAACATCTGCATTTTCATTTTCCAAAATTGCTTCAACCGCTTTATCAATTGTGTTCGGCGAGATCAAAGGTTCGTCGCCCTGCACATTGACGATGATCGAATTTTCAGGAAGATTTTCGGCAACTTCGGCGATGCGGTCGCTTCCCGATTGATGTTCACTTGAAGTCAAAACCGCTTCGTTTCCAGAATCTTCAATAACTTTCAAAATTCGTGAATCATCCGTCGCCACGATTACACGGGAAATATTTTTTGCTTTTTTCGCTTGCTCTAAAGTGTGTAGAATCAAAGGCTTACCGTTTAGCGGCAACAATAATTTTCCTTCCAGACGGGTTGACTGAAACCTCGCCGGAATGATTGCAATGACATTTTGTGTTGTATTTTTTCCGCGTTGCTCCACGGGCTTCTAGCATATATGCAACTGAAACTTAATTCAAGAGTTTGCGTATCAATTTCGTTTTTAATTTGGATTTTGCTCCAAAAATATCTAAAATCGAACTCGTGGAAAATATGAATCAGGAAAACATTGTAAACTCGAATTTGGCGGAAACCGTGCCGTCCGAAATCATAACGGAATTCTCACCGAATAATCCTCCGTGGAACAGTCTGGTCGCTCTGGCGTTATGGTTGGTCAGCGTTTTACTTATAATCGTGCTGCCACTGTTGGCTTTACTTCCGTATATTTTTAGTCAGGTAAGCCGGAAAAATGTCCTGCCCGATCAAAAATCAATTTCCGAATTCGTCACAAACGATCCGACGGCTCTGCTTTTTCAGATTGCAGCAATCATTCCCGCACACATTTTAACTTTAATTGCCGCCTGGTTTATAATTACAAAATTCAAGACTTATTCATTCAGAGAAATGCTCGGTTGGGAATGGGGCGGTTATAAATGGTGGCACTCGATTGCACTTTTGCTGTTGGTTTTTGCCGTCGCTGCCGTGACCGGATTGATTTTCGGTTCACAGGATAACGACCTTTTGCGAATCTTGAGAAGTTCGCGGTATATGGTTTTTCTCGTTGCATTTATGGCAACTTTTACCGCTCCGATTGTCGAAGAAGTCGTCTATCGCGGAGTCTTATATTCAGCTTTCCAGCGGACGACAAATGTTGCGGCAGCGGTAATTCTGGTTACGCTCGTGTTTGCGTTGGTTCATTTTCCGCAGTATTGGGGAAGCACTTCGACGCTTATCACGCTGACGTTTCTGAGTCTTCTTTTGACGATGATTCGAGTCAAAACGAACAATTTACTTCCCTGCATAGTTTTTCACTTCATTTTCAACGGACTGCAATCGGCACTTCTGATTCTGCAGCCATATCTGCCGAAAGCATTGGATACGACCAATGTCGAAGGTTTTTTCCACTTCTTCAGATAACAAAAAAAGGGAAAAGTCATCTGACTTTTCCCTCTGCAAATTTATTTAATCATAATCTTAATTATCCGATTTAACACTTCTCGGCGATGTTCTTGATGACGGAACAGTTCGTGTCGGAAAATTTTGTGTATTCGTCGTTCGCGTTGAACTGTCTGAACGTGAGCCTCGACTTCCATCGTTGGATGAATCAGGAAATGTCGGAAAGTTTCGGCGACTCGATGAACTTCGGGAATTGCTGTTTCCAGTATTTTCCATCCGTCGAAAAGGCGGAGTCAAATTGCGTTGTCCGCGGGCGATATTCGCCGCTGGAGTCGTCGGTGTTACACCACCATTTCCACCACCATTGTTTCCCGTTCCCGGATTTCCTCTATATGTCGGAATATAACGATAATATTGATACGGATTGTTGCAGATTCCCGTGCTTGTCCCGAAACCGTAGCCATACGGCGAACGCCACGCGTAGCCGAACGGAAGAAAACTGTATGAGGTGTATTGGCGACTGTAAACCCACAAACCTAACGAGTTAAAACAATCAAAACCATTATTATTACTAAGCAATGAGTTTGTTAATCTGTCCGAAGAAAGTTTGCTGTTGACCTTAGCGATCATTTTTGCACGGTCTTTACTCCAGTCTTCGAACGAATCTTCATTACCGCGGTCGAATTTCGCTACCACTACATCGTTTGTATCAACCGTTGCAGTTCTGCCCTTCTCAACTTCTTCCGCCAACAAATTCCCGACCTGAGCCTTACCTCTGCGAACTTCCAGTTTTCCAACACCGTTATCCAGAACATCAACGCGGTAAACTCCGGTTTCAACCAAATAAAATTTGGCTTTCGGCGTTGTTATCAGAACTTTGAAATCATTGCTGGCGAAAACTTCAAAAATCGCACTGCCTTTATTTACCTGCAATTTCAAATCGTCTAAAGATGTTGTGACGAATTCAAATTCCGAATTCTGATCTAACCTTACGAACGAACCCGGATTCAGCAGAACTTCCGCTCTGGCGTTTGCCGTCGTCGAAACTTTGTCGCCGACTTCGATGCTGTCACCTTTAAGCAAATATCCGCTGTTTCCATTCTTTCGCTGAATCGAAACTCCACCTTCAACATAATTAACGACACCTGCTTTTGCCGAGATCAAATAAAGATCACCGGCGGCAGACGACAGCGTGCGGTCATTTTGTGCAAATCCGACAATCACTGTCAGACAGCACAAAATTCCAACACAAAACATTCTTAACAGATTTTTTTTCATTACAAAGCTCCTATATCTTTCTGGTAATTCGGGAAAAGTCAGTTTCTTTAATTATTTCAGTTTATTAGTTTTTCGTGTGATTTACAAGAGAAATTTTCAGCAAGTATTTATCCGGCTGAGGCTCATCTTGAAATTTCGCTTCTAATTTCTCCCGCATTTATTGTTATTTGAGATTACTTTCATCAACATTAAGTTGCTATCAAATATTTCTAACAACCTTTATAAACCTATTGCAATCAAAGTATTTGCCTGAGCGATTTTGCAAGGGTTTTTACTTGAAGGAATAATTTTTATGGCAACATATCACGATCCGGTAATTTGTTTCGCCCCGCTTGAAGTTATCGAAAGGTTATTGGAAATTCGTTTGGAATTGGGTTACGCCGAATCTGTTTATATGCCGAACTCTAACGAACTCGCCGGATTTCTCGATGCTTACGGCTTTGATGTCTATGCTTTTTCGAGCGAAAATAAAGAGATAAATTACGGCGATTACCGTTCGCCACTCGTGCCGGGCGGCGATGCGGCACACACTTCGTTAACGGCTCATTAAATTTCTAAAGAATCCAACAACTAAAGGAACGCGGAAGATGGAACAGTCCGACTTATGCGTTCCTTTTTTTATTTTAAATTAATCGGAATGTGGACATCTATCCGCGTGTTTGACAAAATATCGAACTCGTTGAAAACTACTATTTAATTGAAATTATGAAAGCATTAATTCTAGCAGGCGGAAAAGGCACACGGCTGCGACCTCTAACAGTTTACACTCCGAAACCGATTGTTCCTCTCGTCAATCGTCCGTTCGTTTTATATCAAATCGAAATACTGCGGCGGGCGGGAATCAAGGACATTACACTTTCGCTCAATTATCAGCCTGACAAAATCGAACGGCAAATCGGCAGCGGCGGCGAATTCGGTGTCAATATTGATTATGTAACCGAACCGCAGCCGATGGGAACAGGCGGAGCATACAAATATGCCGCCGGAAATTCTGACGAGCCGACGCTCGTGCTGAACGGCGATATTTTAACAGATCTGATACTTGCCAAAGTCATTAAGGAACATCAGCGAAACAAAGCCGAAGCGACGCTCTGTTTAATTCCTGTTGAAAATCCGTCCGCTTATGGGTTGGTCGAAACGGACGAAGATAATAATGTCTTGCGTTTCCGCGAAAAACCGAAACCGTCAGAACTCGAATCATTGACAACGAACACGATCAACGCCGGAATTTATATTCTCGAACCGTCAATTCTCGAACTGATTCCCGAAGGCGAAAATTATTCATTTGAATACAATGTTTTCCCCGAAATTCTTAAACGTGAAAAGAATTTTCGGGCGTATGTTATGAAAAACGAATACTGGTGCGACATCGGTACACCGGAGAAATATCTCAAGGCTCACAGGGATTTTTTGAAAGGTCGAATCAAGCATTTCGAACTCGAAAAAAATGAAGAATTTGAATCGGCAACTTCGACATTTATTGATAGTAAATCAATCATCGGCAAAGACTGTGTTATCAAACCGAACGCTAAAATTATAAATTCCGTGTTAGGTCAGGGCGTAAATGTTGAGGAACGGGCGGTGATCGAAAATTCCGTCATCTGGTCGCATTCCCGCATCTCGAATTCGGCGGAAATTCACGATTCGATTCTTGCCCGCAGTTGTTACGTCGGAAAAAATGTCATCGTCGGCAAAGGCACGGTTTTAGGCGACAAAACTTCGCTGACCGATTACACCAAAGTTTAAAAAATACAGAAGTTACACGGTTGAAAATTCAGATACATAAATAAATGGGGATGAAGCGGATGTACAAGGATATTAAAAAATAGTTTTTATTTCGGTCACATCCCTGAATATCTTTTTCATCCCTGTTAGATAATTTTTTCAGTTTGCGTAGTTTCTAAAGTAATAAATTATGCCCGAATTACCGGAAGTTGAACTCGTTACAAAATCTCTCGATAAACTCGTTCGCGGAAAAACGATGCTGACCGCAGAATTACTTCGTCAAAGACTTGCTCCCGCGATAACGCCGGAGAATTTTGCGAAAGGTCTCGAAAACGCGACGATAAATGTCGTCAACCGACGCGGAAAACACATTTTAATTGAATTAAATAACGGCAAAACGCTGATCGTTCACCTGCGGATGAGCGGACGCTTTCTGCTGTTGCCGTCTGATCGGGAAAACCCGAAATTCTCGCACGCCGTCTTTTATTTTACGGACGAAACCCGTCTTGTATTCAGCGATCAACGCCATTTCGGGTTTATGAAATTGGTTGAAACTGCGGAATTAAATCAAGCGAAGGAACTAAATAAACTAGCTCCCGAACCTTTTTCAAACGAGTTTTCGCCAAAATATCTGCGTGAGATTTTAAAGACTTCAACCCGCAAAATAAAGGAATTTCTGCTCGACCAAACAAAAGTTACCGGACTCGGAAATATATATGTCGCCGAATCTTTATTTCTGGCAAGAATCCATCCGCTGACTCCGGCAAGCGAAATTTCCACCGTCAAAGCGAATCGCCTGCACAAATTTATCAAACAAGTTCTCGCCGAATCAATCGCTAACGGTTCGACGCTCAATGTTGATCCCGAAAACATAGACGGCAGTTATTATGGCTGCGGCTATGAAAAACATTGGGCGGTTTACAATCGTGAAGACGAACCGTGCGTTAATTGCGGCACGAACATCAAACGCCTCAAACAAGGCGGACGGTCAAGTTATTACTGCCCGAAGTGTCAGCGTATTTGATGTAACGCCAGCGGAACTGATGGCGTTACGATTTTAAAAGAGATTCACACCCGAAATAAATTTCAACTTGACACCGACAAATCAAAGTCGCATTATTATTTATTATACTTCGTGGTGAGTTACAGCAACTTGCGACCACGTAAAATAAACCGCTAAACAGCTTACAAAAAGAGATTTACCGTAAAAGTCCCTGTGCTGTTTAGCACAGGGACTTTTTATTTTGGTAATTGGTATTTATTTTTTTTTAACCAATTACCAATTAGCAACCATCAAAACAATGAAAGATTTTCGAGAAATTTTAGAAAACGACAGCGTGTATGTCTTTGACGGTGCGGTCGGCACGCGGTTTTATGACAAAGGGATTTATATAAATAAAAGTTACGATGAACTGAATTTAACCGCTCCCGATCTTGTCCGCGAAGTTCACGAAGAATATGTTCGGGCAGGTGCGGACATCATCGAAACCAACACTTTCGGGGCGACGCGGCACAAGTTAAAACAGTATGGTTTAGAAAAGGATTTGCGTGAGATAAATATCACGGCGGCAAAACTTGCGAACGAAGCGGTCGGCGAAAATCAATTCGTGGCAGGTGCTATCGGACCGCTCGATTTACGAATCGAACCCTACGGACCGACTTCTTTTGATGAAGCCAAAGAAATGTTTTCCGAGCAGATTTCCGCACTTCTCGAAGGCGGCGTAGATTTATTTATTCTCGAAACTTTTTCCGATCTCGCCGAAATCCAGCAAGCGATTCGTGCCGTCAAAAGTCTTTCCGATCTGCCGATAATTGCCCAGATTCAAATCCAGACAAACGGCAAAACCGTCTTCGGTACGACAACCGAAGTTTTCACAAAACGCCTTGACGAATGGGGTGTTGATGTTATCGGATTGAACTGCGGTGTCGGTCCGACGCATATTTTGAGCGAACTCGAAACGATGCGGAAATTCACCGACAAAAAACTTTCCGCCCAACCGAACGCCGGTCTGCCGCGTGATGTGCAGGGCAGACAATTTTATATGTGTTCGCCGGAATATATGTCGAAATTTGCGAAACGCTTTATCAAAGCCGGAGCAAAATTCGTCGGCGGTTGCTGCGGCACGACTCCGAAACACATCAAACTGATTTCCGATTCCGTGCGGGCAATTAGTCCGCGAAAAATGCAGGTCAATGTTCAGGAATCTGCCAGAGTTTCTGACAATAAAAAGATCGTTGAAGTTGAACCCGTGTCGCCGCTCGAACGCTCGAATTGGTCGAGAAAGGTTGCTTTAGGCGAATTCGTTACGTCCGTCGAAGTCCTTCCGCCAAAAGGAGTCGAAGCAACGCGAACCTTGAAATCCATCGGCTTATTAAAAGAAGCCGGAGTTGATGCCGTCAATATTCCCGACGGTCCAAGGGCTCAAACCCGGATGTCGGCACAGGCGACGGCGATTCTCGTCGAACAAAAAGTCGGCATCGAAGCCGTTCTGCATTACTGTTGCCGCGATCGGAATCTGCTTGGAATGATGTCTGATTTACTAGGTGCGGCGGCATTGGGTTTGCATAATTTGTTGATTATTACCGGCGATCCGCCAAAAATGGGACCATACCCGGACGCGACCGCAGTTTTTGATATTGATTCAATCGGTCTGACAAATATGGTCAATAAACTCAATCACGGCTTGGATTTAGGCAACAATCCAATCGGCACACCGACCGCATTTTCCATCGGAGTCGGAGTTAATCCGGGAGCAATGAACATCGAAGAAGAAATTCGCCGTTTTGAATGGAAAGTCGAAGCCGGTGCTGAATATGCAATCACGCAACCCGTCTATGACACCGAACAATTGCAGATTTTCTTAGACAAAATATCGCACGTCCGCATCCCGATTATCGCCGGAATCTTCCCGCTTGTTTCCAGCCGCAACGCCGAATTTATGCACAATGAAGTTCCCGGCGTTCGGGTGACGCAGGATATTCTCGACCGAATGCGAACCGCTTCCGACAAAAGTAAGGAACACGCCGCCGAAGAAGGTTTGCAAATCGCCCGCGAATCTCTTGAAGCAATTCACTCCCAAATTCAGGGCGTTCAGGTTTCCGCCCCATTTGGGAAGGTAAAATATGCTATTCAGGTATTCGATGCCCTGCCCGAATTCAAGCAGAAACAAAAAGCGGTCAAAGCAAAAAGCTGAACAAAAAATGAATCGCCGGATTTATTATATCCGGCGATTTATTAGCAAACGAACAATAAAAAAACTTTAGTTTGATAGTCCACAACTTTTCTGAACTCACTTCACATTTGCGATTTTTTAATGTATAAGTATTTCGTATAGTAGCTATAAGAAACTCTAAAGCCTAACATCCAATTTCATAGATTTTACATCTTACTGATAGTTGCTTTTGGAAGATGAATTTTTTTTCGAAAATTTGTGAGGGATTAGAGATGATGTGTTATAATTTTTCCAGCCTTCCTTTTCAGCAACCCGTTTGGAGGCTCGACACATCACAAGATTTACTTAAATCACATAAAAAATATGAATAGTTTTACTTTTAATAAAGCCTTTTGGCTGAGTTTCGCATTTGTCGTCTTACTCGGTTCGACTGGATTTCGCATTGATGCACAAATTAAAACCCCGCTCTTGCAGGATATAAATGTGCAGAGTCCGCAGGCGACACCGACACCTTACGTTACTAAAACTAGTTCATCCGCACCTGTCAATGCTCCGCCGGCGACTTCCCGCAGAACTTCGATTCCGGTTTTGGCGGAACTCGATATTCCTGGATATTCGGGAGTTTTGGTTGAAAGTGAAGCGGGTAGTATCGTGATGGAAAGCTACTCGAACTATACTTTTAATCCGGCTTCAAATGTAAAAGTCGGCACGGGTTACGCGGTGCTGAAAACTTTCGGTGTAAATTACCGCTTTGCAACGAATATCTGGACAGATGGAGCAATCGACGAAACAACGGCGACATTGAACGGAAATCTTTATGTTTCAGGACGCGACCCGATTTTCAATTATGAACACGCCGTTGCTATCGCCAACGAATTAAATCGCCTCGGAATCCGTAAAGTCGAAGGAAATCTGATCGTTACCGACAATTTTACGATGAATTACAGTCAATCCGTCAGAAGTTCGGGAAATTCATTTAAACAAACTCTTAACGGTGCGGGACGATCGAGAGCCGCTTCGACCGCTTGGGACAAATATTTATTTAATTCCGGCACATACCGACCGCTTAACGTTATTCCGAGTGTCATCATTACGGGCGAACTAAATGTTGACGGACTTCCGGCAAACGTTCATTTATTATTTGCTCACGAATCTGCACCGTTGCGTGAGATCGTCAAAGTAACACTTTCATTTTCAAATAATTTTCTGTCGCATCGCTTGGGCGATATGCTTGGCGGAGCTTCCGGCGTAGCAAAAGTAGTGCAACGGGAGGCAGGGATTGATCCGGCGGAATATAATCTGGCGACGAGTAGCGGACTCGGTGTCAATCGCGTTACACCGCGGGCTCAGATGAAACTTCTCCGCACGTTCAGAAAATTCTTAAAACGAAATAACATGGAATTTTCCGATGTGATGCCGGTCGCCGGACTCGACGACGGAACTTTGAAGCGGCGTTTTAACACGGATTTCAACCGCGGCAGCGTCGTTGGCAAAACCGGAACGCTCAACCAGACGGATAACGGAGTCAGCACACTCAGCGGAGAAATTACGACGCGACAGGGAAAATTCTTTTTCGTAATCTTTAATCAACGCGGTAGTGTCGGACGTTTCAGAGGATTTCAAAATAATTTTGTTCCGCTGGTGCAGGGCATTCTCGGCGGTGCCGTTCCGATGAAATACATTCCGATGGCAATGGATCGGCGTTTGGCAAAATCGCGTATTCGCTCACCGAAACAGACGAATTTCGGCTCGCAGGATCAGGAAGAGGATGATGATGACGAATAACGAATAACTTTCGATTTTTGTTGGCGAAAATTAAATTTAATAATGTCGGCGTTCTTTGATTGAATGCCGACTTTTTCTTTTTTAGTATAATGATTATTTAAGTTTGAAGCACTATGGATAATAAAATCGAACAAACAATCATCGGCAGAAGTGACAAAGCCGATTTTCCCGAATTCGGACTGAAACGCATCAATGTAAAAGTTGATTCGGGTGCATATACATCAGCGATTCATTGTTGTAGAATTTCGCTTTCCGATACAAATAAACTGGAAGTAATTTTTCTCGATGAAGCCGACCCGAACTACACGGGCAAAATTCACAAATTCAGAGAATATATTACAAAAAAAGTTCGCAGTTCAAACGGAATGATTGAGGAACGATTTATAGTTTCGACCAAAATCAGGTTTCACGAACATTTGCACGACGTAAATTTATCGCTGACGTTTCGCGGCGATATGCGTTTTCCGGTTTTGCTGGGCAGGAGATTTTTAACCAAGAATCATTTTATTATAAATCCGAGATTAAAAGATTCGCTCCATAAAAAATTAGTAAAGCTTAATGACAACAAATTATGAAAATTGCAATTTTATCTGCAAACACCCGACTTTATTCGACCAAGAGATTGATCGAAGCCGGCGAAAAGCGTAAGCACGAAATGGTCGTTGTTGACCATACAAAATGTGTTCTTCAGATCGAAAAGAAAAATCCGATTATCGTTTATAAAGGAAAACAACTTGAAGGAATTGATGCCGTCATTCCGCGAATCGGTGCGTCGGTAACGTTTTTCGGCACGGCGGTCGTGCGGCAATTCGAGATGCAGAAAATTTTTACGGCGGTCGAATCGCAGGCACTCGTTAAATCAAGAGATAAATTGCGAAGTTTGCAACTGCTTTCACGAGCGGGTTTGGGAATGCCGAAAACGGTTTTTTCAAATTACACGAAAGACACCGAATCGGTCGTGCAGTTGATTGATTCAAAACCCGTCATTCTTAAACTTCTCGAAGGAACGCAAGGTTTAGGCGTAATTTTAGCCGAAACCAAAAAAGCCGCCGAATCGGTTCTCGAAGCATTTAACGGTTTGGAGGCAAGAGTCGTGTTGCAGGAATTTATTGCCGAAGCCAAGGGTGCGGACATCCGTGCTTTCGTCGTTGACGGAAATGTGGTCGGAGCAATGAAACGACAGGCGAAAGACGGCGAATTCCGCTCGAACCTCCATCGCGGCGGAACGGCAAAACTGATTAAATTAAGTGATGAAGAAGAAGACGCGGCGATCAAAGCGGCGAGAGTAATGGGTTTAGGAATTGCCGGAGTTGATATGCTGCAATCTTCCCGCGGACCGCTTATTTTAGAAGTAAATTCTTCGCCCGGACTCGAAGGAATAGAAACGGCGACGAAAAAAGATATTTCCAAAGAAATCATCAGATACGTCGAACGCCACGTCTAATTTTAGTCTAAAGTTCGAAGTTTAATGTTCAATGTTCAAGATCTAAAACTTGAACCGTCGGACTTCGGACATTGGACTCAAAAGTATGGAAATTCTCGGACGAAAAATAGAAATCGGAAAACGAAATTATCTGGAAATGGATGTCGGTTCGCTCTATACGCGGACGAAGATCGAAGTTCCGGTAATTATCGAAAAAGCTAAGAAAGACGGTCCGACGCTTCTAATAATGGGTGGAATTCACGGCGATGAAGTAAATGGTATTGAAATCGCCCGCCGTCTGCTGTTCAACAAATTTACGAAACCGGAACGCGGTACGGTTATCTGCATTCCGGTCGTCAACGTGATGGCGTTCCTGAATATGAATCGCAAATTTGCCGACGGACGCGATCTCAACCGTTCATTTCCGGGAACTCACCGCGGCTCATTTGCCAGCCAGGTGGCGTATTCTTTGACGAACAAAATTCTTACGCACGCCGATTATGTGGTAGATTTGCACACCGGTTCGGAACAGCGGTTCAATTATCCGCAGATTCGCTATGATCTAACGCACGAGAAGAACCTCGAACTTGCCGAAGCGTTCAACGCCCCTTTTACATTGCTTCAAAATAAAGCTCCGACGGGTTCGATCCGCCGCACACTCAACAACAGCAACACGCCGACAATTATTTTTGAAGGCGGAAAATCACAAACGATTGACGAGGGAGTTTCCGAAACCGGCGTTCACGGAGTTCTCAATGTAATGAGTTATTTAGGCATCCGCCACAGAACAAAGGAAGCCGAAGTTCCCTACAAAACAACTTTTCTCCACGAGAATCGTTGGATTCGGGCAAAACATTCGGGAATGTTTCAACCACTCGTCAAAAACGGCACGTTCGTAAAAAAAGGACAACTTCTCGCATACATCAACGGACCTTACGCCCAATTCCACAAAAAAACAAAATCGCCGATGGACGGCTATATTTTCTGTGTCAATCAAACTTCGGTCGTTCATTTAGGCGATGCGATTTTCCACATCGCCAAGGAAAAAATGCCGGAACGCGGGTAACCCGATTGCCCGATGGTCAGAATATTACTTATTAAAACGGTTAAATGATAAGTTCCGAAGTTGAAACAGCCTTTGTAGAAATACACGAAAGGAAAACCATAGAAAGAATAACCTACCAATCCGAACGGTTCATTAACACTTAATTCGCAAATCCATTTTCCACTTTCTACTTTCCATTATTCTTCCTCTTCTTCGTCCGCCCGCAAAGTCAAAACATTATCAACATAACCTTCAAAAGTATCATCGTGCGAGATGACGAAAAGCTGGTCGAAGGTTTGTTTTTCGGTGATTTTGCTGATTTGTTCGGCGAGTCGTTCGCGGCGTTCGGCATCCATATTCATTGTCGGTTCGTCAAAAAACGCAAGTCGAACGCCCGATAATTGTTTCAAAAGTGCCAGACGAACCGATAAAGCCGCCGACATTTGTTCGCCGCCGGAAAGATTTTGAAACGGTCGTTCATAACCGTCTTCTTCCAAAACGATGCCGTAATCTTCCGTCCAGCGAAGAGAGCGTTCGGCGTTTCCCGAAATCTCGCGGAACATCTGATTTGCCTCCATCGAAACGTGAAAAACATAATTTTTTGCCACACGCGGAGCGGCTTCCTTCAACGTTGCACGAATAAACGCGGTCGCTTCACCGACTTTTTGAAGGCGTTCCTGTTCGGCAAAATCGTCCGCCATTTTGAATTTGATCGCCTTCAACGCCCGAACTTTTTCCTTCAATTCGGTTTCTCTTTTTGCCGCGTTCTCAAAATTCGTTTTCGTTTCAACCAATGTTCGTTCGATCAAATTCAGTTCATTTTTTTCTCCGAAATGCTTTTCTTGATCGTAATTTTTATTTTCCGCTTCAAATTCGTTTTCAGCTTTGCTCAGATTTTCGTTCAATTCTGCTGCTTCCTTCTGCACTGTTTCAAGTTCTTTTATTTTTTCAGGCAATGATTTTGCAAGATTTTCGTTGACGATAAATTCTCTGTGAGCGTTCGCCGTTTCGTCGCGTTTTGTCGTAAATTCCCGCCGGTTTGCGTCCAAGTATTTATAAACAACCAACTGCTCGACCTTTAACCGCCGTTCGCTTTCCAATCTTTCAAAATTTTGCTCAATTTCTCTGATTTTGTCCCGCACGGAATTTTCACGCAGCAATTCTTTTTCCAAAATTTTAATATTCTCACGCGGGCTTCCCAAAGTATTTAGTTGCGTTTTTATCTTGCTCAAATCTCTCTCGACATTCGGCAGATTTTCCAACTTTTCCTTCTGCGAATCCTGTTCCGCCCGTAATGATTTTCCCTCTTCGGTAATTTCTGCCCGACGCTTCAAGAATGCCGGTAAAGCCGCCGCTTTCTGCTCGGCTCGACGTGAAGACTGCACCACGACCGCAACATCTTTCTGCTCGATTTCCAGATTTCCGATAGTTTCTTCAACATTGTGAAACTGATTTTTGAGATAATTTTCAAGCGTGTCACCCGGCTTCAAATTCAAACATTTCTCGGACAAGATCGGACATAAACCGTTCTTTATTTCCGCTTGAAAAGTCTTATCGGTTTCGCGTTTCGCCCGAAGTTTAGCAAGTTCGTTTTTGATCTCTTCATCGCGTTTGATTGATTCTTCAAAAAGTGCGGATTTATCCTTGTTTTCTTCCGCGTTTTTTACTTCGTCTTGATTTTCCTTGTATTGCTTTTGCAGATTCTTAATTTTAACTTCAAGCCGCTCAATGCCTTTGTTAATTTCGTCCGCCTTTGCGATTTCCCGGCTTAATTCATCGCGTCTGCTTTCCAGTTCAATTTGCGTTTCCACTTTCGGCGTTAAATTTGCAACCTCGGTGTGAGCCTTCAAAATTTTTTCCAGATCATTTTCCGTTGTTTTTCCGTCAGCCTGAACATTGGTAATCGCCGCTTCAACTTTAGCGATGGCAACATTTAATTTATCGCGTTCGCCGCGTTCGCGTTCAAATTCCTGTAATTTCCCAAGAGCGTCCAAATGAGTTTTATAATCCGCTTCAACCTTTTTCACGATTTCCGACGCATTTTCCGCCTTTGTTTTTTCGCTTTCTTTTTGCGATAAAATGACTTCGCTCTTCGATTTTTCGTTAAACAATTTGTCAAAAACGATTTTTAATTCGACGACTTTTTTTTCCTGTTTTTCAAACTCTCTGACGATTTCCTGCTTTTCCGCAAAATCTTTCTCAAAAGTTTCCAGATTCTCCCACAAATTTTTCGCATTTTCCTGAATCTGATTAAATTCTGTTTCAATCTTGTCGAAGTCTTCAAGTTTTCCTTCGGCAAACGCAATTTTATTAGAAATTTCGATTTCCTTTCCTTTTATAAAATTAACCGTTTCGAGCAATTGTGCCGCACCTTGCTGATATTCTTCGACCTTTAGAAGTTTGTCGAAAATTGGTTTTCGCTGCGACGGAGATTTCAGAAAATCCGCCGTAAAAGTTCCCTGCGGAACACCGATGGCACTTTTAAAAAGTCCTTCGAGATCTGTCCCGACCTCAACGCCCAGATGCTGCCACAAAAATCTTTGAACCTCGTCTTTTTTGTCGGCGATCCGCATTTTCAGCCTCGGATCGTAAATGTAATACCGCGTTCCGGTGTCCCGATGAACCAGATATTCGCGTTCGTCCAAACCGCTCTCGAACGTAACATTAACGACTCCTTTCTTCGCTCCACGCCGCACAAAATCGTCCCTTTTATAATCCAGCACATCAAACATCGTCCACGCAATTGCTTCAATTAGAGTAGATTTTCCCGCCCCGTTTTCGCCCATTATCGCCGTCGTTCCTCTCGCAAATTCCTGCTTGAAATATGTGTGAGATTTGATGTCTTCAAGTTCTATTTTCGTAATATGCATAGTTTTTTTTAGATGTCGGTTTTTGGTTTTTAGATATGTTTTGTAAGTTGGATTTTAGAATAAATCGGGCAAAAATTAAATCAGCCTTCCGATGCACGTTTCAGTCTGTCCATCAAAGCTGATCCGATGCCTTTTTCCGTCACTGTTTCGCAGTAAATTGTTTGAATATTCGCCTTGTCGCACTGACGAAAAAATGCAAAAACCGAATGAGCATAATCTTCAACCGTTTCGCAAATTTTCACTAAATCCATTCTGTATGAAGGCTCGCTCAATCCGATAAATGCTGTTTTATCTGAACTCTGAACTCTAAACTCTGAACTCCGAACTATTCGCACAAGAGCTTTCGGCGAATAATGGCGATGTTTTAAGCCGGGACTTTTCGGTTGTTCGTTCCTTTGTAACTTGTAAATTTGCGTTTCCGGGATTATTTTTTGTAAATCTTCGAGCGTTACCGCTCCGCTTCGCAAGATTAGAGGGATTTCTCCGGTGCAGTCAACGACGGTTGATTCCAAGCCGATTTCCGAAACTTCTCCCTGTAGAATGCAGTCAATTTTCCCGTTCAAATCTTCATCGACGGCTTGCCAACTCGTCGGCGAAGGTCTGCCGGAAATGTTCGCCGATGGTGCAACAAGCGGATTTTCGCATGCAAGTAAGAACTCCCGTGCAAGTTCATTTCGCGGCATACGAATTCCGATTGTTCGTAAATTTGCCGTTGCAATCAGCGGGACTTCAGCGGATTTCGGCAGAACTATCGTTAGAGGTGCGGGGAAAAATGCTTCGATAAACGCTTGTGCGGAAGACGTGATTTCAGCCGTTAATAAATTTATTTGCTCAAAACTTCCGACGTGAGCGATTAGCGGATTATCCGCCGGTCTGCCCTTCGCGGTGAATATTTTCCGAATTGCCGCCGCATCAAAAATATCAGCACCGAGTCCGTAAACTGTTTCAGTCGGAAAAGCGACGATGCCGCCATTCGTGATTATTTCCGCAGCATATTTGGTTGATTTTGTGTTTATAGTTTTCAAATTACTAATTGATGATACAAAATTATTTATAAATGAAAGACAGAACCAGGACTTTTAAAAAATTATTTAACGCTTAACTCCGGCACAGTTTCTTCACTATTCTTGTTTTCGCCTTTAATCTTAAGTTGGTTCATTCGATATTACTTAAACGCTTATTATATTTTATCTATGTCGAACAAATAAAAGATTCCGACGTGATTTTAACCGACATACTATCGTTAGCATAATAATTTTGAATCAGTAATTATTTTATATCTGACAAAATGATTATCATTCACCACCATGAGCATTATCTAAAACCCTTGTAAAATAAAATACATTTTGCTATGATTAACATAGTTTAAGGAAAAACATCTTAAACTTTTATAACTCTTTTATTATTTTCGCCGAGGTTTATTTGAAATCCCAATAAGCTTTTGTAATTTTTCTTCGGAAATAAAAATAGAATCATCCCTTAAATCCCCCAGACAAAAATGAAGTTTTTCTATATTTTTGTACTATCGTATGGAGAAAAATATGATTCCAAACGCACACACAAACAGAAGACCAGACAGAAATTATGGTTCAGCAACGTCCGCATTGCAAACTGCATCCGACTATCACCTAAAGCCGAAGCCGAGTGTTTTGTTAGTTGAAGATGATCCTGTAATGGTTAAGTTACTGACTTTTGCATTACAGAAACGCGACTATCGAGTTGTCGTTGCAACTGACGGCAGAAAGGCTTTAGAATACCTTGAAAATGCCGATGAACCGAGTCTCATTTTACTTGACCTAATGTTACCGTTTTTTAATGGTTACGAAATTTTAGGTGAGATTCGCAAAAAAGATTTGTGGAAGGAAATTCCCGTAATCGTAATGACTGCCGAAGCCAAACGTCAGAGCATTAACGAGGCATTTGAGGCGGGAGCAAATGATTATCTCGTCAAACCGATCAGATTCGACGATCTGATTTTAAGAGTAAAAAGTTTTATGGAAATCCATTAACCGCATTTCCAATTTCGCGAAAAAAAACAGTTATGATTGAGATAATTTCAGTCATAACTGTTTTTTCGCGTTCGATAATATTTATCAAAATCGCTATCGTTTGATTCGTAAAATTATTTATCAAAATGTTAAAATCAACTTAAATGACTTTACAGGAAAAACTCAAAAATCTGCCCATTGCCGCCGGCGTTTATATTCACAAGAATTCGGACGGCAAAATAATATACATCGGTAAAGCGAAAAATCTGCGAAATCGGGTGCGGCAATATTTTCAATCGTCGCGTAATATGGACGCAAAAACGCGGCGACTTGTTCAGCGAATTGCGGATTTTGAATTTATCGTCGTGGACAGCGAAGCCGAAGCGTTGGTTTTAGAATCGAATCTCATCAAAAGACACAAACCGCGTTACAACATTCTGTTGAAGGATGACAAACAATATCCGCACTTGAAAATCACCAACGAACCGTTTCCAAAAGTTATAATTACACGCAAAATTTTAAAGGACGGTGCAAAATATTACGGACCTTTTTTGCCCGCGTCGCTTGCCCGAAAAACGCTCGATCTGATTAACCGCACGTTTCAACTGCGAACTTGCTACATCGAAATTGATGGAAAACTGCCGCGTCCGTGTCTTGAATATCATTTGAAACGCTGTCTTGCTCCGTGCGTCAAGGATTTATGCAAACCGCCCGAATATATGCAGGCGGTCGAAGATGTCAAACTTCTGCTCGACGGCAAAAATAAGGAATTGGCGGATGAACTCGAACAGCGGATGTGGCACTTTGCAGAGAATCATCAATACGAATTAGCGGCAAAATACCGTGATTTGCAAAAAACTGTGCTTGCTCTCGGCGAACAGCAAAAAATGGCGATGACGGCTGATCGTGATGTGGATATTTTCGGCTATTATCAGAAAGGAAAACAAATCGCTCTCCAGCTTTTCACGATGCGGGAAGGAAAAATCGTCGGACGGCGTGAATTTTTCTGGGAAGATTTAGACGCGGAAAATTTTGAAGGTTCAGAATTTTTAAGTGAAGTTTTATCGCAGTATTATTCAACCGATTATGTACCGCTTGAAATTCACGTTCCGGTTGATTTTGAAGATCGCGAAACACTTGAACAGATTTTAACGGAACGCCGCGGTCGCCGCGTTTATATTCACACGCCGCAACGCGGGATGAAAGCGGAAATGATCGCTCTCGTCGAAACTAATGCCAAAATCGCTTTCGAGCAAAGATTCCGCGTGCTTAAAGCTGACAGCAAACAAATTCTCGGTGATCTGCAGGAAATTCTCGAACTGCCGCACTTGCCGAAAGTAATCGAATCGTTCGATATTTCAAATATTCAGGGTGCGGATAACGTCGCCGGCATCGTCGCTTTTGAAAACGGCAAACAAAACCGTGCCGAATATCGCCGCTACAAAATCAAAACCGTTGAAGGACAAGACGATTTCGCCTCGATGCACGAAGCCGTTTTTCGCCGCTACAAACGCCAACTCAACGAAGAAAAAATCTTACCCGATCTAATTTTTATAGACGGCGGAAAAGGACAAATCTCAGCGGCGGCGGCGGCAATGCGTGAACTTGATCTGGAAATGATCCCAATCGTCGGACTCGTCAAACCGCCGCGTAAACACAGCGAGATTTCGCATTTATTAAAATTCGGAAACGAAAATAATCCCGTAAAGTTTGATCCAAGAAGTCCGGTCTTTCGGCTCGTCCAGGAAATCCGCGATGAAACTCACCGCGTCGCCGTCCAATATCACCGCAAACGCCGCGAAATCCGCGATTTTACCAGCGAATTGACTGCGATTGAAGGAATCGGCGAAAAACGAAAGATGAAATTACTGCGAAATATGGGTTCGATTGAGAGAATTGCTCAGGCTTCGACTGATGAACTAACACCTTATGTCGGAGCAAAAGCGTCACAAAAAATCTTTGAACATTTTGAACGTCAAAGAAAATTAGCGGGTAAGAAAAAGTTATAAATTTTATGTTTCTGCCAAAACATTTTCAATCTCGCTCAAAACCCAATCAATTTCATTTTCTTCGATAACATACGGCGGCATAAATATCAGGACATTTCCGAGTGGACGGAGGACGATGTGGCGTTTGAGAAATTCCTGATAAAGTTTTTGTCCGATGTCCGCTAAGTAGCCGCCTTCCGAAACTTTTATTTCAAATGCTAAAACACCGCCGATGATTCGCACGTCTTCGACATTCTCAAAAGATGATAATTTCGGCTCGAATTCAACGAACTTTTTGTTGATGAAGGCAATTTTTTCAAGTGTGTTTTCGCGTTCAAATAATTCCAAGTTTGCGATTCCCAAAGCACACGCGAGCGGATTGGCACAATATGAATGTCCGTGGAAAAAGGTCTTCAAACGGTCGTCGTCGTAGAATGCGTTGAAGATTTCCTCGGTGGCAACGGTTGCTCCGAGCGGCATATATCCGGCGGTTAGAGCCTTTGAAAGGCAAATAATATCGGGCGAAATCGAAGCGTGGTCGCAGGCAAACATTTTTCCCGTTCTGCCGAAACCCGTTAAAACTTCGTCGGCAATTAGCAGAACGCCGTATTTATCGCAGAGTTCGCGGATTTTTGCCAGATATTCTTTTTCCCAGACGATCATTCCGCCCGCACCTTGCAGCATCGGTTCGATAATCACAGCAGCAGTTTCTACATGATTTTTTGCGAGTAGATTTTCTAAACTTTCGGCACAATTCAAATTACATTTCTTCTCGCACATATCGCAATGAAGTGCGTAAGGTGCGGCGGCACGTTCGATTTTGAAAAGCAAATTTTCAAACGGAGCAGTAAATGCCGATTGGTCGCTCGCCGACATCGCACCGATTGTGTCGCCGTGATAAGCGTGTTCGAGAGCAATAAAAGTGCGGCGTTCCTCGCCCTTATTTTGCCAGAACTGATACGCCATTTTCAAGGCGACTTCGACGGCGGTTGAACCATTGTCGGAATAAAAAACTCTCGTTAAACCGGCGGGCAGAACTTCGACTAATTTTTCTGCAAGTTTAACTGCCGGTTCGTGCGTAAAGCCTGCAAAAATAACGTGTTCGAGCGTTTCGGCTTGTTTTCGCAACGCTTCATTCAAGTATGGATGCGAATGTCCATGCGTGTTCACCCACCAACTCGAAACGCCGTCAAGCAATTTTCGCCCGTCTTCCGTTTCCAGCCAAACGCCGCTTGCCGCCACAATCGGAATCGGCAAAGGTGCGGTTTTTTCCTGAGTATATGGATGCCAGAGGTATTTCCGGTCTTTTTCTAAAAGGTTCATTCAGTAAATCTCACTGCGGAGGACAGAGGACATCGAGTTTTGTACTAATAATTCTCCGTTTCTTCTCTCCGTGATTTAATATTTTCTTTGTCCACAAAAATTTCACGCCAGGGAACTGCGATTTCTTCCAAGATTTTGCAATCGCAATAACCGCCCTGCTGCGACAGCCACGCCGAAACTTTAGGAAAGTTCATCATTTTTTGCATCAAATATTGCATTGAAAATCTTGATGTATGGTCGCAAGGTGTCATATTAAGTCTTGTTTTCAGAAAATCAAATAACCCCTCGAACTGCTCTTTCGTGGCTGGCAACTTTTTCATATGTTGCAAAAGTT
Organism: Pyrinomonadaceae bacterium; assembly: GCA_041746675.1. GTDB lineage: Bacteria > Acidobacteriota > Blastocatellia > Pyrinomonadales > Pyrinomonadaceae > Aridibacter. The sequence goes on along the minus strand of JBGTGO010000001.1, from coordinate 34,519 downwards.
CTTCATTGCCGAGTTCCGCCATTGCTTCGACTTCTCTTTTTTTTACGATTGCCATAAATTTATATTTTCACTCCAATCTTTTAATTTTTCATATCCAAGTTTCTCAAATTTCGGCATTTCCGCAAGCACTGAAACTTTGCCGTAATGCTCGATGGCTTGTTTATTCTCAACGTTCGGGTTGCCGTTCATAATTACACCGTGAGTTTTTATATTGTGATTTCGCAAAATTTCAATCGTCAAAAGCGTATGATTGATCGTGCCGAGTCCTGTCCGAGATGCTATTACGACCGGCAATTTCAACGCTTTTATCAAATCAATCATCAATTCGTTCTCATTCAACGGAACAAGAATTCCGCCCGCACCTTCGACGATCCAAAATCTATCTTCAGTTTGTTTCGGTAAAAAAGTCAGAATTTTTCCAACCGTAATTTCAGTATCTGCAAGACTTGCCGAAAGATGCGGCGAAAGCGGTTTTTCAAGTCTGAAACCTTTATCGTAAATTTCGTCGGCTGAACATTTTGCAAGTTCTCGAACAGTTTCGGTATCGTTGTCTTCTTCGATTCCGGTTTGAATCGGCTTCCAGTAGATGACATTTTCTTTTTGACGCAAAGCACAAATCAAAGCGGCGGAAACAATTGTTTTGCCGATGTTTGTGTCTGTTCCGGTTATAAAAATACCTTTCATTTTTTCTACTACAAATTCACAGAGAACACAGTCTTTTCTTAGAATTTTGCGACGTTTTCGACCTTTGCAGCTTGAACTCGTTCTGTTAATTCTTTAACAAAGTCTTTCAAATTTTGTGCTGTCAAACCCAGGTTCAATGTGACTCTCAACCTTGAAGTTCCCTCAACCACCGTCGGCGGACGAATTGCCCAAACATCAAAACCTTTAGCTTGCATCTGTTCCGCAATTTTAACGGTTTTTTCACTTTTGCCGATAATTATCGGAACAATCTGCGTTTCATCGGCGGGTGCTTCAAAATCATAATCCAATAATAAATTGCAAAATGTTCGGTTCAATTTATTTAACTTTCTGCGTCTTTCAGGTTCATTTTGAATAGTTTCAATCGCAACTTTCAGAGCATCAGCAAGTGCCGGAATCGGTGCGGTTGAGAAGATAAATGAACGGCATTTGTTAATTAAATATTCAATCGCCAGATTGCTTCCCGCAACGAAGGCTCCTGAAACTCCGAGTGCTTTTCCGGCGGTGTTTATTGAGAGAAACACGTCGTCTTCAATTCCAAACTCTTCAATTAAACCGCTTCCTTTTTCGCCGTATAATCCGACGGAATGTGCTTCGTCAATAATTAAATTCGTATTCGTTTTTCGGCAAATCTCCGCATATTTTTCGAGTGGTGCGATGTCGCCGTCCATCGAAAAAAGTGATTCGGTAACAAGAAACTTTTGTCCGTTACAATCTGTTTCCGTTAATAATTTTTCAAGCTGTTCAACCTCAAAATGCTTGAAAATCACCTTTGCAGATTTTGATAAACGGATTCCATCAATCAAACTTGCGTGATTTAATTCGTCGCTAAAAACAACATCATCTTTCTCCAAAAATGTTTGCATCAAACCGATATTTGCCTGATAACCTGTTGCAAAATAGAGAGAACTTTCAGTTCCCTTCCACATCGCAAATTGTTGTTCAACTTCACGGAAACAATCTCTTTCACCGCGAAGCAGCCTCGAACCGGTTGAGCCGACACCTTCTCTTTTTGCTCCCTCGATTAGAGCATTTATCAAACGATCATCTTTTGCCAAGCCAAGATAATCATTGGATGAAAAATCAATTCCTTTTGGATTTGCGAGTTTTCGCTTCAAGCCTTTTGACTCGATTTGTCCAAGTTGATTTTCTATGCGGTCTTCCAAATTCATCAACGTTTCACCAAAATTATATTGCGTTTCCATAAACTAAAACAATTTTTAGACCGATGTTTCAATCATTTTTTCCAAGTCGCCGCGTTTTCTCTCTTCCGCTTCTGCTTCTGCTTTTTTATCTTCCAATTCTTTGATTCTAACTCCTTCGCGTCCATCATAAGATATAAACTTCGGCAGGAAAAACGCTAGAGCGATTGTGCCGACAACGCTTAGAATTCCGCCCGTAACTATCGCAAATTTTATCCCGAAATAACTGGCGACAATGCCGGCTTTGGCATTTCCGAGCATCGGTCCTGTCAGATAACTTATCATTTCAAGACTGGCGAGTCTTCCACGCAGACGCTTCGGAATCGTTTGATTCCAGATCGTTCCGCGAAAGATTCCGCTAATCATATCGAAGAAAAATGCGAGTGCGAGAAATATCAGAGATAACCAGAGGCTTTCGACAAACCCGAAAAATATAATCGCCACGCCCCAAAGTCCGGCGGCGAGCATTACGAAAAGTCCGTGGCGATGAACATTTTTTGTCCAGCCGGATGTCAGACTGGCAATCAATGGTCCGAGTCCGGTTGCCGAATAAAAAAGTCCGACCGAACTTTCACCGAATTTCATTGCCAACGCCGGAAATAAAGCCATCGGCATCGCAAAAAACATTACATTGATGTCTATTATATAAGTTCCAAGCAATTCCTGTCTGCTCCAGGCGTATTTGAAACCTTTGATGATTGACTGAAAAGAAGGTTTGTCGGAATCCGGCATTGAAGGCACGGCAGAGATCATCCAAACGGCGATCAATGATGCGGCAAATGTTACGAAATCTATGGCATAAGCGATTTTTGCACCGAATTGGACGATGATAATTCCGGCAATTGCGGGGCTAACGATAAAACCCAGACTAAAGCGAATTGAATTCAATGCGGAAACTGCCGACATCAATTCGGACGGCATAATTTGTTGGATCAAGGCTTCGAACGAAGGTCTCTGCAAACCTGCTAAACCAGCGTGAATCGCTACGCCGACGAATAAAATCCAAATTTGCGGATTTGGTAAAAATGCATTTATAAGTAGAATTGCAGTAACGAAAGTTTGTCCGATTTCCGTTACCCGAAGCATCATTCGCCGATCAACTGCGTCCGCCAAAGTCCCGCCGATAAAGGACAAAAAGAACATCGGCACAAATTCCACGGCATAGAGCATCCCGACCATAAAATTCGATCCGGTCAGTTGATACATCTGCACCGGAATGACAACGAACGTCATCATCGAGCCGAAAAAAGAAATCAGCTGCCCAAAAAAGAGCAACCGATAATCTCTTGAAATTCTCAACGGTGTTAGATCAACCGCTAAATTTTTGAGAAAGCTCATTTAATTTTTTTTCGACTTTTTCGCGGTCAAAAGTTTTTCGTTCCAGAACTGAACAGTTCTATCCCAAGCCAATTTTGCGGCAACTGCATCGTATCTCGCTTGGTTCGTGTCGTTGTGAAATGCGTGGTTTACGCCATCGTATGTGAACAATTTATAATCAACATTATTTTCCTTCAGAACTTTTTCATATTCGGGAATTCCCTTATTAATACGTTCGTCTAGACCCGCATAATGTAACATTACCGCACCTTTAATTTGTTTGACATCGGCAGCATCAGGCTGACTTCCGTAAAATGCAACCGCCGCTTTCATATCGGTAGAATTTACCGCGAGTTGATTCGCCATCGAACCGCCCCAACAAAAACCGACGCATCCGACATTTCCGTTCGATTTTTTATAATCTTTTACATAATTCACCGCCGCGACGAAATCTTCGACGGTTTTTTCACGATCAAGTTTACCGATCAATTCGCGTGCCTTGTCCAAATCGTCAGGCGTTCCTCCGAGCGGCGAAAGTCCGTCAGGAGCGAGTGCGATAAAACCTGCAAGGGCGGCACGTCGGGCGACATCCTCGATGTGCGGCTGCAAACCTTTGTTTTCGTGAATAACAACAACAGCGGGAATCTTACTTTTGATCTTTTTCGGCATCGCCAAATATCCGCGAATCTCGCCGCTCTCGCCTTTGTATTTTATATATTTTGTCGTAATTCGTTTGTCATCAGTTCGAATGGTCTGAGCCTTCGCCTGATTATTTTCAAGCACGGGAAGCAGAGCCAATGCCAATGCCGAACCGCCCGCAACCTTTGCCAGACGCTCAATAAAATCGCGGCGAGTCATATCTTTCGAGTGAGTGTATTCATCGTACAAATTGATATATTTTTGTTCCATTTCTCAAAACTCCTTCTTCTTTTTTTCACGTTCTTTCGTATTCTTTCACGTTTATACGCGGGCAAAATTTCTTTTTCACGCAATCGCTTCGGCAAACAATTTCATTCCCAATTTATCAAGCAATTCCGCATCACGATTTTTTTCTGGATTCGGTGTTGTCAACAATTTATCGCCCATAAATATCGAATTTGCACCGGCGAGAAAACAGAGTGCCTGTGCTTCGTCGGTCAATTGCAAACGTCCTGCACTCAAGCGAACCATTGATCTCGGCATAATTATTCTTGTCGTGGCAATCATTCGTATGAAGTCAAAAACATCTAAGTTTTCTTCATTCTGCAAAGGCGTTCCTTCAACTTTGACGAGTTGATTTATCGGCACGCTTTCGGGATGCGGATTTTGACTTGATAATTGTTGGAGCAATCCATAACGGTCAGATTTTGTTTCGCCTATTCCGATAATTCCGCCGGAACAAACCGTTACGCCGGACTTTCGCACGTTTTCCAAAGTTTTCAAACGCTCATCGTAGACGCGGGTTGAAATAATATCGCCGTAAAATTCGGGCGAAGTGTCGAGGTTATGATTGTATGCGGTCAAACCTGCTTCGGCAAGTTTTTGAGCCTGATCTTCACGCAACATTCCTAACGTGCAACACGCTTCAAGCCCAAGTTTGCGAACGCCTTTAACCATTTCGATAACCTGATCAAATTGCTCGCCATCGGGAACATCCCGCCACGCCGCTCCCATACAAAACCTTGTCGCACCCGATGACTTTGCATTTTGTGCCGCCGCCAAAGTTTTATCAACGCTCAATAATTGCTCGCGTTCGACTTCGGTTTTGTAATGAGCCGATTGCGGACAATACGCACAATCTTCGGGACATCCGCCCGTTTTTATCGAAAGCAATTGGCAACCTTGAATCTCATCATTTTTATGAAATTTGCGATGCACAGTTTGTGCCTCAAATACTAATTCAGGAAACGGCAAATTGTAAATCTTTTCTATTTCGTCGCTTGTCCAATCGTGTCTTAAATCGTTCATTGTTTTATAATTTCTCTGGCGTATTCTTTTGCTTCATCCAAAGTTTTGATTTTACCATCAAGTTGCTTTTCAAACACTTCGTCGAGAATTTCTTTAAATTGCTTTGACGGTTTCAAACCGAATCCGATCAAATGTCTGCCCATTAACATTGGTTTGGGACCAACGTGTTTTATTTCCAAACTTTCGGCTTTTTCGATAAACCATTCCTGTGCTTCGGCTTTGAAATGTTGTTCCTTCGGAATCCATTCGGGATTGCGTCCGAGTGCATCGGCTTTAGCGACTCGATAAAGCAGATCAAGTTCGACCTTTCTAGCAAGTCTGCGAAATGCTCCGTCGCCAACCTTTTTAGCTTTGTAAAACATTCCGGGTTTCAAATGATGAATCACCAATTCGACAACTTCCCTGCGAACATTAAAACCATCCAATGTATGAATATTTAATGTGTCCAAAAATGATTTTGTCGGTTCGATTCCCGCCGTGTCGTGTCCAAGCGAACGCCATTTTCCATCAAGCATTTCGGTTGTCGTCGGTTTCCCGAAATCATGGCACAAAGCACCGAGCATCACCGTAACTTTTTTTGCATAATCCAGATCGTCAATCAATTTTCTGGCTTCATCAACGACCATCAAAGTATGCACATCAACATCGCCTTCGGGATGCCATTCGGGTTGTTGCGGAACTCCGACGAGTGCTTTTAATTCAGGAAATAACTGTTCAACAACTCCCAATTCATAGAGCCATTTCAAACCAATCGAAGGTTTATTCGATTTCAATAATAATTTTTCAAATTCGCCCCAGATTCGTTCCGACGGTAAATCCGTTAAATCAATTTGCTTGCAAAGTTCAACTGTTTCCTCATCAATATCAAATTCAAATCTCGCCGCAAACTGTGCCGCACGCAAAACCCGCAAAGAATCTTCGACAAAGGTTTCTTCATCAACAACCCGCAAAATTTTGCTTTCAATATCTGCTTGTCCGTCATAACAATCAATTATTTCGCCCGTCGAAGCGTCTTTCATTATTGCATTGATCGTAAAATCCCGACGCTTTGCCGCTTCTTCAAACGACATTTCAGGATCGCCTTCGACAATAAAACCCTTATGCCCGCGTCCGACTTTTCGCTCACGTCTCGGCAGTGCGACATCAATTTCGTTATCAATTTTGTAAACCGTAAATGCTTCGCCAACAACATCAACTCTACCGATATTTTGCAGGATTTTTTTCAATTTCTGCGGTGCAATTCCATAAACTTCCAAATCAAAATCCTTCGGTGCAATTCCCATCAATTCATCACGCACACAACCGCCGACAAGCATCGCCCGTCCGCCGTCTGTTTTAATTGCATCAGCAAGTTTTATGATTTTATCAGGAAAATTATTCACTTCTATTTTGATGGATGAAACCAATGAATATATCCGCAATTTTCGCAGATAACACAAATTGCAGATTTGTTTGCCCAAGCTAAATTAAACAACGTTGCTATTTTTGTATTTAATTGAACCTCTTTCTTCCAAAACTTTTGATGATTGCAAATTAGACAACTTAATTCTTTTCCAAATATTTCAACAGTTTCAGATTCTTGATTCGACATTTTTTATAAACGCTCCTGTAGATAATCTTTCAAATTATCAACATTCACACGCTCTTGCTCCCATGTATCTCTGTCCCGGACGGTTACGGTTTGGTCGTCGAGTGAATCGAAATCAACCGTTACGCAGAAAGGCGTTCCGACTTCATCTTGGCGGGCGTAGAGTTTTCCGATGCTTCCCGTGTCGTCGTAAACCGAACGCATTGATTTGGTTAGGTCTTTTTTAATACTTTTTGCCAGTTCGACGATTTCCGGTTTATTTTTCTTTAATGGCAAAACGGCAACTTTGATCGGTGCGATTTCGTGCGACAATTTCAAAACTACACGATCTTCTTTTTCAGTGTATGCGTCCATTAAAACCGATAAAAGTGTGCGGTTGACACCGATTGACGGTTCGATGACATACGGATAAAAACGCTTGTTCGTGTATGGATCGTGATACGAAAGATCGTCGGTTGAATCGGGATTGATGCGGTTTCCATCGGCATCGAGCGATTTTTTTGAATGTGCTTTTGTGTCAAAATCGGTGCGATTGGCGATTCCCATCAGCTCATCGAATTGTTTTTCTTCGTCTTCGCGTTCCGGGAAAAAGCGATACATTATGTCAATCGTGCGGTCGGAATAATGTGCTAAATCGTCGCCGACAACTTCTAATTTGTATAAATTTTTCTCGGAAATTCCCAAACCCGTCAGCCAGTTCATATAATTTTCAACCCATTCTTCAAACAATTCGGGTGCTTTTTCGGGATGGCAGAAGTATTCCAGTTCCATCTGCTCAAATTCGCGTGTTCGCAAAACGAAGTTTCCGGGCGTGATTTCGTTGCGAAACGCTTTTCCGATTTGAGCGATTCCGAAAGGAAGTTTGCGGCTGGTTGTGTTCAGCATATTGGCAAAATTGATGAAAATCCCCTGTGCCGTTTCGGGACGCAAATATGCCATTGCGTTGTAATCCTCATCGTCGGCAACTGCTCCAAGCCTTGTCGAAAGCATTGTTAAAAAAGGACGCGGTTCGGTCAGATCGCACTTGTCCGTTTCGCCCGGATGTTTGGAAGGTTTTAATTCGCATTGGACATCTTCCAATTTGTCGGCACGAAAACGCTTTTTACAGTTGCGGCAATCGGTCAACAAATCATTGAAAGTCGCTTCGTGTCCGCTGTATTTCCAGACGCTGCGGTTTTGGATGATCGAAGTGTCAATTCCTTCGATGTCGTCGCGTTCGTGAACCATCCAACTCCACCAATTCTGCTTGATATTATTGGCAAGTTCGACTCCGAGCGAGCCGTAATCCCACGCACTTCCCAAGCCGCCGTAGATGTCGGAAGCGGGAAAAACAAAGCCTCTGCGTTTCGATAAATTTACGATTGTTTCGATATTTGGTGCTGACATAATTCGATTTTAGATATTATATTTTAGATTTTGGTTTTCAGTTTATTCAAAGAGTGCATTTTACAACGAACGGAGAACAACGAACAATGAACGAACCAAAAAAAGAACGACTCGAGAGCCGTCCTTTTTTGGTTTAGAAATTCTATCCACTTAAATTTTTAATTAGGAACAGGCGGATTCATTGCTCCGGGCGGAATTATGTAAATTTGATAAGTTGTCGTTTCCCGATCCCTTCCTCTGACAATTTGAATTCTGCTCGGATCAACTCCGCGTTCTTTAACCAAGTAATCCAAAGCTTTTCGGCTGAGTTTATCAATGTTTCCGCTGCGTTGACTGCGTTTGTCCGTGCCTTGATACATAATAATATAGCCTTGGAAGGTTGGATTATTTTGCAATTCGATAGCTAGATTATCCAAACGTGCTTTATCATCATCAAATGAACGGAATGGAAATTCGTCAAACAAAATTGGTGTCGGCGGAGTTCGGTCGAGCGGTTTAACATTCGTGTCAACCGATTTCACCTGTCGGCAACTAGCATCATAAACACCGTCGGTTACATCAACTTCAACTGTTAATGTCTGATCGCCCAAGCCGGTCGTGTCAACCGTAATCGCCGATGTTCCAAGTCCACTGGTAACTCTTGCTGTTGCAGGACTTACACGCCATACATAGTTCAAAGCGGTGGCGGCTATCGGTCCTGTCGTGGCGATATTTCGAGCGACAAAAGTTGCTAGATCGCCGTCTGAAACCTCTTCCGGTCCGTCAACCTGCATATCATACGGACAGGCTTTTGTTGTCGTTCGTTCGACGACGTTCAGGCAAATGCATTCTTTGACGTTTTTCGTAAAATTGATTTCTTTAGTAAATCTTTGACCGTTCGGACCTTCAACTTCAACGAGGTGAATTCCCGGCTGCAGATAAAATTCCACTGCTTCACCGACTCCGCTCATTCCAAGCTGCTGTCCGTCAACCGTTACCGGCAGAGCATTCGGCGTTGTCGTTACCGAAAGAATTCCCATATTTTTCGGGCGTTTCTGCTTTTTGTTTTTATCGTTACCACTTCCCGCAAAGGCGAAGCTGGTAAAACTCAGACTCAAAATCAGCCCGATGAAAAATAATAAATTTAGTTTTTGTGTTCTACGCATTTTTTCTAACCTCAGTCAATCTTCCACTGATCGGATAATTTGTCTTTGAAAATACCTATCGGAGAATTTATTCTTCACCGTCTTCGTCCGTTTCTTCTTCCTCTTTCCTCTTTCCGAAACGCTTCCGTGCTGCTACTCCAATTCCCGCCAAACCTGTTCCGAATAACAAAATCGTCATCGGTTCCGGCACGGGTTCACTCGGTGGTGTCGGTGTCGGTGTCGGTGAATCGTCCGGTGTCGGTGTCGGTGTCGGTGTTACCGTTGGTGTTGGTGTCATCGAATCGGTTGGTGTCGGGGTTGGTGAATTATTCGGTGTTCGCGTCGGTGTCGGATCAGGATCATTGTCGGGTATTAAAAACAAAAATGGAATCGCACCAAGTCCGAGTAATGCCCAATATGGAAAACCGCCGCCGACCTTTGGTTGCGTACAGTTACAATCTTCTTCCGTAATGATTTCAAATGAGGTTTCCGTAATCACACGATCCTGTGCAGGAGTTTTCGTTCCAGTTTTATCTCCATCATTTTTCGGATCGTTGACCGGATCGTTGACCGGATCATTGGAAACCTGCAGGTTCGTGTAATTTCCGTTATTAGCTTTCCCCGGCTTCGCATTAACGACCTGAGTTACCTGACTGAAACGAACCGGAGCGGCAATAATCGTACTTGTCGATAAAAATATAATCGAAAACAAGCTAATTGTCGAAAGGATAAATTTTAAGTTCTGTTTGATCATTTTATTCTACCTAACTATTTTTTTGCGTGTCATTTTAAACTTAAACGACCTGAGAGTTTTATATATTCTGCACATAAAAACTCTTAACTTAATGTTTCTGAAGTGACTGTAAAGTGAAATATACCAAAAAACAACTCAAGATGCACGGAATTTCTTACAGACTTTCCAGAACCAACCAGTTTTAACCGACACGTTGCTGTCATTCAACTATGTAGAAGTTTCAATACGAGTTCAATTCCAAAAAATTCATAGTTTATCGGTAGATAGCTGATTATTCTTTACAAATTCCAGTAATTAAAAATCGAATCTTCGTAAATTTAACAAATAATCAAAAATGACTTCAATAAAAAAGACGCAAAGTTTATAGGTACTTTGCGTCTTTTCTAAATCAACTATTGTATTCGTTCAGATTTCCGAACTACTTGTCCTGAGCATCAGCCTTTTCGTCTTCAAGAACGGCTTTGCGGGAAAGTTTAACTTTATTTCCCTCTTTGCCGATACATTTAACCATAATTTGCTGACCTTCTTTGAGTTCGTCGCGGACATCACGGATACGGCGTTCGGAGATTTCCGAAATATGCAGAAGTCCGTCCAGCCCCGGGAAAATCTCAACGAAAGCACCGAAATCAACGATTCTCGAAACTGTTCCGAGATATGTTTCACCAATCTCCGCTTCCGCCGTCAGAGCCTTGATGCGTTCGAGAGCTGCTTGTGCCGCTTCGCCGTCCGCAGTTGCAATATTGACCGTTCCGTCGTCGTCAATGTCAATTTTGGCACCGGTTTCTTCGGTAATTGAACGAATCATTTTTCCGCCCGGTCCGATGATGTCGCGGATTTTATCAGGATGAATTTTGATCGTAATTATTCGCGGTGCGTGATCTGAAATATCTTCACGCGGTTTTTCGATTGCCTGCGACATAATTTTCAGAATATGCAGCCGACCTTTTCTCGCTTGCTCCAGTGCTTCGACCAGAATTTGAGCGTTGATACCCTCAACTTTGATGTCCATTTGCAGAGCGGTGATTCCTTCTTCCGTTCCGGTAACTTTGAAATCCATATCGCCGTAATGATCTTCAGAACCAGCAATATCAGATAAAACCGCATAACGATTTCCTTCCAAAACCAAACCCATTGCGATTCCCGCAACCGGACGTTTCATCGGAACACCGGCATCCATCATCGCCATCGTTCCACCGCACACCGAAGCCATCGAAGATGAGCCATTTGATTCGGTAATTTCGGAAACGATCCGAATTGTATATGGAAATTCTTCTTCAGTTGGAAGCAAAGGTTCTAACGCACGTCTTGCCAAATTTCCGTGACCGATCTCGCGGCGGCTCGTTCCGCCCATCCGTCCGGCTTCACCAACCGAATACGGCGGGAAGTTATAGTGAAGCATAAAACTTCGTTTTAACTCGCCGTTTTCAAGATCATCCATATATTGTTCGTCTTGTTTTGTTCCAAGCGTTGCCGTAACAATCGCCTGCGTTTCGCCGCGTGTAAAAAGTGCAGAACCGTGAGTTCTCGGAAGAAATCCGACTTCGCCCGAAATTGCCCTGATTTCTGCAAATTTTCGTCCATCCTGCCGTTTTTTATTATCGAGCATATCTTCGCGGAAAACTTTTTCCTTCAACGCACCGAAGATTTTTCCAGCCATCGCCCGTTCATCTTCTTTATCTTCGGGATAACTTTCGACAACTTCTTTTTTCAAGTCATCAATTGCTTGATAACTTGCTAACTTGTCTTGTCCGCTTGTCATATCAAGTGCTTGACGCATTTTATCGGCGTATTTTTTCTCAATAGATTTAAACATCTTGTCGTCCATCTGCGGAACAACATACTCGCGTTTCTCGATTTCCAGAGCTTTGAACAACTCCTTCTGCCACAAGCAAAGGCGTTTGATTTCCTTATGAGCGAGCATCATCGCTTCGATCATCGTTTTTTCTTCGACTTCATCCGCTTCCGACTCAACCATTACGATGGCTTCTTCCGTTCCGGCAACAATCAAATTCAAAACCGATTCGCGTCTTTCGTCGTAAGTCGGATTGACCAGATATTTCTCGTCAACCAGACCGATGCGAACTGCCGCAATCGGTTTCGTGAACGGAATATCCGACAGATATAAAGCACACGAAGCACCCGTAATGGCGACGACATCAGGATCATTATCACTGTCGGCTGACAAAACATTTCCGATAATCTGCGTTTCGTGCCGGTAATTATCGGGGAAAAGCGGACGCACCGGGCGGTCAATTAAGCGGCAGGTTAAAACTTCTTTTTCGTTCGGACGACCTTCGCGGCGGAAATAATTTCCCGGAATCCGACCGGCGGAGTAACTTGATTCTCTGTATTCAACCGTCAGCGGGAAAAAATTCAAACCTTCTTTCGGCTTGGTATCACTGACCGCAGTAACTAACAGAACTGTTTCGCCGTAGCTGATCATTACCGAACCATCAGCTTGTTTAGCAACTTTTCCCGTTTCGACGGTCAAATCTTTGCCGCCTAATTTTATTGATTCTTTCAAATATTTTTTCTTTGACATATATATTTTATGTTCCTTTTACAAACAAAAAAACGACAGAATCCATCAACGTGATGCTCTGCCGTTTTTCGGTTTTCTCTATTTAATTTTTTACGAATGATTCTCTATTGCACAAATTAACTTAAATCGCTGTCACGTTCAGCTAGCTAATCGCAAATCTTCGAGAGAACCTTTCTAACAATGACTCGAAGAAGCCCAAATCAATGTAAAATGGAAAATTGAAAATGTAAAATATATGAGAAATTTCCCCTGATAGTGTATTGATAATCTCAGTAATTTTCCGTTTTCAGTTTTTCGTTTTACATTTTTTACTATCGTCTTAACTTCAACTTCTGAATTATATCGTGGTATTCACCAATGTTTTTACGTTTAAGATAATCAAGAAGTTTTCTCCGTTGTGCGACCATTTTCAATAATCCGCGACGGGAATGATGATCTTTCTTGTGAATCTTAAAGTGTTCCGTCAATTCATTTATTCTTTGGGTTAAAAGTGCAACTTGCACCTGTGACGATCCGGTGTCGGAATCGTGTTGTTTGTAATCGCTAATTACGTTTTCTTTTACTTCTTTGTCTAGTGGCATAATTAAAAATGATCTCTCCTATATCGCAGTAACTTCGATTTTTTCAAACCGATAACCGCAAAAATTTGTCTGATGTAAATGTTAAACTTAAAGAGTTAAATGGTCAATAACTTAACCCGTTTTTTCAGCCTTCTTTAAAGCTTCTTCGGCTTCTGCGAACTCCTCCATAAACTTTGTTGAAAAATCTCCCTTTTGAAATTTTTCGTTATTCATAATCTTGATGTGTAACGGAATCGTCGTTTTAATCCCTTCGATAACCATCATTTCTAATGCCCGACGCATCCGCCGAATCGCTCCTTCTCTCGTTCTGGCGTGAACGATAAGTTTGGCGATCATCGAATCATAGTATGGCGGGACAACATAATCGGGATAAACTGCTGTATCAACCCGAACTCCGGGACCGCCCGGAATGTTGAACGCAGTTATTTTCCCCGGTGACGGTCGGAATGTTTCCGGGTCTTCGGCATTTATTCGGCACTCAATGGAATGTCCAACGATTTGGACTTGATCTTGTTTATAGCTCAAAGTTTCGCCACGGGCAATTCGGATTTGATTGTAAACGATGTCGGCAAGCGTTACCATTTCCGTGACCGGATGCTCGACCTGAATTCGGGTATTCATTTCCATAAAATAAAATGAACCGTCTTCATCAAGCAAAAATTCGAAGGTTCCCGCACTCGAATAACCGATTTCTTTACACGCATTAACCGCCACATCACCCATTATTTTTCGCTGTTCGGGTGTTAGTACTGGCGAAGGTGCTTCTTCCAATAATTTTTGATGCCGTCTTTGAATCGAACATTCGCGTTCACCCAAATGAATACAGTCTCCGTATTCATCGGCTAAAACCTGAATTTCAATATGGCGTGGACGCTCGATATAGCGTTCAATATAAACCGAACCGTTATTAAATGAGGCAATCGCTTCAGTAATCGCGGCTTGTAATTGGTTTTCTAAATCCTCTTCTTCGCGAACAATTCGCATTCCGCGTCCGCCACCGCCTGCTGCTGCTTTAATTATCAATGGAAACCCGATTTCTTTCGCAATTTTTAATGCTTCTTCAGGACTTTCTATCGGATCGGGACTTCCCGGCAAAATCGGAACTCCGGCGGCTTGCATCGTTCGGCGGGCTTCGACCTTATCGCCCATCATTTTAATAATTTCGGCATTCGGTCCAATAAATTTTATATTGCATTCTTCGCAAATTTTAGCGAATGTCGCCGATTCCGCCAAAAAACCATAACCCGGATGAATCGCGTCAACGTTCGTAATTTCTGCCGCACTTATGATTGCGGGAATATTTAAATAACTTTCTGTTGAACTCGCCGGACCGATACAAATCGCTTCATCGGCGAATCGTACATGCAGAGCATCCCGATCCGCTTCCGAATGAACGGCAACCGTCCGAATTCCCATTTCCTTACATGTCCACATTATGCGACACGCAATCTCACCACGATTAGCGATCAGGATTTTTTTAATTTCACGTTCTTTCATTTAAAGACCCGAAGGTTATAACTTGAAGTTCAAAGTCCGAAACTCGGAAATTACATAACAAATATTCAACTCTTGAGTTTAAAACTTTGACATAAAACTATTTTCTGACACCGAACAATGGCTGACCGTATTCGACGGGTTGTGCATCCTCAACGTAAACTTTGACGATTTCACCAGACGTTTCCGCTTGAATTTCGTTCATTAGTTTCATTGCTTCGACAATACACACGACCGTATCACCGGACACACTATCACCTTCTTTAATGTAAGCTGGTTTGTCCGGTGCGGGCGAACGGTAGAATGTTCCGACAATCGGCGAAGTAATCTGATACAAACCATCATCCGCTTCATCATTATCAATATCAGACGAAATATCTGTACTTTCCTGAATTCCTGCAGTGGTCGGTGCGGCAGTTCGAGAAGTTTGCGGAGCAGTCGGAGCAATCAGATTTTTGCTCAGACGGACCCGAATTTTTTCGTTCTCGAATTCAAAATCCGTAAAGCCATGTGCGTCAACCAAGTCCGCAAGTTCACGCAATTCCTTCATATTCAAGGAAGGTTTTATAATCTTGCTTTTCTTGTCACTGCCGCCGCCATTACCCTTTTTTTCTTCTTTAACAGTTGATTCAGCCATCTTCTCGTGTACCCCAAAATAAATTTTAGCCAGCCGCTCGTTCACGCGGATTGTCAACCAGTTCGATTACTGCCATTTCTGCATTATCACCTTTCCGGCGACCGCCGATTCTGACTATTCGGGTGTAACCACCGGGACGATCCTGGTAGCGTTCACCAAGTTCACCGAACAATCTCTGCATTGCTTTTAACCCTGCGGTTCTTTCGATCTCGCCGCGAAGTTGACTACCGAAACGACTTTGCTCACGTTTGAAGTTTCGGTTTCCGGCAAAGAAATATGTCGCTGCTTTCCGACGCAGATGAACATTTTTCGCAACCGCATCATCGCCTTCGAGTTTTTGTGCTTTGCAGGCTAAGGTTATTACTTTTTCGACGAAAGGACGAAGTTCTTTAGCTTTCTGAATAGTTGTAACGATGTATTCGTTGTCGGCGTTTATCAAAGAAGTCGCCATATTTCTGAGCATCGCCTTCCGGTGTGCTGTTGTTCTGTTTAATTTACGATGTGCTTTTAAATGTCGCATAATTTTGTTGATTGTTCATTGTTGATTGTTTTTTCTTGTAATAAGTTACAATCAACGAATAATTAATTTATAAACCTCTTCCGCCTGAACCAGGAATCGGATTTCCGTCCTCATCGAAATCCATTCCGAAATCGAGTCCCATTCCGTGAAGTAAATCTTTAATTTCATTCAGCGATTTTTTGCCGAAATTCTTCGTTCCCAACATATCCTTTTCACTTCGACGAATAAGATCACGAATCGTTCTGACATCGGCGTTTTTCAGACAATTGTATGAACGAACCGAAAGTTCAAGTTCATCTACTGAGCGATCAAGCATATCATCCCGCACAAGCGGTTGACGCTGGATTTCCTCTGTTTTAAACTCTTCGTCATCTTCCTCAAAGTTGATAAAAATCGACATATGGTCTTTAACCAATTTTGCCGCCAAACCGATTGAATCATCAGGCTTTACCGAACCGTCCGTCCAAACTTCAATGGTCAGTTTATCGTATTCGGTATTAGAGCCTTGCCGTGTCTGCTCAACCGTATAATTAACTTTTTTGATTGGTGTGTGAACCGAGTCAATCGGAATGTAACCTAATGAAAGATCATCATCATTGTTAAATTCAGCCGAAACATATCCACGTCCTTTTTTAAGACGCATCTCAACATTCAATTCTCCACCTTTACTCAAAGTTGCAATATGCACGTCATCGGCTAATACTTCAACGTCGCCATCCGCCTCAATGTCCTTACTTGTAATAAATCCTTCACCCGATTTGCTGATTGATAGCGTCTTAACATCATTTCCGTGTAACTTGAAAGGAATTTGCTTTAAATTCAGAATGACATCAGTTGCATCTTCGGTCGCACCTTTGATTGATGAAAACTCGTGCTCGACCCCCTCTATTTTTACTGCTGTAACTGCCGCACCTTCGATTGAAGAGAGCAATGCACGTCTGATCGAATTACCGACCGTTGTTCCAAAACCTCGTTCGAAAGGCTGTGCAAAAAATTTACCGTATCTGTCAGTTAATGTCTCTGATTCAACATTTAAGCGGGTTGGAATCTGAAAATTTGTCCAATGATTGTTCTGTGTCATATTTTTATGGATGAAAAATTGTCTCTTTAAAAACCGAAAGCGTCCGGCAAACAGAATATTTTCAAGTGTTGCGACCGAAGATATTCTGTTTGCGGATCAATTATTACTTACTGTAAAGTTCAACGATCAACTGCTCGTTGATATTTGCGTCAATGTCTTCACGCTTCGGCAATTCCGTAATAGTTGCACTCACGGCGGCATCATTTGCCATAATCCAAGCCGGACGACCACGTCCAACAGCCGTTTGCCAAGCACCTTCTATATGTGCGTTTTTGCGGCTGTTGTCACGAATTGTTACAATGTCACCGATTTTAATCTGAAAAGATGCAATATCGACCTTTTTGCCGTTGACTTCGATGTGACCGTGGTTGACAAGTTGTCGTGCCTGCGGACGAGAGGTTGAAAAACCTGACCGATACACAACGTTGTCCAGCCTTCTCTCAAGTATAAACAGAAGATTCTCACCAGTAATACCTTTTTGACGTGATGCCTTTTTGAAGTAATTACGAAATTGCTTCTCAAGGACAAAGTAAATTCTTTTTACTTTCTGCTTCTCACGAAGTTGTTCACCGTAACCTTGCAAAACTCTACGTCTTGCGGTAGGTCCGTGTTGCCCCGGCGGTTGTGTTCCGCGTTTTTCGATTGCACAGGACGGTTTGTAACAACGGTCGCCCTTTAAAAATAATTTTCCACCTTCGCGACGGCACAGACGGCACACCGCATCTCTATATCTAGCCATTTATTTTCCTTGCCTCCAAGCAAAGTACTTCAGAATATCAGCCTCAAATTTTGGATTTTGTCCAATCTTACAGTTTGATCTAACTTCGAAGTTACTCTTTTACTCTGGAAAAGTTTACAAGCAAATATTTTCGATTTGCCTTTCTTCCTTTTTATGTTTATTAATTTGTTTGATTCCAAAAATATCAACAAAATCCAATTGCAAATTGATTATTGCTGATTCTCAGACTCTTCTGCGTTTCGGTGGTCGGCAACCGTTATGCGGAATTGGTGTCGTATCACGAATTGATCTTACACGAATACCGACATTATTGATCGCACGAATCGCTGATTCTCGTCCACCGCCCGGTCCTTTGACGCGAACCTCAACTTCACGCATCCCGACTTCCATTGCTTTGCGTCCGACATCAACCGCAGCCTGCTGTGCTGCAAATGGGGTTCCCTTACGCGAACCCCTGAAGCCTTTTGCTCCTGATGATGATTGAGCAACTAAGTTACCATTCGGATCCGTAACGGAAATCAAAGTATTGTTAAAAGTTGCCTTAATAAAAATTATCCCGACCGGAATATTCTTTTTCTCTTTCTTTTTATAGACTTTTTTTTTGCCTTTTGCTTTTGCCATATTTGTTTAGACTTTAGATTTTAGATTTTCATTTGTTGCGATTTCGCTCCAACAAAATGGTCTAAAATCGTAAATTATTTCTTACCCGGTGCTTTCTTCTTAGCAACTGCGGCTTTCTTCGGACCCTTTCTTGTGCGGGCATTAGTACTAGTGCGTTGTCCACGAACGGGCAAACCGCGACGATGCCGCAGACCACGATAACAACCGATATCCATCAAACGCTTAATGTCCATCTGGCGTTGTTTCCGCAAATCACCTTCGACGAGTCCCTGCTCATCAATAATCGCACGAATCCGTGCTAGTTGATCTTCATCCAAATCTTTGATTTTGGTATGGATATCAACATCCGCTTCTTCCAAAATTCTCGTCGCACGGGATTTTCCGACACCGAAAATATAAGTTAAACCGATTTGAGATCTTTTTTGTGGTGGTAAATCAACACCTGCAACACGAGCCATATTTTCTCCAGAATTCAAAATTTGACACTTAAGATCTAAGATTGTCTATGTAGAAAATCTAAAATCCAAAATCCAAAATCTTAAATTTATTTATCCTTGTCTTTGTTTATGCTTTGGATTTTCGCAAATCACACGCACAACTCCTTTCCTATGAATAACTTTGCACTTAGCACACATCTTCTTCACTGAAGGACGAACTTTCATTATAATTTCTCCTAACTCTGACACTTTGCAACCTGTAAAAATTGCATCTATTTGTAACGATATGTAATACGTCCGCGACTTAAATCGTATGGTGAAAGTTCCACCAAAACCCTATCGCCGGGTAAAATCCTAATAAAATGTTTACGCATCTTGCCGGAGATATGTGCCAGCACTTGGTGGTCTTTGTTGTCATCCAACTTGACCTTGAAAAGTGCATTCGGCAAAGTATCTACCACGGTCGCCGTTACTTCTATTGCTTCTTCTTTTGACATAATTTGTAACCCAACTTATCAATTAGTTGGGCAAACCGTTAATGTTAGCGTTTTTCGTGTCGTTTATCAAGCTAAGCTGTAACGGTTTCTGCTTTTGTCTGATTTAGTTGTTGTTTTTGCTCTTTAGTCAGCGTTAAAATTTCAGGACCTTCTTTAGTTACAGCAACTGTGTGTTCGCTATGAGCAGCGTATTTTCTGTCTGCCGTTACAACCGTCCAACCGTCATCCAAAGTTTCCGTTTCTTCTGATCCTAATGTCAGCATCGGCTCGATCGCAAAAACAAAACCCGCCCTAATTTTCTCTTTCGTGCCGCGTCTACCGTAATTCGGAATCTGCGGTGCCTCGTGCATATTTCGTCCGATGCCGTGTCCAGTGTAATCTTTGACGATTCCGTAACCGTATTTTTCAGCATGTTCTTGTACCGCCGCACCAAGATCACCAAGCCGTCTGCCCGGCACGCATTCAGCAATGGCTAAATCCAAACATTCTGCCGTAACTTTGATAAGTTGTGCAGTTTCATCATCGACTTTTCCGACCGGAACAGTTGTTGCCGTATCACCAACAAAACCACTAAGCGTACAAGCCATATCCATCGAAATAATATCACCTTCGTTTAACGGAATGTCAGTCGAGAATCCGTGAACAACCTGTTCATTGACTGAGGCACAAATCGCAAATGGAAACGGCGGCATATTGTGCGGTGCATAGCCGATAAAAGTTGGAATTGCACCCGCGTCCCGCATCATTTTTTCAGCAGTTTCATTCAATTCCAAAGTCGTAATGCCCGGTTTGATCATTCCGCGGAGAGTTTCCCTGACCGTAGCGATCAATTCACCAACTTCACGCATTTTTTCCAAATCTTTTTGCGTTTTTGCAATAATCATACTTTTCCCTAATAAGAGTTGGACATATTTCTTGAATGTTGTGCTTAATGTCGAATTACTCAAAATCTTACACAACTCAAAGTTAGTATATTATATAAGATATCGGGTAATAACTTTTGTTTAAAAAGATTCATTAAACTTCAGCCTGCTACTGGCATATATATTTTGAACATTTTAACAAGCTAATGATTTACCGAAATTATGCGGCAACATTACTTACAGCAACCAAACTTTCCAACTCCCTATAAATCTCTTCAGGTGTACGTGTCCCGTCAATTTTTTGTAAGCGTCCCGACTCCTCGTAATACTCAAGCAGAGGTTTCGTGTTCTCCTCATAGGTGTTAAGTCTTACTTTTACTTTTTCAGCCGTATCATCTACTCGATGTTTCAAAGG
This sequence comes from Pyrinomonadaceae bacterium, assembly GCA_041746675.1. Taxonomy (GTDB): domain Bacteria; phylum Acidobacteriota; class Blastocatellia; order Pyrinomonadales; family Pyrinomonadaceae; genus Aridibacter. The sequence continues at coordinate 14,072 of JBGTGO010000001.1, read as the reverse complement.
TGCTTCGGCATGAAAATCACAAAAGCCGTGATTTTGCGGCGGTTTAAACAATAAATTATAAATTTCTCCGCATTCAGTACAACTTCGCCGCCCAACCAATCTTTCTTCAAGTTTATTAAACGGGACATCAATCAATATTGCCTGAATCAGTTTATTTTGCTCAGCTGATAATTCTTCAAGCATACCGGCTTGAGTTGGAGTTCTTGGGAACCCATCCAAGATGAACGTTCCCTGACAGTCGCCACGAGAAGTCCTTTGCTTAACGACTTCGTAAGTAATTTTGTCGGAAACCAATTTACCTGAAGCAAGAATCTGCTGTAAATCTCTCGCCAATGGAGTATCGGCATTCTTCATCTCACGAAAAATGTCCCCGGTTGAAATTTGCGGAATATTCATACGAGTCTGCAAAAGTCTAGCTTGTGTCCCCTTTCCTGCTCCCGGAGCTCCTATTAAAACGATAATCTTTGACATATATAGAAAATATTAGATAGTAAATTGATTCTTCCAAACACAATTTACTATCTATAGATTTTAATTTCGGCGACCACGTAGTTGTGAACCCGCTCCCATAAAACCTTCATAATTTCGCATCACCAGTTGAGCTTCGATCTGAGCGACCGTATCCATTGCTACCGCGACGATAATCAGAAGTGACGCACCACCGAAAAAGAATTGATAGCCCAATCCGGTTGTGACCCAACCAAGTCCCGGAGTTGCCGTAAAGAATCTGTCTAAATTTTCACCAATAAATGGCAAACGTCCGACATTGAATCCGCTTAATAAAACTTGCGGGATAAATACGATGAGTGCCAAATAAACCGCACCGATTGTCGTCAAACGGGTCATTACCGTGTTCAAATAATCTGCCGTCGGTGCTCCAGGACGTATTCCCGGGATAAATCCACCGTGTTTTCTGAGATTGTCAGCAACTTCATCCGTGTTGAAAATAATCGTGATATAGAAAAACGTAAATAGTACGATTAAGCCGATAAAGACTATGTTGTAATACGGGTCACTTCCGCCAAACTGTGCAAAGAATGTAACTACCTTTGTCCAAAATGAATTTGGGTTGGTCATATCAGCCGGAATTGCCGAGAACAATGTTTGCGGCATTGCCAAAACGGATGAAGCAAAAATAATCGGAATAACACCACCCATATTAAACTTGAGCGGCAAACTCGTATCTTGTCCCTGAAAGACCTGATTTCCGACACGACGACTGGCATAACTTATCGAGATTTTGCGGCGTGCCGATTCCATATAAACAATCAATGCCGTCAAAGCTATCAAAACACCAACTAAGAAAATAACTCCCAACGTTTGGATCGCATCACCCTGTCCGACTTTGGCTATAATTTGTTTAAGAGCATTCGGCATACTTATCAAAATTCCCGCGAAAATTATTAGCGAGATTCCGTTTCCAATGCCGCGTTCCGTAATTTGCTCACCCAGCCACATTACGAAGATAGTTCCGGTCGTTAGCGTCACTACTGTCAGAATTGACATAGACCAAGTACTATCGATAACTCCCTGGCTTTGCAAAAATGTTGCGATAAAAAATGACTGAACCGCACATAATATGACGGTTAAATATCGCGTCCACTGATTCATTTTCTGCCGCCCGACCTCGCCCTCTTCTTGAATTTTTTTTAGTTCGGGGTACAGAACCGGCATCAATTGCATAATGATTGACGCGGTAATATACGGCATCACACCAAGTGCTAACACAGAAATTGTCTGGAAATTTCCACCCGAAAAAATATCAAGAATGCCCAGCAACGAATTGCTGAAATTTCCGTCCTTCCAAACTTGTGCAAGTTTGTCGGCATTTACACCTGGAGCAGTAACATGAGCCCCTAGACGGTAGATTGCTAAAAGTGCAAAAGTAAAAAGAAGACGTTTTCTCAATTCTGGAACTTTGAAAACATTTTGAATTGCGGCAATAAACTTATCCATAACTTAAAATAACTCTAGCTGATGATTTATGTTTAGACTGATTGCGAACAGATAATTATTCTACTACAAATCAATTTTAAAAGCCTGTCTGAAACAAATTACAAAACTTTCATTTTATTTAAAAGCCAAAGTGTAGAAGAGCAAGAGCAATGTGCAGTTCGCTATAAACCTAACGATTTCTAGTGGTTTGTTATACTTTTTGTTCTTCGCTTTTATCTTCTGACGGCTTCTTACTCGTTTTTGATGCCTTCTTTATTTCTTTAGTTTCCGCCTTTTCGCTATTTGCGTACTTATCGATTAAATTCGCAACTCCACCCGCATTTTCAATTTTTTCTTTGGCAGATTTTGTGAAACGATGTGCGGAGATATTCAATTTCTTACTAATATCGCCGTTTCCCAGAATAACCAAATCGTGCTTCGCTTTCTTAATTAAACCACGTTCGAGTAAAGCACCCTGAGTAATCTCATCGCCTTCATTAAAGTTTTCTTCCAGTGTTGAAAGTCGAACCTCGATCCATTCCTTCTTAAAAATATTCGTAAATCCACGCTTTGGCAAACGTCTTTGAAGCGGCATCTGTCCACCCTCAAAACCCGCTCGTCTGGAATAACCCGAACGTGACTTCTGCCCTTTATGTCCGCGACCACCCGTTTTGCCGTTGCCCGAACCCGGTCCGCGACCTCTACGTTTTTTCTTGTGCGTCGAACCGTCCGGCGGACGCAAATTGTTTAGTGCTAATGCCATATCATTTATCCTTTGTTTTGCGTCATTTGCTTCTCGATGCTATCGCCGAAATGTCCTTTGCGATTTCAAACCTGAATTTACTTGGTTAAAAAACAAAGGACACAAGATTTATGACGCTTCCCTAATCTTCTACTATTCTTAAAATATGCGGAATCTTGTTAACAACTCCACGCATCGCCGGATTATCGGGTTTTTCTCTGGTTTGATTGAGTTTTGTAAAACCTAACCCCTTGACCATCGCTTTCTGTTTCTTAGAATAGCCGATGGTGCTTTTATAGTATTGGATTTTTATCTTCGCTCCATTACTCTCTTTCTTTTCTTCTGTTTCTTTTGCCATTTTATCACTTTGTGCAGTCTTTGATTTCAGGTTTTTGTCTAACTACCAAAACCAAATTTCTCTACTAAAAACAAAGACTTAAATTAAACTACATCAAATCTTCTACCTGCTTGCCGCGAAGTCTCGCAACTTCCATCGGGTCTTTCATCCGCGTCAAGCCATCAAAGGTCGCCCGGATAACATTGTGCGGGTTGGTCGAACCCAAAATCTTCGTTCGGACGTTATGCACTCCGACCGCCTGCATGACCGAGCGAACCGCACCACCGGCAATTACTCCCGTTCCTTCTTTGGCGGGCTTTATCAAAACTTTTCCGGCACCGTATCTGCCGACCAATTCATGCGGGACGGTATCTTCAATCAGAGTTACCTTGATCAAGCTGCTTTTAGCCGCTTCGATGGCTTTTTTAATTGCGGCGGGAACTTCCTTAGCTTTTCCTGTACCGAATCCAACGTGACCATTTTCATCGCCGACTATCATCAATGCCGCAAAAGACATATTTTTACCGCCCTTAACAACTTTGGTAACGCGATTTATCGAGATCAAAAACTCTTTTAAGATCAAACCATTTGGTGAAATTCTTTGATTATTATTCATTACTTTCTTCTTCTATTCTTCCTCTCCAGCCTTTTCATTCATTTGAGCATCAGCCGCTTCTTCAACTTCTTTCTCTTGAACAGTTTTATTACCTTTTTGCTCAATCTTCAGCTCATCTTCCACATTGTCGGCTTTGTTAATTTTTTCCGCTTTAGAATCGTCTGTACCGTTTTTGTTCAAACCGGCTTCGCGTGAAGCATCAATCAATGATTTCACACGCCCGTGATAGACGTAGCCGCCGCGGTCATAAACCACTTGATCAATTCCTTTCTCGGCTGCACGTTCCGCAATCAATTTACCGATTGCCGCCGCCGCCTCGATATTTCCGCCCGGTTTACCTTTAAATTCACCTTCATTCGTTGAAGCTGCCGCTAACGTTACACTCTTTACGTCGTCAATGATCTGAACATAAATATGTTTGACGCTACGAAACACCGCCAAACGTGGACGCTCCGATGTTCCCTGTACTTTTTTGCGAATACGACCGTGAATCTTGCGTCGAATATCTGCTCTGCTTGTGTTTGCCATAACTGTAATTTTCTAAATCGGCTATTTTTTTTCCAGCCTTATATATTAAATTTTAAATCTTGAATTTAATTATGCTGCGGTTTTACCTTGCTTCAGTTTATACCTTCTGTCTGCATAACGGATGCCTTTGCCTTTATAAGCATCGGGTTTTCTCAAGCGGTGAAGTTCAGCAGCGACTTGTCCGAGCTTTTGCTTGTCCGCACCACTCAGCGTAAGCGTTGTCTGATACTGCTGAATATCATTTTTCGTCGGTAATCTCTCTGCTGTTACAGTAATTCCATCGGGCAGAGGATATTCGACCGGATGTGAATATCCAAGTGCAAAAACGAGTTTGTTACCCTGAATGTCGGCTTTGTAACCGACTCCAACAACATCCATCTGCTGCGAAAAACCCTCGGTTACACCGACTACGGCGTTATTTGCCAAAGCTCTTACCAAACCGTGCATTGCCGAATACGAATCGTTTTTTCGTTCTGCCGTCAAAACACCATCTTCCTGTTTAAATTCGATTCCTTCGTGGATAGGTGCGGTTAAAGTACCTTTCGGTCCTTTTACTTCCAATTCATTTTCTTTGATTGTAACCGTTACTCCCGAAGGAATATCAATCGGTTGTTTTCCAATACGTGACATAACTATTTGTCCTTTGTTCGTTATTCGTTCTCTTTTGTTCGTTGTTTTTCTAAGTCAACTTACCACCGACAACTAATTACGAATTAATATATATTTGCCAAAATTTCGCCGCCGATATTTTCTTGACGAGCCTGTTTTCCGCTCATCAAACCTCTCGATGTTGAAATGATATTAACGCCGTAGCCGCCTAAAACTCTCGGCACTCTTGATGCTCCGATATAGACTCTTCTACCCGGACGCGAAACTCTCGAAAGATGCGTGATCGAAGATGTTCCTTTCGCGTCGTAGCGTAAGAACACTCGAATCGTGAACTTAGGTTTTTCACCTTTGGTTACATAACTATTGATATAACCTTCTTCTTTGAGAATTCGTGCGAGTTCTACTTTTAGTTTTGAACCTGGAATGTCCACACGCTGATGATTCGCCATAATAGCGTTTCTGATGCGTGTCAGCATATCTGCGATTGGGTCTGTCATTCTTCTTTTACTCCGTAAAAATTTTAAATTTTCGATTGCGGATCTTGAAATAAACTTTAACTTATATCCGATACCAAAATCTAAAACCTAAAATCTAAAATCTAATTTACCAACTCGATTTAACGACTCCGGGAATTTGTCCCTGCAAAGCCAATTCCCGTAAGGCGACTCTGGAAATACCAAACTTACGCAGGTAACCGCGTGGACGACCTGTCTGTGAACAACGGTTCTTCACACGAATCGGGCTGGCATCTCTCGGAAACTTCTGCAATTTCATAATTGCTTCGTCAATTTGTTCAGGTGCTGACTCAGGATTGTTGATAATTTTCTTCAACGCCAATCTTTTATCAGCATATTTCGCAACCATTTTTTTGCGTTTTTCGTTTTTTACAATCTTGCTTATTTTAGCCATAACTTTTTACTCTCTTAGTTTTTACGAAAAGGCATTCCCATCAATTTTAGAAGTGAACGACCCTGCTCGTCATTTTCTGCCGTTGTTACAATCGAGATATTCATCCCGCGGGTTTTATCAACGTTGTTAAAATCAATTTCCGGGAAAATCAGTTGTTCTTTGATGCCAAGTGTATAATTTCCACGTCCGTCAAATGATTTTGGCGAAATTCCGCGAAAATCACGAACACGCGGCAGAGCAACCGAGATTAATCTGTCGAGAAATTCATACATTCGTTCGCCGCGTAATGTGACCATCGTTCCGATACGCATTCCTTCACGCAGCTTAAATGATGCGATTGATTTCTTTGCCTTCGTTACAACCGGTTGTTGACCGGTTATCGTTTTCAGTTCTTCGATTGCATTATCCAAGACTTTTGAATTGCTGATCGCTTCACCCATTCCCATATTGATCGTAATCTTTTCCAACTTAGGAATTGCCATCTTGTTTTTAAGATCGAATTCCTTAGCTAGTGCCGGAGCGATTTCTTCGTTATATCTTTCTCTTAATCTTGCCATTTTCTTTAGAGTTTCTCCTCATTATTTAATTTGGGACTCGCCTGTAATTTAATCAAACGTTACCAAATTTTCAAACTCTCTATTCTTCTTCCGATTTGTCAGCTTTTTTCTTGTCAGCTTTTTTGTCGGCTTTCTTAGATTTTTTCTTTTTCGGTGTTTCTTCGTCTTCAACATTAACTTTGCCTTCGACGACGCTGCCGCGAACTTTTTCCTTGACCAATTCCGGCTCATCCGATACATCAACATCGTCGCCGTGGACAGTTTTCTCAACTCGGACAAACGGCTTCGGACTCGGAATTATTTCGCCGCTTCTTGCGACGCGAACTTTTTCACCGTCCCGAACTTCGAGTTTGACACGAGTCGGCTTGCCTGTTTTTGGATCAATCAGTGCAATATTTGATATATCAACCCACGCTTCCTGCTTGATGATTCCGCCTTGAACGTTCATCTGCGGATTTGCTTTGCGATGTTTCTTGACGATCATCGCTCCGTCAACCTTAACTTTTCTGGTTTTCGGATTGACTGCAATGACTTTCCCTTCATACGGAATACGCTCAACTTTGCCTTCTTTGGATTTTTGGTAACGGTTATATTCTTTGCCGCTGACAAAAACCACTACATCGCCGCGTTTGATCTTTGCTTTAATTACACCTAACTTCTTCTCTTTTCTCATTGTCTTAAATAACCTCCGGTGCGAGCGAAACGATTTTCATATAACTTTTCTCGCGTAATTCTCTGGCAACCGGACCAAAAACCCGTGTTCCGATAGGCGAACCGTCTTCTTTAATCAAAACCGCCGCATTTTCATCGAAACGAATATATGTTCCGTCTTTGCGACGAACTTCCTTGCGGGTTCTGACGATAACTGCATCCTGCACGGTTCCTTTTTTAACCGTTCCATCCGGTGTCGCTTCCTTCACCGTGACTTTAATGCGATCTCCGATGGACGCAATTTTCGGTGTCGAACCGCCAATCGGCATAATCATTACAACTTTTTTAGCCCCTGAGTTGTCCGCAACTGCTAAGGCTGTCTGCATCTGAATCATAACTTTTCACTCCGTAATTCGTAATTCGTAATTCGTAATTCGTTTTTTGCGTATTACGTCAGACGAATAACGTAATGCTACTTCTCTGCTTTTTGAATAATCTCGATGACACGCCAACGCTTGCGTGCCGACATCGGTCTGGTTTCCTGAATTCTCACACGGTCGCCGACTGCCGCTCCCATTTCGTCGTGTGCCATAAACTTCTTACGCCGTTTCATATATTTGTGGTAAAGCTGATGCTTAACCATTCGATTGACACGAACAACAACGGTTTTGGTCATTTTGTCGGAGAAAACGATTCCGACTTTTTCAGCCCGTTTCTTACCTGTTTTCTCTTCATCTTCGGTATTATTGCTTCCCGTAATTGCATTAACCACATCACTTGCAGTTTCTGTCACGGCATTGGCAACATCACTTGCAGTTTCGGCGACGACTTCAGCCGCACTGCTGACTGCGTCAACTACTGAATCGATTAACGAAGCATTATCTTCAGGTTCAGCCTTTGCTTCTTTATCATTAGAATCTTCACCTTTGGATTCTTGTGTCTTGGTAACCTTTTCAGCCTTTTCGTCTGATTCTTTTTCTGCCGACTCTGCCGCGACAACATCAGTTTCTTCTTCAACTGTTTCTTCTTTCTTCTTTGCCATTATTTTATTATTCTCACCTTATAACTAAGCATTCGCCTTTTCCGTTGATACCGAATCTTTGGCTTTCAATTCTCTTTGTCTTATAATCGTGTAGACTCTTGCTAAAGTTCTTTTTTCGCGTCTTATGTCGGCAACGACTTCACCGACACCCAAAGATTTTCTAAACTTTAAGCGAAAAAGTGATTCCTTTAATTCATCAGCCTGATCATTTAATGCTTCCGTATCCATCTCATGGAGATGTTCTAATTCATCTTTTCTTTTCATTTTTAAACAATTCCTCCCTCAAGATCAGCACGGGTTACGAACTTTGTTTTCACCGGAAGTTTTTGTGCCGCAAGTTCAAAAGCCTCGCGTGCTAAACTTTCTTCAACGCCCTGAATTTCATACAAAATTCTTCCCGGACGAACTACTGCAACCCAATGATCGGGAGCTCCTTTACCTTTACCCATCCGGGTTTCAGCCGGTTTTTTTGTAATCGGTTTGTCGGGAAACATCCGAATCCAGATTTTTCCACCACGTTTAACGTGGCGAGTCATTGCAATTCGAGCCGCTTCAATCTGGCGGTCCGTAATATATCCGGGATCTAAAGTTTTGAGTCCAAAGTCTCCGAAGTTCAATTTGTCGCCTTTATGAGCCTTTCCTCTCATACGACCTTTCTGCATTTTTCGGAATTTTACCATTTTCGGCATCAACATAGCGATTTACCTCAATTAAATAATGTAAACTTTTTAAGCTTTACTTTCTGCTTTCTTATCTTCTGTTATTTCGATCATTCCGGTCATTCCGATCATTTCGGCGACCTCTGCCGCGTCCACCGCGTCCGCCGTCTTTGATTTTCGGTTCTTTGATCGGATCGGTTGTTGTTCCACGAGCCATATTTGCATCGGGATCAAGAATCTCGCCACGATAAATCCAACATTTCACACCGATAATTCCCATCGTCGTATGTGCTTCTGCCAAACCGTAATCAATGTCAGCACGTAGTGTGTGAAGCGGTAACTGACCTTGTAAAGACCATTCCGTTCGAGCAATTTCCGCACCGTTCAAACGACCTGACATCATAACTTTAATGCCTTCCGCTCCCATCCGAAGCGATTCTTCCATCGTCTTCTTCATCGCACGTCGAAAAGCGATCCGCTTTTCGAGTTGATAGGCGATTTTCTCAGCCTGTAACTGTGCATTTAACTCTGGGCGACGAATTTCCTGAATTGAAACAATCACTTCACGTCCTGTTTCGTTCGACAAATCCTCTTTTAATTTCTCGATCTCCGAACCTTTGCGACCAATAATGATTCCCGGACGAGCCGTATAGATGATAATCTTTAATCGATTGGCGGCACGTTCGACATCAATGTGCGAAACTCCGGCACCTGCGAAACGCTTTTTCAAATCACGTTTCAGACTCAAATCTTCTGCCAAATACTCGGCAAATTCATTTTTAGCAAACCAGTGTGAATGCCAATCTTTGTTATATCCGACTCTGAATCCGTATGGATGTACTTTCTGTCCCATAAAATTTCTCTTTTAGTCTAAAAACTATAATTTTTCCATTTGCTCGTTTTCGTCAATCTGACGATCCGCCGCTTCATCCGTTCCCGTTTTTTCTTCATCGGTTTGTGCCGCCAAAGGTTTATTTGGAGGAACGACCGTATCTATTGGCTCTTTGCTTGTTTCAGGATTAACCGCCGCACTTAGATCATTATTCTGAGCTTTTTCTTCCACTTTATTTACTTCGGCTTTATCTTCTTTTTTGTCTTCAGATTTAGCGTCCGCTTGTTGCTCTTTTACGGTTTCCTTTGTTTCAGCACTTGTCTTTTTATCTTTCTTAGGAGCATTATCCTCCGTCATCAGAGTTTCCTGCTTGGTTACTTCTTCATCAGACTTTTCAGTTTCCGATTTAGCATCATTAATACTGCCGGTTATTTTAACTTTATCGGCTTTCGTGTCCCGATGAGTTTTGTTTGAATCTCCACCGGATATTTTCGCCATAACCTTCTTGCCGCGTTTCTCGTAGGTTTTTTCTTCAACTTCCGGCACGGGTTCGCTCGAAACTTCAATCGTAATATGACAAAAATGTCGTCTTTCAAAATAAGCCCGACCCTGCGGAGCGGGACGCAGACGGCGACGGTTTTTCGTCGGTCCGATGTCCACAAAACAACGCTTGATCCATAGATCATCGGGGTCAATAGCGATATTGTCCTGCTCGGCTCTATATGTTGCATTGGCGATTGCTGAATTCAAACATTTTGCAATCGGACCCGCTGCACGTTTATTGGTAAATTTGAGAATTGCCAATGCCTGCGAAACATTCTTTCCGCGAACAAGATCAATTACAAGTCTTGCCTTCTGCGGTGAACCTTTTTGATATTTTGCTTTTGCTACTGCTTCCATATTCTTTTACTCGCTTTACGTAATCCGTCGTACGTAATCCGTTATTTTATTCTTCACGTATTACGAATTGCGTAAAACGTATAAGCGACTATTTCCTTTTCGCCATTTTCTCCGCTTTGGTTCCCGCGTGACCTTTGAAGGTTCTCGTTGGCGAAAACTCACCAAGTTTGTGTCCGACCATATTTTCCGTGATGTAAACCGGAATATGTCTTTTGCCATTATGAACGGCAAATGTCAAACCAACCATATCGGGCGAAATTGTCGAACGACGCGACCAAGTCTTGATTGCTTGCGGCTTTTTGCCGCCTTCTTCGATTTTTTTTAAGATTTTCTGAACACTTAAGTCCATAAAAAATCCTTTTTTAATTGAACGTGGCATAATTTTATTTTCTTCTTCTATCACGAACGATCATATTGTCGGTTCGTTTGTTTTTACGCGTTTTATATCCTCGTGTCGGTTGTCCCCAGGGCGTTACCGGATTACGACCACCCGAAGTTTTTCCTTCACCACCACCGTGCGGGTGATCTACCGGATTCATCGCCACACCGCGAACTTTCGGACGGCGACCTAACCAACGGCTTCGTCCCGCTTTACCGAGCGAAACATTTTCGTGTTCACGATTTCCAACCATTCCGACCGTTGCCATACAGACAACCGGGATTCGGCGAACTTCGCCCGAAGGCATTTTCAACTGTGCGTATTTACCTTCTTTCGCCAGAACTTGAGCAAAACCACCGGCTGAACGAACAAGCTGTCCACCTTTGCCCGGACGCATTTCGATGTTGTGAACCTCAGTTCCAAGCGGAATATTCAATAATGGTAAAGTGTTTCCCGGCAAAATGTCCGCTTCCGCTCCACTTACTACCATCTGCCCGACTTCCATTCCGACGGGTGCGAGAATATATCTCTTTTCACCATCTAGATATGCGATTAAAGCAATATGTGACGAACGATTCGGATCATATTCGATTTGCTGAACTTTACCCGGAACACCTATTTTATCGCGTTTAAAATCAATAATTCTGTAGTTTCGTTTGTGACCACCGCCGCGGCGACGAACTGTAATTCTTCCGTCATTGTTACGCCCCGCAGTTCTCTTGTTGGGTTCTAAAAGCGATTTCTCAGGCTTCGCACCTTTTGTAAGTTGCTCCCGTACCAAAAATGTCTGATAGCGTCTTGACGGCGACGTTGGTTTTACTTTTTTAATTGCCATTTCTTAATTTTCGACTTACGATTTGCGACTTTATTTCTTCACAAATTGTTGTCGTCCTTTTCACTTTTCAACTATCTTAGATTTATAAATGCTTTTTCAATCGTAAATCTAAAATTTCTTAAATTGCTTCTGCGTAATCTACTTGTGGCTCACCGGTTTTCAAAGTTACGTAAGCTTTCTTCCAAGCTGCCCGACGACCTTCAAATCGTCCCTGACGTTTCATTTTACCTTTATAACTTATCGTACGGACTTTATCGACCTTCACCGCAAAAATTTCTTCGACAGCCTTACTTATATCGCCCTTACTGGCTTTCTTATCAACCCGAAATGTCAGAACTTGTCCGGCATCTTCATCGGTTGTCGCTTCTTTCAAAAGAACCGATTTTTCTGTAACGACGGGCGACTTGATTACGTCCCAAGTGGTTAATGCTTTTTTCATATTAAATTACGCCTCCTCCGTTTTTACTGTTTTCTTTCCGCGTGGTGAAAGTAACTCGTTTAGTTCTTCGACCGCTATCTTGGAAAGAACGATTTTCTCGTGCCAGATTAGATCGTAAACATTCACTCCGTAACTGTTTACGACTTTTGTTTTCTGAACGTTACGTGAACCAACAATCAAATTATTATTCTCAAGCGAATCAACAAATAATGTTTTCGTATCTTTCTTCTTACCAGTCAATTCGAGGTTACTCATTATTTTGATAAAGCCTTTTGTTTTATGGTCGTCGAGTTTGATTTCATCAACAATAATGATGTTTCCCTCACGCATTCTTTCTGATAAAGCTGAACGCAAAGCACCACGACGCATTTTTTTAGGCATTTTATATGACCAATCTTTCGGCACCGGACCGTGGACTCGACCACCGCCACGCCAGAGTGGTGAACGTATCGACGCGACTCTTGCCCGTCCCGTTCCCTTTTGCTTCCAAGGCTTCTTACCACCACCGCGAACATCACCGCGAGTTTTAGTTTTTGCCGTTCCCTGCCGTCCGTTTGCCAAGTAATTTCTGACTGCCGCGTGAATTAAACCCTCGTTTAAATCAGCACCAAATACTTTTTCAGATAATTCGACTTCGCCGACTTCCTTATTTTCTAAATTGCGAACCTTAAAGGTAGGCATAATATTTTAACCTCAGTTTGTTATTAATCAGTAGCTAGTGTTCGCGGTTGTTTGTTTTTCTCAAATCGTCGCCGACAACCGCCAACTTTAACTATTTTTTGGGACTTCTTTCCGATCTTTGAACGACGACCAATCTTCCATTCGGTCCCGGCACACTGCCGCGAACCAGTATCAGATTTTCTTCTGCGTCAACTCTAGCAATCGTCAAATTCATAGCGGTTACACGAGCATTACCCATATGTCCTGATGATTTCGTTCCCTTCAAAACTCTCGAAGGTGTTGCCGATTGACCAATTGAACCAGGGGCTCTTCTATTCATCGAACCGTGAGTCATCGGACCTCTTCTAAAGTTATGGCGTTTAATCGTTCCGGCAAAACCGCGACCTTTCGACGTTCCAATCACATCAATTTTGTCGCCGTCAGCAAACATTTCTGCTTTAACCTGATCGCCGATTTCCACATCCGGCTCATCTTTAAGACGAATCTCTTTCAAAACTCTGGTCGGTGGAATTCCGCCGCCGGTTTTTTCAAAGTGTCCCCGCATCGGCTTTTTGACGTTCTTCATACGAATCGGTTGATCTTCAACCAATCCGAGTTGAACGGCGTTATAGCCATCATTTCCCGAAGCACTTTTCTTTTGAACTACAACGCAAGGTCCTGCTTTGATAATAGTTACGGGTGTAACCGTGCCGTCTTCAGCAAAGAGTTGCGTCATTCCTAATTTTTTTCCGATGATTCCGTTAATCATTATTTTGTCACTTATCAGTCGTCAGTTGAATTAACAACTAGCGTTTAACTATTTAAATTCTATTCATTTGTCTGAGCGATTGATTGAGAGAAGCACCTGTTGGTACTCATCTATAATCTATCAGTTAGTTATGTGCCGAATGCTTTAATTTCGACATCAACACCAGCCGGCAAATCCAATCTCATCAAAGCATCAACTGTTTCCGCTGTCGGATCAAGGATGTCCATCAAACGCTTATGTGTTCTGATTTCAAATTGCTCGCGGGATTTTTTATCAACGTGCGGCGAACGCAAAACCGTCCATTTATTCTTAACAGTTGGTAGCGGAACCGGTCCCGCAATTCTTGCTCCCGTACGTTTTGCCGTGTCAACAATCTCTTGAGTTGATTGGTCTAAAACACGGTGGTCGTATGCTTTTAACTTGATTCTTATTTTTTCGTTCAACATATTTTTAGTAATTGGTTATTGGTTATTGGTAATCGGTTTTTGATTTTTAGCTAATTACTAATCACCAATAACCAATTACTATCAAACTATTCAATAATTTCGGAAACGGTTCCCGCTCCGACCGTCCGCCCGCCTTCTCTGATCGCGAATCTGAGTCCTTTCTCCATCGCAATCGGTGCAATCAACTCAATGTTCATCTCAATGTTATCACCCGGCATCACCATCTC